>JAOAFV010000045.1 GCA_026416095.1 Bacteroidales bacterium | reverse complement strand
CCCTAAGTTATTTCCTAACTGTATAGTAAAAGTTCTTGAATTGTCGCTCATTGCAAGTAAAGTTGTATTTGTTGCACCATTGCTACCGATATGTAATGGATATTGAGGATTTTGCATATTATTTATACCAACTCTACCATTTTGAGTTAATACAAGTGGTTCGCCAACATAACCTGGGTTTCCTAGCTCAATAGGGAAGAAACCTAATTGCCCATTTGTGCCAACACGCGCTCTATATTCTTGAGAACCGTTTACTCCACCGCGCCAAATTAATCTTGCACCATCAGTTTGCATATTATTTAGCCTTGCGCTTCCTTTTACATCAAGCGTGAATTGTGGATAGTAATTTTCGCCAATACCTAACATTCCATTATTAGTTAGTATCATTTTGCGTGTAGGATTGTTAGTGCCATTTGTAGTGGTATTAAAATGAATAGATGCACCTCGATTACTTAAAGTAAAATTTTCTTCTGCAACAATTGTAATTTCGGCGCCACCATAGTTTAGCCATGGATCTCCAATACCTCTACCTGTAAAATGTGCCAATATATCGCCCGATTGAGGTTCTTGTGGATTTGTATAAGTTCCTCTTGCCCTAACACCAACCCATGCTGGGTGATGTGTATTTGAAAAAACATAAGAAACATGATTAGACCAATTATTTTCGTTTCTTGTTAAAAACTGACCACTTTCAACATGTAATTTTGCTTGAGGATTAGTGGTGTTAATACCAACATTAGTTCCATTATCATAAATCTGTGAGCATGTAACGTTATATGAATTATCAGTTTTAAGTACGTACATAGGTGTTAGACAATTCTGAAAAAGTAATCTTACCCACTTAACTCCGTTCCAATAATAGTAGCCAGGTGTAACATCGTTCTGAGAAGCGGTGTTATATACTAATAACGATGTAGCAGGCGTTCCACTAATTGGCGAAGTAGAAGTAGTTGAAGTTAGACTAACCCTTGGTATTAACAACCCTTTGTCGGTAAAATTAATATCAAGGCCCGCACTGTTATCAGGGTCTGTACCTGTAGGACTAATTGATACTTGCGAATAACAAAATAAGTTTAAAATTAATGCTACTAAAATTAATAAATTTTTCATAGTTTTTTTTGCAAATATATTACAAAAAAAAAAATATTTTATAATAAAAAAAAATTGTAACTTTGTAGTTGAAATTTTGTCCGATGGTGTAATGGTAGCACTGCAGATTTTGGTTCTGCCTGTCCAGGTTCGAATCCTGGTCGGACAACGATATTGTCCAGTGGTGTAATGGTAGCACAGCAGACTCTGGATCTGTTAGTCGGGGTTCGAGTCCCTGCTGGACAATATGGTCAGGTTTGTTAAATCGAAGTGATTTTAGTATAGGGAGGGACATCGGAAGTTATCCATTGATTTGCACCAATAATAGAATGATGGCCTATTCTTATCCTTCCTAAAATGGTAGCCTCGGCGTATATTATTACATTATCTTCTACAATAGGATGTCGTGGTATACCTTTAATTGGATTACCATTTTCATCGAGCGGAAAACTCTTGGCTCCTAATGTAACTCCTTGATATATTTTTACATTATTACCAATTTCTGTTGTTTCGCCTATAACAATCCCTGTTCCGTGGTCAATAGCAAAATATTCTCCTATTTTAGCTCCTGGATGAATGTCGATTCCTGTTTCGGAGTGTGCTATTTCAGTTATTATTCGTGGCAGTAATGGAACATTTAAATTATATAGTTCATGTGCAATTCTATAACATGTGATTGCTTTTAGACCAGGGTAACAAAGAATTACTTCGTCGTAACTTTTAGCTGCAGGATCGCCATTGTAAATTGCAATAACATCGGTAGCCAATCTTTCTTGAATTGTTGGAAGCTTTTTTAAAAAACTTTCCACAATATCATTTACATTTTGGTTGCATACTTTGTTGTCGTATTTGCAAGAAAGGCATAAACAGCGGTGAATTTGGTCAATAATTAAACCATATAATCTTTCGAGAATATACTCTACATTTGTTTTTATAGTAATTGTTTTGGGCAAGTCGAAAAAATAGCCTGGATATAAAACTTGAAAAAGAAGTTTAATAATTTCTTTTATAACCTCATTATCGGGCAAAGGCTTAAAAATAGAACACATTATTTTTTTGTTAAACGTTTCGTTACTTGTAAGTTTATTTGAAACTTCACTAATAATATTATTATACATTGAAAAATAATTTTTTAAATAAATAAGACAATACGAATTTGCAAATGTAGTAAAAAAGAGTTTAAAGAAAAATTGTTAATTTTGCAGTTAAATAACGGGGTGTAGCGCAGTTGGTTAGCGCGCCACGTTCGGGACGTGGAGGGCGGTGGTTCGAGTCCACTCACCCCGACTTTGTGTTAAAATTTATTTTGAGTTTTTTTTATAAATATTCAACATTTTTTTTTGTTGCTTTAATACTACTTCTCAGTATTATTGATTTGTTGTGTGGACAAGTCGTTATTACTTTTAAAGAACTTTTTGAGTTTATGATTTTTAAATTAACGCCAAACTCAGAACAATACCAAATACTTTATAACATTAGACTTCCAAGAGTTATTAATGCTATTTCAGCAGGTTTATGTTTAAGTATAGCCGGTGTATTGATGCAAACTTTTTTTCGTAATCCTCTTGCCGATCCTTATGTTCTAGGAATTAGTTCTGGTAGTGCTCTTATGATGGCTATATATACTATGCTTTTTTATTCAATTTCTTATTTTTATGACTATCTATACAATCTTAGTGTTCCTTTTATTGCTGGATTTGGTGCAGTTGTATATATGTTTTTCATATTACTTGTATCGTATAGAATTAAAAACGAAGTTTCTTTATTAATCGTTGGCATTCTATTGGCTACCTTAACAAATTCTATTATAGCTATTATTCAAAGTACTGCTCTATCAGATAAACTAAGATCGTTTATAATATGGAACTTTTCAAGTTTAAGTGCTGCAACTCTTAGTCAGGGATTATTTTTATTATTACTTTCATTAGTTGTATTATTTGTTCTTTATAAAAATTCTACATCATTAGATATATGGCTATTAGGTACCGAACAAGCTCAATTAACTGGATTAAATATTAAAAGCTTTAGAATATTTATTCTTTTTATTACTTCAATTTTAATAGGATTATCCACGTCGTTTTATGGTCCTATTTCTTTTATTGGTTTAATTATTCCTCATTTGTCGAGATTAATCTTTAAACAAAATATACATAAAATTCTACTTATATCTTCAGCTCTTTTAGGATGTATATTTATGCTTGTAGCCGATATTTTATCTCAGTTATTTATTATTTTTACTAAAAGTCAAAGTTTACCTTTAAATTCTATAATATCATTATTAGCCTTGCCAATACTTGTAAGCATTATACTAAAGCGTAAAGAATTATGGAATTAAATATTTTTAACCTTAAATGCGGATATAAAATCAGAAAAAAAACGTTTATTATACCTTCTTATACGTTAAACATTTCTGTTAAAAGTTCTCAATTAATAGCACTAATAGGAAATAACGGTATTGGAAAAACAACATTCTTAAAAACAATAGCCGGCTTACAAAAACCTATCGATGGAGAAATAGAATATAATAAAATTATTCTAAACAACCTAACTGGTTCTGAAGTTTCAAAATATGTATCGTATTTACCTGCTGTAAATCATAAAGTACCTTATATTAAAGTAGTTGATTTTGTTAAATTTGGACTATATAAACAGAAAAATAAGAAAGAAAAAGAAGAAAATATAAAACATATTCTTGAAGAGCTAAATATTATTCATAAATCGTATGATTATGTGCACCAATTAAGCGATGGGGAATATCAATTAGTGAATATCGCAAGAATATTTATTAGAGATAATCCAGTTGTACTACTTGACGAAGTTTGTTCACACCTAGATAAGGAAAATAGGGAATTAATTTACAAATTTTTATTAAAAAAAGCATCTGAAGATAAAATTATAATTTTTTCCTCGCATTTTTACGATGAAACTTTCCCCTATGTTCATAAAATAATAATTTTTGAAAACAATAAATATCAGTTTGTGTTACCAGAAGAATTATACTTAACAACTGACCATTTAATTTGTAACAATTTGCTTAGAAAAATGAACTTTACAAAAATTCCAATTATTGGCGACGGAATCCCTTACCTGTGTACTTGTAGTGCTATAGCGAAATATAATTTTAATTTTGATAGTGGTTTTAAGATAATAATTTTACAAAACAATAAAAAAGTTTTGTGGGTTATTAAAAAAGACAATAAATTTGTTGAGCGATTCGATTCTCTTGAAACTTTAATAAATTATTTAAAAAATAAAAATTTATGAATCAGCTTTTAAAAAAGACTATTGGATATTTGTTAATTGTTCTTATTGTTTTTTTTGCTATAATTTCATTATTAGCAATTTGGGATATTATAAATGTTCAGTTTATTTTTAGAAAAATTTTTCTTTCGATTCTTACAATATTTGTAACTAGTTTAATATTATATTTTATTTTTTCAACTCTTTTTAAAAGCGATAAATAAAAAATTAATTGCACTTATTAGAGTTGGCAATTCTACTTAATGAAAGTGATGTTGTCTTTTGTATCTAAAATATTTTTTTTAACATATTTGTGTGTTTATTTTCAAGTCAATTGTTCAAACGATTCAATTAATTCAAAAGTAAAATTATTTTACGTTAAATCGGCTGTAATTTATTCATCTATCAATTTGTACTTATATTATTTATGGTATCGGAACCAAGATTTAACGTATTTTCATTTTTTTAACGACATTAATGAATGGCATCAGATCGACAAAATTGGTCATGCATTTTCGTCGTTTTGGATTTCCGATTATTTTTACAAAAACTTTTTGAAAATAAACAAAAATACTAATAAACATCTTAAATATTCGTCGGTAATTTCTTTTTTCTTAGTAAGCTCAATAGAGTTATATGATGGTTTTGGTAAAGGTTGGGGATTCTCGTGGTTCGATGTGTTAGCAAATTCGTGCGGCAGTTTATTTTATTTAATTAATACAAAGTATTTAATAAATTGTTTTAAATTTAAAATTTCATATCATTTTACAAGTTACTATAAATACAACAAAGAATTACTTGGTTCAAACCGTGTTGAACGCATAATTAAAGATTATAATGGACAAACCTATTGGCTTAATTTCAATTTGAATAAACTTATTAACATAGTGCCAAATTTTATAAGCTTATCGCTTGGATATTCTGTCGATGGCTTTATAAAGGCAAATGTAAAAGATTACTCTCCGTCTGTTGCTTTGCAATTTAAACCTCAGCGGCAATATTTTTTATCGCTAGATTTAAATACCGATCAAATTAAGATAAGGAATAAATTTATTAAGGCCTTACTGAATGTTTTTAATATAATTAAATTTCCATTTCCTGCTCTAGAATTGAAAGAAAGAAAAATTTTTTTCCATTATATTTATTTTTAATTCATTTAGTTAAAATTTTTTTATAAAAAATATTTATTTAAAACTATCAAATTAATTATATTGTACACAAAAAAGAAAACTACCTTAAAAGATTGGTACATTTAGAAGCTTAAACTTCAAAATTGCTGTAAAAATTAGGAATTTTACTTGAAGTAGTAATTATGATAATAAATACATTTTTAAATTCAAAAAAGTTATAATAAATTTGCACTTTAAATGCAATATGCTATGTATTTAACAAAGGAAAAAAAGAAGGAAATATTTAAAAAATTTGGTGGGAGAGAAGAAAATACAGGTTCGCCAGAAAGTCAGATTGCCTTATTTACAATGAGAATTAACCATTTAACAGCTCATTTGCAAAAAAACAAAAAAGATTTTGTTACTCAAAGGGCACTGTTAAAGCTTGTAGGGAAAAGACGTCGCTTATTGAAATATCTTAGAGATACCGATATAGAAAGGTACAGAAAATTGTTAGAGCAGTTAGGCTTACGTAAATAAAAAAATGTAAAAATATGTTTGTTAAAAAAGAAATCCCGTTGAGAGACGGGAGAGTTATATTTATAGAAGTAGGGAAATTAGCAAAACAGGCTCATGGTTCTTGTATTGTTAGATTGAATAATACAATGGTTTTAGCTACAGCTGTGTCGGCAAGAGAAGCAAACACAGAAGTTGATTTTATGCCGTTAAGTGTAGAATATAGAGAAAAGTTTTCAGCATCGGGCAAAATACCGGGGGGATTTATAAAACGCGAAGCACGCCCTTTTGATCATGAAATTTTAATTTCACGTCTAATAGACCGTACACTTCGTCCTATGTTTCCCGACGATTATCACGCCGAAACCTTTGTAACTATTGAGCTTATTTCGGCCGATGGCGAAACAACACCAGAATCTATTGCTGGATTAGCAGCATCGGTGGCGCTTTCGGTAAGCGATATACCTTTTAATGGCCCAGTTTCGGAAGTAAGAGTGGCTAAAATTAATGGTAATTATATTGTCAATCCAACTAGATCGCAGCTTGAATCGGCTGTAATTGATCTTGTGGTTGGTGCTTCAGAAGAAAATATTATTATGGTCGAAGGAGAATGTGCCGAAGCCTCTGAAGAAGAGGTAATCGAAGCAATTAAATTTGCTCACGAAGAAATAAAGGTTCAGTGTAGAGTTCAGAAACTCTTAATGGAAGAACTTAATATTAAAAAACGTGAGTATTGTCACGAAGTTAACGACATAAATGTAAAAAATAAACTAATAGAATTTTGTAAAAGTAAAATATACGAAACAGTAGATAAACATATTCAGTCGAAGCAAGAAAGAAATGCAATTTTTGATAAAATTTTAGAAGACTTTATTACGCAGCTTTCTTCTGAGATGGAAATAACGAATGAGGTTAGAATAATGTGCAAAAGATATTATAAGGAATTGCAGAAAGAAGTAATTAGAGAATATTATTTAACCAAAAATATTCGCATAGATGGACGAAAAATGGATGAAATACGTCCGATATGGTGCGAAGTAGATTATTTACCAATGGCTCATGGTTCTGCTATATTTACTAGAGGAGAAACACAATCGCTTACCACAGTAACATTAGGTACAAAACTAGATGAGCAGCAAATAGATGGTGTAATTCAACAAGGTTCTGAAAGGTTTTTGTTACATTACAATTTTCCTCCTTATTCAACTGGCGATGCTAGGCCTTATAGAGGCGTAGGACGTAGAGAAATAGGACATGGAAACTTAGCACTTAGAGCATTAAAGAGAATGATACCTTCAGATCCCGATATTAATCCTTATACTATTCGTGTAGTTTCAGATATACTTGAATCAAATGGATCTTCGTCAATGGCCACAGTATGTGCAGGTACACTTGCGTTAATGGATGCAGGAATAAAAATAAAAAAACCTGTGTCGGGAATAGCGATGGGCCTTATTTACGACAAGAATACTGGTAGATATGCAATACTGTCTGATATACTCGGTGACGAAGATCACTTAGGAAATATGGATTTTAAGGTATGCGGTACTGCCGATGGAATTACAGCTACACAGATGGATATTAAACTTGAAGGATTACCTTACGAAATATTAATAAAAGCACTTTATCAGGCAAAAGAAGGTAGATTGTTTATATTAAGGAAAATGCTCGAAACAATTTCTGAGCCACGACCAGATCTTAAACCTCATGCCCCTCGAATTGTTAAAATGGTTATTCCGAAAGATCAAATTGGAGCTGTAATAGGAATTGGTGGCAAAATTATACAAGAAATACAAGCCGATACTAAAACAGTTATTTACATAGAGCAAATTAACGATCAAGGTGTTGTTGAAATAAGTGGTAATAATGCAGAATCGATAGAAGCAGCAGTAAAAAGAATTAAAGGTATAATTGGTGTACTCGAAATAGGCGAAGTTTACGATGCTACTGTTAAAAGCATTACAGACTATGGCGCATTTGTTGAATTATTCCCAGGTAAAGAAGGATTGTTGCATATATCTGAAATTCAATGGGAAAAAATACGAAAAGTAGAAGATGTTTTAAAAATTGGTCAGAAAATAAAAGTTAAACTTTTAGGTTTCGATCAGTTTGGAAGAATGAAACTTAGTAGAAAAGTTTTACTACCTCACAGGTAAATTTAAGGTGTTATAATCATAACAAAAAAAAGAAAGCCGCTTTTTGGCGGCTTTCTTTTTTTACAAAGGCTTAAAAACAAATATTTACTTAGCAGGTTGAGTAGTTGTAGTAGCTGTTGTATCGGGTGTTGTAGTTGCAGCAGTATCTACAGTTTGTGTTTCAATAACCTGCTGTTCTGTTGCAGTGGTATCCTGTTCAGTTGTTTGTTCCTGATTACCACCACAGGATGCTAAAAACATTACAAATAATGTTGCTACACCAAAAACTAACTTTTTCATCTCACAAAATTTTTAAAGTTAATGCTATATATTAATAAACTTTCTATGAAAAAGGTAACCCATTCATAATAATTTTTTTTACACCAAATTTTTTTCAACTTTGTGGGTTACTTTTTACACAGTTTTTTTATTAAATGAAAAAGGGGTTATATAAAGATGAAAAAAAACTACTAGAAGATTTGAAAAATACTAATCAAATGGCTATTTTTTATATATACAAAAAATTTTATCCTACAATACTAAATTTTATTAAACTTAATGGTGGCGATGAAAACGACGCAAAAGATATTTTTCAAGAATCGGTTTTATCTCTTTTTTATAATTTACAAAATCCTAACTTTGAGCTCAAATGTCAATTAAAAACTTATTTATATTCTGTTTCAAAAAATTTATGGTTAAATGAGTTAAAGAAAAAAAATAAGATAACAAACGATTTGTCGGAAGTCGAAGAAATAGAAGAAGAATTTATTGAACTGAGCGAAAAAAACGAAAATCTTTTAAGAGAAAAAAGATTATTAAAAGCCTTAGAAAAATTAGGAGAACCCTGTAAAACTATTATTGAATTATTTTATGTAGAAAGATTATCTATGCAACAAATTGCAGAAAGAATGGGTTATACCAATGCAGAGAATGCAAAAAACCAAAAGTACAAATGTTTATTAAGATTAAAAAAAATATTTTTTCAGAAAAGCCTTGGTTATGATAGATAAAATATATTTTATTGAATTATGTGAAAAATTCGTTAACAACAGTCTTACGGAAGACGAAAAAAAATATCTTAATAATGTACTAACCTTATATCCTGAATTGAAAAAAGAATTTGATGATAACATTGAATTTTTTAATTCTTTAAATAATTTATATGCTTTTAAGATTATAAAACAGACAATCGAAAAAGAACATGTTAAGAAGCAGAATCTGGATAGAAAAGTTAAAAACATCATTAGTTTTTCTATAAAGTATAGTGCTGTAGCTGCGGTGGTTATAGTAGCTGTGTTATTTACTCTGCATATATCTGGATGGTTTGAATTTAAGCAACAAATGAACCAATACACTAAGCTTTCAAAACAAGTGACAATAATTGCAAATAATCAAAAATCGTTATGGAAAAAAATTATGCCAGAGGCAGGCGAAATTTCAGTTACAAGAGGTACTGCCTTTTTACTAAGCAAAGAAAAAGGTTATCTTATTACAAACAGGCATATTGTTAATAATCAAGATTCTGTTCTTGTAATTAGTTCGGTTGATTCAATTTCCTTTTTTGCTAAAGTTATTTATAAAGACGAGGTCCATGACCTAGCAATTTTGAAAGCAAATGATACTATTTTTAGAAAATTTTCGTCACTGCCTTATTCTTTAAATTTCAAACCAACTATTAATCTTGCTTCGTCTGTTTTTTCTTTAGGGTATAGTAAAAATTCTATTGTATATAGTGAAGGAATTATTAGTTCTGTTACAGGATATAACGACGATACAACAACAATTCAGGTATCTTTTTCATCGAATCCAGGCTATAGTGGTAGCCCAGTAATAAATTCGAAAGGAGAAGTTATTGGTATAGTATGTGGCAAAATATTTAATAACGAAGGCTCTACTTTTATTATAAAATCGTCGTATATTAAAAATATCATTGATAGTTTAAAAATAGATATTCTAAAAGAAGTAGGAAAGAAAAGCAAAATTAATAACCTTTCAAAAGAACATAGGGTAAACAAGATAATTCCATTTGTATTTAAAGTTGAAGCTCTTTATTAAAAATTATTTCCTTATTTTTATTTCAGGAAAATTAATTCTTGAAACTTTGTTAATATTTCGAAAATAATAAAGTGGTTTTAAACTTTTTGTTTCGTAGTTGTAAAATGAAATAATAATACCTATATTATAATTACTTTCAAAATATATTGAAGACGATAAGGTATTATTTGTTTCTAACATATCTGTACAAAATGTAAAGTTTTTATCGAACTTATAGATTCCTTCGCATAGGAATCTGGCAATATCGTATCCAATAAAAGCGTTTATTGAAGGATTTTTCTTGAATATGCTTGTGTATGTTTGTATAAAATTATTAACTTTAGGATCGGAAAAATCTATGCAAAAATTATCAAATTTTATAGTATTTAAATTAAATAATTGTTCGATATCCAAATTCTTTTCAAACGATACCCATTCGGGCAAGTAACATAAGCTAATTTTATAAGCCTTTGTTAAAAGATTCAACGTATTCATTAATTGAACTATGAATACCTGCGACTGTGAAGGTATAAAAATAACATTTATTAAACTTCTGCTTAGAGCCTTTTTTAACCCTTCTTCCCCTTTTTCTGAATAGTTTATTACTTCGTAATAAGAAGTTGGAACTATGTTAAATTTTAAACTATTTATAAAAGCATTTTTAGTGTTTTTATCGTCATAGTTAGTACTTACTATAATTATTTTAAGAGAGTCTATTTTTCCTAGAAATTTCGCAAATTGCTTCACTTTGTCTTCAGTACTGCATTGAAAAAAATAGAAGTTATTGTTATTGATAGTATCATAATTTATAACAAATACGGGTTTATTACCCTTATAATTTTCAAACTTTGAGAAAGATATAATAACATCGGATTCTGTGGCTGCATTAATATTGTCGCTTATATTAACTTTGATGTTGAACCCTTTTCTTTTGAGCGAATCGCAAGCAATAATTAAACCTTCAAAAAATTCTAAATATGAATAATTTGTTTTAATGTTATCTACATTAATTATGTTTAAGTCTTCGTTTAATTTTACGTAATATTCTTTGAAATTCTCGTTTATAGTTAAAGTTATATCTTTTTTGTTTGCTTCTATACAATTAACATTCTTTAAATAAGCAATATTTGAAGTATCGCCTTTAGGAAATAAAACCAAAGCCTTTTTATGTTTAGTAGTATCTTTTACTTCGTTAGATGACTTTTTTTTGATAAATACGATTACCTTTTGGTTTGCTTTTAACCCTTCGTTTTTAATAAGAGGATTAAGTTTGTAAAATTCTTCTTCGGTTAAATTAAAATTTTTGCAAATTCTGTATACTGTTTCACCTTTTTTAACTACATAAAATGTTGTATCGTTTTCTTCAAATAATTGAGAATCATAATTGTTCTGCAAAGGTTTTTTTTCTGGATAATCATAAGATGCAAGCTCTCGTTTGGGGATTCTTATTTTGTCGCCTGTTTTTAAGCCTCTGGTAACTTGTGGATTTGCTTGGATTATTTCTTCAATACCTACACCATGTTTTTTGGCAATGCTATATAAGGTTTCTCCTTTTTTTATTTCATATTCAATATATTCGACCTTTATCGAACTAATGGGTATGAGTAAGGTATCGTTGGTTTTAATGCCATTAAATACAAAAGGATTTTCGTATGCTATATCGTCTACCGAAACCTGATAGGCACGAGCAATACTGTAAAGTGTTTCTCCTTTTTTTACTGTGTGTTTATAGTATTTCTTATTGTTTTTTGTAACTATTATATCAGATTTTTCAATAAATTGAGGTTGTTGGCAATATATTAACTTTATAAATAAAGTAAAAATTATAAGTAATGTAAATCTCATTTTTTTGTTATTTACAAAGATTTTTCAAAGGTATAAAATTTTTTACTTCAATTATATTGTTTTTTTTATTTTTTGAATACGCTATTTTAAAAACTTTTACATTTACTGTGTCTGGAACAAATATACTTAAAATTATTTTGTCGTTTTTTTGAAAACAAGTATCTGTATTCGACTTTCCAATAACAGAATATTTGAAAAGCTTTCTCCATTTATCTTGCACAAAAACACTATCGATCTTTGCATTTTTGTAAGAAGTATATGAATTTAATAATATATGATAATTAACACCTTTTAGCCCTTTTTCCTTCTCACACCATACCTGGTATGTTGCTTTTTCGGTTTTAAAAGCACTTCTGCATGAAATTAAAATTATGCTCATAATAGTAATAATTTTTGTAAAATTGTGTAAAATTTGAAGTTTAGATTTTTTAAAAATATTAAATTTATTTATATACATTTAAAAAACATATTATTGTAAGAAAAATTCTCATTAAATTTGCTCAAAAATAATATAATTATGCGATATATATTAATGTTGTTATTAATTTTTTCAAACCTGTTTTCTTTTAGTCAGGGATATAAAATTAAGGTTAAAATTAGAGGTTTAGGTTATGGCGATACTCTTTTATTAGGACATAGATTTGGTGAAAAACTTTATGCCGACGATACATGTGTTATCGACAAAAATAATTGGGGAGTTTTTCAAAAAAATAAAAAACTCGACGGCGGTATATACATAGTTCTTATACCAAAATTAAAAAACAGGTTTTTTGAATTTCTTATGGATAATACACAAAATATGGAAATTGAAACCGATACCACAGACTTTGTTGCCAATTTAAAAGTTAAGGGATCTAAAGAAAACGAAGTCTTTTTTAACTGGCAACGAAAAATGGCAGAATTAGAGCAAAAAATGAGACCTTTACAAGAGAAATATAAAAAATATAGCCAAAATAATAAAGATTCAGCTGAATATTTTAGAAAAAAGATTGAAGAATTAGATAGTTTAAGAAAACGCGAGTGGAGATTTATTATTGATTCTTATAAAGATCACCTATTGCCAAAAATATTAAAAGTATTAACACCAATAGAAATACCAAAAAAACCTCAGGATTATAATATTCCAGAAAACCATCCAAAAAAAGATTCTTTGTTTCGATTGTACCAATATCTTTACTATAAAGACCACTATTGGGATAATGTCGATTTTTCCGACGATAGATTATTGAGGACTCCTTTTATTGAACAGAAAATTAAGGAATTTTATAAGGATGTTGTAGTAACAAATCCCGATTCTCTCAGTAAAGAAGCAATAAAATTAATAGAAAGAGCGAGGGCAAATAGAAATTTTTTCCAATATGTAGTAGCATATTCTGCTAACTATTTTGAAACTTCGCAAATTATGGGACTCGATAAAGTTTTTGTCGATATTGCAGAACGCTACTACCTTAAAGGAGAATGCTGGTGGGCCGATTCTACATTAATTGCTAAAATTGCAGAAAGAGTTATAAAAATAAAACCAAATATAATTGGGAATGTGGCTCCAGACCTTAAAATGCAAGATATCGAAGGTAACTGGCAACAGCTAAAATACATTAAGGCCGATTATATTATATTAGCTTTTTGGGAACCAAGCTGTGGCCATTGTAAAAAAGAAATACCTAAATTATTTGAATATTTCAAAACTGTTGTCGATAGTGGAGTTGCTGTATTTGCTGTTTATACACAACAGGACTTTGATGAGTGGAAAAAATTTGTAGATGAAAAAAATTTATACTTTCCAAAATGGTTTAACGTTTGGGATAGATATAATTTTACAAATTTTAGACTATTGTACGATATTTATAGTACTCCTACTATCTATGTTATTGACAAAGATAAAAAAATTATTGCTAAACGTATTGGTGCTGACCAAATACCAAATTTTATACGACAACATCGAAAAATTCATAAAAATAAATGAAATATCTTATACCTTGTTTTGTTTTATTTTATTTAAAAACATTTGCTCAATTTAATAATTATAATTTTACACTTACACTACCCAAATACACAAATATACCAATTTACTTCGGATATCATTACTTTGGCGAACAATTTATTATCGATACCCTCTATTTAAATGAACATAATAAAGTGGTAAAAAAAGTTGATTCACTTCACGAAGGAATGTATTTTGTTGTGCTTGGAGAAAATAAGTACTTTAATTTTATTTTGGGTAAAAATACTACTATTAATGTTTTTGTCGATACTTCCGATATTTTGAACTCATTGAAATTTGAAAACGATTTAGAAAATTATCTTTTTACAGAATACCAGAAGTGTTTAAAAAAAATGGCAAATGTTAAAGAAGAAAAGAAAAAAGCATACGAGCAAGATTCTATAAGAAAATACTTATATAAAATAGAAGAACGCATTTTTACAGAGTTAGATAAAAATTCTTTTTTACACAAATTAGTTTCCGCAATAAATAAAGATAAATACTTTACCTTAAATGCAAAAGAATATTTTAGCAATATTGATTTTACCGATGAAAAAATGTTATATTCAAATTATTATCCAGTTGTTTTAAAGAATTATTTTTCAGAAGTTTCTTTTATAAACATAAACAATATTGATTCGCTATATGGAGTAATAGATTATATTCTTTTTACTTCAATTAAAAATCCTCTTATTTATAAGGAAATATTTAAATACTTACTTAAAAATTTTGATGTAGCAGGTGAATTTTCGTGTAATGAACTGTTCAATTACTTATCGGAGCATTACATTTTGAAAGGGCTTGCACCATGGTACAATAATAATTTTAAAATAAGGTTAAAAGATTATATTAAAAGCATGTCGAAAGTGTTGGTAAAAAATAAGTTTGAACAATATACCTTTTACGATGTTTTTGATAACGAAATAATTATTCCAGACAATGTTGAAAAATATAAACTTATAATTTTTTGGGAACCACATTGTCCTTATTGCGAAAAATATATTAAAGAACTAAAGCAAGTAAAAAATACTTCGCTTCTTGTTTACATGGTGGGAATAGTTAAAAACAAACAAGAATGGCTTAAAGTGATCAAAGAATATCAAATAGAAAATTTTATTAATCTTTATGATAAAAAAGGATTTAATGATTTTGTTGAAGACTTATTTTTGTATCAAACACCGCAAAGCTTTTTGCTCGATAAAAGTAATACAATTATTGCAAAAAACATTAAAATAAACGAATTAGAAAAATATATTGAATAATTTTTCTTTCGATAACATCGTTTTTATTTAATATCTGGTAATTCAGAATATTTTACAGGTTGTAAAATTTCAGGTATGTTTCTGTTTTTCTTAGAATAGTTTGCAATTTTACTTACTGTATAATATTCTAAATCGTCGTTGCCCAAAATTATAAACTCGTTAATCTTTTTTTCTATATCATTATCACAAGTTAACCAATCATTTTCATATTTTGGCTTAATTATTAAGGGCATTCTTTTTTTTACATTATGAATTTTCTGCATAACTTCGTTAGCTTGGGTGGTTATAATTGTGAAAGATATAATTTTTTTTTCATTTATAAAGTGTTCATCATAAAAACAGCCAATTGAAAATATTTCGGTATTTTTAAGTTTTATATAATACGGATATTTTTGGTTATTATAAGATCTCCATTCAAAAAATCCTGTAACACCTAATAAACATCGATTGTTCATAAGCAAATGTCGAGCCCATATTTTTTCTACAACCGATTCAATTTTTACATTTAATATCTTTAAACGAGTTTCATTAATATTGCTTCCTTTAAACCAGCGAGGTACAAGACCCCATTTTGCCATCATTATGTTCTCTGTTGTAACTATAGGTAATTCAGGAAAATCAAAGGCACTAACAAAATATGCTGGCTCAAAAGTTAAATTTTCTGGATTTTTATTCTTAATTAAATTAATATACCTTGCTACATATATTTTAGGATTAACATTAAAAGAAATACTAAAACACATAAACAAAGGTTGTTAAAAAGCATTGAAAAGAAAAAAAATTTTTATCAGTTTTGCAAAAAAATTTGTATGGAAATATTACTAAAATCTCAACGGGCAAGCGATTACATAGAAAGAGAAAAAAAATATGGAGCCCATAATTATCATCCTTTACCTGTAGTGCTTGAGAGAGGAGAAGGAGTTTTTTTATATGATGTTGAAGGCAAAAAATATTACGATTTTCTTTCGGCATATAGCGCTGTAAATCAAGGGCATTGCCATCCACGTATTGTAAATGCAATGATTGAACAAGCCCAAAAACTTGCACTAACATCTCGAGCATTTTACAATAATATGTTAGGTGCTTTTGAAGAGTATATAACCAAATTGTTTGGTTACGACAAAGTTCTTCCCATGAATACTGGTGCAGAGGGAGTAGAAACGGCAGTAAAACTTTGTAGAAAGTGGGGATACACTGTTAAAGGTGTTAGAGAAAATGAAGGTAAGATTATTGTTTGTCGTAATAATTTTCATGGTAGAACACTGTTAGCAGTATCTATTTCTACCGATCCAGAGTCTTATGGACAATATGGCCCTTATTTACCTGGCTTTATACATATTCCATACGATGACATCGAAATATTTGAGAATGTAATAAAATCAGATCCAAATATTATTGGTTTTCTTGTTGAGCCAATTCAAGGTGAAGCCGGTATTATTGTGCCTTCCGATGAGTATCTTAAAAGGACTTATGAATTATGTAAAAAATATAATGTACTGTTTATTGCCGATGAAATACAAACTGGAATGGGAAGAACAGGCAAAATGCTTGCTTGCGACCATGTAGGTATAAAACCCGACATTTTGATACTTGGTAAAGCTCTTTCAGGTGGTATGTATCCTATATCAGCTGTACTTGCAAACGATATAATAATGTTAACCATAAAACCCGGGCAACATGGTTCTACTTTTGGAGGAAATCCGCTTGCTGCTCGAATAGCAATCGAAGCAATACAAGTGATTATTGATGAAAACCTTCCTGAAAATGCCGAAAAAATGGGCAAAATTTTTAGAGAAGAAATGAATAAAATAAAATCGCCATTAATAGAAACAATAAGAGGCAAAGGATTATTGAATGCAATAGTTATAAAACCACATAATGGTAAAGAAGCATGGGATGTGTGTATAGAAATGATGAAAAATGGAGTACTAGCAAAACCAACACACAGGCACACAATACGCTTTGCTCCTCCATTGATAATTAATGAAGACCAAATGAGAGATGCAATTGAAAGAATTAAAAAAAGTATTTTAAGCCTTTAAACATCAAAACCAATATCCACAGTAAATTCCTAAAAGAGTTTTTATAGGTAAATTATAAAGTATTTTCATATCAAGAGTAGTATACTTTTGTTTTTTATATTCACGCCATACATTTTGTTTATATCCGGCTCCATAGTAAATATCGAAAACAAATCTTTTTATACTAAATTGATATCCCAGCTTAATAGAAATACTATTGTAAGAAGCATATATATATTTATCGTAAATAATTTTATAACGAGGATAAAAATCGGCACGTGCATGCGAAAACATTAAACCTAAATAATAATTATCTAAAAAAATTAACTCTCTGTTACGAGAATAAAAGAAATATTTATATTCAATAAAAATTCTATATCCTTTTGCTTTTAAACGTTCTTGTATAAATGCTTTTTTTTCAAGAAACGATAATAATGGGGATTTACACACATAATTTACACTTGCTTGAATAGAAGAAAAATAATTAATAGGATATTCTGCAATAATTCCTATTTCTGAAGTAAATAGTATATTCCCATGAATAAAAGAAAGTGGATTAATTTTCATGTTATAATTTCTTTTGTCTGAATTATTTATCGATATATTTTTTGTGATATTTTGTGTTAAGCAATTTAAAGTCAAAAAAATTAGAGTTATTTTAATAATAAATTTCATTGTGAGAATACAAAAGAAATTATATTTGCACCCATTTTTAAAGCTTGTAATCTAATTTCTTCTGGATCGTTATGTACATCGGGATCTTCCCAACCATCTCCTAAATCTGTTTCGTATGTGTATAATAATACCAATCGTTCGTTAATTAAAATTCCGAATGCTTGGGGTGGTTTATTGTCGTGTTCATGTATTTTAGGTAAACCTTTCGAAAATTCAAATTTTTGATGAAATATTTTATGGTTAAAAGGTAGTTCAGTTAATTCTACGTCGGGAAAAATTTTTTTTATTTCTCTTCGAAAATAAGGATCCATGCCATAACAATCGTCAACATGCAAAAATCCGCCACCAAGTAAATAATTACGTAAATTTATTGCTTCGGCCGAGGTAAAATGAACATTTCCATGTCCGGTCATGAATATATACGGATAATTAAAGATATCGGGACTACTGGCTTCTACTATAGCATATTCAGGATCGATATTTGTATTAATATTTTTATTACAAAATTTTGCTAAATTGCTTAAAGCCGTTGGGTCGGCATACCAGTCGCCTCCACCGCCATATTTTAATAATGCAATTTTTACACTATATTGAGCTATGGTTGCTGAGTAAAAAAATATTATCACAGTAATAATGTAAATCCTATTCATTTTTTTTATAAATAAATATCTCGGGATTTTTATTATTTTTATTTAATAAACGCATAAAGATATCTAATAAAGAAGGCTTTATTATAGTGTCGAGTTTTAATTTGCCAAAGACATACTGCATACTATCGATTCTGTTTTTTAAATTTTCCTTTTCAAAAAAAATAAAATATGTTGGAGTAGGCATGTTATTGGACTCAAAATATTCCTTGTATTGTTTAAGTTTTACATATGGATGAAGTTTCGAAGCATACCAATATTTTTTCCATGAATTAAGATAGAATCGTGGAATTATTGGGTTAGATTCATAATTATAATCGTCGATCACAAATAAGTTGAAGCTTTTATTTTTAAGGTAAGTCATTGCTTCTACATACGAGCGTTTGGTGTAACTTAAGGTTAAAGGAATCAAAACAATTAAGTTAATAAAAAACGAGATAGCAAATAAAGCTTTTAACAGCTTCTGATGTTTTTGCCAATAAGAAGAAGTTACCGTCTTATTATGCATCCATATTGTTCCTTGAATAATGATAAGTGGAATAATAGGTAAAATAAAACGTTCCTGACGATTAGGGAAGTACATGTGAAAGAGTAGGAAAAGAAAAGAAGGTAAAAACAATAAAAGGTATTTTTTATAAGATCGTAACCACCCCCATAAAATAAAAAAACTTAATGGTGGTATCAACATTCCTGCTATTAAAATAATATAGTTATACCAATTACCTCTAAAGTAATTGTAACGATTTTCGATATTATATCTGATATATTCAGTAAGCTCAGCAAAAGGTTTTTTCCAGATAATAAAATCAATTAAACCCTGAAGTGTTAGAAAGCATATTAACACTCCCAATGAATAAATAATAAATTTTTTAATTTCTTTTTGTAATATTAAAACAAGTATAATGGCAGCAATAATAATAGAGGTTTGAAATCTAACCGAGATACTCATTGCTCCAATAATGCCAGCAAAAAAAACGTGTTTACCTGTTTGTTTTGTAAGTAACAAAAAAATACTCCACAAAATAAATGGAATACAGTGAATTTCTACCATTTGTCGAACGCTTAAGAATGGAAAAAACCAGTATATTGCCAGCATCCACGCTGTTACTATTGCAGTTGTTCTGTTTGAGAGTTCGTAAGTTATTTTATAACCCCAGTAAACAATACCCATTGACCATAGGGCGTAAAATAATCTTATGAAAAACATTTTTGATTGTGGATCGCTAATGCCAATAAACTTTAAAAAATATAAAAGCAAATAGTTGAAACCAGTAAAAAACAAACTATGACCAGATGGCTTATCGGCTCCTAATTGTGGTAACCACGAACCATCGTTGAACTTATCTACCCATTGCTGTGGTTGTTCTATGGCAAGATAATGGTCGTCCATCATTGCATACCCCTTAGAGAAAATAACAGCAAGTAATCGGAAAAGTAACGCAATAATTACAACTATTAAAAATGGCTTATATTGAAGTTCCTTAATAAAATTCAAAACACTTTATTTGCCTACAAAATTAAGGAAAAATTATAAATCTACATTATACATAATAAATTAATTAAAGGGAAATCGTATGAACGATTTTGTAAAATTGTCTTAAAATATTTTTTTACTAATTAAACATGCTTAAATATTTTTACTCTTCTACAATAAAATTCAAAAATTAATTTGAGACCTTTGCAAAACTACCTAAAAATTAGTTTTTTGCAATTAAATATAATTGAAAATCAATATTTTCCAAAATATTTAGAGGCCTTTATAAAAGGTTTTGCAAAGTTCTTAATTTTTAATTTTTTTCTATCATAAAAAATTGTTCTTTAAATAACTTTTAATGAGAAGTACAAAAAGTTGTGTAAAAAATAAAACTTATGAGTATATTAAATTAATAAAGCAATAAAAGTAAATGCTATTTAATAAATGCTAATTAAAATGAATGCTACATTGCGCTTTTTTGTTTTATATTTTAATGAATAGAAAGATTGCTGAATAAATATTTAAAACTCTTAGAAGGTGAACTTAATTATTACCGATGACTTTACAGGTTTAATTTAACTCGTAAAATCTTTGTTTTTTTCGACATATATTGTGTAGCGTGCTCCTAAAACGAAATCGTGAAGTTAACCTACTCAAAAACAAGTACCATGATTTAAAATGAAATAAAACTAAATTTTATTCGTTCTCTTCATTTCAGCAATGCAGTTATTATTCTTTCTAAATTGTTTTTTTTTCTAATAAATTTCACTTCAAAACTTTTTTACTTTAATTATACATTCACATCAATTTCTTACCTTTTTTCTCTTACATTGGTAAATTCTTTTATTTTTCTAACACATTTAATTATTTAATCATTTTATTAACAAATGCAGTCTAATGCATGTGTTTTTTCGATTTCGAAAAAATGTATTCTAAAAAGGAATTTCTATTATGAAAAGTTCTCTTACTCAAATTAAAGCAAAATTTCTAAATTTTTTAAATTCGGTATATAAAATTTGATTAATTCTAACATAAAACATTCATAACTTAAAAATATTAATTCTTTACTTTACTACTTTCCGAACCAAAAGAATTTGAAAAGTACTGCAAAAAAGGTTAAGATATCTTTTCAAATACTTTTTAAACTGATTTTTATTTATTTTTAATGCTCATAAATTTTTAATTTTCTTAACTAATACACTTAAAAATTTTTATCTTTTTCGTTTATAACTTGTTTAAAAAACTACTTTTTTCTTTACCTTTCTTTCATAAAAATTTTAAAGGTTGGTTTTAATTATAAGTTTAAAATTTAGTTAAAATAAACAAAAATTAGTTTCATTTTACAAAAAGTGGGAAAAAAATTAATAAAATTAAAATGTTGATAAAGTTAATATGTGGTACTTTTGCGAAACTTTAAAATTTGTTTCAATTATGAAAGCAATTAGTTTAAATGTAATTTTTATTGTATTAAGTTTTTATTTGTTTTCACAATTTCAATGTGAAAACTGGCAAATTGTTTTTGATGGTAATAATACTTCATTATCGTCGCAACCTTTTTCACGAGGAATTTATTACATTGACCAAACAAAAGGTTATGCTTTAGCAGGTGCAGCACCACCTTATAAATTTGTATCGAACTATATAAATTCAAATAATTGGTATATAGTTAGCTCATTTCCAGATAGTATGTGGTTAGTTGATTTTAGATATTCTGGCAATAGTAACAATTTTTACTTTTTAGCGAATAACTCTATAAATAACAATAATGTTAATCTTTCGGCAGCTTACTTTTACAGTAGTTTTTCAAGTTTGCCTGTTTTAATAGCTAACAATGGTTTTAGTGCATCGTCAATGGATTTTATTAACCCAACCACTGGATGGGTTGTGGGAAGCAATGTTTGGTGCAACGGAAATTGTTCAAATATTTATAAAACAACTAATGGAGGACAAACGTGGTATCCGTTGAATTTTCCTTATTACTCCTTACTTGGAAACGTTGATTTTTTAAATGAAAATTTTGGTGTTGTTTGTAGTGAAGCTGGTGTTGTTTATAAAACAAACGATGGTGGACAAACTTGGCAAAATATTTCACCATTTTTTGGTACTTTCACAAGTGTTAAAATAGTAAATAATGATGTAATTTATCTTACAGGTTATAAGTCGCTGGGTGGTGGTAATACGAAAGATTATATTCTAAAAACCACAAACTCTGGCTTGAGTTGGGATACTTTATATGTAGGTAATAATATATATATTGAAGGTATTCAGATATTAGATAATTACATTATTGCAGGAGGGTGGGAAGGAAAGATATTGTTTTCTGAAAACGAAGGTCAAACCTTCAACTTAGAAACAGATGCGTTTGGAAATTATTGTTACGACGGTGCAAGTATTGTAAAAAACAATAATGGTGAAGTATTTATAAGAGTTGCAACGTCTACGTGTGTGACATATGGCACTCCTAAAATTTTTGAAAAGTTATGTTTACCCACTGTTTATTGGCATGAACAGTATGCTCCAGCAGGAGTAAATTTTATAAATGAAGCTAGTTTTATAGATTCCTTAAAAGGTTGGGCTGTAACTTCATGGCCTCCAGCGCAAATTATTAAAACAACTAACGGTGGACAAACTTGGAGTTTAATTTATTCCAATTCCAATCAAGTTTTAAAAGATATTTATTTTATCGACGAAAATAATGGCTGGGTTGTGGGAAACGATGGTTTAATAATGTATACTAACAATGGTGGTTCAAATTGGACTATACAAAATTCAAATACTACTCAAACACTATTATCGGTGTATTTTATAAATCAACAAAAAGGTTGGGCTTGTGGCTATGGCGGAACAATTCTCTCAACCAATGACGGTGGAAATACATGGGTACATCAATCTGCTCCTGTTACTGAAATTTTTTATTCAATTTATTTCATAAACGAAAATAATGGAGCTATAGCTGGAGATTTTGGCTACGTGTTAACAACAAATGATGGTGGTAATACATGGTCTGCTTATCAAGAAATAGGCAAAGAAAGTAAAAAAATACCTACATTTTATGATGTAATTATGATTAACAGTAATAAAATTATTGCTGTAGGAACATATTCAACAATAGAAATAAGCCAAGATGGTGGAAACACATGGACAAAATATACTTTAACAGCAGACGATATTACTGCTATTGATTTTTACGATGAACTTCATGGTTATGTTGTAGATGTTTCGGCCAACATTTTTAAAACTTTCGATGGAGGTCTAACATGGCATAAATTGTACACAGGAAATTTACTACAAGAAGATGTTGAGCTTTTAGATGTAGTGACTACTGATTCTAATAACGTTTGGGTATTTGGCGGTTTTGTTATGACTAATCAAGCACCTAAGATATTACATTCAAATAATGGTGGAGGTACCCCAATTTTATCAAGTAATATAATTCCAAGTGTTCCTGAAATTTTTATAACTACTAACTCTTTTGAAAATGAAATAATTATAAGTTTTGCAGAAGCTCCTAAATCAATAAATTTGCATATATATAATATATTAGGTCAGCTTATTTATAACCAACAATCAAACGAAGAAAAACATCTAAGTATTTCAATGTCTAACTTTGCTAATGGCCCTTATTTGATAGTTGTAAAAACAGAAAAGTTTAATAAGGTGATTAAAATAATAAAAAATTAAAACTTGCCATCGTAAAGAATTAAAAAAAGATGTTAATATTTAAACTACATATTTTTAAAATAATTAATGATAGTGAGCAATCAATTTTATAAATGTTAATCAAAAAATGGAATTATTTAAAAAAATTAATAGAAACTTTTTGCTGTTTAAAACTATTTTGTTTTTCATCATTTCTGTGTCATATTTAAAAGCTCAGTTTTTTTCGAATAAAACATATTATATAAGCTCGTTGTATTTTACCAGGTCATGGATTAAATCTGAATCTTCAATTGAACACTTAGGTCAAAATCAAACATTTATATCGAAATTATGGGGTTTAAATTATGATTTTTTTTATACTAATTATAGTTCATTTGGGATGAGCTTTTATGGGAGGTCTCAATTGATTGGCGATGCATTGTATTTATTAATAGCAATTATAGATGGAAGAAAAATTAGGCCATATAGTAATACACTACTAGAACTAACGCTTCCTGTAACACTTTTAAAGAGAGATTACTTAGCTTTCCTTGTGGGACCTTCGTTTAATTTTTTTGCCTTTGAAATTCCCCAAGAAACTAGCTCATACAATGAACCATTTACTTCACTGCCATTGGGAGTAGGCCCTTCAGCAACATTAGATATATCTTTTTCTTCAAGTATATTACTTAGAACTTATGCAGTTGCAAACTTTTATACTGCTTCAAAGGCTGAATTGCCTACAATTTATAATGGTTGGGTACGTTTGTATATAAAGCAAGGGTTTTTTATAGGAATAGATATAATAAAACTTCCCGAAATCTGGAATCAAAATACAAACGAAAAAATAAATTGTTTGCGAAAAGATTTAGTAATTGGATTTGCATTGTTAGAATAATAAATTATGAATTTATGAAACGAGTAATTTTATTTGCAGCCTTAGTAATTGTTTATATCTACATTAAAGGACAAGTAAGTTATACCGACTATTCTTCGGAACCATATGGAGGTAATTTGATATTTACTTTTAATCCAGCTCACCTCGAATATATGAATGAC
>JAOAFV010000018.1 GCA_026416095.1 Bacteroidales bacterium | reverse complement strand
GTCGCTCTAACTCTGTTATTTTCGTCCTCTCCAGTTAAATAACCAGTAGTCCCAAAATCTGCTATCTTATCTTTTAAATCAAAGTAACCACTTATTATCCTAAGTGTATCTTTTATCTCTACATTCTGATTAAGATAAACTCCACCTCCACTATTATTAATAATAATGCCTGCAAAAGTCGTTACACTATCCCCACTAATTTGTTGCAATGTATTCCCCGTAAATTTTACATAACTTCCACTATATAAGTTCTCCTTACCACTGTTTTTCCAGTGTATATCTTGCAAAACAATACACCCACTTGTTTGTACAATGTTTTCGCCTTTAATGTAAAAATATCCTACTTGAGAAAAAAATTTAAACCAAATTATTAAAAACAAAAATAATAATAAAATCTTACTCATCTTTATGAATAATTTTCTGCAAAGATAACAATTTTTTTCTGAAACATTATTTTAAAAAAAATATATATAACCCGAAAATTGTCATTTACAAATTAAAAATTTTAAAAATTCTATAAAAGAACAATTAAGGGTCTTGACATCAAAAAAAAAATAATGTAAATTTGCAAAAACTTTTAAATTAGAATATGAGACAATTAAAGATCACAAAATCAATTACTAACAGAGAGAGTGCGTCGTTAGATAAGTATTTACAAGAAATAGGACGTGAAGAATTAATAACGGTAGAAGAAGAAGTAGAATTAGCCCAAAGAATAAAAAAAGGAGATAGAGAAGCATTGGAAAAATTAACTAGAGCAAACTTAAGATTTGTAGTATCAGTTGCTAAGCAATACCAGAATCAAGGGTTAAGTTTACCTGATTTAATAAATGAAGGTAATTTAGGTTTAATTAAGGCAGCTGAAAAATTCGATGAAACGCGTGGTTTTAAATTTATTTCTTACGCTGTTTGGTGGATACGGCAATCAATATTACAAGCATTAGCTGAGCAATCAAGGATAGTAAGATTACCACTTAATCAGGTTGGAAATTTAAATAAAGTAACAAAAGCTATTACTAAGTTTGAACAAGAATATGAGCGAACACCATCGCCCGAAGAACTATCAGAAATTTTAGATATACCAAAGGAAAAAGTAATGGAAACTATTAGAGTTTCGGGTCGACATGTGTCTGTTGATGCACCTTTGGTAGATGGCGAAGAAAGCACATTAATTGAAGTACTTGAAAACACCGATTCACCAAGAGCCGATGCTTCATTAATTAAAGAATCTTTGAAAAAAGAAATTGAGAGAGCACTTGCTACATTAACCGAACGAGAAAGAGATATTATTAAATTGTTCTTTGGTATTGGTTGTCAGGAAAAAACTTTAGAAGAAATAGGAGAAAAATTTGGCCTAACAAGAGAAAGAGTAAGACAAATAAAAGAAAAAGCTATAAGACGGTTAAGACACACTAATAGAAGCAAACTATTACGACAATACTTAGGATAACTCATAATTAATCTCTCGTACAAAACATAAAAAATATTTTGTAATTCTTTTCGAAAGAATTCGCATATTAAAAATATCTGATGCTTTAGAAATATCTTTTAAATCGTTATTTTTAGTTAGTATATTAATATTAAAATCGGTGGGGCAATAAGTTCTGTTTACTGCTTTATTCGATACAATAAGATAATTAACATCGTTATCGTTTAAGTTAAATTTTTTCTTTATTAATTCTTTGATTTTTTCAATTTTTTCTTTAGAAAAAGGTAAGTTAGACATGTAAATTTTAAAAAGGTTTCGTCGTAACAAATTATTACATAAAAAAGATAAAATAAAATCGGGATGGTAGCTCCATTTTCTAATCCAATGCCAAACTTCATTATCATCGATTAATGAAAACTCTTCTATTAATTCCATGTTTTTTAGTATGTCCTCAAATTTAATTTTATTTTTCCAAAATGTTTTTAATATATCGGGAACAACTATCAGTCCATTTTGATATAAATAATACACTCTTTTAAATATTAAAGTCAACATAGTATCGGCAGCTAATACTGTTTTATGCAAATAAACCTGCCAGTACATTAATCGACGAGCTATGAGAAATTTTTCGACAGAATAAATTCCTTTTTCTTCTACTGCAAGCTTATTATCGTAAACACATAACATTTTTATTATTCTGTCGGTGCTTATTACTCCTTCCATTACTCCAGTATAGAAACTATCTCTTTTCAAATAATCAAGGCGATCCATATCGAGCTCGCCAGATATTAGTTGCGACAAAAACTTTTTTGAATATTTCTTCATGTATATTTCTAATGTTAACGATAATGCATTATCATATAATTTGTTTAGATGGTGTATATATGCAATTGTTACTTTCTCATGACTAATATCTTTAAGGATTATACCTTCTAAAAGATGTGAAAAAGGGGAATGCCCTATATCGTGTAATAGCAAAGCAAGAGAGACTGCTACCTCTTCATCTTTACTTATATTAATTCCTTTATTTTTCAATACTTCAAGTGCCTGTATAGATAAATGATAAGCACCCAAAGAATGTTGAAACCTTGTATGTACCGCACCTGGATATACTAAGTAAGCAAGCCCAAGCTGCTTAATGTTTCTCAATCGTTGAAACCATCTATGCTCCAATATTCTGAATCCAATACCATCAGGTAATCTTATAAATCCATAAACTGGATCATTAACAATCTTAGGGTAACTTCTTCTTTGCATTTTTAAATCAAAAATAATGCAAAAATTCGATATAATTTTAACTATAACATAAACCTTTTTAAGCAATATTAAACATTTATATTGGTACTACTTTTAATTGATTACCATCAATAACATTCTAAAATAAACCGCAATCTATTATTTTAACATTAATTCCTAACACAAAAAAATATTATTCGATAATTTCAGCACATTCTAATGAAGTATAATTACTTGTTTAATTTACAATACTTTTTAGTTATTTAAAAACTTTCAATTACTTTTGCATAATATGAACTACCCTTTAGTAGAGCTTAATAAATCCACTATCATTAATAATATAAATTTTGTCAAAAAATTAGCAAAAACTTGCAATGTAAATATTAGACCTCACGTAAAAACCATAGGTTTTAAACCTTTATACAGAATTTACTTAGAAAACAACATAAAACAAATAACTGTTACCTCAGCAAAAATGGCAAAAAATTTTTTACTTGAAGGTTATTCCAACATTTTAATGGCAATGCCTGTTAATATTTATGAAATTCATATTATTAAAAATATATTAAAAAATAGAAGCTTACAAAAGTTAATATTAACAATAGACAATATAGTTGCTTTAAAAGAAATAATTTCAATCTTAAAAAACGACAACTGTTACTTTGCAATTGAAATAGATGCCGATTACGGCAGAAGCGGTATTAACATAAACGATAAATCGACTTTAAATGAAATACTTTTATACATAAAAAACAATAATTTACAACATAAATTATATTCTCTAATTTCACATTTTGGTCAAACTTATAAATGTAAAAACTTAAAAGAAATAGAACAAATAAACAAAAAATATATAAAAAAGCTCTTAGAAATAAAGAATTATACATGTGAACAATTAAATCAAAAAATTATTGCTTCGATAGGCGATACTCCATCTTTGCCAATATATTCTCAAAAATTATTAAGAGAAATTGATGAAATACGGCCAGGTAATTTTATTTATTACGACGCTATGCAATTAATAAAAGGTTGTTGCTCATTAAACAATATAGCTATAAATGTTATTGCTCCTGTAATTTCAATTAAGCCTAATTATGTAGTAATTCATTGTGGTGCTATTCATTTATCAAAAGAATTTATTAAATATAAAAACAAAAAGATTTACGGATTTATTGTCGATAATAATTCAAGCAAACTAATAGGAATTGTAATGGAATTAACTCAGGAACACGGAATTGTTAAGATAACAGATAATATAAGTTTAAAAATTGGCGACATATTAAGAATAATTCCTGTTCATGCATGCCTTTGCGTTGAGCTTATGAGCTTAAAAAATCTCATTAGGTTGAAAAATCATTAAGAAAAATTATTAAAAAAATATTTAAAAAATCTTCATCTTTAAGTGTTTAGGATATTAATAACTTTATTCTAAGAAAGCTTTTATCATTTCATAATAAAAAAGTTGATAATTTTCACTTATATAAAAATTTAAAATAAATTTGTAGAAAATAAAATTATGAACTATACAGAAGCCATAGAGTTTTTATATTCAACTGCACCTATGTTTCAAAACATAGGTAAAAAAGCATACAAAAAAGATCTTCATAACACAATATACATTGACAATTATTTTGGGAATCCACATAAATACTACAAAACAATTCACATAGCAGGTACCAATGGCAAAGGAACTGTGGCTCATTGCTTAGCTTCGATTCTGATGGAAGCTGGATACAATGTTGGACTATATACTTCACCACATTTAAAAGACTTTAGAGAAAGAATTATTGTTAATGGACATTATATCGACAAAAAATTTGTTGAAGAATTTGTTAACAAAACAAAAAATATAATAGAAGAAATAAAACCATCGTTTTTCGAAATTACGACTATAATGGCATTTGAATATTTTCGAATAAAAAATGTTGATTTTGCAGTAATTGAAACCGGACTTGGTGGACGCCTTGATAGCACAAACATCATTACTCCGGTGCTTTCGGTTATAACTAATGTTAATTACGATCATACAGATATACTTGGAGAAACCTTACAACAAATAGCATATGAAAAAAGTGGTATTATTAAACCTAACATTCCTGTAATTATTGGCGAAAGTAATCCAGAAACAGATGATATCTTTATTCACAAAGCTACACAATGTAATTCTGAAATTTTCTTTTCGGATAGATATTACATAATTGAAAAAGTTGATTCTACTAAATACCACGAAATTTTTAATGTGTACGATAAAGAAAGAAATGTAATAATAAAAAACTTGAAACTAACCCTAAAAGGTCATTATCAACATAAAAATATTTCTTCGATTTTAAAAGCTGCAGAATTATTGAGCAACTATAAAATTGCCAAAATATCGGAATTTAATCTTATAAAAGGAATTCAAAATGTGAAGAAAAATACCAAATTAAAAGGAAGATGGCAAATCGTAAAGTATAAGCCATACATTGTTTTCGACATTGCACATAACTTACCTGCTTTCGAAGAAATTGTAAAACAAGTTAATGAATTAAAATTTAATAATAAATATTTTCTGCTTGCATTTATGAAAGACAAAGATTACGAAAGTATTATGAAAATATTACCAAAAAATGCTTATTATATATTCACTCAACCAAACATTCCAAGAGCAGAAGATTGCAGTATACTTTTAAACACTGCCAAAAAATACAAATTGATTGGAGAAAGTATAAAAAACCCCATTGACGCTTATAATAAAATTAAAACTTTACTAAAAGAAGACGACTTTGCTTTTATTGGAGGAAGCACCTATCTTGTAGGTGAACTATTACCTTAATTTTTTTAATTAAAAGCAAAAAAACTACAAAGCTTATTAAATTAAAACATAAAAAATTAGCTATACTTCATGCAAATCGCCAAGTTCTTTTTCTACTTCGTACAATATTTCGCACGATTTAACTAATTCTTTCATTTTATTATGATCTGGATAAAGAGGCCTATCTACATCAAGAAATTTAACATATTTACGAATTACTTTATGAGCAATTTCAGTACCTCGACCCCATTTATAGTTTTCGCCCTGACGTCTACGAATATCTAGTGCTTGAGCTGCTGCCATAAATTCTATACCTAATATTCCATAAGCATTATCTAATATTTGATTGTTTTTAAGTGCTGTATTCATTCCCATAGAAACAAAATCTTCTTGATCGGCAGCGGCAGGGATACTTTGAATAGAAGCCGGCATAGACAATATACGTTGCTCTACTACTTGCATATCAGCAGTATATTGACTCAACATTAAGCCAGAAAACATACCTGGATTTTCAGTTAAAAAAGGAGGTAACCCAACACTTAAGGCAGGATTATTCAAGCGGTTAAGTCGTCTTTCACTTAATACACATACCATAGTTATAGCAACACCTGCCATATCCATTGGTAACGAAACTGGCGACCCTTGAAAATTTGCACCCGATAATTGCAAATTGTCTTCTGGAAAGAATATTGGATTATCACCAATTCCGTTAAGTTCAATTTCAACTTGCGATCTAGCAAATTCTAAAGCATCGATAGCAGCACCAATTACTTGAGGAGAAGAGCGCATGGAATAAGCATCTTGAACTTTAACCTTTAGTCGTTTTTCTATTAAATCGCCACCCATTGCAACTTTTCGAATGGCAGCGGCACTCTTAATTGCTCCTTTAAAACCTCTTGCCTCGTGTATCTTATGATGATAAGGCCCAAAATTTGCTTTTAAAGCCTCTAATGTCATTGCTGTAGCTATTTCAGTTTGTTTCAAAAACCTTTCTGCATCATATAAAAACAATGCACTCATTGCAGTTAAAACATTCGATCCATTAATAGCTGCTAATCCATCTCGCGCATGAAGGTATGGTATCTTAATACCTGCTCTTTCCATTGCTACTCTACCCTCTAACAGTTCACCATTGTAATAAGCCATACCCTCGCCCATAAGGAGTAAAGCTATTTGCGACATAGGAGCCAAATCGCCACAGGCTCCTACCGAGCCTTTTGTACATACATAAGGAGTTACTCCTTTGTTTAACATTTCAACCATTGCTTCCACAATTTCTAACCTACAACCACTGTTACCATTGGCAAGAACATTAATGCGACTTAACATAGCACCTCTAACCCATTCTATTGGCATTGGATCTCCTATACCTGCGGCATGATTATAAATCAAATACTTTTGAAATTCTTTAATTTGATCATCGCTTAATATTATTTCAGAAAACTCCCCTATTCCTGTGTTAATGCCATACATTATTTCCCTAGCTTCTATCTTTTTTTCTACCATTTCTCTACAACGTTTTATCTTTTCAAAACAATCAGGGTGTAATTGTATTTTCTCACCTTCGCGAGCAACTTTAACAACGTCTTCTATTCTTAAGTTTTTCCCTGTTATTGTAATCATAACTTTATTTTTGACAAAGATACATGGGTATTTTTATAAAAAGAAATTTTAAGGTAAAAAAAACAAATTTAAACACCAGAAGGTTTAAACAATTCTAAAAAAATTTTTCAACTTTAATGTTATAAAAATTCTTTTTTAATATTTAGCATAAATAAATTAATTTTGTAAATTGTAATGAATTGTTTAATTATTATATTATCTTTATTTTTTACTTTGAGTTGTAGTAATGACTTGGAAGTTATTAATTCTATTGTTGCAAGCGATACTATACCTGTTTTAAAAATAGAAGAATTCTACTTTGAAGAAAGTGAGAATGGAAAAATAAAAGTTACAGTAAAGGCTCCCATTGTAAAAAGATACGAAACAACAAAAGACACAATAACGTTATTCCCTAAAGGCATTGAAGTTTTTTTTTATAAAGAATACCCAAACGTTGAAAGTATGATAAAAGCAAAATATGCAAAACATAGCCAAAATAAAAAGCAATGGGAAGTAAAATACAATATTGTTGCTACCAATTCAAAGGGCGATACATTGTATACAGATTTATTATATTGGGACGAAAAAGAACATAAAGTATTTAGCAATAAATATTCTAGGATTGTAACACAAGATGGAACTTTAATTGGCAGAAATGGTTTTGAAAGTGATGAAAACTTAAGCTGGTGGCGCGTTTTTAACACACAAGGAGTTGTAAATGTTAAAGAAGATTAAAATCAATAGAAAAGTTCTACCTGAATATTTATGGTTTACACTTGGTGTTATTACATTATTAACAGGTATCATTAACATATGCCAATTAATAATAACAAAAGCAACTTTTTCTATTCTTATTATATCAATCATTTGTTTTTTAATGTTCTCAATAAGGCGTTATTTAAGAAAAAAAAATAAAATATGATAGTTTTCTTTTTTATTACAATAATACTATCTGCATTATTTTCAGGTATCGAAATTGCCTATGTAACTTCCGACAAATTACATTTACAGGTACAAGCAAAGAAAAATAAATGGTATTCATTTATATATAAAATATTTTTAAATGACCCTAAAAAATTTATTATTACCACTGTAACAGCTAATAATATAATTTTAGTAATATACGGTATAGTTGCTTCAGAAATTCTTGAAAAGGAAATCTCTAAAGTTATCAATAATATATTTTTAATCTTTCTTATTCAAACTATTATTACAACTTCAATAATATTAATATTAGGAGAATATTTACCCAAAAATATATTTCGTTTAAAAGCTAACTTTTTTTTAAAAATTTTTATAGTTCCAGTTTTTTTTGTGTATGTAGTATTATCTCCAATAATTTTTTTCTTTATTTTCATATCAAACATTATAATAAACAAGCTTGGTAAAGGTATTAAAAAGGGAGTAATTAAAGAATTTAATAAACTAGACCTTTACGAAATTGTAGAAGAAGAAAACAGAATTAATAAACAAGAATACGAGTACAATATTTTTAAAAAAGCACTCAGATTTAATGAGATAAAAATAAAGGAGTGCATGATTCCTCGTAATGAAATAGTTAGCATCGAAATATCAACACCAATTAATGAGGCCATTACTATATTTAAAAAAACAGGATTTTCGAAGCTTCCGGTTTATAAAAATAATATTGATAATATAATCGGATATGTTCATGTAGGCGACATATTTTATAATCCAACTAGTATAGAGCAAATTTTAAGAGATATTATAATAGTACCAGAAACCTACACTGCTCATAAGTTACTTCAGCAATTTACTCAATCAAAGAAAAGTATTGCATTAGTAGTAGATGAGTATGGTGGCACTTCTGGAATAGTTACTATGGAAGATATACTGGAAGAAATATTTGGAGAAATTGTAGACGAATACGATACTGTTGAGTTAATAGAGAGAAAAATTGGTATTAATGAATATATTTTTTCTGGACGCTTAGAAATTGATTATGTAAACGAAAAATATAAACTTAATATTCCAACTTCTCATGAATACGAAACAATTGCGGGGTTTATACTTTATCATTATAATGGCTTTCCTCCCCTAAATAAAGAAATAGCTATTAAAGACTTCATAGTCAAAGTTTTAAAAGCGTCTAAAACAAAAATAGAACTTGTAAATATAAAAATTCTACAACATGCCGATATTATAGAAGATAAAAATAATGAATAATAGCTTAACAAAAACATATATTGGAATAATTTTGGCCACTATTTTTTGGGGGTTATCGTTTATTGGTACTGCTTACCTGCTAAAATTTTTGAACCCTGTAACAATATTAACATTTCGTTTAATAATAGCTGTAATATTTTTATTTATTCTAATTAAATCTTTCAATCTTTATCAACCCTTGAAAAAAAAACACTTAAAATATTTTATTATTTTATCGATCATAGAGCCTTACGCATATTTTATGGGAGAAACATATAGTTTAAAACATTTGTCGGCAATTGTTGTTTCTCTTATAATTTCTACCATCCCATTATTTATTCCATTTGCAGATTTTTTAATTTATAAAACAAAAATAAAGATACTTAATATTACAGGAATAGTGATTTCAATTATTGGTATTATTTTTACTTTAATTAGTGAAAACATAAATATAAATATTTCGTTAGTAGGTATTATTTTTGTTTATGTTGCAGTATTTTCGGCTGTAGGTTATACTGTGCTTCTTAAAAAAATTGCTTCGGAATATAAAGCCATTAATATAATTTTTTACCAGAATTTACTGGGGTTACCTTATTTTATAGTTACATTAATTTTATTAGGTGACTTTGAATTTAAAAATATACTTGCTATTCAAGAAATTCAAAAAATTTTGTTTATCTTACTCCTTTTAGCAATTTTTCCAACATCGCTTGCTTATATGTTTTACACTTACTCAATAGAAAAAATTGGAATAACCAAAACAGGTGCTTTTGTTAATTTTATACCAATTGTTACACTTGTTGCTTCTTCAATTATATTTAAAGAACCCCTTACCTTGTTAAAAATTACAGGTATTATTTTAGTAATAGTAGGTTTATTTATAGCACAAAAACATTAGATATGATAAATAATTTTGATGTGATAATCATAGGAGCAGGAATAGTAGGTCTTGCTACTGCCTATCAAATAAAGAAAAAAAATAAATCAATAAAAATTGCAATAATAGAAAAAGAAAACGATGTAGCCCAACATCAGAGTGGCAGAAACAGTGGTGTTATACATTCTGGAATTTATTATATACCTGGGTCTTTAAAAGCTAAAAATTGCATAAGAGGCTACGAGTTATTATTGAATTTCCTAAACGAAAATAACATAAAATATAAAATATGTGGGAAACTAATTGTTGCTACAAACGAAGTTGAACTTAATTATCTTTTAGAATTATATGAAAGAGGGCAAAAAAACGGTCTTAACAAGATACAGCTAATAGATGCAACTGAATTTAAAAACTACGAACCTTATGTAAATGGAATAAAAGCGATTTATGTTCCTTACACAGGGGTTACCGATTTTTACCAAGTTGCTTCAAAATTGAAAGAATTACTTTTAAAAGATGGGGTTAAAATTTTCTTTAACGAAAAGGTTATAAATTTTAGGGAATTAAACGATAATGTGGAAATAATAAGTAAAAAAACAAAATTTAATTGTAAACACGCAATATTTTGTGCGGGTTTGTATTCAGATATTTTTGCTAAAAAAAGTTTCAAAGATCTCAACTACAGAATTATACCTTTTAAAGGTCAATATTATCATTTAACAGAAAGTGCAAGCAAATATGTTAATTCATTAATATACCCAGTTCCCGATAAAAATTTTCCATTTTTAGGTATACACTTCTCAAGACATATTAACAACGATGTATCTGTTGGCCCCAATGCTTTATTTACTTTTAAAAGAGAAAGTTACTTGAAATTTAATTTTTCTATAAAAGATACTTTTTTAAGTTTAACATGGCCAGGTTTTTATAAAGTAGTATTTAAATATTTTAGAACAGGTTTAAGAGAATATTATTTGTCGCTCAATAAGAGCGCTTACATAAAAAACGCAAGAAAATTATTACCTTCTATTAATAAAAACGACTTAATAAAATATAATAAGCCTGGAGTTAGAGCACAAGCCTGTACTAAAGATGGGAAGCTCATTGACGATTTTTTAATATTAAACACAAAAAACATAATTCATGTTTGTAATGCCCCTTCACCTGCAGCAACATCTGCATTAAGTATTGGAGAATATGTAGTTAAAATGTTTCTTCAGGAATAAAATCTTACTTATTTTTCTTTTTAATTTTCTTTCAATATTTCTAATAATTCAATTTCAAAAATTATAGTTGAAAAAGGAGGAATTAATCCAGGTAAGCCTTTTTCGCCATAACCTAATTGATATGGTACAAATATTTGGTATTTAGAACCAACGGGCATTAATTGTAAAATTTCACGCCATGCAGGAATAATATCATCGCCAATTTCTAAGGTTAAAGGTTTTTCTGCAGATATTGAATCAAAGACATGACCATTCAAAAGCTTACCAACATAACTCACTTTGACCTTATCTTTTAACTTAGGAACTTTTCCTTTTCCTTCTTTAATAACTTTATATTGTAGCCCACTTGGTAGTGTTACAATTCCTTCTTTCTTTGCATTTTCCGATAAAAACTTTTCTCCCTCTTCGCGTGTTGCCTTATTTTCTTTTTCTTGAATTCTTGTATAAAAATTTTGAATACATTTTATTGCCTGATCTGAGGTAAGCTGCGGATTTACATTACCTATTACATCGGAAAACCCTTTAATAAACAGGTCGGAATTAATAATTGTATCTAAAGCTTCTTGCTTCATATTAGATGCTATGTAAACGCCAAAAGCATAACTTAAAGAATCTTGTTCTTTTTTTAGACTTAATTCTTTCTTATTATTACAAGAAAGAAACACATAACACACAACTAACAAAAATAATAAATTCTTCATAAAATAAAATTTTAGGAACAAACAAAAATACAGTAAAATCTTATTAAAAAAAAATTCATCGTATTATTTTTCTCTTTTAAGCATTTTGGCAACAACATATTTAAGTAAGTCAACATTTAAGTATCCTTCAAAACATTTAATAAACATATTAACTTTATCGTAATATTCTTTTAGAATGTTGTTTACTTCGCTTTCTATATTATAACTTTCGTAAAGTTTTTTAATTGTGTTAACTTTTTGATCTGGATCTGTGCTTCTATCATTATACAAATTAATAAAATAAGATTTTTCAATAGAATTAACATTATTCAAACACAATATGTATAATAAAGTCTTTTTAGAATCGATAATATCTTGTCCAATTTTTTTACCGAATTTACTATAATCACCAAATACGTCGAGATAATCGTCTTGAATTTGAAACATAATTCCAAGGTTTAAGCCTAAATTATAAAGATTATCGATATCATTTTTATTTGCATTTGCAATAATTCCACCAGCTTTCAATGAAAAGGCTATAAGTTCAGCAGTTTTTAAACTAATCATTTTAATATATTCAGTTAACGATATTAATTCTTTGTTTTCGAATTCCATATCTAATTGTTGTCCTTCGCATACTTTTAAGGCTGTATTTATAAATTCTTTTTGTAAATTCTTATTCTTACCAATAAAGAATTCAAATGATTTTATCATCATAGCATCGCCAGAAAGTATAGCTACATTTTTGTTCCATTTGGCATGAACAGTAAGTTTATTACGTCTGTATAAAGAATTATCCATAATATCATCGTGAATTAAAGTAAAATTATGAAAAACCTCAATACCCACTGCAACATCTAATGCTTTTTCAACTTTATTATCAAATAATAAATAAGATATTAAACATAATAATGGTCGTATTCTTTTTCCTTTGTTTTCCAACGAATATATTATTGGCTCATAAAGAGAAGGAACATTTCCAGAAAATCGAATATTTAAAAATTTATCTTCGATAAGATTTAATAAATAAGTTAATTTATCTTCCATTAGAATTTTCATTATTTATGTCGAATAATCCTTTTTCTAAAATTTTTTTTATTCCATCTTCTAAAGTTATTAAAGGTTTACTGATTAAAGTTTTCATTCGGGTAATATCGGGCCTTCTTCCTTTCATATCACCTTCTTTTAATGGAGGAAGAAATACAATTTTCGATTTAGAATTTGTTAGCTTAATAATAAGCTTAGCAAGCTCTAGTATTGTTATTTCGATATCGCTTCCTATATTAACAACATCATTAATATAGCATGCATTATAAAAAGCATTAACAGTTGCTTCAATATTATCGTCTATATAGCAAAACGTGCGAGTTTGCCTGCCATCGCCATATATTGTAATATCTTCATTTCTTAATGCTTTGGAAATAAAGCGTGGTATTACAAAATTTGTAGATTGTTTTTCGCCATAAGTATTAAAAAATCTGAAAATTGTAAACTTTAATCCGAATTCTTTATAATAAGTTCTTAAGAAAGCTTCGCCTACGTTTTTAACAACAGCATAGGGTAATCGTGAGTTAAGAGGTGTTGTTATTTCGTGTTGAGGATATTCAACAGGTTCACCATAAATTTCGGAAGATGAACTATAAAAAACTCTTTTAACGCCTGTATTTTTAGAAAGTTGTAAAATATTTTTTATACCTTCTATATCGCGTAGCACTAGCAAAGGATTTTTAAGAGTTCGCTGTACACCCACAGTTGCAGCATAATGAAAAACATAATCAAAATGCCACGAAAGCATTATTTCCGATATTTCGCTATAGTTATTAACATCGGCCTTAATAAATAAAATATTTTCTTTTTTTGGTAATTTTAAAACATTACCCGTAGAAAGATTATCAACCGCAACTATAAAATTATTTTTATCATCTGCTAATCTACTACAAAGTTCGCTACCAATAAACCCTGCTCCGCCTGTTACAAGTATTTTATTCATATTATTATTTTATTTCGTTGTTAACTTGTGTTAAAAAAGAATTATTCAAATAATTTGAATATTTATAAAGCAATGATGGTAACACAATCAAATTAATAAGCAATGAAAGTAAAAGAGTAATTGATATTAGAATTCCCATGACAGAAGTGCCGCCGTATTGTGAGAAAGAAAATAAAGAAAAGCCAATAATTAATATACTTGAAGCGAAAATCATTCCGTGCCCAACATTATGAATTGCTTTTATTACTGCCTCTTTAGAGCTATTCTGATTATTCTTAAGTTCGAACTTATATCTTGTTAAGAAATGAATAGCATTATCGACGGCAATACCAATAGCAATACTAAATATTATAATAGTAGAAGGTTTTAAAGGTATACCAGCAAATCCCATAATTCCACCAACTATTACAAGTGGTGCTATATTTGGAATTATAGAAATAATAATCATTCTATAAGAGGTAAAAAGAATTCCCAAAATCATACTTATTAAAACAATAGCAATTAAAACACTTTGAAATAAATTTTTAAGCAAAAAAGATGTTCCTTTAGCAAAAATAACTGAATTTCCTGTATAATAGACCTTATATTTTTTTTCCGGAAAAATAGAATCAATTTTTTGTTTTAATTTATTATTTAAAATTTTCAAATCGTTGTAACCAATATCTTTTATTTGATAAGAAATCCTTGTAATTTTCTGAGTACTATCAATAAATGATTTAATAAAATTTGTCTTTTTTTTATAAGTACTTAAATCGGGCATGTAATCATTGATAAAAACAAATTCTTGTTGGGTTGGCATTTTATACTTTTCAGTATCGTTATTATAAAAGCACTGATTTGCGTATTTAAGCACTTCCACGATAGATACTGGTTTTGAAAACATATTATTAAAATTTTCATTTATATACAATTGCAATTCTTCCATACGTTTTAGGTTCTTTAAATTTAAAACTCCTTTTTTTCTTCCGGTGTTTACAATGATTTCAAAAGGCATTATGCCACCAATATGTTGTTCAAAAAATTTTAAATCTGTATACACAACATTATTTTTTTTCAAGTCATCAACAAGTTTACCAGAAATTTTTATTCTAAAAATTCCAATAATACTAATTATTAATACGATTACGATAAATACAAATACATAAATGCTTTTATCAATTATAATTTTTTCTATTCGTAACAATAATGTATTTGAAACAAATCCGGAAATGTATTTCAAATGCCTTGATTTAGGCCTTCTAAATAAACTCAAAAGAATTGGTATTAAAATTATAGAATAAATAAATTCAATTATAATATTTAGAGACGATATAATACCAAATTCTCTGAACAAACTATTGGAAGAAAGTGCGAAAGAGCCAAATCCTATTGCCGTTGTTATATTAGTCAGAAACACAGCTGTTCCAATTCTTTGTAATATTCGAGTTAAAGCTTTTGCGTTGTTATTATGTTCTTTGAATTCAATAGTATATCTATTTATGAAATATATACAATTTTCTATCCCAATTATTATAAGCAAAGAAGGTACAAGTGCCGTTAATATTGTCAATTTAAAATCAAATAACACTAGTAAGCCAAAAAACGTAATAACAGAAGCAGCTACAACTATTAACGAAGAAAAAATTGCCCTAAACGATCTAAAATAAATAAACATAATAACCAACGATAATATTACAGAAAGAATGATAAAGAGATACGATTCGTGTTTAATTAATTCGGTTGTTTTAGAACGAATATAAGGTAACCCCGATATGTGTGTTTCTATATTTGTAAATTCTGAGTAATCACGTAAACATTTTTCTATTTGATTTATTATAAGAAAACGGTTTTCATCGTTAACAAACTTTTTATTTAATGTAATAAGTGCAAGGTATATATGTTTTTCTGGAATAAATAATAAACCTTTATAGAATTTATTACTTAATATTATGTTTTTTAAAGAATCTACTTCACGTTGCGACATTGGTATTGTGTCTACAATTTTTTTTATTTCAAACTTTTTTTTTAGTGTGTCCTTATGAAGCATTACAATTCTAACTGGTGAGGCAACTTCTTCTACACCTTCTATACTTTTTAAGTTATTGTTTAATTCTATAAACGATCGGAAATGATCGTAATTAAAAAAGTTAGAATCTACCGAAGCTATTACCACAACACTACCATCTTCGCCAAATAACTCTCTAAAAAATAAGTATTCTTTATAAGTAGTATCATTATCGGGCAGTAGTTGTGGTAATTCATAAGACAATTTTACATTCCTTGCAAAATAAAACATTATAACCACTATGAAAACAACAATAAGAAGTATGATTGTTCTGTATCGTAGAAGTGTTTTGGAGATAAAAAACCACATTATTTTTTTAGCAAATTTAAAATATTTAATCTCAAAATTAAAATCAATAAGTCTTTATATAGATCAAATCAAAAAAGTCATTTTTACTTTAATTTCATATTGTCACTTTTTTTCTTCATATTTTAAATAAAATTCTAATTTTTATGAGTATTTTTTCAATTTTAATTTAGATATGTCAAACATTAAAATCCATATAATGAGAATTTTGCAAAACCTTTTATAAAGGATACTAAATATTTTGGAAAATATTGATTTTCAAATTATATTTAATTGTAGAAAACTTATTTTTTAGGTAGTTTTGCAAAGGTCTCATAATTATAATCGATACACTAAGTATACAAAAGATACCAAAAATGGAGCCATAAGCTCAATATTCAATTTTTTTTTAGAATTTGTTTATTTATTTTTTAAAAATTTATACTTTTGCAAAAAATAAATTAACAATGAAACCGATAGTTAGCATTTTAATGGGTAGTATTAGTGATTTCGAAATTATGCAGAATGCTGCAAAAGTATTAGATGAATTTGAAGTGCCATTTGAAATAAAAATTTTATCGGCACATAGAACACCATTACTTGCTCAAGAATATGCAACAAACGCATATGAACGAGGTATAAGAGTAATTATAGCTGGTGCTGGAGGTGCAGCACATTTACCTGGCGTAATTGCTTCGTATACTCATCTTCCTGTTATTGGGGTACCATGTCGCAGTTCCATTTCTATTGATGGTTGGGATAGTATACTTTCTATACTTCAAATGCCGGCTGGTATACCTGTTGCAACAGTTGCTTTAGACAATGCACAAAATGCAGCTTTGCTTGCCATTCAAATACTTGCAACCAGCGACGAAAAATTAAAGGAAAAATTAATTGAATATAAAAAGAATTTGGCAAATAAAGTTATTAAAGCTAATGAAGAATTAAAAAACAAAGAATTTAAGTTTAAAGTTTCAAATTAATGAAATATTTTTTTCACTTTTTTTTAATTTTCTGTTTAAACAGAGCACTATGCGATAATGAGAATTGGCCTTTAGGGGCTAAACAAGCGGGGATGGGATTTACGGGGGTAACATTTATAGATTCGTGGAATTCTTCTCATAATCAAGCAGCTCTTGCTTTTCATAATTTTCCATCTATGGGCTTGTTCAGTGAACAGAGATTTTTAATAAAAGAAATGTCGTTACATGCTTTTACTTTCGTAATACCAACTAAAGGATCTGGTACATTTGCCATAGATGGTACATATTTTGGCTATACCAAATACAATGAGACTAACATTGGCCTTGCTTATGGCATAGCTCTTAGTAACAACTTTTCAATAGGAGCTAAAATATCATATCATAATACTCATTTTGAAGAAGTTTACGGGAATACCGGAAATGTTGTTGCCGATTTGAGCCTTTTTACCCGACAGTTTGAAAGATTATATTTAGGTACTCATATATATAATTTAACTCGATCAAAATTGGCTATATATAACGACGAAAGAATTCCTACAATTATATATTTTGGAATCGGCTATAAAATGACAGAACGCCTTTTTTCTACAATAGAATTAGAAAAAAACGTAGAGCTTAAACCAATCTATAAATTTGGTTTCGACTATAATTTATTTAAAAATTTAAATATTAGAATTGGTGCCAATACATCGCCAAACTTCATTACATTTGGTCTTGGATATAAAATAAATAAAATAAGAGCCGACATATCATTTTCTTACCATCAAATTCTAGGTTTTTCACCTCACGTGGGTTTTATTTACAATTTTAAAACTGAATACACTTCAACTATTGAAAGTAGTTCATTAAGTAAATGAAAAAAATATTTATTTTTTTTATAATATTTTTATCGTTTGTAGTATATTCTCAAGAAAAAAAATCTAAAACAACTGAAGATTACGACGAAATAATAGAGACGTTCATCGAAGAAATATCTGCTAATACCGACAAAGAGATTGATTATACAAGTTTATATGAAGATTTAGTTTATTTCCTCGACAATCCTTTAAACTTAAACACTGCAACAAAAGAAGATTTAGAAAAATTACAAATACTTAGTGATTTTCAAATACAATCGTTACTCAATTACATAAATGAATATGGTTATTTATATACAATTTATGAGTTATTAAATATTAATGGCTTTAACTCTTACTACGTACAAACAATATTACCATTTATTACAGTAGAACTACCAGCAAAAAAATTCGATTTGCAACCCCAAAAATTAAAATATGGCCGACACAAAATTTTTATTAGAACACAAAGGGTTTTACAACAGCAAGAAGGTTTTAAAGAAGTCCCAGACTCAGTTTTAATAGCTAATCCAAATTCACACTATCTTGGTGATCCCATGAGATACTACTTGAGATATAATTTTACATATAAAAATAGAATATCTGTTGGTTTTACAGCCGAAAAAGACCCAGGCGAAGAATTTTTTAAGGGTACACAAAAACGTGGTTTTGATTTTTATTCTGCTCATTTATTATTAAAAAAAATAGGACCTATTAAAACATTTGTTATTGGTGATTATTATGCTCAATTTGGCCAAGGTTTAATTTTATGGCCTGGTTATATTTTCGGTAAAAGTTCTATGGTTAATAATGTAAGAAGAAAATCACAAGGTTTAAAAAAATATTCGAGTACCGATGAAAACATGTTTTTCAGAGGTTCAGGAATAACTTTAAACTATAAAAATATAGATTTAACAACTTTTTATTCGAATAAGAATATCGATGCAAACATAACTAAAATTGATACACTCACTGGCGAAGCAGAAATGTTTTCAAGTTTCCTTACATCCGGGTTGCATTCAATACCTTCTGAAATTGAAGATCGAAAATCGGTTAATGAAAAAATATTTGGCGGAAATATTACTTATAATCATAAATATTTAAAAATTGGGTGTACAGGATTATATTACAAATATTCAGCATCCTTAAATAAAGCTCCTTCAATATATAATAAGTTTGAATTTTCAGGCAACGAAAATATAAACGCAAGTCTCGATTATAACTTTATTATAAGGAATAGTATTACTTTCTTTGGCGAAGCCGGAATTTCAAAAAATGGAGGCAAAGGAATAATAAATGGAATACTATTCAGCTTATCACCACTAACAAACTTTGCTATTTTATATCGTAACATTGAAAAAAATTTTCAAGCACTTTACGGGCAACCTTTTAGTGAGAGTTCATCAGCATCTAACGAATCAGGATTATACATAGGGGCCAGTATCGTGCCCTTAAGTAGATGGAATGTTTCGGCTTACTACGATATATTCAGGTTCCCATGGCTAAAATATCAAATTTATTCTCCAAGCGCTGGATACGATTACCTTATTGAAGTTTCGTTTACTCCAAACCGAAAAGTAAACACATACTTTAGATATCGCGAAAAAAACAAACCCCAAAATATAAGTTCAGAGCTAAACCAAGATCTACTTTATGAAATCGAAAATACATGTAAAAAAAATTATCGTTTTCACATTTCTTATAAAGTCTTGCCTGAATTAGAATTAAGAAATCGAATAGAATATGTTAATTACATCACCGAACAAAAATCGGAAAGTGGTATTTACATATATCAAGATGCTATTTACAAAATGAAAAAATTACCTTTAAACATTGCTGTAAGGTATGGAATTTTTGATACTGATAGTTACGATACCAGAATTTATGCTTATGAAAACGACATATTATACGCCTTTGGTATACCCCCCGTTTACTACAAAGGTACACGATTTTATATAACACTTAAATATACTATAATTAAAAATTTAGATATTTGGTTAAGATACGGTGAATTTTATTATTCTAACAAACAAATTATAAGTTCAGGCTTAACACAAATAAATGGTAATGTAAAATCTGAATTTAAACTACAATTAAGATATACTTTTTAACCACCAAATTTTAAAATTTAGTGCTAACTTTACCTCGCAACTTCATAAAAATTTAAATAGTCAATGAAGTAACTTTAAGATAAATTGGCAGCTTTTTTCTCGCTTAAATATTTTATTTATTCCAAGTTTATTTAATAATTAACTTACATTATATTTTACGCAAGTTTAAGAGAGTAATAACATTGTAAAATAAAGTTAAATTAATAGTAGCATAATAATGCAATTGCTGAGAATATTGAAAAAGAAAATTCTATCTTAACATCGAACAAGCAAAACATTGATTACAACAACTCAAACATTTGTTAATGCTGGTATATGAGTAAATTTTTATTTAGATTACAAAAGTAAATAACGCAGAATTATTATAAAATTAAAGTCCAATATTATTTAGGTTATTTAAAATTTTATCTTATTTATTGACCCACAAAAATTAATTTATCCAAAATAAGGTTTTATGTAAAATTCTTACTTAAAAAAAATTGGAATTTAACGCTTATAACAATTTTTTTAATTATAAATTGATATGTGAAAAAAACGATAATTTTTAATAAAATTTATGATGGCATAAAGAAAAGCAATAGTAGAATTATTTACAAAGTTAATATTTATTAAAACTTATTATGGCATTTAAAGGCTTTCGAATTTTTTCTCTTAATTTATAATCGTCGGGTGGATAACCAACCGTTATTAAAAGACCAACCCTTTTATTAGGTGGAATCTTAATAATTTTCTTTACTTTTTTTTCATTAAACCAACCAATCATGCAAGTACCTAATCCTAATTCTGTTGCTTGCAAGCAGAAATGTTCGGCTGCAATACCTAAATCAATCCATGGAAAATCTCGTTGTTTAATAAAGCCAGCTAAACGAGTTATTAATTTAGGTTTTTCTACTACTATTACCACAATACAAGGAGCTTGTAATGCAAATTTATTTATAGGAAGGGCAGCAGTTATTGTTGCTTGAGCCACCTCACTTAGGTAAGGTTCTTCATCAACTACTATAAAATGCCATGGCTGAGAATTACTTGCAGAAGGTGCTAATCGAGCAGACTCTATACATTTTAAAATAAGATCTCTGGCTACTTTTTTGTTGGTATATTTTCTTACACTCTGTCGTCTTAAAACTAGATTGTAAAAGTCCATAATTATTCACGTAAATCTATAATTTCTACTTTTGGATACTTACTTTTATCGAAAAAGAAAGTAGTATCAGAAATTTCTGGATTCGGAATAATTTTTATTAATTCCAAATAAAAATCTGTACCATCTTTTCCACATCTTTTCATACTGAAAATTTGCATTTTATCTTTGTCAATTTTCAGACTAATTTTTGTAAAATCTACTTTTTTTACATCCTTAGGATATAATTCAATTTCATAAAGAGCTCTGTTTTTTTCAAATTTTTCTCTGATATATCTTATTTTAAAATCTTTTTTATAAATATCAAATATTTTAGCAGGATTAAGGGTATTATCTTCTGTTGTATCTGGTTCAGAAATATTTACTTCTTTTGCTTTCTTATTATATACCCATTGAGTTTTTCCATCGTAATATATTCTTGAAGCCGAAAGATCTATTTTATATTTAGGCGACTTTATCCAAATGTAACCTTTTTGCGATTCTTTCATATTATTTTTTTTATTTTCTAGTACCATTCCAAATTCGGCATAAATCGAAGAATAACCTTTATTTTTCTGTGCTACTTTATCTAGTATCTCTTTAGCTTTAGGGTCAATTTCCTTATAATTTGGGGTAGGATTTGTAATCTGCGAAAAACAATTATACTCAAGGACTAACAATAGAAAAATAAAGTATAAAGTTTTATTCATATGTTTAAGTATTAATTCCAAACTTACGCAAATGTTGTTCTAAAGTGATTAAATCGCTTATTAAAACTTGGCGTGGTTTACTTCCATCTGGTGGGCCAACTATTTTAGCTGCCTCCAATTGATCCATAATTCTTCCAGCACGTGCATAACCAATAGAAAACTTTCTTTGAATTAATGAAGTACTTCCAATCTGAGTAGAAACTACTAATCTGGCAGCTTCAGCAAATAAATCGTCATAGCCAGCTTCTGCAAACGACGAACTATCGGAAAATTGAGAAGACTCCTCTGTTACTTGTGGTAAATAATATATTTTTGAAGGTTTTGGTTGCGACATAATATATTTTACTATATTATTTATCTCAGAAGGTGTTATAAAAGCACACTGTATTCTCTTTAATTCTCCACCACCTAAAGAAATAAGCATATCGCCTCTTCCTACCAATTGATTTGCTCCCGGAGTGTCAAGGATTGTTCTGCTATCTATCATTGCAAAAACTCTAAATGCTATGCGAGTAGGAAAATTAGCCTTAATTGTACCTGTAATAATATTAGTTGATGGACGTTGAGTAGCAATAATAAGGTGTATTCCTACAGCTCGCGCAAGTTGTGCCAATCGAGTTATTGACTCCTCAATTTCTCTTCCGGCTGTCATAATAAGATCTGCAAACTCATCGATAATAACTACAATATAGGGAAGGTAAGGAAATTTCTTTACATCGAGTAAACCTTTTTTTATTTTTTCGTTATAATCTTTTATGGTTCTTGTACCTCCAGCTTCTTTTAAAAGACTATAACGATTATCCATTTCTATGGTGAGCGATTTTAGAACTTTTTTTGCATCTTCTACTTTATTTATAATTGGTTCCTCTTGATCTGGAAGCAAAGCAATAAAGTGTTCAACTAAATCTGCATAATCAGACATTTCTATTTTTTTGGGATCTATAATCACTAATTTCAGTTCAGTAGGTAGTTTTTTATAAAGAAGAGAAGTTAATATAACATTTAATCCTACCGATTTTCCTTGCCCTGTTGCTCCTGCAATCAAAACATGTGGGGCTTTGGTTAAATCGAATGTAAAAACTTCATTTTGTATTGTTTTCCCTATTGCAATTGGTAAATCGTAATTAGTTTCAATAAACGACTTATTGCTCAATAACGAATACATACTAACAATTTGTGGGGTTTTGTTTGGTACTTCTATTCCTATTGTGCCCTTACCTGGCATTGGTGCTATAATTCTTATTCCAAGAGCCGAAAGATTAAGTGCAATGTCATCTTCAAGATTTTTTATTTTCGAAATTTTTATTCCTGGAGCTGGTACTATTTCATATAAAGTAACAGTTGGACCAATTGTTGCTTTTATCTGAGAAATTTGAATACCATACTGATTTAAGGTATGTACTATTTTATCTTTATTCTCCTTTAATTCGATTTCGGTAACTTCTATGTCTTCTTTATCTGATTTTTCTAATAATTCTAATGATGGTAGTTTATATCCAGGAATTTCCATGTATGGGTCATATTCAATACTTTTCTCACATAATTTTTGTGTTGATATTATTGATTCTTCTTCGTTTTTAGTTATTACTTCTTCATTGTTTTTCTTGTGTTCAATAATCAATTCAATCTCTTTTTCCGTTTCATCTTTAATGTCATTATTATTCAACTGTTCTGTTTCAGCGTTCATTGAATTGTTCTGTTGTGTTTTACTCTCTGTTTCATTAAATGAAGCACTAAACGATTCATCAATATTAGATTGTTCTGGTAAATTTACCTGTTTTAATTCACCTTTAAACAAAGATTTAATATTATTTTTAATTTTGTGAAAAAGATTATCAAAGAAAATCACGAATAATATAATTCCTACAATAAATATTAAAGAAGCGGTGCCAAAAAAACCCGTTGCCGAAATTAACCATTTAGAAGTAAAAACTCCATAAGCGCCACCAATAAAAAAATATTTTTCGCCAAAAATAAAACCTGTTAAAACAGAAAACCATATTGCAAAAAAAATTAAAGGTAAAATAGCTTTTTTAAATCCAAAAATTTTAATATTCAATAACTTTAAACCTAACCATAACAATATAAGGGGAATACATAAAGAAGAAATTCCAAATAAATTATGAATAAACACATGACTTAAATAAGCACCCAATTTTCCGGCCCAATTTTTACTAACTAAATGAGAATTAAGTAAATAACTTGAAAATGATTCCAAAATAAAGCTCTGATCTTCTTTCCATGTAAAAAAATAAGATATAAAAGAAAGAAATAAATAAAAAGAAAGTAAAATTAAAATAACAGCACTTACAAATCTAAAACGTTCATCCTTAATATGGTATTTAAAAGCTTCAATTATTTCAGATATTGTAACTTTTTCTAATTTATTTGACATAATTTATTATTCGCCACCGAACATTTGTTTAAATTCTCCTATTGTCATCTTTGTGAAACCTGCTGGTATTTCAAAAACTTTATCTTTTATTTTAGATTTTCTTACTTCCTTTGCAGTATATTTAACAGTTACTCCGTAATCTTTATTTTTCTGACAGTATTCCATCAAAACACCATTAATTTCCTTGTATGGAGTGTTCCAATTTAAATTATTAACAATAAGATCTTTTGCCACATAAAAATCATATTTCTCATTTTCATTAGAAACTTCGTATTTAATACAATCGTAGCCTGCAATTTTTTTTGTTTCATTTGTTTGCGTGATCTTATAAGGGGTTAGTTCTGCTAAAGCTTTTTCGTTTTCTTCTTTAGTAGAAGTTACAGCAAATTTTTGTCCCATCATATCAATAAGTACAATCTGCTCTTTGGTTTCGCTATTAGAAATTACCGATTGTTTTCCGTAAGCTGTTTGCATTTCAATTAGCGATTTTGGCCCTTTTACCGATAAAGTTACTTCTAACGGTAAAGCAGCCTTTACATTGGCATCTATTTCCCCTTCCGTAGTAATTGAATAAACAATAGTTCCTTCAAAAGTACTAACATCTCCTTTTTTCTGGCTTTTTAGCATTAAAGTACTTAAACAAAATAAAATTAAAAAAACAGTTTTCATAGTTTATTACATTAAGTTATTTATAACTTCTTGCATTTTTTCAAGTGTAACATGTTGGTACCCATCAGGTACCACAAATTCATCTTCTGGAACACTCTCATTAGACACTCTTCTTGCAGTAATTTTCATAGGAATTTTCTGAAATGTCATTCTATATTCCATTAAAACACCCTTAATTTCTTTAAATGGGTTGTTACAATTAGGATTTTCGATTTTAATTTCATCGGTATAATAAACAACAAACGATGGTTTTGTAGAATCATTTAAATATACCTCTACACCTTTACACTTTAGCCCCGCTATTATTTTTGTTGAATCAACTGGTTTAAGAACCATTTTATTATAAGGATCATACCCAAACGATACGCCATCTACAGTAGTTTCAAAAACATACTTTTCTCCCAGTATTTTCATGTAACCTGCCTTATAATTTTCTTTTAATCTAACTATGCCAGCTAAATGAAAAACACCCATCCACCCTTCAATTTTCTGCATTATTTTATCGTCTTTATATTTATAAACTAAAGTTGTTGGTAGCAAAGATATTAATGGATTTTCTTTTTCGCTCTGCAAATACTTAATGTCGTATTCAATAACACCTTCCGATTTTCCTCCGCCAATATTAATATTTTTACACGATAAAAGAAAAACACTCACTACAATGTATAGGTATAACAACAACCTCATCAAAAAAAATATCGCAACTTTAAAAAACAAAGGTAAAAAAAAATTATTAAAAATGTTAATTCTTTAAATAAAGATTTTTTTTTTGTATTTTTTTGATATTACTTTTGTACCAATTATAGTTTTTTATGAGTATAATTGGTATAGGCAATGCAATTACTGATATTATTACTCCATTACAAGATTATGAATTATTAAAAGAACTGAATTTTCCAAAAGGAAGCATGCAACTTGTAAACATTGAAAAGCTAAAAAGTATTGAAAAAAGATTAGGTAAAAACAAAAAAAAATTAAGTTCTGGTGGTAGTGTAGCTAACACGATATATGGTATTGGTGCTTTAGGAGAAAAGTGCTCATATATTGGTAAAATTGGCGACGATGATATAGGAAGGTTTTTTGAATATGATATGAAAAGAAAAAATGTAAACTGTTATCTATCGAAGTCATCGTCGCCATCGGGCCAGGCAATTGTTTTCGTTACTCCAGACTCGGAAAGAACATTTGCAACTTTTTTAGGAGCCTCTGCCGAACTTACTCATAATGAGTTGAAAACGGAATGGTTTTATGGAAATACTATTTTACATATAGAAGGTTACCTCACATATAACAAACCTCTTATCGAAAAAACTGCCCAATTAGGTAAAGAAAATAATTTACTTATATCATTTGATTTGTCAAGCTATAACGTTGTTGAAGACAATAGAGATTTTCTAAGAGATTTTATTAAGAAGTATGTCGACATACTATTTGCTAATGAAGAAGAATCATATTCGCTTACACATAATGATATATATTATACAATTAACTTTTTTAAGGACTATTGCAAATACATAATTATTAAAAGAGGATATCTTGGATCAATAATATATTTTAATAATGAAATAACACAGATACCAGCATTAAAAGTAAATGTGAAAGATACCACAGCAGCAGGTGATTGGTATGCAGCCGGTTTTTTATATGGTTTACTAAAAGGTTTAAGCATAAAAAAATGTGGAGAGATAGGCACATTACTTGCTTCTAAGGTAATAGAACACTACGGAGCAAAAATACCCGACCAAGAAATTGAAGAACTAAAAAATATAATAAATAAAAAATATTTACAATTCTAAGTTTTTGTAAAATTCAATCAATGTTTTTATTCCTTTTTCAAACTGCGATAGCTTAAAATTTTCGTTTGGTGCATGTATAGCATCTGAATCAAGACCAAAACCCAGTAATAAAGACTTAACACCAAGTATTTGTTCAAATTCAGAAATAATAGGAATACTACCACCACTAATGTAAAAAGCAGGTTCAATATTATATGTACTGCGCAATGCTTCTTTAGCAGTTATTAATGCTTTATGATTTAAAGGCATTAAGTATGGTTCTCCACCATGCAAAATATCAACTTCTATGGAAACGTAAGGTGGAGCAACCTTAATAAAATAATCTTTAATAAGTTCAGCAATTTTTTTACTTGTTTGAGCAGGTACAATTCTTGAAGAAACCTTTGCAAACGCAACCGAAGGTATAATTGTTTTACTACCCTCGCCCATATAGCCTCCCCATATTCCACATACATCGAATGTTGGGCGTATACTTGTTCTCTCTATTAGAGTATAATTTTGTTCACCATAAAGCATTTTAACTCCAATTTCTTCCTTATATTTTTGTTCATCGATCGATACCATATTCAATAATGCTCTTTGGTTATTATCGAACTCAATAACATCATCATAAAAGCCTGGAATAAGTATTTTACCATTGTTATCCTGAACCGACGCAATAAGTCGACATAATATATTAATTGGATTTGCAACCGCACCACCATATAAACCGCTATGTAAGTCGCGTAAAGGACCTGTAACCTTAATTTGAAGATACACAAGCCCCCTTAACCCAATAGTAATCGAAGGTTTATTTTCGTCTATCATTCCTGTATCTGATACTACAATAAGAGAGGCATTAATGTTTTCTTTATTTAAAGTTAACCATTGTTTCAAAGAAGTTGAGCCAATTTCTTCTTCTCCTTCAAAAATAAATTTTACGTTGTATTTAAGAAAATTATGTTCAACAACATATTTGAATGCTGCAAGCTGAATAAAAATTTGCCCTTTATCATCGTTTGCGCCCCGAGCAAAAATTTTATTGTCGGTAATAACAGGCTCAAAAGGATTAGTTTTCCATTGTTCTAATGGCTCAGCAGGCATAACATCGTAATGGCCATAAATAATAATGGTTTTAGTATCTTTTGAAACATTTTTTTCGCCATAAACGATTGGATGACCTTGTGTTTTTATTACCTCTGCATAATCGGCTCCATATTTAAGTAAAATTTCTTTTAAAAAAATTGCCGCCTTATGCATGTTTTCTGAATTATCTTGTTTTGCACTTACCGATGGAATTTTTAAAAATTCCAAAAGGTCATTAATAAAATAATCGTAATTTTTCATAGTTCCTTAAATATTTTACTTTTCATTATTGAGCTTTCTTTTAAAAAATTTTTTACATTTTATATTTCCTAAATTTTCCTAAACACATAAAAAAATTAAAGCATTATTTTAAACATTAAAAACTTTATAAAAAACTTATAATTCGTGAGTTTATAATTTTTAAACTTTTTTCAACAATTATCTTATTCATAAACTAAAATTAGTTTTTTACATTACAATTCAATAAAATTTTACTTATTTTTGAAATATTCTTTAACTTTAATAATAGCATCTTCAACATTATTAACAATAATAAATAAATTAAAATGTTCAGGCAATACAAAACCTTTATCGACCGAATCTTTTAAAAAATCCATAAGTTTAGTAAAATAATTATTTATGTTAACAAGCACTATCAATTTATTATGATAATTTAGTTGTTTAAGTGTTACTGTTTCAAAAAATTCTTCAACTGTACCAAAGCCACCTGGTAATACAATAAAAGCATCGGCTCTTTTTCGCATTTCGAATTTTCTTTCGGCAACGGTACTTGTAATAATTAATTCGTCGTCGGTTTCGGAGGCAATACCTTCGATATTTAGGCTTTCAGGTAAAATACCTATAACTTTACCTCCATGTTTTTGAGCGCCTTCACTTAAATATTTCATTAAACCAATTTTGCCACCACCATGCACTAATAAAAAGTCGTTCTTTGCAATTAGTTCGCCTAATTTGAAAGCTTCTTTTTTATAGACGTCATCAATATTATCTGACGAAGCACAAAAAACACAGATAACTTTTTTAGCTTGATATAATTTTGGCAGACTATAAATATCTAGTTTTCTTTTCATTTCTTTTTTCTTTTATTTTCGAAAAACATTTTTAATAATTGCTCAGTTTCATTTTTTAAAACACCACCTTTAATTTTAGTTTTAGGATGAAAAAGATTATATCCTTTAGATATTGAGCCATTTTTAGGATCGTAAGCACCAAATATAACATTTTTTATTTGAGCCCAATTTAAAGCAGAAGAACACATAGGACATGGTTCTAAGTTAACATAGATTGAACAGTCTCTCAAATATTTAATGCCTAATAGGTTCGAAGCAGCAGTAATTGCAATAATTTCGGCATGAGCAGTTACATCGTTTAAACTTTCAACCATATTATGCGCTCTTGCAATAATCTTATTATTATAAACTATTACACTGCCAACTGGAACTTCATCTTTGTTAAATGCTTTTTTAGCTTCTTTTATTGCTTCTTTCATAAAATATTCATCGTTCAAAATCATAGTATAACTATTAACAATAGTATAAAATACGATAAAAACAAAGAAAGTAAAAATTTTCGAAAAAAATATCCATTTTTTAAATCTATGCTCACAAAAGAAATTAATAATGATAATAAGAAAAATTGGAAAGTAATAAAATTACCCGATTTTATTATTAATTGAAAAACAGATAAAATAAAAAAAACTGTTAAAAAATAATAGTAATATTGCCTTAATTTCACTGTAGATAAATTAAAACGATAGATTAAAAAGAAAATTAAAAGTAGTAAATTCATGAATATAATAAAGTAAAATTTGTTATTTAAAGAAAAAAAATTTTCAAAAACTAACCTTTTATATACATGAGTGTCGTATGCATAAAACAAGTATAAATCATAAATAAAAAAAACTATTAACAATCCGTTTATATAATTAAGGTAATCGTTAAAAGAGAGCTTGCGAATAAAAAAACTAGATATTATCAAAAAAAAAGCATAAATAACATTATAAAAATCTACTAAAATTCCACCTGCTGTAATTAGCCCTAAGTAAAATAATTCTTTAAGAACATTAGTGCAGTCATAAAGCTTTAACACAAAATATAAAAATGAAGTAAATAGCATAAGCGATACAATAGCATTAATTTTTGGCTTAAGAAAGATTAAAATTATAAATAATAGGTAAAAAACAAAAGACGATAAAATTAGATTAAGCTCAGTGAGTTCAGAAAATTTTTTTATAAGAAAAAAAATAAAACATAATGCAAATAATAATAAAATTTTGTAGGAAAGCGAATTTTCTAAAAAGTAAATAATAGGTAATATTACTGTACCTAATATAAAATAAAACAAAATTTTTTTATAAATACTATTTTCTTTAAAAATTTGCAACAACATTAAAATAAATCGTAACCGATATCAGTTCTGTAATATAAATTATCAAAATGAATTTTAGAAATTGTATTATATACCTTTTCTTTTGAATCTTTTAAAGTTTGTCCGTGACTAACAACTGTTACAACTCTTCCTCCCGAAGTATAAATTTCGTTACCAACCTTTTTAGCCCCTGCAAAAAATAATAACGAATCATCGTCACGAGTATTAATAATTATTTTCTTATTAACTTCAAATTCCTGTGGGTAGCCTTTTGAGGCAAGTACAACACCAACATAATATTCAGGCAATACTTTAATATTTACTGGCTGCTGATAAATTATTACATTTTCAATTAAATCGATAAAATCATTTTCAATTCGAGGTAAAATAACTTGAGCTTCTGGATCGCCCAAACGTACATTATACTCTATAACATATGGATTATTGTTTTCATCGATCAATAGTCCAAAATAAATAATTCCCTTATATCTTATGTTTTCTTTAATTAAGCCATAAATTGTTCTATGTATAATTGTAGTATTAATTTTTTGGCGAATTTCGTTGGTAACAAAAGAAACAGGAGAAACCGATCCCATTCCACCTGTATTAAGGCCTGTGTCGCCTTCTCCAACTTTTTTATAATCCTTAGCTTCTGGAAGAACTACAAAATTACGCTCATTAACTAAAGCAAAAAAAGATACTTCCTTTCCTTTCAGAAACTTTTCAAGTACAACAACTTCGCTAGCCTTACCAAATTTGCCGGCCAAAAATTCTTTTAACGTATCGATTGCCTCGTTTAAATCGTTAACAATATATACGCCTTTCCCACCTGCTAATCCATCGGCTTTTATTACATAAGGCGGCGCAATTGACTTCAGGAAAGCTACACCATTATCAATATTGTTTTTATTAACTATATGATAAGGAGCTGTTGGAATATTATATTTTAGCATAAATTGTTTGGCAAAGGCTTTACTACCCTCAAGCATCGATGCTTCTTTCGTTGGTCCTACAATATAAACTTCTTTTTTCAATTCTTTTTGAAGATAATCAACTATACCATTTACCAAGGGCTCTTCGGGTCCTATGATTACTATGTTAATATTTTTCTCATTTATAACTTCTTTTATCTCTTTAAAATTTTTTATGTCGACATTAGTATTTTCTCCAATTGTAGCGGTACCAGCATTACCTGGCGCTATATATAATTTTCTTATTTTATTCGAAACACTGCATTTCCATGCAATAGCATTTTCTCTCCCACCCGAACCAATTACAAGAACATTATACTTTTGTTTCATAAAATTTCTCTTTCATTTAAAAAAACAAATTTACCCAATTTTAATAAAAAATAAACAATAAAACTTTAAACACTACTTTAAAAAGTAAAAATAACTTAAAAACATATAGAAACTACGAAGACAAAGGTTCTACATGTATTGTTATAATTGCAGAAGGAATAATTTTAATAATTTCATTCTCTATATTATCGCATATTTCGTGTGCTTCATTTACACTTATGTTACCACTTACATCAAGATGAAATTCAATAAAATACGTATTACCCGATTTTCTTGTTTTAAAATCATGAATATTTAATTTATATTTTTCTATTATTTTAAATATTTGCTCTTTTTCATTTTCATCGATCGAAGCATCAAGAATTGGATTAAATGATTTTCTAGTTAATTTTACTCCTTCGTAAATCATATAAGAAGCAATAATACCAGCTATAATATTGTCGATATAAACAAAACCTGTTAAAATAATTATAACATATCCCACAGCTATGCCAAGTGAAGTAAACATATCGGCCTTTAGATGCAAGCCATCGCCTTCTAGCGCCACAGAATCTGTTTTTTTTGCTACTTTATATATATACTTCGAAGCAAAGTAATTAGTTATAAAGGAAATTAAAGCAATAATAATAACAAGTAACTGAAGTTTAATTGTTTTAGGAGTAAAAAAAGATATAAATGTTTCGTACAAAATATATACACCTGCTAAAATAACAAGCAATGCTTCAATTACAGCAGTAACATTTTCTATCTTGCTATGCCCATACGGGTGCGACTCATCGGCTGGTTTATTTGAAAATTTTACTGAAAAAAATGTCATTATCGAAGCTAATAAGTCACTAAAAGAATGCAAAGCTTCTGAAATTAATGCTAATGAGTTTGATATTAAACCCGCGATAAATTTGATAATAATTAAAAAAACATTTGAAATAATCGAAAACAAAGCTGCTTTTAATTTTAATTGCTGAAAATTCATTTTAATTAGCATTAATGAAAAAAGATATTATATTTTTTGTTTCCTTAATAGCCAATTCAAGGTTATCATTAATCACAATATAATCAAATTCAGAAGCAAACGATAATTCATATTTTGCACGTTCTATTCTTACTTTTATTGTTTCGTCGGTTTCGGTATTTCGATTTCTTAATCGGTTTTCTAGAACTTCTAATGAAGGAGGCATAATATAAATAGCTATTGCTTTTTCACCAAAATATTTTTTAAGATTTATTGCACCTTTAACATCGACGTCGAAAATTATAATTTTACCTTCTTTCCATATTCGTTCTACTTCTTTTTTTAATGTACCATAAAATTTACCGGGATACACTTCTTCCCATTCAATAAATTCGCCATTTTTAATTTTTTCTTTGAATTCTTCTGTAGAAATAAAATAATAATCTCTTCCATTTTCTTCATTTTCTCTTTGCGGTCTAGTACAAGCAGATATACTAAAAGAAAGTTGTGGAAATATTTTTAGCATGTTTTTTACTATTGTAGTTTTTCCTGCTCCAGAAGGAGCTGAAATTATTATGGCTTTGTTCATTTTCTTTTTACACAATATTTGCAAGTTGCTCTTTTATTTTTTCAATATAATTCTTTACTTCCACAACCTCCTTCTGAATAATAAAATCATTACATTTACTGCTAATAGTATTTGCTTCTCTTAGCATTTCTTGAGCTATAAAAGTTAATTTTTTCCCTGAATATTTTTCGTTCTTTACAACTTCTTCAAAGAAACTGGTATGTTTCTTTAATCGTACTAGTTCTTCGTTAAAATCAAGCTTATCTAAGTAATATATCATTTCTTCTTCAAACTTATTTTTATCATAATTGACATTTAAAGTTTTAAGTTTTTCTATAATGTTTCCCTTAATATTTTCGATAACCTCGGGAATGCGATTTTGAATAATTTCGATTTTTCGATTAATTATTTCAATGATTAAGAGAATATCGTTAGTAATAACATCACCTTCTAATTTACGCGTATCTTCTAATTTAGATAATAATATATCAAAATTTCTAAGGAATGTACTTTTTTCTTCGTCGTTAACACTAATTTGTGAAGTTTGAATAACATCGGGTAATTTCAAAATAATGTCTAACCAATCTGGTTTATAATTTTCTGGTAAATACTTTTTAGAAATTTGAGAAAGTGAATTATAATATTCACTTATAAGGCTTTCATTAAAATGAAGATAAGGTATTTTAGAATGCCATTCTATATAAACTACAGCATCTATTTTGCCTCTAATAAGTTTTTCTGCAATACGAGCACGACAATCAAATTCAAGTTCTTTGTAGTACAAAGGAAGTTTAATATTAATATCTAGCCCTTTACTATTAAGTGATTTTATTTCATAATAAACAGTTTTTATATTATCAGTGAACTGAAGTTTAGCAAAGCCTGTCATTGAATATTGCATAATAAATAATTTTAAAAGAAGAAACGTTCGTACGATGCAAAGAAAAATTCAGATTCTCTTAAAGCCGATTGCCTACTATCGGAGCCATGAATAGAATTTTTTTGTACCGATATACCGAACATTTTCCTAATAGTTCCATCTTCTGCTTTAGCGGGATCGGTATCACCAATTAATTTGCGAAAGTCTTCGACTGCGTTTTCTTTTTCTAAAAGAACCGCCACAATAGGACCACTTCTCATGTATTCTACCAAATCGTTAAAAAAACTTTTTCCTTTATGTTCTGCATAAAATTCTTCGACTTTATATTTATTTACCATCATCATTTTTAATCCTACAATTTTAAATCCGGCCTCGGTAATGAAATTCAAAATTTTTCCCACAAGGTTTCTTTCGACAGCATCGGGCTTTATTATGCTAAGTGTATATTCTTTTTCCATAAAAAGATACCTTTTAATTTTTTCAAAAGTAAAATAAAAGTTGCAATTTTGCAAAAAATATTAAAAATGTTGAATAATATAAAAAAATTTGAAGAAATTATTCTAAATAATAAAAATTTTATTATTGTAAGTCACAAAAACCCAGATGGAGACTCTACAGGAAGTTCACTTGCTCTATATCATTTATTAATAAACATTAATAAAAATGCTCACATAATTTTCCCCGACGATTTACCTTTTTTTTTGAAATGGATGACAAATTCAGATAAAATAATTATTTATGAAAAAGAACCACAAAAAGTAATCGAAATATTAAAAAATAACTATATTATAATATGCTTAGATTTTAATACCACAAAACAAATAATACAATTTGAAAGTTATTTTAATAATAACAAATCATACAAAATTCTTATTGATCATCATCCCGATCCCGAAATTCATTTCGATCTAATTTTAAAAGACGAAGATGTTAGCTCAACATCAGAATTATTATTTAAGATAATTGAAAAAACGTCGCTAAAAAAAAATACAGATAAAAATTTTGCTGAAGGAATTTTTACAGGCATTTTGTTAGATACTCTTTCGTTTAGTGTTAATGCTCATCGTCCTGCTACATATAAGATAGTATCAAAACTTCTAGAATATGGTATCGACAGAGATTTTATCTATAACAATATTTTTAATAATAATACACTAAGTAAAGTACAGTTAACAGGTTATGCTATTTATAAAAAACTGAAAGTTGTCCATAATTACTATACTGCTTATATTTGGCTTACAAAAAAAGAATTCGAAATGTTTAATTATAGGCCAGGCGATATCGAAGGCTTAGTAAATTATCCATTAACTCTAGAAGGAATTAAACTTTCCGCTTTATTTTATGAAAAAGATAATTATGTAAAAATTTCTTTAAGATCAAGAGGAAATATTAAAGTAAACGAAATTATTAAAAATCATTTTATAGGAGGTGGTCATAATAATGCAGCAGGTGGAGAAGAATATAATTTGAATATTGAAGAAACAATAAAAAAATTCTTAAAAATTTTACCTCAATATATTAGTAATGAAGATTAGATATCTTTTTTTTATAACATTTTTCGTTATCAGCTGCATTAATCGCAATAAAAAAAGCGAAGAAAAGGATTTTTCTCGTTACAAAGAACCGTTAATAAGGATTAATACATACCTAGTAGACAAGGATTCTTTACTAATAGAACAATACTGTAAGCGTAGAAAATTGAATATGAACTTGACATTATATGGCTTATGGTATAAAATATACCATAAAGGAACTGGCGACTCGGCAAAAGTAGGTAAAGTGGCTAATATTAAATATCGACTTAAGCTACTTAATGGCAAAGTTTGCTACGATAGCGATTCGGCTGGTATTATGAGTTTCCGTATTGGTTACGAAGACGTAGAATCTGGATTAGACAAAGGAATTAGAATGATGCGTGAAGGAGATAGTGCAATCTTTATACTTCCTCCTTCGCTTGCTCACGGATTATTAGGCGATTTTGATTGTATACCTCCACGAAGTATTATTATTTATGAAGTAAAATTAATAAAAGTAACCAATAATTAATGTTTCAAATACAATACTTAGTATATTTGTGATTAAAAGGTAATGCGCATAATAGACATAAAATATTTATTACTTTTTCTTTTTTTTCTTGGTGCAATTATGTTGTCTATAAATTATTTTCTTTACCTTTCAAAACAAAAATTTCTATTTTTTCAAGAAATTATAAAAAATTACTGTTTACAACCATATTTCTTAAACAAATATAAGTGTAAGAACAATCTAAACATTAATGTTGCTCAAATTAATAAAGAAATATCTTAAGACTTATGTCATACATTATAAATAAACATGCATTATGTCTTTTAACGCTTAAAATATATCAACACAATTTATCACACAAAGAAGTATATTCAAAAAATATTAAACATAAAACGTTCTATAACATTTCTTCAATCCAAGAAAAAAACATATATTTTAACAAATTATTTACAAAAATTTATTGTTTTTTGTTAACTAATAAATTCATTAAAAAGTGTAACATAACTAAATTGATTGGAGTTTTAATAACAGTAACCTATAAATACATTAAAAAAATAGTAAAACGTGAAAACTAGTTGTTTAAAATATCTTGTAGGAACGATGTTTTTAATTTTTATTAAAAGTAAGTTTTTAATAGCTCAAAACAGCTATATTGTAAAAATAAAGATATTAAATAAACAAAACGAAACCATGTATGGTGCGCATGTACAACTTTCGTGTGGTTACAATAAGTACAATGCCATTAGCGACGAAAAAGGGATAGTTGTCTTTAATAACTTAAAAAAATGCGAATATAAAATAAAGATAAGCTACATTGGTTACAATACTATAGATACAACGCTTTTTATTGATAGAAATGAAGAATTTACTTTTTATTTAAAAGAAAACACAATATCGCTTAAAGAAGTTGAAATTGTTTCTAAAAAGCCTTTAATAAAACAAGAAGAAGAAAAGACAATAATAAATCCAGAGCCAATTGTAACAGTGAGTAGCAATACGATGGAAGTACTTGAAAGTGTACCTGGCGTTTACATAGATCCCGATGGCTACATTTACATTGCTGGTACACGCCCTGCAACTATTTATATTAACGGGCAAGAACAAAAGTTAAGTGCCGACGAGATTGCAACCATTTTAAGAAACCTTCCTCCCGATGCAATAGAAAAAATTGAGATTATTCGTTCTCCTTCGGCCAAATACGACGCAGCAACTACAGGTGGCATTGTTAACATTATCCTTAAAAAAGGTATAAAAATAGGGCAATTTGGCACAATATCGCTCGGTGCTAATCAAGGCTTAATGGGTAATAGACTGGCTAGTTTTTCATATTCTAATCAAGTTTCTAGTAGATTTTCTTTATTTTCAAGCATCTCATATAATAAAAATAGTAAGTATGAACAAATCTTATACAATAGAGAAGTATTAAGAAATACAATATTAAAAAGTAATTCCGAAAACAGAAGTAAAAATGATGCCGTTAATATTAATTCAAATCTTACTTTCAATATCGATACAACCAAAAGTTTAATTTACGACTTGAGAATTTCATACAGCAGTAGTAAAAATATTAGTAGTTCATTAACCGATGTTTATTCTTTTAACTCAACATCCTTAACATCCGAAAATAACTCCGATGCAGAATTTTCTTATCTTAACTTCTCTAATGATATAACTTTTACCTATAAACTAGATACATTAAATTCAATAATTGAAGTAAAAACTGGCTATAATCACAACAACAAATGTGGTAATCAGAACTATGAAAATGTTGCTATTTTACCTACCATTACCGAAGTTAATGGTAAATCAGAAATAAATTCTCCAAGCAATAATTATTATGTATCTTGTAACCTAAACTATAAGTTACCCTTTAATTTAAAAATTGAAAGTGGTTTTAATTTATCTTTTTTTAATTTTAAATGTAAGAATAACTTTTTTAACATATACCAATTTAACCCAATTGCCGATACAAACAAATCGTCGTTTTATAAGTATACTGAAAATATCCAAGCAATTTATTTTCAGTTATCAAAAGAATTATTCTGGAAAATAATAGTAAAACCAGGATTTCGCATTGAGCATACATTTATGAACGGAGAACAATATTTTCCGAGTAATTCAAAATTTAAAATTAGCCGAACCGATTTTTTCCCTTTTGTATACATTGGACGAAAAATATTTCAGTTTAAAGATTTTGAATTGTACTCTTATTTTATATATCGCAAGAGCATTACAAGACCAGAATATAAAAGCTTAAATCCTGCAATCACTTACATTGACGAATTTAATTATCAACAAGGTAATCCTAATTTAAAACCTCAATTTACCGAAAATTACGAGTTTAACATTAGTTACAAAGAATACCCAGTGTTTGCGGTCGGAAAATTATATACTAAAAACATTTTTTCGGAAGTAACTTACACCGATAGCTTAAATATTTACCGTATAGTAAGAACATATGACAACCTTGGTAAAGCAGAACAACTTTATTTGAGAGGAATGATTGGAATACCTCCTGGAGGTATATACTTTTTCGGAGTAGGCTTTCAGTACATAAAAGATTATTTTAGTGGATATTATCAGAACATTCCCTTTATATACAAGAACAGCGGCTGGCGACTTTTTTCTTTTCACCAACTTAAACTGTTTAAAAATACTAAAATCACCATGAGTGCTTTCTGGCTTTTGGGTGGAATGTGGAACTTCTATGAGCTTGATAACTTCGGACAAATTAACATAGGCTTAAATCAGAATTTATTCAAAAATAAAATAACTCTAAATGTTTATTTCAGAGATGTTTTCAATACCAATAAAAATAAGTTTAAATTAATTGTTCCAAATATAAATGCTACAGGCGAACGAAAATCCGATACTCAAAGATTAGGAATAAATGTAAAATACAATTTTGGAATTAAGAAAAAAGAAGAAAAAGGAAAATTTTTTAATATCGAAAATAATGAAGAATAACAAGAAACTTTTGAAAAACTACTTTCAACAGATTATCTATTAATATTAAGCGATATTTTTTTAGTATTTTTTTTTGAAACCATTACAAAATTTTAGCCATCTTTTGATTTCTAAATTTATAATTTTTTTTCTAAAAAAAATAATTTATATTTGAAAAAAAAATTATGAAAATTATTTTTTGTGTCCTTTTAGGGTTCAGCATTAATATACTTACTTTCTCACAACATGCTATTAATTTTAGTGGGGCACAAGCTCACACTTCGGCAATGCTTGATGTATCAGATACAACTAAAGGCATACTAATACCTCGATTAAGTACAGTTGAGCGAAATTCTTTAAGCAACCCTGCTATTGGATTACTTATTTATAATTCAGATAGTAAACGACTTAATTATTGGAATGGAAGCCAATGGGTAGAAATAATAAGCTTAGAATTAAGTGTTTCGCAAAGTGAAGGTACCGGTGTAGTTAAAGGAATACTATTTAGTTCTACAGATAGTTTACCTCATCATTCAGCAATTCTCGAAATTAGAGACAATAATGGTGGTTTTTTAATCCCGCGCATGACGACTACACAAAGAAATTCAATAAGTAGTCCAGCCAATGGGTTATTGATATACAACACGGAGACGAATAGGTTTAACTATTATAATGGCACAAGTTGGTTAGAGTTATGTGGCACTAATGTTGGGAATAGCACAGGTAGTGTTCAGGCGGGCTTTGGGATATCGATAAGCTTAGATG
>JAOAFV010000002.1 GCA_026416095.1 Bacteroidales bacterium | reverse complement strand
GGTATTGGGAATACATGGTTTGTGAATTCGCTCATTATTGGGTAAATAGCAATAGGCATATTATCGGGGTTAAGTTCTATAAGTGTATATGTGTGTGTTTCTGTTTCTTTTGTGTAATATGCAATAGATGGCTTATTTGAAGAGTTTTGAGTTTGAGTTTCAACAAGTAACGCTGCTTGTTGCATGTTGTTGGTTACAATATACAACGGGTTATTGGCTCCTGCCCATTGGCATACGCCTTTGTCGTTCTCTATTACTAATAACGATATATCCATACCATCTTTTTGCTCGCCTTCGGCTCCTCGTTGCTTTAATGCCAAAATTATCTCTTTACGTAGCTCGTTTAATACCTGATTTGCCCGTGTTATCTCTTTTTTTCGCACTATTTCGTTAAGTAAAGCAATGCCAAGCATGCTCATAAAACCACCGGGTACGCCATGTCCTGTGCAGTCGGCAACAGCATATACTTCTACATTGCCAATCTCGGCAAACCAATAAAAATCGCCCGATACTACATCTTTTGGCTTAAACATTATAAAATGCGGCCGCTTTATACTTTTGCCAACTTCGCGACTCGGTAATACCGCCTCCTGTATGCGCTTTGCATAAGTAATGCTCGACTTTAACTCGTTGTGTATATATTCTATTTCTTCTTTCTGTTTTTGAATGGTATCGCGCTGTTTTTGAATCTCATCTTTCTGTGTAGCAATTTCGTCGCGCTGACGTTTTATCTCATCGTTCTGTTTTGCTAACTCCATATTCTTCGAATCTACTATTCGCTTCTGCTCTTCTATTATCCGTTTCTGACGACGAGTAGTTTGTAATGAACGATATATAAACACTAAAAAAACTAATGTAATAATTATTCCTGCAATACTTATTGCTGCAATTATTTTGTTTTTACGAGCTTCGGATTTTTGTTTTGCTATTTCAATGTTTTTAATTTTCATTTCTTTTGCAAATGCAACGCTGTCGGCTGCTGCTTTCTTTTCATATTGATATTGATAATGCTTTTGTTGAATAATCCTTCTCGATTTCTCGTTTTGTATACTATCACGCATTGTTACATATTCTTCAAAATATTTACGTGATAGCTTATATTTACCGGTTTGGTAGTAAACATCATCGAGTAGTTTAGCGGCATCTTTTATATTTTCAATATTTCCAATTTTTTTTGCAATTGTATAAGCAAGTCTACCATATTTTTCAGATAAAGCAAAATTCTTTATTTCTAAATACAAATTTCCTAAATTGATATAGCATATTGCTATTCCACTGCTATCGCTAATTTTATTATATAGATTAATTGCTTCAGTAAAGTATTTTTTTGCGTTTTTAAAATCTTTACCAATATAAAATAATTCACCAATATTACTTAAAGTGTATGCAACACTTATGTTATCATTATTTTTTTTACTATATTCCAAGCTTTTATAAAAAAGCTTAAAAGAATTGTTATACAAGTTAGTTAGAGAGTCTTTGCTTATTGTATTTAAGTTATCTTTGTAAATTTTTAAATAAAGATTAGCAAGGTTATTAAAAATAATAGAAAAGTAATTTTCATTTTTAGATTTATAAACATAATCGAGTGCTTTATTAAAATAGTTCAGCGATTTAAGATAATCATTCTGTTGTGAGTATAATATTCCAAGATTATTGTATATAAGGCCCATACTTGCATAATTATTGAAAGATTCTTGAATTTTTAGGGCATCAAAATAATATTTTGTTGCAGTTATAATATCTCCTATTTCTTTATAAACATGTGCCAAATTATTTAAGGTTTTTGCTTTTTCCCTTTTATAATCTGCTTTTTTTAAAAGCTTTAGATTATAATTTAGTATTTCTAAGGCCTTATAGTATTGACTTTTTTCATAATATACAAGACCAATATTATTATAAATGCGGCATAATGATAAAGTATCGTGCACTTTTTGATAAAAATCTGTACACCTATTGTAATATGTTAATGCGCTATCTAATTCACCACTATAGTAATAAATATTTCCTATGTTATTATATAGTTTTGGCAATATTGAATCTACACCACTAATAACCAAAGACTTACGATAATAAATTAAGGCTTTGTCTAATTTATTTTGATAATAAAAAACATTTCCTATTTTAAAGTTAACATATCCATATTTTTTTATAAAATTTATAATTTCTTTTTTACTTTTATTTTTTTCAAATAATTCATTAAAAAGAAGGCCATACTTTATAATTGTATCATTATTGTCTGTCATTAATATTTTTTTGTAAATGCAATCAAGTTCTTTTATCGTTTTCATAGCCACTTGTGAAAACATGTGTAAATAAAGACCTAATAATATAAAATAAACAATTGCTTTCATAATAATTTTAATAAGTCAAAATTGTTAATTTAAATTTTTAAATATACTCAAATATTTTTACAAATAATTTTTTTTTTTATAATTAGCTAAACTATTTTTGAAAGTTATTATAATTTTTGATGTTATGAAAACAAGATTCTTTTTAAATTTATTATTTTTTATGTTGCCTTTTACTGTTATAGCTGCAAGTCGTAGTTATTGTTTAAATTGTCCAACAATCTTTGGAATAAGATTAGAATTCATTTTCTTTGCATTAGTTTTAATTGGAATAGCATTATTTCATAAGAAAGCATTACACTTTGCTATAGGAGGTTTAATAGTGGTAACAACATATAAGCTAATATTTGATCCAACATTTAATTTATCACATCATTTTTTTGGTGAAAATAATTTTTTTCAACAAATTATCGATAAACATAATAGAGAAGGAGAGTGGTCTATATTGCTAAACCTGTTAGGATTGCTTATAGGTTTTGCAATATTAGCTAATTATTTCGAAGAATCAAAAGTACCTTTATTGTTACCCAAAATATTACCAGATGATTGGAAAGGACCATTTGTTTTATTATTTTGTGTATATATTTTATCAACGTTTTTGGACAATATAGCAGCAGCAATTATTGGTGGTACTATTGCTCTTTCTGTGTTTAATCAAAGAGTTCATATAGGTTATTTAGCGGCAATTGTAGCTTCAAGTAATGCAGGTGGTGCCGGATCTGTTATTGGTGACACAACGACAACAATGATGTGGATTGATGGTGTTAGTGCTATAAATGTGCTTCATGCTTTTGTAGGTTCTTTTTCCGCATTTTTGATATTTGCTATACCCTTATCAATACTTCAAAATAAATATCAAAAGGTAAAAAAAGAAGCTCCGTTAAACTTAGTTATTGACTACAAAAAATTATATGCTGTGACATTAGTGATCGCTGGAGCAATAATATCTAATATTTTGTTTGATTTTCCTGCCTTAGGTGTTTGGGTAGCAATTTTAATTTCAACATTATTTACAGATACATATTGGAAAGTTGTCAAGAAATCATTGTATGGAACTTTTTTTCTTTTATGTCTTGTTACTACCGCTTCGATGATGCCGGTTAATGAATTACCTGAACCCTCATGGCAATCATCGTTTTTACTGGGAGCAATATCATCGGTATTTGATAACATACCATTAACTAAACTTGCTCTTGATCAGGGTTGTTACGATTGGGGGTTGCTTGCTTTTGCTGTAGGATTTGGAGGCTCAATGACATGGTTTGGTTCTTCGGCGGGAGTAGCGATTACTAACCTATATAACGAAGCTCGTTCTGTTGCAAAATGGGTAGCAAATGGTTGGCTTATAATTGTTGCTTATATAGGTGGTTTTTTTATACAGTACTTAACAATAGGTTGGCAAATAGCCGATACCAGGGAAATAAAAGTAAAAGATTGTAAATGCGAAATAGCATCTTATAATAACGTCAGACATTCTGAAAATTCTATTTACAACATTAAAAGCAACATTAATACAATTAATAAGAAACCTAATAAATAGAAAAATTGCTTTTTATAACTTTCTCTACTTTTATTTCGTAAATAACAGGAGTAAAAGGAGGTACAATACCTGAGGATGAACCATATTTTCCAAAAGCAAGCGAGGATGGCAAAATGATAATTGCGTTTTCTCCTTCGCACATAGTTGAAAGGGCTTTTTCTAAACCTTTAATTACTTGATATTCAGTGCCATATACAAACACAAAAGGTTCTTTTCGCCTAATAGTGCTATCAAAAATTCTACCATTTAAAAAATATCCTTCAAAATTTATAATTATAGTATCGCCTACTTCAATACAATTATTTTTATTCCCTTCTTTTTTTATAATTTTGTAATAAACAGTGTCGGATGGTAAGTAGTTAACTTTTGCATTTGTTAAAAATTGTGCAAGCAAAGTTTTTTCATACTCATTAAAGTCGTTTAACCAAGCAAGTAAGAGTTTCTGATCTTCTTCATATTCTTTATATGTTTTAACATCTAAGATTTTAATATTAACTTTAAAATAACTATTAGGTGGAATAAAGTCGGGAAGAGAAACTTTTAGAGTTTTGATAAAAAAACTATCTGCATTAATTATGAAAGAAGCGCTATCGCCTTTATACATCATTAAAAAACAATCTTGTATTGATCCATTATAATCGGGTTTGTCTATTTTTGCTATACGTTCAGCAGTAAAAAATAAAGAATCATCGATGGTATAATATGAAATTGTAAATCTAACATAATCGTTAATATTAACTTTTCTAGTCTGATCTTCAAAAGTTATTAATCGAAAATATATGTTTTTTTCAGGTAACCAGTTATAATTTTTTAAAAAACTATTACCATTACACGATATTAATAAAAGAAAAAAAAAATTACTTTATAAATAATTTTTTCCATCCTTCTATTTGTTCAGTGATAATTTTATACAAGTATTTACCTATAATATCAAACTCAAGATTAACTATAGTACCAACTTTTATATTGTGGAAATTGGTAACCTGATACGTATAGGGTATGATTGCTACACTAAATTTTCCTTTTTCAGAATTAACAACTGTTAAACTAACTCCATTAACAGCAATTGAACCTTTTTCCACAGTAAAATTTCCCGACGAAGGATCGTATTCAAAAGTGTAATACCAACTACCATTACACTCTTTAACATCAATACATACTCCTGTTTGATCTACATGACCAAGAACAATATGTCCATCTAAAAGTTTATTTATTGTCATGCTACGTTCAACATTAACTTCATCGCCTATTTTAAGTAATCCAAGGTTTGTTTTATCGAGTGTTTCTTTTATTGCTGTAACTTTATACACATTGTCATTTTTTTCAACAACAGTTAAACACACACCATTGTGCGAAATACTTTGATCAACATGTATCTCTTTGACAAACGAACATGTTAGAAAAATATGTAAATTTGTTCCTTCGCTAATTAAATTTACTACTTTTGCTGTTTCTTCAACAATTCCACAAAACATAATATTATTTTTTAGGAATATTTTTCAAAATTTCTAACAAGAAATTATAAAATTTATTTACCGACTCAATATCTACTTCTTCATCTGGAGAATGAGGGTATTTTATAGTAGGACCGATTGAAATCATATCTAGATGAGGATATGAGCCTGCAATTATACCGGTTTCTAGTCCAGCATGAATAGCCATTATTTTAGGTTCCGATGAAAACATTTTTTTAAAAACATTTTTAGCTATTTGAAGTATTTGTGAATTTGGATTAGGTTTCCAGCCCGGATAACCACCAGAAAACTCTATTTTTATGCCTGCAAGATTGGCTATACATTCAAGCACCTCTGCTAAGTATTCTTTTGCACTGTCTACAGAACTACGTAACAAACAAGAAATAATTAATTCTTTTTTTTCTTGATTTTGTTTAATACTAGCCAAATTATTCGAAGTTTCAACAAGACCAGGTATTGCATCGCTCATTCTAATAACACCATTAGGTATTACATGAATAATATTAATTAACTGTTGGCAAGTTTTTTCGTCGATATAGGTTAATATATTTTCGTAAGACTTTTCAAAAGTTACTTTCAGTTCAGGTTCAACATGTTGATACTCATTTTTAAAAATATTTTCATAATATTGAACAGTTTTTTTAATTTCTTCTATTTCATTATTTTTTATTGCAATTATTGAAAAAGCTTCGCGAGGAATGGCATTTCGCAGGTTGCCTCCATCTATTCGCACTATTTTAACTTGGTATTTAGATATTAGTTGCCTTAACAACCTTGCGAGTAATTTGTTTGAATTTGCTCTACCTAAATGTATATCAACACCTGAATGCCCTCCTTTTAGTCCTGTAATATTTAAGTTGTATAAACTTGTATTGTCAGATAACTTATTTTCGGTGTAATTCAAAAAAAATGTAGCATCTAAACCACCAGCACAACCTATATAAATTTCGCCATGTTCTTCGGAATCAAGGTTTATAAGTATTTCACCAGAAAGAATACCAGCTTTTAGGTTACGTGCTCCTGTCATTCCTGTTTCTTCGTCAACTGTAAGTAAGACTTCAATGGGGCCATGTTCAATTGAGTTATCGGCCAAGATTGCAAGAGCAGTAGCAACACCTATTCCATTATCGGCACCGAGTGTAGTCCCACTAGCTTTTACTTTATTATTTTCAATCCGCGGAATTATAGGGTCTTTTTCGAAGTCATGTTGTTTATCAGAATTTTTTTGAGGTACCATATCAAGATGTGCCTGCAATATCACACCTTTTCTGTCTTCGAAACCTTGCGAAGGGGCTTTTTTGATAATTACATTTCCTACTTCGTCGATAATTGTCTTTAATTTTAAATTCTCGCAGAATTCTTTAACGTATTCAATAATTTTATGTTCTTTCTTTGATGGATGGGGTATTGAACAAATTTGTTCGAAAATTTGCCATACGTTTTCTGGCTTTAAATTGCTTAAAGTTCCCATAAAATGTTTTTTGCTAAAATACTTAATTTTTACATGAAAAAAATTATTTTTTCTCAGGTTTGAAATTCACTAGAAAAATTTTAAGTTTTTATTTATGTTTCCAATTAATATTTTAGATAAAGCCTTTGGCTTTGAGGCTAATTTATATAGAGAATAAAATGATGATAATTTATATCTGATTTTAACATTTTGTAAAAACTTTGCTTGGTTGAATTCTACATCATACTTTATAAGAAGATTTGCAATAAGACTTTTAGGTAAAAATACTTTTTTATTAATGTTATGTCTTCTAAATTCTTCATTTATCCAATGTATGGCATACCAAGTATCTTGAAGGTTATAATTATGTTTCATGAATTTTTTTATTACATTCCACTTATCTGGGGGGGTTATATCAATAATATTAGAATGTAAACCAAGTTTTTTTATATTTTTATTTAGTATGATTATGGGCATATTCCAATCCTTATTATTTTGATTAACAAGAATTAAAGCTTCTTCGTAACATAATTTCATTAAAATGCTTTTAGGAGGACATTTCATTAGGTTCCCGACAGCATTAAAAACGTGATGTTTGCGGAACACATATTCACTAATAAAATCTAGAGGTTTAAGTAAAGTAACATCCATATCGGTCCACCAGCCACCATATTTATAGAGCAAAGCATATCTAAAAATATCGGAAAAACCAGCATAACTACCTTTGCCATGACCGTATTGATTTGAATATTTATAACTAAATACTTTTTCAAAAGGTATTATTTCATTTGCATCTTTAAGAAAAAGATTTGGGAGTAGGGGAGTGTTTATGTTATTATTATAAACCCATAACCAAAAATCATGACCATGATAAATAAAAGACTTAATAGTTAGAATTTCTAATGGTGTAAGCTCATTTCCAATCCATAATGAATGTACTATTTTATTAGTTTTTTCCAAAAATATTGACAATTTTATTTGCCAAAACTAACGACATATTGTATAAAGAATTATCACTTAAACCACAAGTGTGAGGAGTAATTATAACATTAGGCATGTTGATTAACTCCTTAAAAAAATTAGGATATTTTTCTAAGTCTTTAAAGTTATAACTTTCATACTCAACAACATCTAGTGCAGCTCCAAGTATTTTACCAGTTTTTAATGCATCGTATAAATCTAATGTGTTTACAATTTTACCACGAGAGGTGTTAATTAAATAAAAATTTTTTTTACAATTATTTATAAAATTTTTATTGAAAAAATTAAATGTTTCTTCTGTTAATGGAATATGTAAAGAAATTATGTCGGCTTCTTTTTGAATATCAGATAAATTTACTTCTTTAACAAAAAAAGAATTAAAACCACTTTTATATTTATCGTAAGCAATTATGTTAACTTCGAATGATGATAATTTTTTAGCAAAAGCACTACCTGTATTACCAAAGCCAATAATACCCACAGTTTTCCCTTTTAATTCAAAACCACTATTTTCGTAGCGGTTCCATTTATTGTGTTTAACTTCAAAATTAGATTTTGTTATTTTGTGCAATAAAGCTAATAACATACCAATGCATTGCTCAGCAACTGAATTTCTGTTACCTTCGGGCGAATTTAAGCAAATTATTTTATTCTTATTAGCAAATTCAACATCAATGTTATCTAGTCCGGAACCAAGACGACCAATAAATTTTAATTTCTTAGCTTTTAAAATCACATTTCTATCGACATGAATATTACTCCTTATTATTAGTCCATCAAAATCTGATATTAAAGAAAGTAAATCTTCGTACGATATGTTTTTTATAATATTGACTTTAAAACTGTGTTTTTCAAGTATTTCGCAGAAAACCTCGTGAACGTGATCGGTTATTAAAATTCTCATTATATTATGTTAAATAGGCTTTCTATCGAAAAAAGGATTTTTAATTTGAGCAGTAAGTGGTACGCCAAGCGCAAATTTAATTTTTTCAGAAAATAAATTTAGTTCGATAGCGGCTTTTCCAACAGAGTACATAATTCTGTTATCTAAATGAAACTGAGCAGCAAGCGATACTATTGAACCAATTGAAATACCTAAATCATTTAAGTCGAAAACGCACGGAAAGTTAGGATTACGTTCTTTTTCTTTACAATCATTATATCCACATAAACCACAATCTAACCCACGACTTTTATATTCAGTTCCAATTAGTAGTATTGCCTCGCAATTTGCAATGTTAATTGCATCTCTTTCAAAAAATGCTTTATTGTCTCTCTGCTTTATTTCAATCATTTTCTCCGATAACTTTTTAATTGTATCGTCTGTAATAATTAAAATTTCTAAATTTGATTGACCTCTTGCTTTAGGTGCAGTTATCCCCGAAATAGCAAGTATTTTGGCAAGTTCTTTAATTGTACTATTCTTTATTTCTTCTAAGTTAATTAACATTTTTTTTTTGCGAATATACATATTTTATACTTAAATAAGAATTAAAAAAACATATGATTATGTTTAAATTTCAATTTGGCTACCTTTGCAAAACTAATAAAATAGTTTTTATACAATTATAAATATAATTGAAAATCAATATATTTCAAAATACTAAAGAACTTTACAAAAGGTTTTGCAAAGGCCTTAATTAAAAAAATTATTTTCAACTATGTCCTATAATTTACATTATGTTAAATAAGTAATTTATTAATTTTACCATAAAACTGTTTTTCTTAAGTAATATCCTTTTGACAATGTTATCTTCATTCCTATTAAAACCATAATCTAAATTTTTTAATAAAAATGAGTTTTTAAAAGAGAAAATTTTGCAAAGTTTAATTACAAATCTATCTTAACACCGGAATAATCGGCATTAATATTTAATACGTTTTTAGTTATCTCTTTACAACCTATGGTACCTTCGGTTTGAGTTTTATTTATTGAAATGTAATTATTTATATTTGCCTTTTTAGGAAATGAAACATTACTATAACGTGCTATGCTATTAACTTCGCAACAAACATCACTATTTAACATAATATAGCAATCTGAATAACTCAAATTTAAATTAAATTCTTCTATAAACATGTCAAATATTTTAATATTGCTATATGTGCCTATAAACTGGCCTCCACCTTTTATCTTATTTAAGTTAAATGTAGAATAATTCGATGTTACATTAAGATACTGACAATTAGTGATGTTAACTTTATCATACTTTGAAATTAAAGTTATTTTTTTTATTTCATTTATTGTAATATCGGAACTTAATGAGTTAAGTTCAATATTTATGGCCTCAATTATATTAAGAGATGAATAATCCAATATTATTTTTGCGTTTTCTAATTTATTAATTGTAGCCTTCGAATAGGATAACTTTAATTGTTGAATTTCGTCGAATTGATTATTCAATATCTTTTTTGCAGTGAGCTCTGAATTCGAAATATTAAATGATAATTTACCACTTATTTCCTCTAAAATTATATTGCCATGTTTAATTGTAGCGAATAAATTAAGGTATACGGGAATGTAAAAATTGTACACAATTTTATAATAAGATTTGCCCGTTTTAAAAGAATTATCTAACTTTTCTCGTTCTACCTTTTGTTCTACAATTACTTTATCGTTCTTTTGTTCAATAATGTTACTTAATGCAGACAAGTATTCCTCGCCCTTATCTGGCTTTTTTGTATAGACTTCGTATGCAATAGTAATGCTTAATTCGTGCTTAGCCCATACATTAAAGTTTACTTCACAATTTTCGGCATTAAGTAATAAAGTGTCTCCTACTTTTATTACAATACTATTTTTTAGTTCCTTCCTGAAAATTGAATAATCTTTTGATTGCAGATTTGTTAAAAAGTATAAGAAAGCGACAATAAATAAAAAATACCATCTCATGTTATTTTCATTTTAACTAATCTGTTTTACAAAGTTAAATGATTTAAAATTACAATACAAAAAATGATAAGTATAGTTAAAAAAAATATTGTTTTTAACCTCATATAATACATTATTTACCTTCATAATGCTTGAATAATCGTAAACGATTAATCATTTTTTCATTTTTATTTTACTTTGGCGAATGTAATTAAAAAGAAAAAAACAAACATAAGTAAAAAACTCATAAAAATTGTAAATATGTTTGAATATTTATTTATAATGTTTTGATATGGTAAGAATTATACACAACAAAACAACACATTTTATTTATTTAGGTATTTAAAAAGATATTTGATAATACATAAAAAAACAACTAAATTTGCAAATATTTTTTTGCTTGGCTAAAAAAATACTTATACATATTTTACTACAATTTGTAATATTTATAGTGATAATAGGAATTATTTATGCCTATTTATCGTCATACACTTATCATAACATAAGCATTGAAGTACCAGATTTAAGGAACTTAACTGTAAAAGATGCCGTTAAAATAGCAGGAGATCGGGGGTTTAAAATAGTTATTGCCGATAGTATGTTTTTGATAGACAAACCCAAAGGAATAGTAATTTCTCAAGTTCCTGAGCCAAAACAAAAAGTTAAACCCGAAAGAAAAATATTCTTAATTATTAATGGTTATTCAACCCCCAAAGTTAGTGTACCTAATTTAGAAGGGTTAACGTTACGGCAGGCAATTGCAGAATGTGAACTTTATGGCCTTAAGATAGGTAAAGTTAATTTTGTACCAGATATTTCGAATACTGTTGTAAAACAATATTATAAGGGCAAAGAAATTAAAGGTAATATGCTTATTCCTCGTGGCTCTTACATAGATGTTGATGTCGGTCAGGTTACTAATGCTTTTACTAATATCGTATGTGTTATTGGTAATACCATTGAAAAAGCAAAAGAATTATTAACACTAAACGGATTAAATCTTGGGGCAATAATTGGCGATAATACTATTAAAACGAAAAAAGATTCTATGAATGCTATTATATGGAAACAAACACCTGTATGTAACTATTCTGAACAAATACTAACCGGTACATTTGTCGATGTATGGATAACATTAGATACTTCACTTTTATTAAACAATTCTTATAAAAGTCAATAAAACATGAAACTACTTTATTTTTTTTCGTTGTTAGTTGCATTTTCCTTTTTATCGTATGCTCAAATTGTTATAAAGCCACTAACTTATAATTCTAAAATTAGTAAAAATAAATTAAAAAACTATATATTGTCAGATACTTTGCAATTACCTTTTTTCGATGATTTTTCATATAATTCTCCTTTTCCAGATAGTACCAAGTGGTTAAATAGATTTGTATACATAAATAAAAATTTTGGTAAAAATCCTCCATCAATTGGAGTTGCTACATTTGATATTTTAAACGAAAAAGGAAACATTTACGAAAATGCAAGCACAACACCTTTCATTGCCGACACTTTAACTTCTGTTCCTATCAACTTAAAATTTAAAAAAGAATTTAATATGTCTTTTAGTATTTCAACTACTGAATTGCATTATTATAACAGTATTACTCAAACATATATTGGTCCACAATTTTTGTATTATAAATATGGTAACATGATTCTTAACTGTTATTATCACCCCACAACATACAATGTTACTATGAATATTTATTATGGTCAAGATCTACAACAAAATGTTAGCGATTCCTTATATTATTATGACACCAACACTTCGCAATGGGTACATATTATAAGATACATTTACACTTATTATAATGTTTCCGATTCATTATATTTTAGTTTTTTTGCTCAACCCAAAGGTTTTGGTGGTAACTTGCCCGATAATAACGATTCGCTTGTATTACAGTTTAAAAATAAAAATAATCAATGGTTAAACGTACTCTCAATTACTAAAAGTAATTTTACTAATATCGATACTTTTAAACTATTTATGATACCAATAAAAGATAGTATGTTCATTTTTGAAGGCTTTCAATTCAGATTTTTTAATTATGGTTCAACAAGTGCCCTCGAATTTCCAAGTTTAGTAAGCAATGTAGATTATTGGAATATTGATTATGTATATATAAATGCACACCGGTCGCATAAAGATACTTTATTCCCCGATGTTGCATTTTACAATCCTGTACTTACATTACTTAAACCACCATACATATCGGTGCCTTGGTTGCATTTTAAAACAGATACCACTCTCGAATTAAACAAAATCTCTTTTAAATATAAAAACCTGGGTAAAGATACTTTCAATGTCAAAAGAATTATTAAAGTTTATAAAAATAATCATAGTAACGTTATTCGTATAGATACATTAGGAAACGAAAATATAATGCCTCTCGAATTATTTGAGTTTACTTATACAAAACCAAAATACTTTATACCCGATGCCGATACTTTTGCTAAATTTTATGTTAAATATATTATAAACTACACTTCTTCAGCATTTTTTCAACCATATCTTTCAAACGATACTTTATTACTTGAACAGAATTTTAGCGATTATTATGCTTACGACGATGGCAGTGCCGAATATGGAATTGGTCTAGCTGGTAATGGTACACAAAATGGTAAGTTTGCTATGCTTTTTGTTACAAATAAGCCCGACACACTAAGAGGTGTATACATGTATTTTAACAAATCTTATAACAATTCTAATCAAAAATATTTTTATCTGACTATTTGGACTGTAAACAATGGTAAACCTGGAGAAGTTTTATATAGCTTAATTGGACAAAAGCCACAATTTAATGGTATAGATAAATATGTCTATTATTCACTCGATACAGCAATTTTTGTTAAAGATTCCGTATTTATAGGATGGATACAAACTACCCAAGACTTTCTTAATCTTGGCTTTGATCTTAATACTAATAATTCTAATAATGTTTACTACAATATTGGCAATGGATGGTTTAAAAACCCCTATTCTGGTACTCCAATGATAAGAGCAGTATTTGGACCTAAAAAACCTAACTCTGTTCATTCAAATATGTTTAACAATATAAGTGTTTATCTCAATAGTTCCGACGGGTGCTTGTATATAAACAATATTGATAGGCCAATAGTTTTTTTATATTCGCTTGATGGAAAATTAATAAAGTGTAATAAAAGTAATATTTTAGATATAAAAAATCTGAAAGATGGATTATATTTATTAAAAATAATATCAGAAAAAAATTGTTACATTTATAAAATGTTTATTAAAAGTGAGTGAAAAGTATATAAAATCACAACAAACTATTGTTACACAATTTGATAATAACGATTTATATGAACATTACAAAATAATAGTAGACAAAGGACAAACGCCTATAAGAATAGATAAATTTTTAACCGAACGGTTAAATTTTGTATCGCGCAATAAAATACAACAAGCAGCAAATGCTGGATGTATTATTGTAAATGGGAAACCAGTTAAAAATAACTACAAAATTAAACCATACGACGAAATAAAAGTAGTACTTCCCTACCCTCCCGAAAATTTTGAATTAGTGCCAGAAAATATACCCTTAAATATTGTTTATGAAGACGAAGACATAATAGTTATAAATAAACAAAAAAATCTTGTTGTCCACCCTGCCCCGGGGCATCCAAGGGGTACTCTTTTAAATGGTCTTTTATATTATTTCGAAAACACATCTCAAAAACATATTAAGCCACTATTAGTGCACAGACTAGATAAAGATACTACTGGTTTACTTGTTATATGTAAAACCGAATATGCTCAAGTTTTTATTGCTAAGCAATTATCGGAACATTCTATTGAACGTAAATATCGAGCCGTAGTTTGGGGAATACCTGAACCAACAGAAGGAAAAATAGTTGGACACATCGGAAGAGCATTATATGATAGAACAAAAATGGTATGTTACCCTGATGGAAGCCACGGGAAATATGCTGTTACTCATTATAAAGTACTAAAACACTGGTATTATGTGAGTTTAGTTGAATGTCGTTTAGAAACAGGACGTACTAATCAAATAAGGGCTCATTTCGATTATATAAACCATCCACTATTTGGAGATAGTCGCTATGGAGGGCATAAAATCCTGAAAGGTTCTTCATCTGCTAAGTTTAATCGGGTAGCTCATAAATGTCTTGAAATTTGTAACCGGCCTGCACTTCATGCTCAAACATTAGGATTTATTCATCCACGTACCAACAAGCTTGTAATTTTTACAACAGCCTTGGCCAATGATATTAAAGAAATAATTAAAATTTTCGACACTGAATTATGTGATTAATGATTTAATAATATTTTTTACAGATGCAAAATTATTATTTTCTAAATATCGACGAATTCCTTCTATTATTTCAATAGTAACTTTAGGATTTATGAAATTAGCAGTACCAACCTGAACTGCCGATGCACCAACTATAAGGAATTCAAGGGCATCTTCGGCAGTACATATACCTCCTATTCCTATAACAGGAATTTTAACACTATTTACTACTTGCCATACCATACGTAAAGCAATTGGTTTTATAGCAGGCCCCGATAGGCCTCCTATTATGGTAGAAAGCACAGGTTTACGTTCATAAATATTTATTGCCATTCCAACTATCGTATTAATTAACGAAATAATATCGGCACCTGCATCTTCAGCAATTTTTGCCATCTGAGTAATATCAGTTACATTTGGACTTAACTTAACAATTAAATGTTTCTTATATCTTTTTCGCACTTCTGAAACCACTTTGTTAAGAAGCTCAGGATTAACTCCAAACACCATTCCTCCTTCTTTTACATTCGGACAACTTACATTTAATTCAATAGCTTGAATGTTAGATAAGTCGTTTATACATTCAGCAATTGCAATATATTCTTCGATAGTAGAACCAGCTATATTAACAATTTTAACCGTATTAATATCTTTTACCACTGGATATATTTCATTAACAAAAAAACTGAGTCCTTTATTTTGAAGGCCTACAGAATTCAACATTCCTGCAGGAGTTTCAACCATTCTTGGATAAGAATTACCTTCTTTAGGATGAAGAGTAATACTTTTAAAAATTATACCACCTAAATCATTTAAATTTATAAAATCAAACATTTCAATACCATATCCGGCAGTACCAGAAGCCGTTAAAACAGGATTTTTTAAAACCAGACCATTAAGATTAATCGATAAGTCTACCATATTAAATGTTTTGAATTAAACACTGGTCCTTCTGTACAAGTGCATAAATTCCCATAAATAGTTTTAACAACACAACATAAGCATACACCAAAACCACATGCCATTGTATTTTCAAGCGATACCTCGCAATCTACATTATGTAGGGTACATAAACTAACAATTTTTTTCATCATTACTTCAGGACCACAAGCATATACTTTACTGTATTTATTTATAGATTTTATTAAAGAATGTTCAGTAATGACTCCTTTTTCTCCAGCGCTTCCGTCTTCAGTAGAAAAATAAGCATTAATTTCAGGAAACTCTTTTTTAAAAAAGGTTACAAGGGTAATATCTTTCGAACCTACTAAAACATCAAAATCAAAATTTTTAGAAATAATATTTTTTAATAGTAAAATTATTGAAGCAACACCTGAACCACCGGCCAACACAAGGGAATTATTGCTGAGAGTAAATCCATTACCTAACGGAAATAATACATTTATAGTTTCGTTTACATTAACATTCTGTAAATAAGTTGTAAGTTTTCCAACTCTTTTTATTAAAAACCTTAAAGTTTGGTCTTGTTCATTATAATCCATAATTGTAAACGGACGAGGCAAAATTGAATTATTTACCGAATAATCTAACCTTATTTGTGCAAACTGACCTGGTTGTATAGTAGGAAACTTTTCTAAATTTAATATTTTTACTTTTATCACATAATAATGTGCATTCAAGTTATACTTTTCAACAACTTTTGCTTTTGCTTGTACTTTTTTCATATCTTAATAATGCAAACATACAAAATTTACTTAATTAATAGCAAATTAAAGATTATTTTTAAAATAACCATATTTTTGTGATTTCAAAGTGAATTTTATTATTAAAGAATTTTCCAAAATTTTAGTGTTTACTTTTTGATTCTGTAGACTTCGGCTGTGTTATCTTTGTATAAGATTATAATTTTGCTAATATTTTCTTTTTCTACATCATTTATGTTTTCAAGTTTAGTTATGCTTTCGTTATCGGCTCGATAAATAGCATTATTATTTACTAATTCACCTAATAACTTATTTTTCTCTAAATTGGTTCCTACACTATCTTTATTGTCATTTGATTTTTCTAAAATTGGTAAATTAAAAGTTTCCTCAGAAATTGTACTAACATTATTCTTAAACATACTTCCAACACCTAATAACAACCATTCAACATTAATATCTGGAAAAGTTTTGAGTATTTTAATTAACAATTCTAAACTTGGATTATTTCTGCCAGTAATTATATGTGAAAGAGTAGATCGCTGAATACCAACTTTTTCAACAAAATCTTTAAGAGTAAGATTTTTTTCTTTAATTATTGCTATTATCCTTTCTTTCATAGAATTTTTTTACAAAGTTAAAAAATTTTATTTACACTGTAAAATTTAAAATGTTTTACATTTGTAAAAGTAATTTACTATTATGAACATGTTTAATAAAATTTTAACTTTTAAATTAATTAACTCATTATTATATTTTGATAATCAATCTTATATAAATATATTAATTAGATATTTAATATTTTTAACAAAAATTAATATATACCTTAAATCTTAACTATAAGTATATTAATATAAATTACTTATTTATAAACATTTATATATTAAACTATAATATATTATGGCTTAATTTTACGTATGTAAAATTAAATTTCAAAATTATAAATTAAAAAATTTTTTTATTTTATTTTATTTTATGATTAAATTTGTAAAAAATTTAAATGAAACGCACATTACAAAGTTCAGAACTTATACTAAATCCAGACAACAGTATATATCATTTACATCTGTTACCTCATCAAATTTCCGATACAATAATTTTAGTTGGCGATCCTAATAGGGTCGACTTAATTGCTCAATTTTTTAATAAAATCGAATTTAAAATACTTAACAGAGAGTTTTATACTATTACTGGATACTTTAATGACTATAGAATTACGGCTCTTTCTACTGGTATAGGTACCGACAATATTGACATTGTAATAAATGAACTTGATGCACTTGTAAATATAGATTTTAATAAAAAAGAAATTAAAGAAAACTTAACTTCCTTGAATCTTATACGACTGGGTACATCTGGAGGCTTGCAAGAAAATATTACAGTTGATTCATTTTTAGTTACTGAAAAAGCAATAGGTTTTGATGGGCTTTTAAATTTCTATGCCGACAATGTAAAAATTACTGATTCAGATTTTGAAAAAGCATTAGTAAAACACCTGAATTGGTATTATCGGCTTCCGCTGCCTTATGTAGTCGATGCTTCTAATGAATTATATAATAAGCTAAAAGGTAATAATTTAAGTGGAGTTACTATTTCTGCTCCCGGTTTCTATGGACCTCAAGGTAGAATCTTACGTCTCTCTCCTATCGACCCTGAAATAAATAACAAAATTACTAATTTTGAATACAATGGTTATAAAATAACAAATTACGAGATGGAAAGCTCGGCCCTTTATGGACTTTCAAAGTTACTTGGGCACAAGGCTCTAACAATTTGTGTAATTATTGCTAACAGAATAACTAAAACTTTTTCGGCAAACTATAAAGAAAGTGTAAAAAAACTCATTGAATATACTTTACATAAACTAACTGAAAGCGAATGAAAAATAATATTTTAGCAAGATTATCACTTTTAGACGATGACAATGAAGAAATTATAAATAACGTTAAAAACAGTCTAATAAAAGAAGGTATTTCAATTTTACCTATTTTAGAAAAGGAATTATACAATATAGAAAATAAAAAAGCAATAAAAAACTTAGAAGAAGTAATTACTAAAATTAAATATAATGAAACTGAAACCAGATTAGGCAAATGGATTAAAGAAGGTCAAAAAGATTTAGCAGAAGGAGCTTGGATAATTTCCTTATTAAACGATTTTTACATTAGTTGGGAAAACCTAAATAAAAAGTTAAACGATATTGTTCAAAAAATTTGGTTAAATTTTTCCGACAATAATTCCGATATCGAAAAAATTGAAAAATTAAACTTTATATTATTTAATCAATTTAAATTTAAGTCAAATACTTACGCCGATGGCTTAACATTACCATACTACTACTTTATAAATGATACTATAGAAACAAAAGAAGGTAATCCTTTCAGTATGGCAATTCTTTATATCTCTATAGCTCAAAGATTAAATTTGAATATTTTTGGAGTTATTTTACCAGTTTTTCCTGTTGCTTGTTATGTAGATTCAAGTATCATTAACGAAAAGGATTTAAGTAAAATACATAATCATGTGTTGTTTTATATTGATATTAATAACAATGGTAAGTTTTTCAGCAAAAATAAAATAAAAGATGCTCTTAAACATTTTAAAATTGAAGATAATCAAATGTATTACATGCCCGTATCTAACTGGGTATTATTAAGACACTACACAGAAAATTTAATTAATACATACAAGACAAACAACGTAAAAGAAAAAGTTATTTTTTATTCAAAACTACTAAATAAATTTAAAGATTATTAATTATACTTTGTTGTTTTTTACTTTATTACTCTTGAGTTCTTTAATACTCTTAAATTAAAGAATCGTGTTGTAAAAAGTTATTTTTTTCATAAATAATGTTTTTTTATCAAATTTAATTATCCTAAATCAACTTAATATTTTAAAAGATGTAGCGCTCTTTCTGAAAGTTAAAAATTTTAAATTCATTTTATTTTCGAACAAAACTAACATATCTGATATGATATGAATCTTAGTTAATTATACCAATGTTTTTTTAAGTGCTAAATCTTCATGCTACAAAATTTAAATTTAATTTTTAACCATACGAAATTGCTCTTATGACTTCAATTTTTGTTGCTTTTTTCGTTACAATTCATTCAGGGTAATAATTCAAAGCATTCTAATGCATAAAAAGTTTCAAAAAGATATATTTTATTATTTTCTTTGCTAAGTATTGTTAGCCATATTTACACCCTTTATAACTTTTTTGTTATAACTTAAGAAATTCTCGATTATTTAGTTTTACGTAAAAAACTGCGAATATTATTACTTTTCGCCAAACACAATAGCTTCGTATATATAAATTTCTGTGTCAGGATCTTTCCATCCGTAATAACCTATTCCTGCTTTATCTCTCGCACAACGACCTAAAAATTCTTCGAGTGTCCAGCCAGTATTCTTAGCTACCTGTGGTAAAAAAGTACCAGTTTTATAACCCTTTTTAATATAAATACCATGACGTCCGAGTTCAATTTCACTAATAGAAGTTACTTTTTTTAAAGGTGTTAATACGCTTATTTCAATTTTTATGTCTTTAAGTTCATCTTCTTGAACAGGAGAAAATCTATGATCTTCAAAAGCTGATGCTTTGGCCATATCTATTACATTTTTCCATAGTGCCATATCTTGGCGAAAGGTACCTATACAACCTCTTAACTCTCCATTTTTGTATAAGGAAACAAAAACACCACAATTTTTAGATAAATTAGAATTTGCTGGCAATCGTAATTCAGGCACTGGAGTATTTTTAAAAGCCGACAATATACTATTACGTGCCAATTGTAATAGTAACTTTTTTTCATCTTCTGTTATCGTAAACTCGCTTTGTTCAGATTTATCTTCTTTTGTTGTAGATTGTGGTGATTTTTCAAAAGCGACGATTGATACGTAACCTACCACCCTATCTTGTTCGCCTGAAATATTACCACTATTTGCATATTTTATTTTTTCTAACTGAATACTTTCATTTTCCATAATTTTTAGCATAACGTATACAGCAGCACCGCCACATGCAGCAGTTGAAAGACGTTTGTATTTACCACTATTTTCTATATCATTAATAGTATTAAGAAAATTAGAAGCATTTAATGAAAGTATAGCCTCAATTGTTTTGTTGTCAGCTTCTACAGCATCGTTAAATGGAGGATAATGTGATAAATCGGTACTAATAACAAATAAATTTTCTGGTACAAAATACTTTTTAAGTATAGTAGCTATTTTATCTAAAATAACTTGATTTTCGGTGCCAATAAGTATAGGCACTATTTTGAAATCATTTTTTAGCCTTATTTGTAAAAATGGTATTTCTACTTCTATAGAGTGTTCATTAAGGTGATAATCTTCCGAATGGTTAAATATAGAATTCTTTTTTAACTCTTCGCATATCTCTGAGTTAACTTCAACATCTCCGAGAGTGTTAGAAAAAAAACCTTTTGAATATAGCGAAGCGCCTTCAAAATAACCAGAATGACTACGCCCAATTATAAAAACATTCCTATACTTAGCTTCTGGATTAATATAAGCAAAGCCACTTGCTGCAATTTCGCCACTATACATATAACCAGCATGTGGCACAATTATTGCTCTTACTTTTTTATATTTTACTGGATCATATTTTTTTAACCAGTCTTCAATTTGTTTTTTTAGAATAATTTTATTTTCCGAATAAAAAGTTCCCTGAACAACAGCCTTACGTTTTTGAGCCGAACTACACATATATGAATTTATTATTATAATTAACAATATTATTTTATAAAAAAGTTGCATTAAAAAACTACGTTTTTTACAAAGAAAATAAATAATTTTAACTTTAACAAATAAAAAAGTTGTAAATTTGAAAACAAAAACTTAAAAATTATGTTTAAAAAAATATTTTTTTTAATTTTAATTGTTTTTTTTGTTGTATTAGTGTTTTTAATTTTAAGTCTTAAAGATAAACCAAATATGAATGAGTTACAGCAATCGAAATTTAAGGAAGCCAAACATTGGGAGAAAGTTAGAGAAGGGGTTGTAAAATGTAAATTGTGTCCGCATGAGTGTATATTAAAGAATGGAGATATTGGGATTTGCAAAGCAAGAAAAAACATAAATGGCACATTATATGCTTTAACCTATAACAAACCAGTATCGATTAACATTGATCCTATCGAAAAAAAGCCATTATATCATTTTTTTCCTACAACTAATATTTTTTCTATTGGAACTGCAGGTTGTAATTTTTCTTGTTTAAACTGTCAGAATTGGCAAATATCGCAGTTTTCACCTCTCGAAATAAAATCGTACAATTATACACCCGAAGAAATAGTGGATTTGGCTATTAAAAATAACTGTCCCTCTATAGCCTTTACATATAATGAACCCATTATATTCTATGAATATATGTACGACATTGCTGTACTTGCTAAGAAAAAAGGTTTAAAAACTGTTATCGTAAGTAATGGATACATTAACGAGAAACCACTTTTAGAGTTAATTCCTTACATAGATGCAGCTAACATTGATTTAAAGAATTTTAGCGATAGCATATACAGATCGTTAAACGGTGGTACCTTGCATCCTGTATTAAATACTTTAAAATTACTTAAGAAACATAATGTATGGCTTGAAATTACTAATCTCATTGTTCCTACTTACACTGACGACTTAAAAATGATTGAAGAAATGGCAAAATGGTTGGTTAACAACGGCTTTAGCACAACCCCATTACATTTTTCGCGTTTTTTTCCTGCTTACAAGTTAACTAGCCTATATCCAACACCATTAGAAACAATTAAAAAAGCTGTAGAAATTGCAAAAAAAGCCGGAATAAGGTACGTTTACGAAGGTAACATTTTACAAAAAGAAAATACGGTGTGTCCTAAATGTGGCTTTACTTTAATAGAAAGATATGGATACAATGTAAAAATAACAGGGCTAAAAGATGGTAAATGTGCTAAATGTGGAATGATAATTGAAGGTGTTTGGAAGTGAAAATAATTAAAATAAACTACTAAAAAACTAATAACAATAAGTTGCTCAAATACAATTTAAGTGTAAGAGTAATAAAATTCTGTAAAGCTTATAAATAGGATTATTTAGAAGGAAAATGTTAAAAAAATTTCCTACAAAATTTTGAATATTCTTCCTCAAGATTAATAAAAAATAATACTTAAAAAAGCTATTATCTATATATACAATTAATCCTTAATAGTCATTATTTTCCAAAGTATCGCTTGACGAAACTTTTGTAATTAACTTCCATGCACGTATAATATACCACAAAACAAAAGGCAAAATTAACGACGCAATACTCAATACAGATAACGTAAAATAGCTTGAAGATGAATTTCTTATATTTAACGAAGATTTAACATCGGCATATGATGGGAAATAACATGTATTATTAAAACCTAAGTTTAAAAATAATGAAAACACTAATAAAATAGTAGCTAACCCACTTATTAGAAACAACTTATCAACATTTTTACCAGATGTTTTAAGTATGGAATAAATAAGAAGAAATAAACCACTAAGTAAAAAAACTAATGTAATTGGCATTTCAATGAAGTTTAAAAAATATTTGTTCTCTCTTAAATATATATAATCATTATTGTATTCATAACCTTTTCTCAAAAAAATTAATATTAAAAATAATATAAAAGAGATACAAGAAATTAATCCATTAATTTTTGTTTGTTTTAAACTATTTTTAACAATATTAGTGTTGTCAATAGAATAAACAAAAAACAAAGCTCCGTTGGTCCGAGAGAGGAAAAAAAGAGTAATACCCATAATTAGATTTTCAATACATAGAATATTTTCGAGCCCATGCAAATGATTGTTCCACTTTGGTAAATTATTTTCATTAATATAAAAATCGTTACCTGTAAAGAAGCTACCTATTATTATTCCTAAAAATAAAGATGCTATTAAACCATTAAAAAATAAAAAATATTCGTAAGTTTTTTTCCCTAATAGATTATTTGCTTTATTTCTAAATTCATAAGAAACAGCCTGCAAAACAAATACGATTAGAGTTATTATCCATAGCCAGTATGCTCCACTCAAGATTGTTGCATAAAATAAAGGGAATGAGGCGTAAAATGCACCGCCAAAGGTTACTAAAGTAGTAAAAGTAAGTTCCCATTTTCTGCCTAATGCGTTTATTAGTAAATTTAACTCTTCTTCATTTTTGCCAATTGTGTAAATTAAAGTTTGTCCGCCTTGAATGTACATCAAAAAAATAAGAAAACTTCCTAAAATTGATATTATAACCCACCAATAGTTTTGTAAAAAAGTTAAAGAAATTACTTCGCTCATTTTAACATTTTTTTAGTTTAACTCAATAGTTGTTTTTCTTATTTTATGTAATAATATTTTTATTTCAGCTAATAAAAGAATGGTAAATAATATTAAAAATATAAAAAATGTTGTTTGCACCATTTTTACAGATAAATGAGATGTTGCTTTAAAAACTGGTAAAATATCTTGAATAACCCATGGTTGTCTTCCTACTTCGGCAACAACCCACCCCAATTGTGAGGCTATAAAGCCAAGAAAAATATTAAAAACAAAAAGTCTAAGTAAAAGCTTTTTATTTTGTAAACTATTTTTCTTCAATAGCCACAAAGCTACAATAAATACAAGTACAAAATAAAAACCAAGAGCAACCATTATATGAAAACTATAAAAAACCAAAAATACATTAGGAATTAAATGTTCAATATTTTTGAAATATCCATAGCCTATGTATTTATAATTTTCATTTAAAACCTTTCTCATCTCATCCATTTTTTGCTTATTGGAGGCTTTTAACGCTTCTCTATATTGTTGCAAAGCACTTATAGCTATTTTGCCTTTTTCAATTTTTTCTGTTATCGGCTTAATATTATGTTCTTTATTTCCATATAAAATATCATTAATTCCAGGAACAAAACTATTAAAGTCTTCAAAAGCAAGAAAAGATAACAATTTTGGTATACTTATTTTAAATATAAAAGGATCGCTATCAGCATCATTGTTGAGTTGAGACCTATCTTTTAGCACTCCGAAGACTATTAAATCTGCTCCTTTTTTACCATTATATAAGCCTTCCATAGCAGCAAGTTTCATTGGCTGCTTTTCGGCTATTAGTTGAGCAGAGCTGTGCCCAGTTATAATAATGAGTATAGAAGCAAATAATCCAAATATTGAACCAATAAGAATACTTTTCTTTGCAAATTCTACATTTCTATTTTTTAAAAGATACCATGAACTTACCCCTAATACAAACAGGGCAGAAACAAGATAACACGAAGAAACAGTATGTAAAAATTTGTTAATAGCAAATGGCGAAAAAGCAATTTCAAAAAAACTTGTCATTTCATTTCTTGCCATGTCGGGATTAAATTTAGTTCCAACCGGATTATTCATCCATGCATTAGCAACCAATATCCAATATGCCGATAAATTTGAACCTATAGCAACAAGCCATGTTGCAAGTAAGTGCATTTTTTTGCTTATTTTGTTCCAACCAAACAACATTACCCCAATGAAAGTTGATTCTAAGAAGAAAGCCATTATACCCTCTATTGCTAATGGTGCTCCAAAAATATCGCCTGCAATCCACGAATAATTTGCCCAATTTGTACCAAACTCAAACTCAAGCACAATGCCTGTTGCAACTCCTATTGCAAAATTTATAGCGAATAATTGCATCCAATATCTTGTAATTTTTGCCCAATTTTCATTTCCAGTTTTTACGTATATTGTTTCGCATATTGCAAGTATAAAAGATAACCCTATAGTTAATGGTACAAAGAACCAATGATAAATTGCGGTCAACGCAAATTGAGCCCTCGACCAGTTTACTAATTCAACTAATGAAGTATCCAAAATATTCATAACTTTATTGTATTATATTATTTATTACATAATTAATTTTTTCGTTGGTTTCTTTAAAATTTTTGTCTAAGTAATCCTTGAAGAAAAAATGTTTAAGTAAAATAAATATTATGAAAAATTTAATAATGACTATAACAATAAGATTCTTCCCAATTTTCCCGGATTTACTTATTTCGTTTCTAATAAAGCTTATTATTTTTGTTAAAATCATAGAATTTTTATTAATTATTATGAAATTTATATAAGGAATAGTAAAATAAAAATAATGTATTTAAGAAAAATATTTCCCTAAATTTTTTGTACATTATATTGCTAAAAGCATCTCACAGTTTAAAGTTTTGAATTATTGTTAAAATTTATTTTTATAAATTATAAAGAACCCGCTAATAACGGAGAGAGAGGGATTCGAACCCCCGGAAACCCTTACGGGTTTCAACGGTTTTCAAGACCGCCGCATTCAACCACTCTGCCATCTCTCCAAATGCAAAATTATTATATTATTCAAAAAAAAAAAATTACTTTATGTAATTTTATAAAAAAATTTGTTTCACAAAAATATTTTAACTTTAGGAAAATTCAGTATATGAGATATAAGTTTAAAGAATGTTAAAGTAATATAAAATTTACATTTTAATTAATTTTTAAGACTTTAGAACCTTTAATTTTCCCAGATTTTAATTCAAGTAATGCTAAATTTGCTTCTTCCAAGTTAAATATTTGCACTTCAGGTATTATAGGAATTTCAGCAGCGATTGATAAAAATTCTTCAGCATCGGCCAATGATACATTAGCAACAGTTTTAATTTCTTTTTCAAGCCATAGATGTTCAGAATAATTTATATTAAGTAAATTTATTTTGTCGTCATCATTCATTCTTATTAAGTTTATAATTAAACGACCTCCTCTTTCTAAATTTTCTAATGCTTTAATAAATGGTAACCACGCTGGAATTGTATATATTGCTTTATTAACATTTTTAGGTGGTTTATCATCAATCCAGCCTACCCATTCGGCTCCCATTTTCATTGCAAGTTCTTGCTCATTGACATTACGAGTAAAAACAAATATAGGCGAATGTTTGTATTTCATTTTTATAATTTGAAATAATTGATGATTAGAAGAACCAAATCCCCACAATGCAACAGGTTCTCCATCTGTTATATTGGCTAATTTTAATGACCTATAGCCAATTACGCCCCCACATAACAATGGTGCAACTTTGCTAAAATCGGTGTAAGCAGATGGTATTTTAAAAGCATATTTTTCAGAAATTACCATATATTCAGCATAACCTCCATCTGCATGGCAACCCGTTCCTTTAAATTGCTTACATAAATTTTCATTTCCCTTTTTACAAAATTCACAATATCCACATGACGAATATAGCCATGTTGCTCCTACTATATCTCCTATTTTAAATTTTGAAACGTTAGTACCTATCTTTTCAACAATTCCAACTGGCTGATGGCCAGGAATTACAGGTAATTTTGGAGGATAAATTCTTCCTTCTATTTGATCGAGTTCTGTCCGACAAACTCCACAATACAATATTTTTATTAAAATTTCATCTTCTAATGGTTCTGGTCTAGGTAAATCTAATAATTCAAGAGGCTTGTTTACAGCTGTTAAAACCATTGCTTTCATGTTAGTATAATTTTTTTGAAGTAATACGGTTAGAAATATATTAAGCAAACAGCAAAAGCAGCTATTCCCTCTTCTCTTCCTATAAATCCAACCTTTTCGTTAGTAGTTGCTTTAATTGAAATTTTGTTTAAATGAATGTTTAATGTTTCAGAAATGATTTTTTGCATATCTTGTATGTATGGGCTTATTTTAGGTTTTTCTGTTATTATAGTGCTATCTATATTTTGTATTTTATAATTATTTTCTTGCAAAAGATTGTTGACTTTTTTTAAAAGATCTAAGCTTGAAATATTTTTATATCTCTCAGAATTATTAGGAAAATGATATCCAATATCTCGTAAATTAGCGGCACCCAGTAATGAATCGCAAATTGCATGAATTAGAACATCGCCATCGGAGTGAGCATCAACACTAAAGTTTGTTTTAATTTTTACGCCCCCAAGTACAACATAATTACCTTTTGTAATTCTGTGTACATCGTAACCAAACCCAATTCTGAAGTTCATTTATTTTCAATCTGTTTTTCTTTATCGAATTCAAAATTAAACATAAGAGTAAATCGTAAAGTATTGGCAAGAGGGTGATTTTGATGTACAGGAATTAAATACGAAAAATCTATGGAAAATATTTTTAATTTTAATCCGGCACCTACTGTAAAAAACTTACGATTACCTTTGGTTGGATGTTCATAAAAATAACCAGTTCTAAGAGTAAACTGATTGGCATAGGTATATTCTAGTCCTATTGAGTAATTTATTTCTCTTAATTCTTCTTTAAATCTACTTCTATCGTTGGGGTTTAAAGGATCCATTTGAACACCAGGTGCATCCCAGAACGATTGGAATATAGCAACAGGAACAGAAATATTTGGATCTTTACCATATTTTATATATTTTCCTGAAGCATCAGCTACTTGTCCGTTTGGCATAGTGTCGCCTTGCGTGTAATAAATAGGAGGAGTTGGTACAAGTAGTTTGCTAAATTCAAAAGTACCAAGCAAGCTATTATAATCATCAATATTTATTTTCATTGACGGACCTAATCGAAGCATCATAGGTAAAAAGTCTTTTATAGAATTATCGGTATAAGACATTTTGGAACCTATGTTTGAAAAATTAGTTCCAAAACAAAATTCAGATGGTTTCTTTTTAATTTCAAACGATCTTGTGTAAAAAAAAGCTATATCGGAAGCAACGGCCTGTCCTACATGAGTTGGTACGCCGCCCCCTGAATAACCACCTGTTAGATTTGAGTTAATGTATCTGACGGCAACTGCTAAACTAAAATGTGGAAATAGTAAACGAGAATAAGCAATATCAATAGCAAACTCATTTGGCTTATGTTGCCCAGTAACTTCGCCTTGCATATTGGTAAAAGTAATATCTCCAAGCGAAAAATAACGTAATGAAGCACTTATAGATTGTGTATTAGCAAATTTATAGAATCCAGTAATATAAGCTAGGTTAATATCATTTACTAATTGTCTAAGCCATGGTGAATAAGAAATTGCAAAACCATAATTTTTTTTGATAAAAGTGTATTTTGCAGGATTATGATGTTGCGAATTAACATCGGGAGTTGTACCCACTCCAGCATCGCCCAAAGCCCCTGCTCTAGAATCGGGTGCTATAGTTAAAAAAGGAACAGCTGTTGTAATAACGTTTGCTATATCTTCTCTCCCGTTTAGCTGCTGGTTAGAAATTTGAGAAAAATTATAATTTAGTATACTTAAATAAACAACAAAAAAAAACAAAATTTTCATACTTTATAGCTTAACTTTACGTTAATTGTTACTATAACGATAATATTCATATATTATTGCTACAATACAAAGGTAAAATAAAAAAATTTTTTAAACAACAAAAAATGTTAATTTTTAATGAATTTTGTTTTTAAATTGTTTATATCTATTATGTAAATTCCATTTGGAAATTTTTTTATATTTATACAATCTGAATATTTGCTTTGATAAACTAAATTTCCAAAAATATCGTATATTTTAACATCATCAATTTTATTTTTATTAGCAGACAAATATATATATTCGCTAGATGGATTAGGATAAATTCTATATAAATTTTCTAGAGAGTTTATGCTTTGCGAAACTTCTCCGACTTTATTAACTATGTGGTTATTAGGGTCAATTACTACATCATAAAAATCAAATGGCACATAGGCACTAAATAACTCTCCATTGTAATTATGATTGACTCTTATAATAGTGTCTTTATCGAAGCCACTAAATTTAACTTCTACGGGAATATGAAAAAAAGGTGTAATACTGGGTAATGATGTTTGCTGAAGTAAAGTAAAGTAAACTGTATCGTTTACTTTATTCCAATATAAAGAAATTATAGGATATCCTTGACCATAGTACCATTCATCGAAAAAGTTATTAAAGTTGTAATTGGTATGGTAGTTTAAAAAATTTTTAAAATCATCGCCACTTGCATTAGAGAAAGCATATTGATTTAAAAAACCACGTAACAAAGAAAAGAATATGCTGTCGTTATTGATAATATATCGGATCATATGAACCAAGGCTGCACCTTTTAAGTAGGTAAGCCTATAATCAAATATTCTTGTAACATTATTTAATTCATCAAATGGCACATAAACGCTACCACCGGGTTCTATCATGATCCAATTAAAAGTTTCAGAAAGCCAATTTTTACACGCTTCAGAAGAGTAAAAATTTTCTAGACCTAAGTAATAACTATATGTAGCAAAACCTTCATTAATCCATATATCTTGCCAGTTAGAGCAAGTTACATAATCTCCAAACCACTGGTGTGCCATTTCGTGAATTATAAGCTCAAGGGAAAAAGTAGATATTGTTGTTAATGTTTGATGTTCCATACCTCCACCAATAGGTGCTGTAATATGACCATATTTTTCACTATAAAAAGGATATAACCCATAAAGCTTACATAAAAGTTCCATACATTGTTTAGAACTGTCAATTTTAGTTTTATAATAATTGAAAAAGTTTGAATTATTGTATATATAATTTGTTATTAGAATTGAATCGTTTGATAAATTCTCAGGAAATGCATAAATATTATATATCATGTAATCGCTTACTGTTAAGCTTATTAAATAGTAGGCAATAGGAAATTTTGTTTGCCAACAATACTTAACATAATTATTTGTGAGTGTATCGATTTTCTTAAGTACACCATTAGATCCAGCCTTTAAAGTATTTTTGCATGTAATATAGATGTATGCAGAATCGGCTTTATCTGTAACAATTTGTTTACATGGGAACCAATCGAGAGCACCGTATGGCTCAGTAAGCGTCCAGGTTACTTTTTCCCCAAATGCTTGTCCGTTACGTATACCATTTCCTTCCGACGTGCCTTTGTAGTACACACAAACTGAAAAAGTATCGTTTAATTCAAGAATTTCAGGTAATTTAATAAAAAGTTCGTTATTTGGAGTATGTTGAAATAAACATAAATTATTATAAAATTTAACAGAATCGACGTTAAGCGAATAATGTAATTGAAGTAACATTGTATCGAAAAAATTCGATAAAACTTTTGCTTTAATTGTGGTTTTGCCCTCAATGTATTTACTCGTGTTAGTTGCTTTTACATCGATAAAGTAAAAAATTACATCGTATTTTTCTAATAATGGATGATAATAATTCTTAACATTGTGTTTATGTTCAATTGTTTGACCTGTGCAAATTAAAAAGTAAATAATTATAATAATAAAAACAAAAATTGATTTCATAAAGTAAAAATTATTATTATCAAATATTTATCATATTTTCTTACAAAAAATTTTTTTCAAAATATCGTTTTTAATTCTTTCTTCTATTATTTTTTTATTGTTTGTAATTATTAGACCTTTAACTGTTATTACAGAATTATATAAATTATTTGATATTTCGTAATTTTCGCCATCAGTTATTATCCAGTCTAAGTTATTATTAAAATAAAAACCAAATTTCTCTTTTAAGTTGCATAATCTCAAAATTGAAACATAACCTACTTTTGAGTTAATAAAAATTGTATTATCGTTTAATACAAAAAGATTACCTGACTCTGATTTAGATTTATCTATAATAGCTAAATTTTGTTTAGTAATAATAAATTTATAGATGTGATAATTATCAAGAGCAATTAAAGTGTCATTATAAATAAATGCCGATTTTAAATCGAATAAATGTTTAAATTCAATTTCGCTACTTAATTCAAGAATTCTTTTGTTAGTTACAATATATTTTTCTGAGAAAGCAAGAATCTTTTCGTTATTATTTAATTTGAATTTTTTTAATTCTTTAAAAAAAGGTTTATCGGTTATATTAAATTCAAAAACAATTGCACTATTATCAATATAATCTAGTAAAACTTTATTATTATTTTTGAAAGCTCTTACGATTTCTATTGGCTTGAAATTATATTTATTTATTGTAGTTAAATTGTTTAAGTTATGTATTAATGTTTCGCCAGTATTAAAAAAAGTAACTAAATAGTTGTAAATGATTAGAAAATCTGTAATATACTTATCATTATATTTAAATTCTTTAATAAGTTGATTAGAGTCATAAATAAAAAGCTTAGAAGTTATTGTACTTTCTAAAGAAATATCAGAAACCTTTACTTCTGGTGAAAGTAGTATTATTAGTAAATTATTATACGATACAATTTTTTGTATGTTTACGTTAAAAGAGTCTTTTAAATAATTAAAAGTTTTATTTTTGTAATTAAATATTGCAATTTTCCCATTTTCAGTAGCAAAGTAAATTAAAGAATCATTACAGCTAATGTGTGAAATTTTATTTGCTATGTTAACATAAACTCCTCTATTTTCGCGATAATTTCCATTGAAATCGTAAAGATTAAAAACACCATCTTCAGTACAAAGATGTATTCTTGTAATGTCGTCGTTAAATTCACCAAAAATTATTTTTTCAGATTTCAAAGAATAATCCATTAGAGGTTCACCTGTATATCGCCTTATTTGTGCTTCGCCAGTTTCAGCCGATCCTATGCCTATTAATTTGTTATTATTACTCATGAATACTACCGATGGCTTAAAGTTAACTTTAAAAGAATTTAATTCAATCAAGCGTAAACCATCGAACACCCTAATTGTATTATTATCTGACGAAGCACTTATTAACCTTGTACTATCTCTACTTAAAAATAAATCACTTAAATTATCAAAATATGGGCTTAAAGGATAACATTTAAAATTATCTAAGTCAATTATTTCTATATTACTTTTACTTTCATTTACGCTATCGCTAAAAGTCTCATTTTTCTTAAAGCCAACAAAGTATTGGTGTTGTTTTTTAGAAGGCACTATTTTAATAGGGTACTTATTATAGTAATTAAAGCTTCTTACAATATTTAATGCAGTATCAAAAATAGATATATTCCCATTTTGAAAACCTGCAATTACATACTCTTTAGTTTTATTTCTTGCATATAATAGACATGTTACAGGTGTTTCTGTTTTAAAACTACTAACTACAGAAGAATTATTAATATTGATCTTAAAAATAAACCCGTTTTGATCGGCGGTATATAAAAAAGAATTATTCAAATCGGCAATAATATCAGTTATTGCCGATGAATGAAAATCAAACCTTTTAAGAAAGATGCCATTATATGTCCATGCTATCACTGAACCATCTTTACTTCCTGTATACACATAATAATGCTTAACAGGATCGTAAGTCATTTTTGTTACATGTTCACTGTGTTTAATGGGCACACTAATTTGTTCGTTTTGCGAAAAACAATTAAAAAAACAAAAAGCAAATAATAATAATTTAAATTTTTCCTGCATATAAAATAAAAATTGTTGGAACATTTCTTATCATAGAGGAAAAACTATTCCATTCCTTAATTGTACAAGTTTTAATTAATTCATCCGACTGAGTAACATTTGAAGCAACACATAATAAAGTATCGTTCTGTAATGTATTAATAATGTCAATAAAAAAATTATAAGTACGATAAGGTGTTTCCATGAGTATTATGGTGGTGTTTTCGAACTTAGAAATTTTTTCAAGGTATTTAAGTGTTTTTTTTCTCAAATCTTTTTTTATAGGTAAATAACCTTCAAATCTAAATTTTTGTGCAGGCAAACCCGATGCCATTAAAGATAAAATAATACTTGAATAACCAATGTAAGGAACAATTTTTATATTATGCTTATGCGCCAATAATATTAACTTATAGCCAGGATCGGCAATACAAGGTGCGCCAGCTTCTGACATTAAAACAACATCGTTACCTTTTAACAATATATTTATATATTCCTTAATTTCTGCATCGCGTGTGTGTTCACTATATTCATAAAAAACTTTTTTTCGATAATCTATATCTTTAATTATTTTCTTAATAAAAATTTGAGCTCTTTTTATATTTTCAACAATAAAAAAATTTACATTTTCTAACAAGTTTATATAAGTTTTAGTGTAAAAAATATCGGATAGCTCATTACCAAGTGTTACAGGTAAAAGATAAATGGTGCCTTTTTGCATTTATTAATAATTAGGAAACATTAATATTTCATAACTTTAAGATTATATGTAGCATTATTATCTATGATTTTAAATATGTAAACCCCATTTTTCCAGTTTGATACATTTATAAGAGTGTTGTTAGAATTAATAGGAGTTGTATATAATTCTTTACCGTCTAACGAATAAACCTTAAGTATTGTATTATTTAATGCATCGATATATAAGTTTATTAACTCTGTAGCTGGATTAGGATAAATGTCAATAATATTACTAACTAAAGTAGGTACATTTCCAATTAATTCGGAAGTAACAGCTCGAATTTGAGCATCGGTATCAAAAGCATACCATTGATTATTAACGTATACAATTGTTCTGTTATAAACTGCATTAGAATCGCCAAGTACTGCACAGCTTCCGTTTTCTACACTAAATCCTACAAAAATTGAACCTGTTAGATTAGACAATTGATTGGCATAAGGGCGTAAGTCGACTTTTGTTAATGCCATGGGGTTATTAGGCCCAGCTTCTGAATTCACTATAAATGGAGGAATTAGATCGTTAGCTGGTAATCCCTGCTGATTTGTTCCCCAAACGTGAATTGTCATTGGATTATTTGGGGTATTAGAAGGATTCGAAATGCTGTAATAATTTCTTATAAGTAACGTGGTTAATTGTGTTTGAACATTAGTAAAATCTAAAAATATTGCAATTTTAGCCACATTATTAGCAAGTGTGCCTACAGGTATATATACATTTGGGGTATTATTATCAAACTTATGATAAACACCACTTACATATAAAAAGGTATCTGTTTGTGAAGAATTCGGATTAGGAGTAACCAAGTCAGTTGCAGTAATCCAATACTTAACGAAACAACCAGCAGGTTGTGCCGGAATAGTAAAAACCCATTCATTCCCACTAGTATTAATACCATTAATTGTTTGAACGTTGCCGTTATCAACTTTATAATAAAGTGTAGCATTTGCCACTCCAGTAGCATCTAGTATTGTTACATTAACTGTTTGAGGTTGCAAACTTGCTTCGCAAAGCACTGGAATAGTATTATTTATAATAGCAGGGCCTTCAAGATCTTGATTTTCAGTGGTAATAGCTCTAAAATGTAGGTCGGTAACCCCATAAGATCCAGAATATGGAGCCCATACTCCTGCACTAGTGTAATAATAAGATTTACCAAAAAATCCTGGCTGGGTAATAGTTGTTTGTACTTTACCTGAAGGCACGGTAAATCCAATGTAATATGTTCCTGTTAAATTTGACAATTGATTTGCATAAGGTCTTAGATCGATCCATGTCATTGCAGTTGTATTTTCAAGTGTAGCTGCTGGAAAAACTTTAAAAGGTGTTATTATATCGTTACCTGGTATTCCGTTATTATCGGCCCACACATGCACAAGCATACTGTCGTTAGGATTATTAATGTCGGTATAATTTCTTATTAACATTCCAACTAAATTAGTGTTGCCTAAAGTTATTTTAACTGCAAGTCCTATAATACCTCCTGTAGTAGAAGGACCAACTTGAGTATAATAGTCTACTTGCCCATTATCTTGAATAATGTGATTACCAGCAATAAAGTGATAATCTTCTGAGGTAGTGGAATTATGATTATTTGAGTTATCGATAGCAACGAATCTGTAAGTAATAAAACTTCCTGCAGGTTGAGCAGGTATGGTATATTCATAAACATTATTGTTTATGAGGACTCCTTGCACCGTATTTACTGGTCCTCCATCTACTTGATATTCAAGATATGTGCTTTGTATGCCACTAAAGTCAACGACAGTTGCTTGCTTAACATTTTCATATAACGAACCTTCATAAAAAGGATTTGGTGTATGAACAATTAATGGTCCTGCATTATCAACATTGTTTGCAATTATTTGTACGTCGTCTATGTACATTCCATCATAAGTTAAGCCTTGATCGCTTTTAAAATGAAAACGAATTTTAACATTCGATTGTCCGCAAAAACCACTCAAATCAATAACATATTGAGACATTGGAGGTAAAGGATTCACATTATCGTTACCAGAAAAAGTAGCAAGCGTTACATAATCTTGAAAATTATTTGAAGAAGCTTCTACCCACATGTAATCGAAACCTTGTTCAATTTTGTATGTGGCCCAGAAAACTAATGAAGCACTTGGATAATTTGTTAAATCAACACCGTTTTTCATGGTACAATAAGTATTCCAGTTATTACCATAATTACCATTAGGGCTTTCGGTAAGTGATTTATTGGCACTATGGTAGTAATTAGATGAAGTACCCCACCCACTTGAGCCAGTGGCTGTCCATTTTGCAGTAATGCCACTTTCAAAATCATCGCTAAATAATACAACCTGTGAGTTTAATAACAAAGTAATACTTAAAAAACTTAAAATAAATAAAAACTTTTTCATAACAATAATCTTTTATTGCTCAAAGTTAAATAAAATGATGAAAAAAAACAAAACTCCTATTAATTTCATCTTTACTTATGAAAAACATGAAAAATATAACATGTAACTTTAATTACTTTACTTTAATTATTTAATTATTTTTTTATTTAACCTATTAAAAATATTATTTAGTTAAAACTAGAATTATTGTTATAAGTTTTAACTATGTTTTATTTTACTATAATTTACGAACAAAATTTTAGCAAATTTTAAACCAATTAATGTTTTTATAATAAAGAGTTAACAATTTTTTAACATACAAATCATTATTTTGCTACTGAGTTAAATTAATAATACATGAACTTATGAAAAAAATAATTGGAATTTTGAGTGTTTTATTTATTATAAGTTGCAAAAACACTCAGACAGTGCAAGAAACACAAAACGAAGTTGAGCTTTTAGGAGCTGGAGCTACTTTTCCATATGTACTATATTCTAAAATGTTTTACGAATATAATCAGAAAACTGGGGTAAAGGTTAATTATCAATCAATAGGGTCTGGTGGTGGAATAAGGCAACTTAAAGAAAAAACCGTTGATTTTGGCGCCACCGATGCTTTTTTATCTGATGAACAGCTTAAAGAATTTGATGGCGAAGTATTACATATACCTATTTGTTTGGGCGCTGTGGCAATTACATATAATTTGGAGGGTAACCCTGCATTAAATCTTACTCCAGAAATTATTGCAGATATATATTTAGGTAAAATTAAAAAATGGAATGATCCTAAAATTGTTGAAGTCAATAAAGAAATAAAGTTACCAAATTCTGAAATTAATGTTATAAGAAGAGCCGACGGTAGTGGTACTACTTTTATATTTACCGATTACCTTTCTAAAGTTAGCGAAGAGTGGAAAACTAAAGTTGGATGTGGGACTTCGGTTAATTGGCCTGTAGGTATGGGTGCAAAAGGTAACGAAGGAGTAACAGGTTTAGTAAAGCAAATTAAAGGAAGTATTGGATATGTTGAAGTAATTTATGCTAAACAAAATAATTTACCTATAGCAAAGGTAAAAAATAGTGCTGGTAATTTTGTTCTTCCCGATTTAACTGCTGTTACAGCAGCTGCAAATATTCACTTACCCGACGACACAAGAATTTCTATTACCAATTCGCAAAATCCTGTTGCTTATCCGTTAAGTAGTTTCTCTTGGATAATTGTATATAGAGAACAAAATTATAATAAAAGATCAGAAGAAAGAGCAAAACAACTTGTAAGATTGCTTTGGTGGATGGTGAATGATGGTCAAGAATATCATGAAAATTTATTATACTCTAAGCTTTCAAACGAAGCAAAAGTAAAAGCTGAAAATTTAATAAAAAGAATAACATACAACGGTAAAAGTGTTTTTAATAGTATAGATGAAGCAAATAAAAAATAATGAAAGAAAAAATTTTTAAAACACTTTTGTACTTATGTGTTAGCGTTTTTGTATTAGCTATAATTTCATTTATTATTTTTTTAATTGATGGAGCGTTTTTATCGCTAAAAAAATTTGGATTAAAATTTTTTGTAACAACCGACTGGGATCCTGTGTTAGGAAAATATGGAGGTTTATCTTATATTACAGGAACAATTGTAACTTCATTATTAGCCTTATTGTTTTCTCTGATTTTCTCTTTTTCAATCATAATAACACTTGGAGAATATCTAATTAAAGGCACTTTGGCAAAAGTTTTAAATTATATTGTCGACTTAATAACAGTAATACCTTCAACAATTATAGGTTTATGGGGATTGTTTACAATTGTTCCTTTAGTGAGGAGTACATTAGAATATTTTGGAATAAGTAGTAGTGGTTTAAGCGTATTTTCAGCTTCAATACTATTATCTTTTATGATAGTACCTTATTCTGCAACATTAGGTCAGCATGCTTTAAAGATGGTACCACAAGATATTAAAGAGGCTGCTTATTCGTTAGGAGCAACAAGATGGGAAGTAATAAAAAAAGTTATGTTGCCATATGCTAGGTCGGGAATTTTTGCAGGTATAATGCTATCATTGGGTAGAGCACTAGGAGAAACTATGGCTGTTACAATGGTAATAGGTAATTCGCATCATCTTTTAAAATCGATATTTGAACCATCAAATACTATTGCAAGCGTTATAGCAAATGAATTTACTGAAGCTACCGATGAATTATACCTTTCAAGTTTAATTTATTTAGCACTAATTTTGTTAATTATAACTACAGTTACAAACATAATAGGTAACTTAATATTAAAAAAATATAAGGTATAAGTGAAAAATAAAGAAAAAATAAGAATACTCAAATCAAATGTTTATAAGTACATTTTTATAACAATATCTTGTTTATTTATGATACCTTTGTTTTTTATTATTTTTGAAATAATTGTAAATGGTATAAAAGTTATAAACTTTAATTTTTTGTTTAGCTTACCCAAACCAATAGGCGAAGAAGGTGGAGGCATACTGAATAGTATTATAGGAACGTTAGAATTAGTTATAGTAGGTTCAATAATAGCTATTCCATTAGGTATGGCAATAGGCATTTTTCTAGCCGAAAATCAAAAATTGAAATTTACAAAATTTTTAAAATTTTTAATAGACTTATTGCAAGGAGTACCTTCAATAGTTATAGGCATTGTTGTTTATTTATGGATAGTTAAGCCAATGAACCACTTTTCGGCATTTTCTGGAAGCGTAGCACTTGCTTTAATTATGTTACCAGTAGTTATTAAAAGTACCGAAGAATTTATGAAATTAGTGCCTTTAGAAATAAAAGAAGCTGCTTTATCGTTAGGGGTACCATATTATAAAACAATTATAAAGGTTATTCTTCCTGTGGCTTTTCCAGGAATTCTATCTGGTATACTAATTGGAATAGCAAGGGCTGCAGGCGAAACTGCACCTTTGTTGTTTACTGCTTTTGGAAACCCTTATCTTAGTTTCGATATATTCAAACCAATAAATTCATTACCTCTTGCTATTTTTGTTTATTCAGTAAGTCCTTATCAAACATGGCATAATTTTGCATGGGGGGCATCTTTTATCTTACTAGCTTTTATTATTATTCTTAAATTATTAGCAACATTTAAAATTAGAAAAAAATGAATGAATTATTAAAAATCGAAAACTTAAATGCTTATTTCGATAAAAATAAAGTTTTAAAAAATATTAATGTTGTATTTTATGAAAAAAAGATTACAGCTTTAATGGGTCCGTCGGGTTGTGGCAAAACTACTTTACTTCGTTGTATTAATCGTATGCATGAATTAAACGAAAATGCATGGGTCGAAGGAAACATATTTTTAAAAGACGGTGAAAACAAATTTATAGATGTATACTCTCATGAACCATCGGAAATAAGGCGCAAAATTGGCATGGTATTTCAAAAACCTAACCCTTTCCCTACTATGACTATTTTTGAAAATGTAATATCAGGATTTATATTAAATGGTATAAAACTTCCAAAAAAACAAGCAGAAGAAATTGTTGAAGAAACACTTAAAAAGGTAGGTTTATGGGATGAAGTAAAAGAAAAGTTAAACAAAAGAGGAACATTTTTATCGGGAGGCCAACAACAAAGGTTGTGTTTTGCAAGAGCTCTTGCAATAAAACCAACAGTGCTATTGCTCGATGAACCAACTTCTGCTTTAGACCCAATTGCCACAAAAAATATTGAAGATTTAATAATAACACTAAAAGATACTGTTTCAATTATTATTGTTACTCATAATGTTGGACAGGCAGGAAGAATTTCTGATTATGTAGCTTTTATGTACCTGGGTAACCTACTTGAATATGGCGAAACTGAAAAAGTTTTTACAACTCCTATAAATAAAAAAACTGAAGAATTTTTAACAGGAAAAATAGGTTAATTTATGAATTTATTATTCGACGAAAAATTAAAAAAACTTATAGAACTAGCCATTCAACAATCAAGGATTGTTGAACAATCAATAGGTAAATGTATAAATGGACTATTAAGTAATAGAGAAGATCTTTTATTAGAGGTCATTAATAAAGATGAGCCTGAAATGGATAAGATGGAAAACGAAATTGATGAATTATGTACAAATATACTTGCTCGTTTTCAACCTGAAGCTAAAGAATTAAGAATAGTGCTTATGATTTTTAAAATGAATAACGATTTCGAAAGAATGTCTGATATGGCTGCTAACATAGCCGAAAGTGCGTTGTTTTTGATAAAAAACCCCCAACTTAAACCATACATAGATATTCCTAGAATGGCTAATGAATGCCTGAAGATGATTAGAAGCTGTATCGACAGTTTTGTTGCTTGCGATTCAAGTTTGTTGTATGAAGTTATAAAATCAGATACTTTTGTTGATCAATTACATGAACAAATAATTAGAGAGTTAATAACTTTCATGTTAAACGATCCAAGAACTATAGAAAGGGCGCTTCATATAGAACGAATATCTAAAAATTTTGAAAGGATTGCTGACTTGGCAACAAATATAGCCGAAGATATAATATTTATTATTGACGGTAAAGTTGTAAAGCATAGTAAAAATGCTTAAATTTTCTTATTTTCGCGTAAAACCTCCAGAAAAAATGAAAAATTTTTTAAATAAAATATTCAATAATAAAGACTTGTGCTTGTTTCTGATATTTTTTATTCACATAATGTTGATTATTATGATTTATAATTTTTTTAATTCTTTAGTTTTTTACATTTCATTAGCACTTATAACTACACTAACCGCTATTATAATAAGTGCCTATAATAACTTCTTAATAAAGTCGCAATTAAGTCCTATTTATAAGGCTCTTTTTAACGATGAAATAAACGAAAATACAGAATTGACAAAAAAACTCACAACTCTGATTTCGGAGAAAATGTCTGAATACGATCAGATTAAGCAAATGTATAAGTTTAGAAGTGAATTTCTGTCTAATGTATCGCACGAGTTAAAGAACCCTCTATTTAACATTCAAGGCTATTTATATACCATAGTAAATAATAAATTACCACAAGATAAGCAACATGAATTTTTAAATAAAGCATTAACAAATACCGAACGAATGATTAATATTATTAAAGATTTAGAAACAATCTCTTTAATGGAAGAAGGAAAAATGCAAATTAATCTTAGTAAATTCAATGTGGTTGAATTAATAAACGAGATTATTACTTTACTTATTGATAAAGCAAATGAACACTCAATAAAAATGCATTTAATAAATAATTCTTCATACCCATATGTTTATGCCGATAGAAAAAAAATTGGAGAGGTATTGTATAACCTTATTTTAAATTCAATATTTTATGGAAAAGAAAATGGGCAAGTTACTATAACTATTATTGATATTGGCGAAAAACTTATGATAGAAGTTGCCGATAATGGCATAGGTATCGAAAGTCACCATTTACCATTCATTTTTGATAGATTTTACCGAGTAGATAAAACCCGTAGCAAAAACAAAGGTGGTACCGGTCTTGGCCTTTCTATTGTAAAACACATTCTTGAACTACATAACGAAAAAATTTTTGTTAAAAGTGTTTATGGAGTTGGCTCTACGTTTAGTTTTAGTTTAAAAAAAGCATAACTTATGAATAATAAAGCAAAAATATTAATAGTTGATGATGAACCCGATATTGTGGAATTACTTAGTTACAATCTTAAAAACAGTGGTTTTATTACTTACAATGCTTTTGATGGAGAAGAAGCAATAAAAATTGCATTAAAAGAAAAACCCGATGTAATCTTGCTCGACATTATAATGCCTAAATTAAATGGATTCGAAGTTTGTAAAAGACTAAGAGCTATAGAAGATTTTAAGCTTAACAAAGCTATTATAATTTTTCTAACAGCTAAAAACGACGAATTTTCTCATATTAAAGCTTTCGAATTTGGAGCTGACGATTTTATTACAAAACCTATTTCATTACCAATATTATTTGCTAGAATAAACAATCTTTTAAAACGTAGCAAACAATTTAATACTAGCGAAGAAAAACTATTTTTTGAAAATATTATAATCGATAAAAACAGGTATTCAGTAACTATAGATAATAAAGAAATAAAATTACCACGTAAGGAATTTGAATTACTATTTTTACTAGCTTCTAAACCTAATCAAGTTATACCACGCGAACATTTGTACGATGTAATATGGGGTGAAGATGTTATTGTTACCGATAGAACAATAGATGTACACATACGCAAATTACGTCAAAAAATTGGTGATAAATATATTGAAACTATTAAAGGTGTTGGCTATATGTTTTCTATTTAAAAAAGTGAGACAATCTATATCATTATTTCATTAAGGTATTTTTCTGTAATTGGCCCCCACAAAAATTTTTCGCTTTGTGTTTTACAGTAATTTTCGTCGGGGAAGAGTTTTTTCAAGTAATAATTAAAATAATATGCCTGCAATTCATCTGCAATTTTTTTATAACTTAATTCATTAATAATCGACGAAAATTTATATTCATTTAAAATTTCAAGGTTGCCACTAACATTCGTTGTAATTATGTATAAGCCAGCGACTTTAGCTTCTAAAACCGCGATCGACATACCTTCCGATTCTGATGGTAAGACTAAAACATGAGCTCTTTCGTAATATTTCCATATTTCACTATTACTAATCCATCCAACCATTTTAATATGGTTTAAATTGTATTTTGTGAGCATTTTTCGTAGTTTTTTACATAGGGGGCCATCACCAATTATGTATGCATGATACTGTATTTGCATATAGCGAAGAACTACCAAAGCATTAATAAAAACATCGGGTCGTTTTTGCTTTACTAACCTACCAACAAATAGTATTGTAAAAGGTTGCGTTTTCCTGTGTTCGTAATTAAAGTTTATTGGATAAGAAACGCCATTATATATAATTTTAATTTTTATACTATTTTTTTGTCCCAAAAAATTTACAGCATTTTTGTACATGTATTGGCTTTGTACAAATAATTTATCGCACCTCAAGCAAATTAACTTTATAATCCAGTACAAAAGCAAATGATAAAAAAACATTTGTTTTTTGTAATACCATGGTATATCGTGCCCATGGGAAATTACAGAAAATGGTATCTTGTATTTTTTCTTTAAGTAATAAGCTATTATTCCACCTGGAATAGCAAAGTTTGCCAAACAATAATCAAAAGTTTTAATTAAACTTTTATTTTTAAGAATAAAATCGAAACATTTAATAATCCAGCATAACATTTCGAAAGCGTTAGACTTGTATAAATGTTTACGTTGCGACTTTAGCCGGATTATTTTAAAATTATTATTTACAATTTCGATTTCTCTTAAGTTCTTAAACCAAGTAGTTAAAAATACTACCTCATTATTTTTTAAAGAAATATTGTAAGCGATGTTATAAGATATACGACCTGCACCACCACCAAGTGGTGGACATTCGTAATTAAGCATGAGAATTTTCATTAATCTTAATGTTTAATACTTTATCTATCACATATAAAGGGCGTTGTCGAACTTCGTCGTATATTTTTCCTATATATTCCGAAATTATCCATATAAAAATAAAAAGTATTCCAATAAGTACATAATTAAAAACAGCAAGCCATTCAAGTAATTTATAAAACTGATTGTCAAAAAGAGATCGATAGATTAAATATAAAAAAAACAAAAAACCTGTTGAACAAATAAATATACCAACAAATAACCCCAATCTGATAGGTAAAAGCGAAAAATTAAGAATACCTATCATTGCGAAGCGAGCCATTTTTAACCAACTAAATTTAGTTGAACCTTTAATTCTTTTTGGTCTAATGTAATCTACTATTTCGTATTTATATCCAAACCATGGAATAATTCCTCGTAAATATTTATTTCGTTCCTTAATATTGTTTAATTTTTCAACTACAACTTTGTCGATTAGTCGAAAATCACCAATATTACCCTTTATTTTAATATCGCCTGCAACATATAATAGTGAATAATAAACCGAAGCTGTAACTTTTTTAAAAAAGCTATCGTTTCTTTGTATTCTTCTACCATAAACAATTTTAGCACCTTTTTCCCACTTATCAATAAACTCAGGAATAAGCGACGGAGGATCCTGAAAATCGCAATCCATTGTAAGTACTGCATCACCATTTGCATAATATAATCCGGCCGACAATGCAGCTTGATGACCAAAATTTCTTGTGAATGAAATTACTTTAACATTTTTGTCTTTATTAGCTATCATTTCTAGAATCGATAACGAATTATCGTTACTACCATCATTAACAAAAAATATTTCATAATTATAATTGATTTTAGTAAAGATACTTAGGATTTCATCATATAATGCTTCTATATTTTCGGCCTCATTGTATACTGGTATTACTATGGATATTAATTTTTTCATTTTTCTACTATAAAGTAAACATCTGTTTTACATTCAAAAAATTCATTCTCGTTTAATTGTTTTAACTCATTGTTAATTAACCTAAAAGGCCTATATTTTAGTTCAAAAAACAATTTTAATAATTTTTCCTTATTATTCTGACTAATTTCGATTTGAACTATTGGTTTAAATTTTTGTATTAAATTAAGCATTCCAATAAGCACCTCATACTCAAAACCCTCAACATCGCATTTTACAAAATCTAACTTTTCTAAATCGTAGAATACTTTATCTCCTATAACCATACGACAATTAAACTTGCAAACAATATTATTTTCATTTCCCTGTAATATATGTGTCATTCCATGGCGAACAATTCCATTAAAAATTGGTATACCTAACGATACTACTTTTTCTTCATTTCCTAAACAAACTGGTAATATTTTTATGTTATTAAAATTTTTTACATTTTTCTTTAATATTTCACAAAAGAGCGGTATTGGTTCAACAGCAATTACCTTTCCTTTTTGAGTTACATATTTACTTAAAAAATAACTATAATAACCTAAATTGGCCCCAATGTCTATGCAATAATAACCTGGCTTTACTATTTTTTTTAAAAAGTGTATTTCAGGATAACTTTTTTTTAAGAAGCCAAATTCTATTAAGCGAAGATAAAAAAAACTTATTAAAGACAAGTAATTGTTTATTCCAAGTATTTTAAATAAAACTTTACGAATTATTTTCATTGTCTTTTACTATTTCATAATCAATATACTCTCCTTCATCATTTCGAATCGATATTCTTTTTTTGTAACAAGAATAATAAGCTGAATTTCCTCTACGATGTTTACTTATTTTTTTTGTAAAAATATTAAAAAAGGTTTTATTAAAGCCAAGTAATATTCTTCTTACAAAAAAGAAAATAATTAGTAAAAAAACAATTACAATGAGAAAAATAAAAAGTAATATTTCTATAATTATCATTTATCGAATAATTTTTTTTCTTCGACTTGATAAACATAGAAGATATCTGGGTCATAAATAAATGCAACTATTTTACAATTCTTTAATTTCCACAGTGAATTTACGTTTAATGTAAAATTTCTTATTACAGTGTCATTTATCGATTTATTAATGAGAGTTATTTCTGTTCCCCAGGTGCCGTTAAAAGAGGCACGCAAAACATTATTATGCACATAATTAGAAATTAAAGTGGGAGAATGAGAATAATCTGTTTGAGAAGAAATTATACTATCTTCGGTAAGAAATACGGAAAGACGTATGTTATTTATTGAATCAGTTTTTACTTTAATAATAACCTTAGCATTAATTGTATTTGAATCGTTAATAATACTTGGTGTTACATTTATAAGAAATGCAGGTGATTGTGTTATAATATCAGAGATAACAACCGACCAATTTTCATAATTAATCAGGTACGTATCGTTAATTTTTTTTCTATTTATTAAGCCAATTGGAGTAGATTGAACACCAAAAAAAGAATATAATTCATTACCAACATTAGTACGAAAATCGTTTGGATAATTTGGGGGCAAAGGCTCAGCAAAAAAGCCAGCATGAATCGACACAGCAATTATTTTATTCGAATAAATACCTTTTAATTCTTCTATTTTTTCATGTGCTCGTGGACAATTACCACATCTATGTCCTGTAAATTCTTCGATAAGAATTTTTTGAGAATTGTAAAAACTGTTTGTATCTACTATGTTTTGGTTATTATTAGTTTCTTTGAATGGAGGCTCTATTTTATCGCATGAAATAAAAATAACAATAAAAGCAATATAAACACTAGCTTTCATAATCTAAAATGTTGTACTGAGCGAAATTCCGAAACCATAAATAGCTGGCAAATAACGGCAAATACCCCCAATACACAAGATACCAGATGGTTGTTTACCATAATTTAAACATATTCGTGTAGCGTCTTTTACGTGGGTAATTGAAAAAAGGTAGTATATTTTAATCTTGTCGCTTATTGTTGGATTATTATGATTAACAGCACAATTTACTGCAAAAAACCATTTAGGAGAAACCGATAATTCAGAACCAACATAAAGCCAATTACCAGCATCTTGGCGAGTATACAAATATTCCAAATTATATTTTAACGAAAAAACTTCGTTTAATTTTTGTATTAGCTCATAAACAAAAATATGCGAATAAACATAACCATGCCCAACAATACCTGTTAAAGCATCAAAATTATAGGTAGTGTATTGATAAATAAAATTAGACTTGAAATTTTTATTATGCTTTTTGTTTATTTCTAATACAATATTTTCAAAAAGTGTACTATCTGAAATGGAAAATAAACTAGATGAATATCCATAAGTACCTTTAATGCCAACTAAATTAGTATCTGAAGGTAGATTTCTTTTAATATCGTTGTATCTGTTATATTGTAAAGAAATATTTGTTCCGTACTTTCCGCCCAAAAAAGTTTCTTTTGGAAAACTATATAGAAACTCTATTCCACCACCAGCTTCGCCCAATACTACCGATGAATAAGGATACTCACTTAACGTAAAATATGTATAACTCTTAACAAACGAAGGTATGTAATTAATATATTGCTGGAGTAATTTAGCATTTCTATCGCTTCTAAAACTCATATTGTCGGTTCTTTTTGCATTTAAAATTATACTCCAGTTATTAGTAGTATAACTTGAATAAAAAACAATAGCCTCACCATTTTTATAAATATAATTATTATCGGCCGAAGGATCATTAATTTTATAAGCATATTCTGAATATACATTTATTTTAGGCGAAGAGATTTGAATTCTACCTCCGTAACAAGCAACATTTTCAGGAAGTTTATACAATGGATCTTTATCCTGTTGATATTTACTAACAAAGCTTGCTCCTATTGTTAAATTTGTTGGTTTTTGTAGCCATTTTTCTTTTAATTCATTAATATTTATTTCGACATCAGAAGCTCTTACTATGCCATCGCCTATGCTAAAAAAGTTTCTCTGTTTTGCTATAAGACCTTTAACATTTATGCCATTAATAATTTTATAGTTAATTTTTACACCTTCAAATGCATTGTCGTATCCCAGTAATTTTTCTTCATATGCTCGTAAAGTTAGGCCATATCCAAATTGTTCGTAAAAGCTACCAACAGTTATAGAAAATAAATTTTTATTGTAAGAAACATATTTATAAGGTATACCTTGTCCATCGTATCTTTTATCTATACCTACCAAAGTATTAAGATATGCTTCATAACGAAAGCCAAATAAAAAATTATTATGACGATAGTTAATGTTCATATAAGCATTTGTTCTTAATTTGTCATCTACCGATGCTGCTCCTATTGCTGTATCTTCTAAGTAATATTGGGATTCAAGATTAAAATTACCTGACAATTCTCCTTTATTCTCTTGAGAATAAGCATAAATTAAAAATAAACAAAATACTATACACCCCCTAAACTTCACAAATACAAAAGTATAAATTTTAAAATTAAAATAATAGGGGATTTTAAAATTAGCTAAATAAAAAAAACTAAAGCTACTAAGTGTAAATATCGTGAGTTATTTGCAAAACTTTTTGTAAATGTCTCAATATATTTTGGATATATAGTGATTTTTAGTCATATTTAATTAAGAAAAATTATATTTAGGTAGTTCTGCAAAGGTTTCAATCTGTCAAATGCCCTCATACTATTCTATTATTCTACTTACAGTCTCAAAAAATTTGCTTCGTCTTTGTATACAGTAAAACTTATGAATATAAAAAAGTTCATTTGCATATGTTGTTTTATGGAATAAATGTATAACTTCTATTTAAAATTATCGCCTTAGCTTTTTAACAAAGCTACCTAATAAATACAGAGTAACGGCTTAAAATTGTCATTATTTTATAATAAGGTTCATTCATTAATTATTATAGAAAAAATTTTCTTTCCCTTTAACTAATATCTCTAATCTATATTGCCTGAAAAGTTATATTAAGTTATTACCTATAATTTATTTTAAGTTTTTTAGTTAATGTAATGTAACTCTTTACTAATTTGACAAAATAAATTCTTTTTCTGTTTTTAACTTTTCTTGTATTTTTTGTTGTCGTTTTTCGTTTATTATTTTTTCAGCTTCAATTCTTTTCTTTTCTAATTCGCTTAACTCTTTATTTCTTTTTCTTATTTTTTCTTCTTGTTTTTTTGCTTTCTCTTTTAACCATTCTTCA
>JAOAFV010000051.1 GCA_026416095.1 Bacteroidales bacterium | reverse complement strand
TGAGCCCCAGCATTCCCCTGAAAATCATCATTATCCCTCCTCTCAGTCCGCGAACCACTAATCCCATACCATAAACGACCCGTTAACTCAAGACCCATCCCCTGACTCTGATTGTCAAACATCTAAAACCTTCGTGATGTTACCCCATTAATCGTGTTTTGAATTAACCTAATTTGTCCTTCAGCTTCGTTCGCATTATGAAACGATATACTTGCTCTTAATCCTGTCGATGATGTGTTTTCGCCTATCGCAACTGTCGCATCGTTCCCACAACATTCTCCAACATTATCGCGCGTCAAAGTCGTTTTACCAAATTCTTGTAATTTCGAAGCAGGCCAATTGTTTCAATAATATATTTGTACCATTATTATATATCTGACTACATAACAATGAAGCAGAATTTACAATCGTAGGTACATAGTTTGCCGTGATACTCAAAGTGGTTATCGCTCATAAACAGATTATGACATACCTCGTGTTATTTAATACATAATAAAAAAGCCCTGCCTTTGGGCAGAGCTTTTTTATCTTCAATTTTTTTTACCTAAAAAACTTTACTGCTGAACTTTAACACTAAATGTTATAGTACCAGCTCCACCTGTTTGAATATCGGTTATTTTAGCAAAACCTATTTTATTATTTGCCGTTTTGAAAGCAATAACATCATTAACTGCTAACTGATTAACTTTTGTTGTTGCATTTGCAAAAGAAACACCCGAAATATCGGTTGTTGCCGACAAATTATCAAAATTAATATTTGTAACTTTTATGAATTTGGTATTATTTTTAGTAGTCCAGTTAGTACACCAATCAAAGTTACCACTACCACCGTTAACAGTTGGATCGGATGGAGCTGCAAAAGTTGCTAAATTGGTACTACCGTAATAATAAATTATATCAATCAACGCCTGATTTGATGTTGCTGCGCTTAAAGTATACACATTACCATTGGATGTAGAGAAAAAGCTACCTACAGATGCATTGCTTTGACCTCCTAACACTTTACCAGTATAAGTATTATGAGCACCAAATGGAGTACCGGTTTGACCAGAAGCTTTAGTTACAGTAAATGTTTTTGTAGCAGTTTGATCTTTTTCATCGCTTACATAAAATTCAAACTCTATTTTGGTTACACCTCCTGAAAATTCAGAAATTGCAACTGGTTGACTAAAAGCATAAGTATAACTTGTTTTACCTTCATAATCGGTATTCCCAATAGGTATGTTTGTTGTTGTTGTAGAAGAAGCATAAACTTTTTTTGTAATTTTAAATACTTTAATTTTTTCTTCAGCAGATATTGTTACTACAAACGCTATTGTTGTGTCTTGTGTTATTTGCACCGATGTTGGGCTAAAGGTAATTGTTGGAGCAGGACCTGTTTCTTCATCTTTTTTACAATTTGTAAAAAGACTTGCAATTAATGCTAAAACCACTGGAATTAAAAATAACCTCTTCATATTCTAAAAATTTTTTGGTTAAACTATCTACAAAGGTATATTAAATTTTTCAAACAAAAAAATTTTTTTAACACTAAAATAAAATTGGAATTTCTATGACTACATGCCCACATTTACCAGCACCCATTATACAATTACATCCACTTTGATTTGTATATTTACACTTATTACATTCTAAACTCATACAACCATTAATTATTTTTTTACCACTATCATTTGTTAAATATTTTACTTTCAAATTTTTTTCATTATCTTTTTCTAAAGGTATTTGAATTGATACATTTACATTTTTAACTTTTAAATAGCCAATTAACGAAAGTTCTCCGGGCTCATTTATTATCTCCATACCATTAAACATTATTGAATCTATTTCTATTTTATCTGTAATTAAGTTTTGCACTTTAAATAATTGCAAGCCCGCCTGTATTACAGATAACTTCAATATACTCTTATCGTCAAATAATTTAATCTGATTATTTTCCTCTCTTCCAATTACTGTTCCATCGGGTAAAATACAACCTAACCCATGTTTACATTCTCTACTGCAATTTGTAAAAAAAATTGCAACTAATGCCAAAATTACTGGAATTAAAAATAACTTTTTCATACTCTAAAAATTTTTTGGTTAAACTATTTGCAAATTTATTTAAATTTTATCAAAAAAAAATTTAAAAAAATAGAATCATTTATAATTCGGGTTTTATTAAAAAAATCTCATTATCTAATTATGAAGTTAAAAAACATAAGTCAACCTCTTAATGGAGTTAAAAAATTTAATCAAAAAACCAATAAATTACTACGAATTAAAAATTTAATGTATATTTGCATCAAAATACTTTTATTTTACTTCTTAAAAGTAATATATTAGATAAAAGCTTTTTATTATTTCTTAATTTAAAATTAGTACGTGTTACACAAAAAGTTATTTGTAGCGTTACAATATTATAAAGTTATAAAGCAAAAAATAATGTTAAACTATTTTTAGTAAAAAAATGAGACAAAGTGAATCGAAAATTATAGAAGACTTAAACGATAGCCAAAAAGAGGCGGTTATAAATTATAATGGTCCTGTATTAATTCTTGCGGGAGCTGGAGCGGGCAAAACAAGAGTAATAACTCATAGAATTGCATACATGCTGTTAAAAGGCATAAAACCATATAACATAATGGCTCTTACTTTTACTAATAAAGCAGCCAATGAAATGAAAACACGTATTGCTCAAATGATTAACGAACGAGATGCTCAGCAATTATGGATAGGAACATTTCATAGCATATTTAATAAAATTCTTAAAAATGAATATAAACACATAGATTATTTACCAAATTATACTATTTACGATACAGAAGACTCAAAAAACCTAATAAAAAAAATAATAAACGAATTACAATTAGACACAAACAATTATAAACCCGATAAAATACAAAGTCGCATAAGCAAAGCTAAAAACGATATTTTAACTCCTACAGGTTATTATTCTTCCAGTTACTATGAAGAGGATTGCAAACATAACCTTAAAAAAATTATTGACATTTATTCAATATATCAAAGTCGACTAAAACTTCTTAATGTAATGGACTTCGACGATCTTTTGTTAAATACCTATTTATTACTCAAAAATAACAATCAGATACGAGAAAAATATAAAACCCGCTTTAAATACATCATGGTAGACGAATATCAAGATACCAATTTATTGCAGTATAAAATATTACGTTTATTAACCGACGACAACTCTAACATATGCGTTGTTGGCGATGATTCACAAAGCATTTATTCATTCAGAGGAGCAAGAATTGAAAACATATTAAATTTTAAAAATGATTATAATAAATGTAAAATATATACTCTAAACATAAACTATAGGTCAACCAAGATTATTGTAGATGCCTCAAATTTATTAATATCTAAAAATGTAAATAGATTAGAAAAAGAAATAACAACAATAAACGATTATGGAGAAAAAATTACAGTATTAGAAGCCGACACACCTAATGAAGAGGCTGAATCTATAGCCAATATTATAAAAAACAACTATCTTAAAAAAAATAAAAGCGTAAAAGAAATCGCAATATTGTACCGTACAAATGCCCAATCGCGAGTGCTAGAAGAAGCAATGCTAAGTCATAATATCCCATATAAAGTTTATGGAGCATTTTCTTTTTATCAACGAAAAGAAATAAAAGACATTATTGCATACATAAGAATTTGTATCAATCCCGACGATAACGAAGCCATAGAAAGAATAATAAACTTTCCTCCCCGTGGTATTGGCGAGGCAACATTAGAAAAATTAAGACACATTGCCTATACAAATGAAAAATCGTTATGGCAGGTTATTAACGACCCTGTTTCTTTCGAAAATGTAATTTCTAAAATTACCCAAAATAAGTTATTGGTATTTAGAAATACTATTAAGCAACTTCAAGCCAAAGTATCGGTTCTTAACGCTACAGAATTTATTCAATTTTTACTAAATCTTGTTCCTATTCTTCAGGAATATAACACCAACAACCCTGATGATTTATCAAGAAAAGAAAACTTAGAAGAATTTATTACAAGCATTTATGAATTTACTCAAAAAACAATAGAACACACAAATATAATTCCAACCATTATCGATTTTTACGAATCAATTTCTCTTCTTACTCAAGTTGATGAAATAAAAGATGATACAGATAACGAAAAAGTAAAATTGATGACTGTACATTGTGCTAAAGGACTTGAATTTGATACTGTATTCATTGCTGGAGCCTCTTCTAAATACTTCCCTCTAACAAATAAGTTTGTTATGGAAGATAATACAGAAGAAGAAAGACGCTTATTTTATGTAGCGCTTACAAGAGCAAGAAAAAAAGTTTATATTACATATGCCAAAAATATTTCTTCATACAACTACACTGAAGAATACAAACCTTCTTTTTTTATAAGTGAATTAGGTAAAGAAGGAGTAGATTTTATTACACATAATACAAAAAAAACAGAAATGGATATTTTTTATAACGATAAAAATTTATTAACTTTGCAAAAATTTCAGGGAAACTCAGATATTGTTTCTGAGGTTTCTGAATACGGCAATATTAAAATTGGTTCAAATGTTATACACCAAAAATTTGGCATAGGTAAAATAATTAGTATACAAGGCCATGGTGATGATACCAAGGCAATAATAGACTTTAGTTTAAACGGCAGAAAAACTTTATTATTAAAGTATGCAAAACTAAAAGTTATATATGAGTAATTTCAAAAAGGAAGAATGCTATAACACCCTTCGTCCAAAAATAATTCTTAATGAATACGGACGACATATTCAAGATTTGGTTGAATTTATCAAAACAGTCAAAGACAAACAAGAAAGGGAAAAGCTGGCCACAATAATTGTTAAACAAATGGCTAATTTTTATCCCCCACAACAAAGAGAATCAACAGAGCTGAAAATTAAATTATGGAATCATCTTGCCCGTATTGCTAATTACGAGTTAGATATTGAATACCCTTATCCTATCTATAAACCCGACGATTTAAAATTTCTACGTAAACCTATTCCCCTACCACAAAAAAGAGAAGTAGAAAAAAAGTATGGTGTACTAATAGAAAAGATGGCAAAAAAAATTATTTTAATTGAAGACGAAAATTTAAAATATGCTTTACTTAGTGACCTCGCTAATTACTTGAAAAAATTTTATACTATAAACAGTAAAGAAATAATATCTAACGAGCAAATTATAGCTGAAATTAAAGAATTAACACAAAACCCCGATATCGACGAATCTAAAATAATTTTCAATAATAATATAAAAAGTTATAACAAGAAATACAAAAAAACCAATTCTTCAAATTCTCATACAAATAATATAACAACCAACAATTCGAATACAAACCTTAACAACAATAAGCAATAATATTAATAAATGGCAAAATTTATAATTGAAGGAGGCCATAGTTTAAACGGCGAAATTGAAGTTTATGGGGCTAAAAACGAAGCCCTTCAAGTTATTTGTGCATCTTTATTAACCAACGAAGAGGTTATCATAGAAAATGTTCCAGAAATTTTAGACATAATAAATTTACATAAAATATTATCAAAATTAGGTGTTGAAATAAAAAAAATTTCTGAAGGTAAATTTTCTTACCAAGCAAAAAATATAAATCTCGATTACATCAAAACTCCCGATTTTTTTTTAAGAACCCAAAAATTAAGAGGCTCAATACTTATTATTGGTCCACTTCTTGCTCGTTTTGGTTTTGCATCTTTTCCTAAACCTGGTGGCGATAAAATAGGACGTCGTCATATTGATGTACACATACAGGCGTTCAAAGAACTAGGTGCATCGTTCGATTTTGATTACTTCAAAAACTACTTTACAGTAAAAGCACCTAAACTCAAAGGAACTTATATTTTGCTTGATGAAGCATCGGTAACAGGTACCGCTAACGCCATAATGGCTGCTACTCTTGCCGAAGGAACAACAGTGTTATTTAATGCTGCCTGCGAACCTTACATTCAACAATTATGCCGTTTACTTATTAAAATGGGCGCAAAAATTAGTGGCATAGGTTCTAATCTACTTACAATTGAAGGTGTTACTTCGTTGAAAGGAGCTTCGCATCGCATACTTCCAGATATGATTGAGGTTGGAAGTTTTATAGGAATGGCAGCACTAACAAAAAGTAATATCACTATTAAAAATGTTGGATTTGAACACCTAGGAATTATTCCACAATCGTTTGCAAAAATAGGAGTACCTGTAAAAAAAGTGAACGAAGATGATATATATATACCACCACTTGAACACTATGAAATATGTACTTACATCGATGGTTCAATTCTCACTATATACGACTCCATATGGCCTGGTCTAAGCCCCGATTTACTTTCTATTTTTTTAGTAACATCAATTCAAGCAAAAGGAAGCGTACTAATACATCAAAAAATGTTCGAAAGCCGTTTATTTTTTGTCGACCGATTAATTGATATGGGGGCTCAAATTATTTTATGCGACCCTCACAGAGCAATTGTAATTGGACACGATAGAAGAATTAACCTTAAAGGTATCGAAATGAGCTCGCCCGACATTAGGGCCGGTGTAGCTCTACTAATTGCCGCTCTATCTGCTGAAGGAGTAAGCATAATTCACAATGTTGAACAAATCGATAGAGGATATAAAAATATCGACGAAAGATTAAATAAAATTGGAGCAAAAATTATAAGAAGATGAAAAAAAATATTTTTTTAATTTTATTTCTTAAGATATTTCTTATTTCATACGAACAAACCCTAAATATTGGCGATATAGCACCAGAAATAAAATTGCCCGATCCAAATGGTAAAATTATTCCTTTAAGTTCATTAAGAGGCAAAACAGTTCTTATAGATTTTTGGGCATCATGGTGTGCCCCTTGTCGTTACGAAAATAAAAACTTAGTTAAAGCGTACAAAGAGTTTAAAAATAAAAAATTTAAGAGCGGTAATGGTTTTGAAATATATAGCGTTTCTCTCGATAAAAACAAAGATATGTGGATAAATGCTATAAAACAAGACAGCTTAATATGGGAAACTCACGTGAGCGATCTTAAGTTCTGGTATTCCGAAGTCGTTAAAACTTACAGAATAGGCGCAATACCCATGAACTTTTTGATCGATAAAAACGGAAAAATTATATCAAAAAATTTAAGAGGCGAAAATTTGTTCTTAACCTTAGATACCTTATTGAAAAAGTAATTTTTATGAAATATACGTATGATTATCCTATGCCTGCTATTGCTGCAGATATCATAGTTCTTGGGAATATTGACGATTGTTTACATATATTACTGGTAAAAAGAAAAAACGAACCTTTCAAAAATAAATGGGCATTACCTGGTGGCTTTATGAATATTAATGAAAAAATTATTAATACGGCTTTACGTGAATTAGAAGAAGAAACAGGAATAAAGCTAAAAAAGAAACTTTTACACTTTTTCTCATATTACGATGAACCAAAAAGAGATCCAAGAGGACGAATAATTAGTTGTGTTTTTTTTACAATACTTGAAAATTGCCCACAACTTAAACCGGCAGACGATGTAAAACAAGCTAAATGGTTTAGTATTTTTAATATACCTAAGAAACTTGCCTTCGACCATAATAAAATTATTGAAGATTTTATAAAAAAATCTATCACCAATTTTATTAACCAAGATTTTTATAATGAGAAATAATAGTTACTATCTGTTTATTTCACTTCTACTTATAACTACTTTTTACGAAGGAGCATCGCAAAAAATTATAGATTCTTTAATTTCTTTTCCTATGTTCAGTGCAGCTTATATGGTACAAATACCCGATGGAGACCTGGCTAAAAGATATGGAATTAACAGTAATATTGGTGGCTCTTTTATATTTAAAACAAAAAATAATGTTTTTTTTGAATTTAATACAAATTTTATTTTCGGCGATAAACTTAAAGGCGACGCAACTCACCTTTTCGATAGCATTAAAACCTCAAATGGTATGATAATTAATGAACACGGCGAATACGCAAAGATTAGAACTTTTGAAAGAGGATATTTTATTGGCAGCAAAATTGGAACTATTCTTTTTCTTAAATACCCAAATCCTAATAGTGGCTTATTACTTATGGGAGGCGCTGGAATTCTACAACATAAAATTAGAATAGAAAACGATGGTAACAATGCTCCACAAATACTTGGAGAATATAAATTAGGATACGATAAAATGCGATACGGCTTTGCTTTATCGGAATTTATAGGATATATATATTTTAGCCGCAATCAAATTATTAACTTTTATGCAGGTTTTGAATTTTATCAAGCTTTTACAAAAAGCGGAAGAGAATGGGACTTTAATTTAAGGAAAAAAGACACTGGCAAATACAAAGATTTACTTCATTCAATCAAAGTAGGTTGGATTATTCCTATTTACAAAAGAGCTGCTACGAATTACTATTATTAGTGAAAAAAATGATAATTTTTTATAATATCGTTATCAGATGTTATTATTTACTAATTTATTTAACTTCTTTTTTTAATAAAAAGGCTAAACTATGGATAAATGGCAGAAAAACCACAGCAATAAAAATAAAACATTCAACAATCGACAAAAGTAAAAAGACAATTTGGTTTCATGTTTCTTCGTTGGGCGAATTTGAACAAGGCAGACCTCTAATAGAAAAAATTAAAAAAAATTATAATGTTAATATTGTGATTACCTTTTTTTCTCCTTCTGGTTACGAAATAAGAAAAAATTATGAATTTGCCGACTTAATTTTGTATTTACCATTAGACACTAAAAAAAATGCCAGGCAATTTTTAAATTTTATTAATCCTGATATTGTAATTTTTATAAAATACGATTTATGGTACCACTTTATATGTGAAGTGCACAGAAGAAACATTCCATTATATCTTGTTTCAGCAGTTTTTACTAAAGATCATATTTGTTTTAAATGGTATGGTGCTTTTTATAGAAAAATATTAAGAAAATTCACTACAATTTTTACACAAGACGAAAATTCAAAAGAATTATTAACATATGCAAACATTAAACAGGTAAAAGTAGCTGGCGACACTCGCTGTGAGAGAGTTATTCAAATTGCAAACAAAAATTACAGTAATACAATAATTGAAGACTTTATAAAAAGCCAACAATGTATAATTTTAGGCAGCATTTGGCTCAACGATATGAAAATAGCTTCACCAATTATAAGAAAGTATTTGAATTATAAGTGGATTATTGTTCCTCATGAAGTCTCTGAAAAAAATATAAAAAAAATTTGTAAAAAACTTAAGGTTCCTGTGACTGTATACTCAAGTTACCCAGAAAATAACACAACTAACGTTTTAATTGTTGATACAATAGGTATTTTATCAAAAATTTATAGGTATGCAAATATTGTGTATGTAGGTGGTGGCTTTGGTAAAGGAATTCATAATATTTTGGAACCAGCAGTGTACGGAGTTCCCGTAATATTTGGCCCAAATAATAAAAAATTCATTGAAGCTTATTTCCTAAAAAAATGTAAGGGAGGCTTTGAAATTCATACTTCCAGCGAATTTGAAGAAATAATGTTATCTTTACTAAATAACAATGATTATCGCATAGAATGTGGTAAAGCTGCAAAAAATTATATATATCAAAATTGTGGCAATATTAATAAGATTTTAAATGAAATCATTTAAATTTGAAACTTTACAGACTTTTAAAGTCTAGATAACTTTATTAATTAACATATTAAATTTTAATTAATTACCAAAAATTGTAAAATACTTTTTCGATTATAAAATTTAATTGCATTTTGCCTAAAATAATAAAAATAATAAAAAGTTTTTAAATTATTTAAAAACTAAAACATTTTTTTCAGAAAAACAAATTAAATGTTAAATTTTATAGATATTCAATTATTCAATAAAGATACAATTTTATACTTAATTTTTTTCTTTATTTCTATTTAATCAACACTAAGGTTCAATTTAAAAAACAACTTTAAAATGGTAATAATTTATTTCCAATTAATTTAATTTTGATCATTAAAAACTAAATAAGATAATAAATAAAAACAAGTTTATGTTTTTAAATATTTTTTAAGTAAATTTGCATAGAATTAAGTTAGTAATAATGTTTAAAGTATTAACAATTATACTAATTTTTTGGAGTTTTTATATTTATTCTACCGAGCTAAAGAGCAAACCTCGTAAAACAAAATTTAGGACAAGTAATTTGGGAGCGAACTTTATAGGTACCCAGGGTGCTATATATTTAAAAGAATTAAAAGGATATAAAGGATCAATTTTTTTTGATTTTTTTGCTGAGTCTGAAAAACGTTTTGCAATTACACTAAATATGGGTGCTGGTTATATTAGTGCTTCTAATGATAGTACTCTTACATCAAGAGAGATTTTTATTCCGTTTTCGTCGCACTTAATATATGGGTTTAATAATTATGGCGATTTTGGTATTGGTACTCTATATTTCATAGATAGAAAAAAAATAACTCCATACTTCTATGTGGGTTATAGGTATCAGCCAGCTTCGGGTGGTTTTAGTGTTAAAGCAGGTTTAGAATTATTTTTAGATAGATTAACTGATAGAATAAATAGAGATATTCAAAAAATTGGGCTATATGGACCTGTGATTGGATTAGGGTACGCTTTTTAAAGTCACATCAATAACATTATTTTTTATTTGCCAACATGCAGTATCACAATCTTCTATAAGCTCTTTTTTAAAAAATACACCATCGATAGCATAAACAATTTTACCTTTTTCTACGTACTTTGCCTTTGCATAATAGTAAGAATTAAGTTCAAGTAAAATGCTATACTCACGATAACGTACTGTATCATAATATAGTAAAATCGAAGTATCGTTAAATTGCCCCTTGTATAACCAGAATATAACTTTATATGGTTTAGGACTTACCTTTATGATTAACATTTCCTGATGTGGCTCAATGCCCCTACAATTTTCAATAAAATCACTACAATTATTTTCATATTTCTTATAACAAGATGTAAAAATCATTATTATCATGAGCAAAAAGTGTAATATCATTTAGTTATTTTTTTATTATTACATTAAATGTAATTCCTATAACAAGAAAAAGTGGTAAACACTTTATATCGTAATATGTGTCGAAAAAATTAATTCCTGCATAATAATTAACACCATAATTTAAATTTCTTACGTATAATACAAAAGAAGATATAAGTAAATTTTTCTTAGAAACCTTATTTTCAACACCTCTATATTTACCTTTTGTATATAAAATTCCCAACGAAGGTTTAAATATATACAATCTACATTTGGTACTTTTTAGTATGAAATATTTAGTAAACGATACTTCAAAGAAGTCTCTTTTTTCCCATAACTGAAAATATTGTAAATCCGTATCTTTCACTAAAATTCTTCTATACCAAAATCTACCCCAATATGATAAGCTACAACCAATTCTATATCTTACTTCCCATACTGCGAAATTTATTCCTGTAAAATAATCACGATTTAAGAATTTATTAACCGAACCAATTGAAAAGTATTTAATGATTGGCTTTCTATATTTAACTTTAAAAGTTTTTGAATAATACTTTGCATTTTTATATTGTTCGGAATAATAAAAATAATATAATTCATCAGCAGATTTTTGACATTTAGTTAAACTATCTATTATTCGATATATTGATTTATCATTAGTTTGTAAGGCATAATAACATATACATCTTTTCTCATAATCACATACATTTAGATTAAGTGGATACTTTAAAATATCAAAAACCATATTTTTATTACCCGTTTCTAATGCAAAAAGTATAGGTGTTTGACCTTTTTTATTTTGTAAATTGAAATTAGCACCAGCTTTGTATAATAAATCAAGCAAATCGTTTCGTAAATACTTTATAGCCCAAAATAAAGGAGAATTACCTTCTTTATCTTGGTAATTTACATCAGATTTATGTAATAATAATAAATTGACAATATTATAATCAGAGTTTTTTACTGCATAATGCAAAAGCGAAATTCTATCTTTTAAGATAAAATTTACATTTGCTCCTTTTTCTATTAGGAATTTACAGGCTTCGTAGTTATTATATAAAATGGCCAGCAATAAGGGTGTATAACCATGTGCATAAACATTAACATTTGCCCCATTTAAAACCAGCGATTTTATTATCATTATTTTTCCACTTTGTAGAGCATAAAAGATTGCGGGTGTTCCATCACTCGAAATAGCATTTGGATCGGCCCCTTTATTCAGGTAATGTAATACCGAATCAAAATTACCTTTATAACAATATTGTAAAAGTTTATAATCTATTTCATTTTGAGCTAATACTTTAATTAGATAACATAATAACACAAAAAATAAAAGACCGACTTTCATTTTAATGAATTACTATTTCTGTTCTTCGATTTAATGATCTTCCATCGCTAGTTTCATTCGATGCAATAGGTTTTGAGCTACCATAACCTTTATATGTCATTCTATTTTTATTTATGCCTTGCTGAATAAGAAAACTGTATACACTATATGCCCTTTTTTCTGATAATTTTTTGTTATACTCGTCAGATCCACTATTATCGGTATGGCCACAAATTTCTATACTAACATTAGTATTATTCTTTAAATATTCTGAAAGCTGAATCAGCTCAGTATAAGATAGTGGTTTAAGATTAAAGGAATCTGTATCAAAAAAAATATTAGGCAATGTAAAACTTTTGCCTTTTGTGATTTTGCTTAAATAAATTTTTTTTACTGCTGGAATAGTATCTTTTTCACTAACATAAAAATGTTCTGAATAAAACATATACCCTTCTTTAACTATATATAAACCATAATGTTCATTAACAGGTAATCCAATATACACGTAATCATTTTCATTACTGGAAGTTAATTTATCGTAAACTACTATGTTTTTTTCTAAATTAATAACCTTACATCTAACTTCAATTGCTTTATTAGTTTCGGAATCGTATACAGAAATTTTAAAAAATACTGTTTTTGTAGTTTTTAAGCTATCTGGCAAAATAAAATAATAGATATCGTTAAGGCCATAGCCACCTGTTCGTGATGATACAATAAATGCTTTATTTCCGGAAGAAGATACAATAAAACCAATATCGTCTTTAGTAGTATTTATAGGAAAACCGAGATTTACGGGTTTAGAAAACGAAAACTCTCCTATGCGTTGAGACATAAAAATATCAAAGCCTCCAATAGAATTATGTCCTTTTGACGAAAAATAAAGCACTTTTCCATTAGGGTGGATAAAAGGAGATATTTCAGCATATTTAGTGTTAATAGTAGAATCAAGTAAAATTGGTTTAGACCACATACCGTTTTCTTGTCGCACACTCATATAAATATCAGATTCACCGTAGCCACCTAATCTATTGCTTGCAAAGAATAAATATTTACCGTCGGGTGAAAGGCTTGGTTGAGATTCCCAAAAAGGAGTATTAATTTCTTTAATATTAAATGCCTCTGACCATAAGTCGCCTTTTTTTACAGAATAATATAAATCGCAAGATCCTTTTCCTTCAATTCTATCGCAAGCTGTAAATACAATATAATTACCATCGGCTGTTATTGCCGAAGCTCCTTCATTTTTAATAGTGTTTATTTTACCTGGAAGCGGCTTAGCATTACTCCATTTGTCACCTTCGAAATAACTTATATAAAAGTCTTCTTGAGTATTACTTGAAGAAGCAGATACACCTCCCCATTTGGGAACTCGACGTGTAAATATTATATATTTTTCATCTACCGAAATCATAGGATAATACTCGTCGTAACAACTGTTTATTCCTTCACCAAGATTTATTAGTTCAATTTTTTGAGCATTTTCCATGTACCGTTTAGCATTTAAACATCTGTAATAATTTTTTAAAGCTTTTTCTTTCAGAATACTATCGACCTTTGCATGACTTTTACATTGTATATAATTATTTATAGCTTCTAATAAATAACCTTCGCGATACATAATGTTTCCTAAAGTATAAATAATTTCTGGACTTTTAGATTTTAATCCTTCATATTTTTTATAAAATATCATTGCAGAATCTGGTTTATTTAACTTGAAATATAAATCTACGATTAATGGATATAGTTTTTCATATTCACTATCTATAGAAAATAAGTATAAAGCCTTATTCACGGCAACTTCATAATCACCATTTTTATAAATATTAAGAATTTTTTTGTAAATAACATTTACATCGGCATTTTGCTGCGATAAAAGCATTATAGAAACAAATAAAAACGAAAAAAACAATAACGTTTTCAAAAAATTTTTTTGTAAAATTACAGAAAAATAAGATTAAAATAAATCAATAAAAATTGTTTAAATCTTACTTAAAAAATCAAGCATTTTTTTTAGTGCTTTATATCTATGGCTAATTCTATTCTTTTCTTCAAGCGATAACTCAGCAAGTGTTTTATCAAATCCTTGTGGAATAAAAATAGGGTCATAACCAAAACCGTTGGTACCTCTTTTATCGTTTATTATATGCCCTTTTAAAATTCCAGTGAAATAATATGGTATGCCATTTATTATCAAACAAATACAACAAACAAATTGTGCTTCTCTGTTTTTTATGTTGATAAGATTATTAAGTAGTTTCGTTATATTTTGCTCATCAGAAGCATCTTCGCCAGCATAACGTGCAGAAAAAATACCTGGTGCGTAATTCAATGCTGGAACTTCCAACCCCGAATCATCGGCAAATACAGGCATTTTAATCTTATTATAAACATAGCTAGCTTTAATGTATGCGTTTTCACAAAATGTCTTACCATTTTCTTTTATATCGACCGATAAACCAATCTCTCTTAAATCGCTTACTTGTATTCCCTTACATATACTTTTAATTTCATTTATTTTTCCTTTATTTTGCGAAGCGAACACTAATTTTGTTATCATTTTATTTCTTTCTTTCTATAAAAATAACTTACTTTATCGAATAAATCACTAACTGGGCCAAGTAATGTTTCATGATAACCTAAAAATAAAAAACACTTTTCTTTTAATATCCTATAGAGCTTATATATAAGCAAATTTTGACATTCAGTATTTAAATATATCAATAAGTTCCTACAAAAAATAACATCGAAAGAACTATTTTCAGGTAATGGATCGGTGAGTATGTTATGCTTATAAAATTTTATTTTGTTTAAATATTCTTTTTTCACGCCAAAGATACTTTCTTTTTCATCAATATAATAATAAGTGTTAAAAATATCTTTACCAATGTAATCTGAAATTTCATATATATTTTTAAAAAAATCTTTTTCTATATAAAGATAATAAACACCTTCACGTGCTCTGAATATAGCGTTACTGTTCATATCTGTGGCAATAATATTTGCTCTATCTACCAAATCAAAAATATCTAGTAAAAAATATAAAGAATATGCCTCCTGACCCGTAGAACATGCTATATGCCATATATTGAACTTTTCTTTTTTTGCAAGATCAGGAATTATCACTTTCACGAATTCTTTCCACGTACATGGATCTCGAAACCATTCTGTTGTAGTTATGCTAATAATATCAATCACATTCAATGTAAAAACAGGATTATTAGTCATTTTTGTCAATAATTCATCGGGGTGCTTAAGATTATATTCTTCTATTACTCTTTCAAGTCTGCGTACTATCGATTCTTTATGATATTGACTAAAATCATATCCAACTTGTTCTTTTATAATACTAATTATCTTCTCGACTGTACTTAACGAAATATTCACAAATTCCGATTGTTTGTTTTATTCAGTTATGAATTATTTTATAAAAAAAGCATTATGAAAAAGCAATATTAAAATTACAATAACCTGTTCGCTCCAGTAGCTTTTCCTGGTATATATTTTAAATTGACCTCAAAACTCCCCTGTGACCCCATCTTTAACGACAAATCCGATACCGTTATATCATAACTTATACCAAACGAAAAATTATCCCACTCCAATTGTATCAACATTACAATCGCATCCTTAAACCTATAATAACCACCTATACCTATACTACGACTAAATAAAAATCCTGTATATCGAGATTGCTCTTGCAACAAGTATTTTACCTTCGCACCTGTATAATACATCCTCGATGGCCCCTGAAATTGTATTAAACATTGAGGATTCATTTGTAACGGCGTGTTCTTTACTCCTATACCCACACTCCCATGCAAAACTCCCCTTATGTACCTCTCATCGTTCATCTCATGAAACCCTACATCAGGCTTATTTAAATGATAAAATGATAAACCAACCTGCGCCCCTATAGCATCGTTCGACGATAATGTGCTCGACCCAACTCCATAACTCCATTGTAAACCAGCCCCTACATCAGGTACTAAACGCCTTTCCGTCTTTAAAACATCTCCAGGTACATTAGGATTGTACCCATAATCATCATACTGATCTGACCATGTTAAATCCCCTCCTATCTTCCTCTGCATTATGCCCCCTATTATGCCAGCTGATATATTCTGCTTCTCATCTAACAATATCTTCCCCATTATCGCTACCTGAGCACTCAATGTACTTAATTCATTCACCCCAGCAACATCATTCACAACTACTAATCCCATCCCTAAAACCGACCCCGTTGCCCCCTGAGTCATCACCCTACCGTTTATATCTAAAATCGCCGTCCTATATGGCTTACTAATATTGTTCCATTGCTGACGATATGCTAAACCACCCATAATATTCGAATTCAACCCAGCATTCGCAGGATTTAAGTATGTATGCATATCAAGCGCTTGCGCCATATTATAATCTTGAGAATTCACATCCCAAAACACAAAAATTAAACATATTAAATAAATTAACTTCTTCATATCTCCTCCCTCCTCTATTTTATCTTATTAATGTTATATCTCCCTTAAACCTCTTCTCCTCACCCGTAAGCAATACCACCCTAGCAAAAAATACATATACATCAGTATCTAACGGCTTGCCCTTGTATGTACCATCCCACTCCTCACTCGGATCAAAAGTCTCAAATATCTTCTCTCCCCATCTATCAAATATCACAAGCTCTATCTCCTTAATACACCTACCCCTTATCCCCCATCTATCATGCCGCCCGTCTCCATTAGGACTAAATGCCTCCGGTACAAAAAGTTCTCCACAATTCTGATCCACAACTATCTCTATACAAACACTATCCCTACACCCATTCTGCGTCCCAACTACACAATACTCCGTACTAACTAAAGGCGACGCTATAGGATTGTTACATTTACTACAACTTAAATCCGTAGACGGTATCCACTCATACGTATCAGCTCCACTCGCTATTAACTGAGTACTATTACCAATTAAAATAAACGTATCTCCTACTACAGATATAACCGGCAATGGAATAACATCTACATACACCGAACTTGTACTACTACAACTCCCATTTGACACAGTTACATAATAAGTACCCTCTTGATGAAACCCTATATTAGGAATCGATAAACTATTCGTGTTAACCGTAAAATTATCAGGGCCCTCCCATTGATATATCGTACCCCCT
>JAOAFV010000024.1 GCA_026416095.1 Bacteroidales bacterium | reverse complement strand
GGTCTCGTGGGCTCGGAGATGTGTATAAGAGACAGGTATATCGCAGTAACATCCATCCGACTCCAAATACTCCACTTCCTTTATATCAACAACCTTTACGCTCCCGTTTACAGTAATAAGCATTTTTTGTATTTTTTTACTCTCCATTGGTAATTAAATTTTTTTATTAAGTTTTTTTAAGTCAATAAAAACTTTTGCTTGCAATCTAAGTAGTAAAACAAAAAGAAAAGGTAATAAATACCACACCCCTCGCGAGGTGTTTAATATTTTTTCCGAGTTTTTAAATGGTAAGAAAGTCCTCTCTCTCTTTACAACCATGCGGGTTTTAGAAGGCATATCTATCAAAATTCTTACCACACAAGGAATACACGTATACATACTTTTTAAAAGCACTCTCGAAGCGTATTTTAAAACACCGGCCAATTTAGTAAGATTTAAAGCTTATGCAAAATTAAATTAGTTTTTTTGAAAAAAAAATTTTTTACACTAATTTTTTTATTTATAAATACTATTGGATAAAATGAAACCTTTGCAAGGATATTCTCAATAGATTGTTAATAACATAGGTAATATTTTTTTTAAGCATTTTAATAAAAGTATATTTTTTGGTATGAAAATAAAACGTGATATGCAAATGAGTTTTTTGATATTTACGATGTACGTAAGACAAGACGTGGCAAATTTTTTGAAACAGTGAATAGAATCATTGATTGAAGTTTACGGCTTGTTGAAGTGTGTAAGGTATAGTGTGCCCAGAGGGTAACTACTAATCAAAAATAGACCAAAATTGAAATATTTGGTGAACAATTTTTGTTGTTTGCTACATAAAATTATAAAAATTAGACATGATTTTTTGAATTTTTTTAGAAAGTTAAAATTTTTAATCATGATTTAATTAGAAAAATTTTTTTTGGTAGTTTTGCAAAGGTCTTTATTATAATTAATAATTAGACAACTCGTAATTCTTTATAGTGTTTAGTTAATATTTTTAAAACCAACTTTGTTATCATATATGTCAATAAGTATCTTACCTTCACGTACTTTTCCTTCAATTATCATTTTTGATAATTCATTTACAATTTCCTTTTGAATCAGACGACGTATAGGACGGGCTCCCAGTTGTATTTCATATCCATTTTCGACAATCCAATTAACCAAATTATCGGTGAATTGCATATAAATGTTATTTTTTTCTAACATTTTTTGCAAATTCCTAAGTTGTAATTTTACAATATCAATCACGTTTTGCTTAGAAAGTGTTGAAAACATAATAATTTCATCAACTCTATTAAGAAACTCTGGTCGTATTGTTTGCCTGAGTAAGGAAATTACTTTTTCTTTAGTTTTTTCATATACTTCTGAAAAGTTTTTTTCGTTTGCTTTTTCAAGTTCTTCATAAATAATATGTGAGCCAATGTTCGATGTCATTATAATGATTGTATTTTTAAAATTAGCTACTCGTCCTTTGTTATCTGTAAGTCTACCATCTTCTAATACTTGAAGAAGTATATTAAACACATCGGGGTGAGCTTTTTCTATTTCGTCGAGCAAGATAACTGAATATGGCTTACGACGCACTGCTTCGGTTAGTTGTCCACCTTCATCATAGCCAACATAACCTGGAGGAGCACCAATTAAACGCGATACGGAGTGACGTTCTTGGTATTCGCTCATATCTATTCGCGTCATCATATTTTCGTCGTTAAATAGGTATTCAGCCAAGGCTTTAGCAAGTTCGGTTTTACCTACTCCTGTGGTGCCTAAGAATATAAACGAACCAACGGGGCGTTTAGGATCTTGAAGGCCTGCACGACTACGACGCACAGCATCGGCAACTGCACGTATTGCCTCATCTTGACCAATAACACGCTTATGTAACTCTTCTTCAAGCTTAAGCAATTTTTCTCTTTCGCTTTGCAACATTCGTGTTACAGGAATACCTGTCCACTTAGAAACAATTTCTGCTATATCTTCAGCTTCTATTTCTTCTTTTATTAGTGGTTTTTCTTTCTGAATTTCTTTAAGTTCTTTTTGTAATTTTTCTATTTTTGTTTCTGTCTCCCTAATTCGTCCGTATCGCAGTTCTGCTACTTTATCGTAGTGACCTTCTCTTTCGGCTATATCTGCTTCGTATTTATATTGTTCAATTAGTTCTTTTTGTTTTTGTATTTCATTTATTAAGCGTTTTTCGTTTTCCCACTTAGAGCGCATCTCTTTACGTAATTCATTAAGTTCATTAATTTCTTTTTCGATTTGTGGTAATTTTACTGTATCTTTTTCTCTTTTTAGGCCTTCTCTCTCTATTTCTAATTGACGAATTTTTCTTTCCAATTCATCGAGTTCTTCAGGTAAAGAGTTCATTTCAAGCCGTAATTTTGCTGCAGCTTCATCGATTAAATCAATAGCTTTATCGGGCAATTTCCGGTCGGTAATGTAGCGATGAGAAAGTTCAACAGCTGTGACTATTGCTTCATCTTTTATTCGTACTTTATGATGATTTTCGTAACGCTCTTTTAACCCACGAAGAATAGAAATACTATCTTCTACCGAGGGCTCATCGACCATTACAATCTGAAAGCGACGCTCTAAGGCTTTGTCTTTTTCGAAATATTTTTGATATTCATTCAATGTAGTTGCACCAATTGCACGCAGTTCACCACGTGCAAGAGCAGGCTTGAGTATGTTAGCGGCATCCATTGCTCCTTCGGTACGTCCAGCACCTACAAGGGTATGTATTTCGTCGATAAACAATATTATTTCTCCATCAGACTCTATAACTTCTTTAATAACAGATTTTAAACGCTCTTCGAATTCACCCTTATACATGGCTCCGGCTATAAGAGCTCCCATGTCTAAAGCATAAATTTTTTTGGATTTAAGAGTTTCGGGAACATCTTCTCTTACAATACGATGAGCTAAACCTTCTACAATAGCTGTTTTACCTACACCAGGTTCACCTATGAGTATTGGATTATTTTTTGTGCGTCTTGATAATATATGTAAAACTCTACGTATTTCTTCGTCTCTACCAATAACAGGATCGAGTTTACCTAAACGGGCTTTTTCGTTTAAATTTATTGCAAAACGTTCAAGGGCTTGGTAGTTAGATTCTGCCGTTTGCGAGTTAACCTTTCTTCCCTTTCTTAAATCTTCTATTGCTTTGAGTAAATCGTTTTCGTTAACCTTTAAATCTTTTAATAATTTTGATATTTCGTCGCCTGCATTGAAAACTCCTACAATTAGATGTTCTACCGCTATAAATTGATCGTTTAACTTCTTTGAAAGATCTTCGGCATACCTTATTGCTTTTTCTACCGAAGAAGAAAGGTATACATTGCCCCCATGTACTTTCGGATATGATCGCAATACTCCATCAATAATTCGTTCCAAATTATAAATATCGATATTAAGTTTACCAAAAATATATTTTGCTACATTAGGTTCCTTTTCTATAATCGATTTTAAAAGATGACCATTTTCAATTACTTGGTTATTATTAGTATGAGCAATATTAATTGCCCCTTCTATGACTTCTCTAGCTTTAATTGTAAACTTATCTAGGTTCATTTTTTTGTTTTTTTTCTTTTACCTACAATTATTGAACCTTTTAAATAAATTATGTCAAATTTGCATAATAATTTAAAAATTTTAATTAACATTCTAATTTTTAGAGATTTACACAATGCAAAATTGTCATTTATAAAATTTTTAAATTTTAGTTTTCAAAACTAAATAAGTGGGGAAACTAACACCAAAGGCTTTGTTTCTTTTCAGAAACATTAACAAAAAATATAAACGATATTCGTATAATTGATAAATAATTGTACTTATCAAGAATAAAAATACTTATGGAAATTTTATTGAAGTAATAAAAAGTTTAATTAAACTCAAAATTTTATTTTGTTATATTGTAAGATATTGTATAAATTTGCAAAACTTTTTAATTTAATTATCACCCATATGGACTTAATAAGATTAGTAGAGGATAAGTTAATAGAAAAAAAGAATCTACCCGATTTTAAAGCAGGCGATACCATTACTGTAAATTATAAGATTGTTGAAGGTAATAAAGAGAGAATTCAGAGTTATAAAGGTGTAGTAATTCAAATTAAAGGAACAGGATTAAAAAAGACATTTACAGTTAGAAAAATTTCTAATGGAGTAGGTGTTGAAAGGATATTTCCTTTGTACAGCCCATTTATTGAAAGTATAGAAATAAACAAAAGAGGAAAAGTAAGAAAAGCAAGAATATTTTATATAAGAAATCTTAAAGGTAAAAAAGCTAAGATTAAAGAAAAATATGTTTCTGTAGAAGAAAGCAATACATCTTCGTCAGAATAAGCTGTAGTTATCTCACATAGCTTACATTAAGCAATACTGTTCTAGGTAAAATAGAAAATCGTACTAAAATGTAGTTTGCAAAATTTTATGTTTTAAGGCTTAATATCTTTAAGGTCAACGTTATACTTTTAGTATATTATTAGTGTAAAATTATCAATTAAAAAATAGTTTTTATCAAAATGTTCAAATTAATCAATTTCAATTAAATTAATTTTGCACAGTGAAAAGTATAATAATTTTTTTATATTTAGGTTTTCTTATTTATGTCCTTGAAGGATGTGGAAGTAAAGCTAAAAACGAAAAAATACAATCAAAAGATACAAGTAATGCTTCTTTTCCTTATGCTTTGCTAACTGATATTCCTCAGAAGTTTACTAATAATTTTGAGGGAGAATTATATTTAGTTGAAAGAACTCTTTTCGATACAAATTGCTATAGATATTTAATTAAAAATAGTTTTGTAAGAATTGATGAAATAAAAGACACTCAAATACTAAATATTAGCATAATTAACTTAATTGATAATAAAATTATAAGAATTAATCCTAAGAAAAAAATGTATGTTGTAAATTATATAAATAACACAAAGGAGAAGATTGATACGTCGATAGAAGTTAAAAACAGTGGTAATTATAAAATTATATGTGGCGAGAAATGTTTCCAGTGGCGAATAAAGAATAAGACCGAAAACTTTGAACTTTCTTTTTGGGTTTCAGAAAATAAAGACTATAATTTTTACTATTATCTGCTCAATTATTTTAGATCAAAATTTAAGCATATTCACTACTATTTAATTTTGCCTCATTTTTTTGGCAAGTTACCTTTAGAAATTACAGAATATACAACGTTGAGAGATTTTGTTTATCAAATAAAAGTAGTTAAAATAAACAGAATCCCTATAGACACATCTTTTTTTTACATATATAGAAATTATGCTCTGTACCATAACTTATAAAAATGTTAAAACTTTTTTTGACTTTTAGCGTATAACACTGTAGTTGTAGTAGGTATACAAAATGTACAATTATTTATCTATATTATTTTATTGTGTCACAATAAGTATTAATTGTTTTACACAAGAATACAACAAAAAAGATTCACTTGGAAATAATCATGGTTGGTGGATAATATATGATGGAAATGTAAAAATAGAAGAAGGTAATTTTGTTCACGGCAATAAAGAAGGAGTATGGAAAGGTTATTATCCTAATGGAAATATTAAGTATGAAATTACATACAAGAATGGTAAAGCCAAGGGATATGCAAAATTTTATTTTGAAAATGGCAACATAAGCGAAGAAGGTTACTGGGACGAAAACAAATGGGTGGGAGAATATAAACTATATCATAGTAATGGAAATATTGCTTACGAATGGAATTATAACCAGGAAGGTAAAAGAACAGGCATTCAAAAATACTACCATGAAAACGGAAAACTTATGATGGTAGGCGAATGGAAAGATGGTAAAGAATCTGGAATAATTAAAGAATACGACAAAAATGGGTCTTTAATATCCGAAAAAGTATTTAATGATGGTAAACTCGATGAAGCTTCAATAAAAATCTACGACCATTCAAAAACTGAAGATAAAAAAGATGAAAGTAAAAATAAAGAAAATGTACCTATTCAAAAACAAGAAGAAAAACAAATACCTTCTTCTTCTTCTAACATAGAATATTTTACAGGCACAGGATTTTACAAAACATATACTAAAGATGGAAAGATTGAGCGTGAAGGAGAATGGAAAAATGGACGTTTAATTGATGGGAAAAAATATACTTACGACGAAAATGGGAAATTAATAAAAACAACTATTTACAAAAAAGGTAATGTTGTTAATATTATTTACAACGAAGATTAAGAAAAAAGTGTTGTAAAAATTTCTTTAGCTTTAACATTAGAAAGATTATACACATTATTTTGAGGTTTTATAATTTCCCATTTCTTTAGGTTAAATATTGACCCTTCTGATAAAAATCCAATTTTAACATTATTTATGTTATAAACTTTGTTTTCTTCAATATCAAAATAATCGTTATAAGTAACACTGTCGGCATTAACGAGTGTAACCATGTTTTCTCCAACAACTTCTAAATTATTATTATTATCGATAAATACGGCTGTATTTTCGTCTATTCCAATTCCTTTTTTTTCAACATTCATAGCTAATACCTGAATAAGGCGTGGTAAACGCTCCCTGTTAAGAAAATGAGTATCTACTATAACTTCTTCTATAAAACCAAAACCTTTTGTGGTTTTTACTTTACCCTTTATAAACCCACTGTAATCACCATCAAATAATGTTACATCCGATGCCGAGGCTGCTCCAGCACTTGTTCCTGCTATAATTAATTTATTTTTTTTGTACCTATTGTAAATTAGTTTTTCCAAAGCACTTCCCCTTAAGGTTTCGAGCAACTTAACTTGATCGCCACCACTGAAAAATACAAGCTTTGCATTATTTATTTCATTTAAATTATTTTCTCTATCGCACTCATCCCTGTACCTTATGTCTAAAACTTTCAAATTTTTAACACCAATTTTACCAAATGCTTCTTTATAGGTGTCTGCTATCTCTTCTGGATAATACGAAGCAGTTGGAATTAATACAATATCTTCATAATCTACCAATGCGCACAACTTTTTCAAAATCTTCATTTCTTCATACTTATCTTCAGCTCCTCCAATCAACACTAAATTAACGCTTTTCATCAATAACTTTTTATTGCAAAAGTAATAATATCAAAAGTATATTATAAGCCTTTAATCATGAAACTTATCAAAATCGCATGTTAATTAATCAAAATTTTTATTTTCATACTTACAAAGGTGCCTAAGTACACATTGCTTGCACAATGGTTTTAAAGCCTTACAGACGTACCTACCATGTAATAGTAAATAATGATGAGCGTTTTTTCTTTCGTTTCTTTCTATATATTTGGTTAATTCTTTTTCAACTTGTAGTATATTGTATGATTTGTCTACTAAACCTATTCTCTTTGAAACACGGTATATGTGAGTATCTACTGCTATTACTGGTTTATCGAATAAAACAGACATAACAACATTAGCTGTTTTTCTACCAACCCCTGGTAATTTAATTAGTTCTTCATATTCAGAAGGCACTTTACCGTTATATTCTTCTACAATTTTTTTAGCAATGCCTTTTATGTATTTTACTTTTGAATTTGGGTATGAACAAGATTTTATTACATTATATATATCTTCTTCTTTAGCGTTATTTAACGAATATGCATCGGAATATTTTTCAAATAATACTTTTGTAATTTTATTAACTCTATCGTCGGTACATTGTGCAGAAAGAACAACTGCTACAAGTAGTTGAAAATCGTTTTGAAATAATAATTCTGTTTTTGGTTCGGGTATACTTTTTTTTAAAATATTCAAAACTTCTTTATAAAATTGTTTCTTATTTTTTACTTTCATTTTTGCAAATATATGTTATTTGGTTTAATTGGTAAAAGTTTAAAACATTCATATTCGAAAGAAATTTTTTCGTCTGTTTTTAAAAACCATAATTATCAGTTATTTGAAATAAACGAAATAGGAGAAGTTAATAAAATACTACTTGAAAATAAAGATTTATGCGGACTTAATGTAACTTTCCCTTACAAAACAGAAATAATAAAATACCTTTCAAGAATCGATAAAATTGCAAAAAAAATAAATGCTGTAAACGTTATTAAAATAATTCGTGATAATAATGAAATAATACTCGATGGGTATAATACCGATTATATTGGTTTCGAAAAGGCTTATCATTTTATACTTAAACAAAATCATAAAAATGTTATAATTTTAGGCACTGGTAGCACAGCAAAAACTGTTTCATGGGTTTTAAAAAAATATAATTTAAAACATATATTTGTAAGTAGAACTGTAAAAAACGTAAATACTATTACTTATAACGACTTGAGCACAATAGATAATGTTACTTTAATTATAAATGCTACACCTGTTGGTACATTTAATTATACCACTAATAACTTTTTTGTGCCTCAAAGTGTTTTTAATAATTCCCCTTTCCTTATTGATCTTGTTTACAATCCAGAAATTACAGAATTAATGAAATATGCTCTTTCTATGAATTGTCCGGTTTTTAATGGTATGTCTATGCTTATTGAACAAGCAAAAGAATCGTGGAAAATTTGGGGATTAATTTAAATTTTATCATTTTATACTTTTGAATTATTTTTGTAGTATGAAAAGTTTTTTATTTATATTACTTGTTTTTACTCTATCGTGCTCTACAATTAAAGTTGAACATATCTCTAAAGTAAAAAAATTCGATAAGAATCATTTAGTATACTTTTTACCATTAACAAAAATTGAAGTAATTTTCGAAATAAAAGAAATTTTATACAAACCCGGCCCTTTCGCTGCATACGCAAAAAAATACCTTGGTTATGATAATATAGGTACTAAGGAAAAAAAAACATATATCTTAAATAACGTTTATGCCATAACAAAAAATATTGTCGATTCAAGTAATTTATATGTGTGTTTTTATAAAAATTTGCCACCATCTTTATATAATTTTTTCCAGAGCACTCACAATAAGATTGAAAATAATAACGAACTAAACTTTCTTAATAATTTTAAACCTTTTTATTTTAATGAAATATATTTAACTCGAGGTAAAGAAACCATTTACTATAAAAAAATCGATACCTCCTATAAAACTATACTTATAGATTCAATTTTAAAGAAAATGCCAGTAATTAAAATAAAGATTGACTCCTTAAATACAGAAGAGCAAGCATTAGAAGCCTCAAATCACATTTTTGATTTAAGAAAAAAAAGATACGAGTTATTTTCTGGCGATTTAGAATATGTGCCCCAAGGCGAAGCCGCTAAGTATATTTATGATATTCTTAATAACGAAGAAATTGAATATTTATCATTATTTATTGGTAAACATTATGTTAGAGAATTGAAATATTCAATAGAAATAATTCCCTTTGTTAAACCATATAAAGAAATTGTTGGCTTCTTTAGCGAAAAATATGGCTTTAGTACAGCACAAACTGTATTATCTGAACCTATTTATGTAAAAATATTGCCTGAAGCATCTTTCTTATCGTATTATAATCAATTTGCCAATGTAAAACTTAAAAAGAAAAATAATAAAACAATACCAATTCGTTTCCCTTTACCAGCTACACTTTTAATTTACTCCGACGATTCAGAACTCTTATATAAAAAAGACATTTTAATAAACCAATGGGGTATTATTCAAAACATTCCATTCAGAACCTTAAAAGAATACCTAAATAGTAATTTAAAATAAAAATGCATAAATTTATAGTTGTTATAATTTTCTTATTTTTAAAAATTATACCTTCTTTCACGCAAGACAAAAACAAATTATACGATCCGCAATTAAATGGCATTGATCAAATTAAAGCAGCTTTAAATAAAGCCAAAAAAGAAAATAAATTTGTAATGATACAAATCGGAGGGAACTGGTGTCCATGGTGTATTAAATTTAATAAATTTTGTACAGAAATCGAGAAAATCGATACTCTAATAAAAAACAACTTCATACTTATTCACTTAAATTATAGTAAGGAAAATAAAAACATTGAAGCAATGCAAATGCTTGGTAATCCTCAAAGATTTGGATTTCCAGTAATCGTAATTCTCGACACAGAAGGCAATAGAATACACACACAAGACACCTCTTTTTTAGAAGTTGGTAATTCATACGATACAACTAAAGTCATAAGATTTTTATCATTATGGACCCCTAGAGCATTGAATAAAAAATAAAACATATGAAAAAATTAACACTTTATTTGCTTTTTGTAATTTTTATAGCTTGTGGAACCCAACAAAATAATGAAGATAAAAAAACTCAAGAATTACAAACAAAAAAAGAAGTTGAAAATGGCCTTGAACAACAATCAATAGAATTTGAAAGAGATACGACAAAATAATTATGACATTAACAGCGAAAAATGTTAAATTTTTCTAATTTTTAAAGAACAGTGTGTTGTTAATTTATTTTTAATTCTCTAAAATCAATTTATAAAAATTTATTTATATTTGTAAATTGTATTTTTAGTAAATGAAGTTTTGCAAAACGTTATTGGTTTTTGTACTCGTTGTATTAACACAATACATATATTCGCAATCAGCTAATGAAAAAGAGTTAGAATTGAAAGCAATACAATTATTTAAACAAAAAAAATTCGTAGAAGCACAACCATTATTTAGTCAATTATTAAGCTTGTACCCTAAAGACGAAAGATATAATTTTTATTATGGTGCATGTTTAATAGAAAACAACGAAAACATAGAAAAAGCAATCAAATATTTAGAATTTGCCGATAGCAAATTAAATGACCCTATAATAAAATATTACATTGGAAGAGCAAATCATTTGTTATATCAGTTTGACACTGCAATTAAATTTTATGAAGATTTTAAACAACAGGCTCAATCGAAACTTATAAAAGAATATCAGGTAGAAAGATTAATCGCCATGTGTAATAATGGTAAACAATTGTTAAATTACCTAAGCGATTTAACCGTAGTTGATAACAGACGAATAAAAGCAGAAAACTACTTTTACTCATACGATCTAAAAGAATTCGATGGTAAATTAATTATTAAGCCCAAAGAATTAAAAACTTCTATCGATAAAAAACTCGAGCAACCCAATATTGTGATATTTCTACCTAATAATTCAAAAACTATATATTACGGAAGTTATGGAAACTCAATTGAGTTTGGCAGAGATATATATAAAACAGAAATAATGCCAGACGGTACATTTAGTAAACCTGAACGGTTACCGAATATTATTAATACTGAATACGATGAAGATTTTCCTTTCTTTTTCAGCAATAATAACACATTGTTTTTCTCGTCAAAGGGACACAATAGCATGGGCGGATACGATATATTTTATTCTGTATTCGATACTACTAAAAATCAGTGGCAACCTCCTGTAAATCTCGATTTTCCTATTAATACTCCTTACGATGATTTTTTGTATATCGTAGATAAAAATCAATTTTACGCTTATTTCACTTCAAATCGTGAAACAAGAAATAACAATATTACAGTTTATAAAATTATTGTCGACAAAAATCCTATCCGACGCGAAGTTAAAAATATAGAAGAAATTCAAACAATTTCTAGATTAGAAGTATCTCCTATCGAAAAAATTAAACAAGCCGAAGAAAAAAAACAAAAAGAAAGAGAAATAATATATAACGAAAAACAACCTTTTATTGAACAAAAATTAACAACAAGCACTTTAATGCAATCTGAACAAAATTATATACTTCCCGATATCACTAAATTTAAACCAGAACCTATTACCTTTAATCCCAAGCTGAAACCTTTAGATATTATTGATAATATTAAAAAAGATATTGAAGCTGTTCAAAAAAATAAAGAAGAAATTGAACATCAGAGCTTAGTTGCTTACGAAATGGCAAAAAATAAAAACGATGAAGCCAATAGGTTAAGACAACAAGCATTTAATTTAAACAATCAGGCCAATAAAATTAAAGATCCTGTAGAAAGTGAAAAATTAAAATACCAGGCATACGAAATCATTAATAAAGCCGAAAATCTTGAAAAAGATGCCATTACTCTTTTAAATCTTGCAAAAAAATTTGAAGAAGTAAGCAAAGAGATGGAAAAAGATATTTCGAAAGTAAAAGCCTTTGCTTCTGCTCTGAGCCAGCAAAACAATGTTGATGAAGCAATTATCGAAGCAACTAATTCAAACAAAGCTAGACTTGAAAAAAGTCAAAACAAATACACTTCAATACTATATGAATATAATCAACGAGAAAAACTAATAGAACAAAAAATTAATGATTTAAAGAAAAATGAATATTTATTATCGCAAATTAACGACTCTTTAAATTTGTATTACACTGATAGTAATACAAAAGACAAACTTGAATTTAGAAAAAATGCTTTAGAAGAACTTATTCAAAAACAAAGACAAGATATTGAAGACCTTAAGCAAGAAAGACAACAATTAACAGAATTTGCTCAACTTGTAAAATCTGACTCACGTACACCTAAAGAATTTTCTTATATTGAAAAAGAAAAAAGTAAATTAATTGCAGAACTTACAGAAAAAGAAAAACAATTAACGTTTAGTAAAGCTGAAAGTATAAAAAAACAAATAGAGTACAATAAACCCGAAGAATCGTCGGAATTAATTCTGCAAAGTAATGCAATACCAAACGAACACTATTCTGCGAAAGATGATCAACAAAAAGCTATTAATCCCATTCTACCAGTTTTAAATAATACTCAAGATAATATTGATGAATTAAACTATCAAAAAGTATATTACACAAATATCATTAAAGAACAAGAAAATAAACTCTCAACATTGAACAAACAACTCGAATACACAAACGATAATGAAGAAAAAGAAACTTTAAACAAATATATATCTAACTTACAACAAGAAATAGATAACAATAAACAACGACTAGAAGAAATAAATAAAAAACTTGCAGAGATTAAAGAAAAAATAGATTTTCAAACCAATCAAGAATTACCTACTAATAACGAAAACATAATTCTTGCGAGGGTAAAATATCAAAATAAATATCCATTGAACTTAACTTTACAACAGCAACAATTGTTAAGCGAAGCAAATCAATTAAGAGACGAAACCTATGAATCTGAGTTAAAAGATAAAATTGAAAAACTTAACCATTTAAAAAGTTTTAAAGAAAACGAAAAAAATTCGTCCGAAATAAAAAGATTAGAAAACGAAATTAAAAATGTCTCGACCGAATTTAATAAATCGTTTTCTGAATACTTTAATAAGGTAAATAAAGCTGCAGATAATAATTACAAAGTATACAATGAAATATTAACAAATGTAAGAAATTACGATTTTTCAAAAGAACAAGTTAAAAATGCAAACATCTTAGAAAAAGAAATAGAAGCCTTAAAAGAAAAATCTAATAAATTTAAAACTCTCGCCTTAAGCAGTAACGATCCCGAAGAAAAGTTATCCTTGCTCAAGAAAGCTTGTTTTTACGATAACATTATTACAGAAAAACAAAAGTATGCTATAGACTTGTATATTGAAAGCAGACAAGAAACTAGTTCTGAACCTGATGCTGTTAAAAATGTTATTGAACTTACACCTGAGGAAAATAAACAACTAATTTTAGCACAACGCGAAAAAGACAAAGTAGAAGATAAGTATCAGAAAAATATTAAACTAATTAATACTTTAACTGAAAAATATAAAGAAATAGAAAATAGTTACTCTCCTACTCAAAAAAAAGAACTAGCTAAAGAAATTGCTAAAACTGAAAAACATGTAGAAAAAGAAATTACAGAAATACTGAATGTTTACGATAAAAATAATAAAATAACATATGAATTATATAATAGAAAAATTACTGAGTTAATACAAAACCAAAATATAGACTACGAAAAAAAAGCAATAGCACGTCAGTTTCTTAAAGAATCTGAATTCTATTACAACGAAGCCAATAACCTAAAACAGCAATTAACAACATATCAAACTCCTAAAGATAAGATTCTTACTTCGAAAAAAATTCTTGACTTGCAACAGAAAGCACTTGACAATCAAAATTATGCAATCGATGCTTTAACAAACACCAATTCCGAAATATTCATTGTTACTAATACATTAGTGAAAGTTGACCGCCTTGAAGCATTAGATAAAAAAGTTTACACAGAAGATGTAATTAAAGTTAGAACCAATAGAATATTAGAACATTTAAATCTTTCTGAAAAGGAACTTAAACAACTCGACGAAGCAAATAAGGCTACGAAAACTTTAAACGATATAAATAATGTATCTGAGAGTTATAAAAAGAAAGTATTAATGCTAAAAGAATCGTTAAAACATGCTAAAGACGACAAAGAAAAAGAAAAAATAAATAAACAAATTAAAAAAGAAGAAAACGAATGGTTTAAATATGAATATACAAAAGCAGAAGTTTCAGAAAAAATAAACGATGCTTATTACAACATATACGAAAGTAATTTAAGTAAAATAAGACCAAACAATAAAGACGAAGAAACTCTTAAAGCAATACAATTTGAAAAAGACGCACAAAAAGATTATTATAAAGCAAAATCGTTAAGAGATAAAGCTTATATTACAAATAATGCGTACTTAGCTTATAATTACCTTTTAGAAGCAGACTCTTTAGAAAAAGAAGCTATAACAAAACAAGAAAAAGCCTATACAATTTATCTAAAACTAAAACCACTTGAAGAAGAAGTTGCAGAATATAAAGAAAAGAAAAAATCGGTTATTGACGAACAACTTGTAATCACTAACAAGGCAAATATTACCCCTATTGAAACTAAATATGAAGAAGAAATTATTGCTGATAATAAAATCGTAGATACCTATCAAAATATTAATACTAATGATTATACTCCAACAAAAACAACCCAATATAACGAAATAAATAAAAAGCAAGAGTTAGAATTACCAGATAAAAAAGAAAACAATGAAAATTTTAAAAATATTGTAATAGAAAAACAGATAGAAACTGAAACAAATCAAAATAATAATATACAAGCTAACGAAATTAAAATTAAGACAGAAGAAGTAATAAATAACCAAATATCTGAAACCAATTCACAATTAACTTTAAATACGACAACTTCTCCTATATTAAAATCTAAAGAAACAAAAGAAGCTAAAACAAATGCTATTAGTAAATTACCAATACCAATACCTACTCAAACATCAATTCCAATGGGTTTTGCTTTTTATAAATCGTCGCCTTATAGCGAAACAAATCCAATTCCAATAAATGCACCTTTACCAGAAGGCTTAGTTTTTAAAGTTCAAATAGGAGCTTTTTATCGCCCAGTAAAAGATAATGTTTTTCGCGGTATATACCCTGTTACCGCTGAAAAACTTCCGGAAAGCAGATTTTATCGTTACTTTGTTGGCTTATTTTACTCAGAAGAAGCTGCTGCAATGGTTAGAGATTATATAAAACCACTTGGGTTCCCCGATGCCTTTATTGTTGCTTTCTATAATGGCAAAAGAATTCCTTTATACGAAGCTAGAAAAATTTTAAAAACTTCAACTTCACCAGAATATGAAAGAATCTTAACCGCCGAAAAAGAAAAAATTAAAACAGTAACATCAATACCACAAATAGAAGTAACTTCAGAAAAATCGGACCAACAAACTGTCATCCAAGAAAAGGCAAGTTCATATTCTATTTCTATTCCTAAAATAAATTCTGTAACTAACTTATTTTATAGTGTGCAAATTGGTGTTTTTAAGACTCCAGTTTCAAAAGAATATTACGATGCAATATCGCCTGTTTATATCGACGAAGCTTATGGATATATTCGTTATTTAGTGGGAAGATTTAACAATCGTTTCGAAGCTAATAAAGTAAAAGACAACCTTGTTAATAACGGCTATACCGATGCTTTTGTTGTTGCATATTTTAAAGGGAAAAGAATATCTGTATCTGAAGCTGCAACTATTGAAACCATGAACCCATCGGTGTTGTTAAAAAATAGTGAAAATATAAGTGTTTCTAAATCTACAACTAACAATTTTTCAGTAGATGAATATAATGACATTGATATAAACAATTTACATTATAAAATTCAAATAGGAGTATTTAAAGATGCTGTTCCAGCTAATATTGCTTCAAAATTTCCAGAAATATCAAATAAATATGGATTAGATAAATCTACCGATGAAAATAATTTTACAACATATTTTGCAGGTTATTTCAAGACTTTTAATGACGCACAGAATTGTAAAAATGAACTTATAAAACTCGGTTTTACCGACGCTTTTATTATTGCTTACGACGGGAAAAAAAGAGTACCTGTAAATATAGCTCAGAAAATTTTAAAATGAATTTTAATTTCTAAATATAAACGATTCTTAAATTCCTGCTCACATTTTTTAATGAATACTAAAAACCTTCCCTTCCTAAAATGAATGATAATATTTCTACAAACTATTGTAAAATAATTTTTACACTTAAGTTGTAAGTTTCAAATTAAAAAGGGGATCGTGCGACCCCCTTTTTATTCAATCATTCTGTGGTTAACAGAATCAAAAAACTACTTCTTTGTTTTCTTGCAAGCAGCTTTCTTTTCAGATTTCTTAGCTGCAGTTTTCTTTGTAGTTTTCTTGGCATCTGTTTTTTTCGTGGCCATATTAAAAAATTTTACAATTAAACAATACTAAAAAACACAAAAATTTTTAATTATAAAAAAATTTTTCAATTTTTTATTAACACATATTTGTGAAAATCTTATATCTTTGCAAAAAATTATGAGTACCTTATTTAACAAGGTTAATGAAGATATTCAAAGGGCAATTTTAAATCAAGAAAAAGAAAAATTAGAAACATTACGAAGCATTAAAACTGCATTTCTAATAGCAAAGTCAGAAAATAATCAAATGTTATCTGAAGAAAAAGAAATTCAAATTTTACAAAAGTTATACAAACAAAGATTAGATGCTGCCGAAATATATAAACAAAACAACAGGTACGATTTGGCCGAAAAAGAATTAGCCGAAGCAAACATAATTAAACAGTACCTACCCCAAATGCTTTCTGACGAAGAACTAGAAAGTGAAATTAAAAAAATTATTGAAGATTTAAAGGTTTCAGATATAAAAGAAATGGGGAAAGTAATGTCTATTGCTTTACGTAAGCTTGCAGGTAAAACAACCAATAAGGACATAGCTGAAAAGGTAAAAAAATTATTACAAAAATAACGTAATAAAAATTCTAAGGTTATTTGTTTTATTTGTTTATATGGAAAAATATCAAAAGCCTGAATGTTCGTTAATAAGTTTTTTCAGCAATAAGGTAAAAAAATATGGAGGAATAAATTTTGCCCAGGGTGTACCCGGCTTTAGTCCTCCAAACATGCTCCTCCAAATTACTTCTGAAATTGTTAAGAGAAAAGATGTTCATCAATATGCACCAGCATCAGGGATCTTTAAGTTAGTTGATCTTATAAGATCTCATTATATACAGTACTTTAATAACATAAACGAAGAAAATATTATTGTTTTGCACGGAGCAACAGAAGCAATTTGTTTAACCTACCTTTTTTTAAAGCAAAAATTAAAGAAATTAAAAATTCTTGGGTTTGAACCTGTGTATGAAATATACGATAACCTCGCTAAAATTTATAACGATAAATTTTACTTTTACGATTATTTTAATTCAGAAATTGATTTTGATAAAATAGAATCGATTATTCAAAAAGAAAAGATTAACCTTATATTTATCAATAGCCCCGGCAATCCTTTTGGCAAAATATTTTCAGAAAAAGAAATGCTGCAATTTTACAACATATCAACAAAATATAAAGTCTACATAATAATAGATGCTGTTTATCGTGAACTATATTTTAATAAACCACCATTTTTGCAATTCGACTTACAAAATGAATACTTATTTTATGTTAATAGTTTCTCAAAGCTATTATCTATTACAGGTTGGCGTGTTGGTTATTTAATTTCCAATGTGGAAAATATAAAAAAAATTAAAGCAATACACGACTATGTGGGACTTTGTGTAGTACATCCATTGCAAGCTGCTATTGCAGAATATATTGAAAAGGAAGGATTTATATCTAAATATGTTATTGAGCTCAGACAAAAAATGAAAGAATCTTTCCTTTTAATGAAAAATAAACTTGAAGAACTGAGATTTAAAATACCTAAAATCGACGGCGGATATTTTATCTGGGCTGAGTTGCCTAGTAAATTTAAAAATGGTTTCAAGTTTGCTGTAGATCTATACGAAACAAAAAAAGTAGCAATTGTCCCTGGTGAACATTTTGCTAAAAAAGCAAAAAATTATGTAAGATTTAATGCAGCTAGAGAAAAAGAAGAAATACTTCAAGGACTCGAATTAATTAAACAATTTATAAATAATTCCTAAACTTTCGCAATTCTTCATTAATTATATGTTTACTTTTGGAGCCTTTAAAGCATATTTATAGGTGTTATTTGTTTTCGTTCAACTTGTTTTCAATAATCTAACTAAAAGTACTTTAATCATATTAAAAATTTAAAAAAGAATTAGTCACTAATTTGAATATAAACTTTTCAAACAAACCTTTTCTATTATTATCTAATATTTCATTTTTATTTTAACTTTCAGGCTATCATTAACTTAGAAATTTAACAATTTTTTCCACTTTCGTTTACTTTGAATTATTAATGGTAAGAAATTTTTAATTTTTAAACACTCTCTTCGAATTATTTACCTGTTCAGAAACAATGGTAATTTCAAATTCTTGTTTGCTTGTTATTTAAGTTTAAAATCTATAAACTCATTTGCTCCACCTTTTTCGCATATCCTTTTTACACCCAATCTTGCCACTTCATCTTTGTTTGCCGTTATTTTAACTTTTAATTTTTTTTCCCAACAACCTGGTTTTTTTTCCTTCCATTTTGTTGCCGAAATAATTTCAACACCTTGTTGCTCAAACTTCGTTTCTTCTACCTTATAGGGACAATTTCTATGAGTTAAATGTATTTCAACTTTTACTATAACTATATCGCCTCTTTTATATTCTTTCTTATCTTTATCTGCTATAAGTAGTATAATTTCACACGAGACTAACCTAATACTAAACATCAAAAATGTTACAAATAATAAAGCAAAACTTTTCATAGCTTATGCTTTATAATTAATATTAAATAATCACATAAAGTTATTTTCTTTACTGGTGTACCTAAATTTTGTTTGAATACAAATTTAGCAAAAAGATATGATCTGATAAGCATTAATTTTTCATTTTTTTAGTTAATTAAGTTTAAATATTTTTCTGCTTCGATAGCAGCCATACAACCACTTGCAGCAGCGGTAATTGCTTGCCTATAAACTTTATCTTGAACATCACCACAAGCAAACACTCCAGCTATATTAGTTTGAGTACTACCTGGTTTCGTAATTATATAACCACTTTCATCAAGATCTAATTGCCCTTTGAATATTTCGGTATTTGGTGTATGACCTATAGCAACAAAAAAGCCTGATACTTCAATTTTTCTTTCTTTGCCAGTCTCATTTATAAGTATTGCACCCGTAACACCCTCAGAATTGCCAACTATTTCTTTTGTTTGATAACCAAAAAGAATTTCAATTTTAGGGTTATTAAATACTTTTTGTTGCATTATTTTTGAAGCACGAAGATAATTTTTTCGAACAATCATATACACTTTGTTACATATTGTAGATAAATATAATGCTTCTTCGCATGCAGTATCGCCACCTCCTACAACAGCTACATTTTGATTTTTATAAAAAAAACCATCGCATGTAGCACAAACCGAAACACCTTTCCCTTTGTATTTCTCTTCTGATGGTAGTCCTAAATATTTTGCAGAAGCTCCAGTTGCTATTATTACAACATTGGCATATATAATTTTTTCGTTGTCGATCCATACTTTATGTAGGGGGCCAGTAATAAAATCAACTTTAGTAGCAACACCATATCTTACATCTGTACCAAAACGAATTGCTTGTTGTTTCATTCTTTCCATAAGTTCCACCCCTCCAATTCCATCTGGGAAACCAGGAAAATTTTCAATAATAGTAGTTGTTGTTAACTGCCCCCCTGGCAATATACCTTCGTAAAGAACTGGCGATAATCCCGCTCTACTCAAATAAATTGCTGCTGTATATCCTGCAGGTCCCGATCCTAAAATTAACGATTTTACTTTTTCTTCCATAATAATTTATACAATTTGTTACAAAGTAAATGAAACAACTTTAAAAAGTAAAGAAAAAAATATTATTATTCCTTCTAAGTTATTAAAAAGCAATTAATTAACTGTATTAGTTAATTCAAAAAAAATTAGTACCTTTAAGCAGTTTTTTTATGTATAATATTTTCTCAAAATATTTTTTTATTTCATTTATTTTGTTTTTTCAATATGTAAGTCTCCTAAAATCGCAAGAGAATATATTTTCAAAGAACATTAAAATTAAAGAGTGGTACAATCAAACTATCGATGCCGATGATTTTCGGTCCGATATATTAAACTCTTTAATACTATTTTATATAAATAAGTACAGAGAAAAAGAACGATTAGATACACTCCAAATAAATCCTATATTAGCTAGCTGTGCCGAAGATCATTCAAGATACATGGCAGAAATACAAACAACAACCCTAGAAGGCGAAGGCAAAAAGAAAACAACAAAAGATAGAGTAATATATTTTGGAGGTAGTGGTATTGCCGACGAAATAGTTTTAAAAAATAATATTTCTTCGCCAAATGAGGTTTATACTTATGGTAAATTGGCCGAAGATATTGGATTTAAACTTGTTACAGATAATAAGTTAAACATTTATCTTCAAAGTCCACGATATATTTTTATAGGCATCGGTTCTTCGCTTGACGTGGCAAAGAAAAAAGTTTATATATCAATACTTTTTGCAAATTACTCTTTATATAACGATGGATACAAATTGAAAAATAATTTAAAAATTCCTTACACTACAAAAACTTATGGAATACTTCCTTACGACAATAAAGAATGTAAAATTTGTTCAAAGTACAGAAACATAGAAAATTTGCACAAATGTTTATATGTTAAAGACAAGAAAATTTTCTTTAAACATAATAATATAAAATTACTTAAGTCAATTCTTAAAACCCCTGAAGATGCTATTGCTGTAGATATTGTTCAAAAATCGCAATATCCATGTAAAGGTCCAAATATTGTTGATTTAAGAAACATAAACAAAGGCATATTATTAAAACCAGTTAATTTCGATTATTTAGTAAACAACAACACTATAATTGATCCCAAAGAAAAGAAAATTAAAATAGATACCCAAATAGGAACAATTCCTGAAGGTATCGATGAAAATTATGAATTAAACTTGCTCATCATAAAAAACAATCATTTGTGCATGACAATAACTCCATCTTACGAAGAAGAAGCTAATATTGAATTTTCAAAAGAACTTACACTTTTGGCCGATACTGTTATTATTGGCGAAGAATATACTCCAATTGCAGAAAAATCTACAATCGAATTTAAAGTTCCTTTCGAAAAAGGTAAATACGAATACAAAATACATGATATAAAACCAATACTTGATAAACTTAATGAACCAGATTATACCATAAACAAATTACAAATAGAAGCATTTTCGTCGCTTGAAGGTGGAGAAGATATAAATAAGGAATTACAACAAAAACGAGCTGAAAGTATTGTACAAGCACTAAAAGAAATTCAGAAATCTAAGTTTCACATTAAAATAATAACTTCAGAAAACATAGAAGATTTCAAAAGAGATATAAAAAACACGCAATGGGCTTTTCTTGCAGATAAACCTATTGAAGAAATAAAAAAATACATACAAGAAAATAAGCTTCAAGAAAAGCTTGAACCAATACTTAAAAACCATAGGTATGCAAGAGTAACCATGGATATAACATATAAACTCGACGAAACAACCGAAGAAAAATATGTGATTAGCAGATTTAATAAAAATGTAAAAGAAGAAAATTACTCAACTGCTCTTAGAATACAGAAATATATTTTTAAAAAGATTGTAAAAGGTGTTTTTAGTGAAAATGCTGTATATAATCAAGAAATTCCTGAAAAACCAGAAACTGCTGGTTTGTTAATGAATAAATTATGGCTCGAAAAATACATTAAAAAAGAAGATATTAACGAAAAAATATGCAAAAAGATTGAACAACTATACAAATTAAAGCCGTCGAACGAATATATAAAATATAACTATTGCTATTGCCGAATGATGTTTGAAAATCTAACTAACGAACAAAATATCAGTTCATTACAAAAAGATGTAAGTTCGTTATACAATACTTCACTTAGAAGTAAAACAGTTGATTTGCTTAATCTAGAGCTACAATTTAAAATTATTGCCGCGTTAGATACTACAAATTTTATGTCGCCTCTAATTTTAGCTAGTTTAGATACTATAAAAAGCATCCTTAAATTAACAAAACCTACTTGGCAAAATTCTTTAAAACTTGCCCAAATTTTTATTTCTCAGAAGGATTTTGAAACAGCAGCACGCTTACTTGAACCATGGCTAACAACACCCAATGTTTTTGATGAACTAATATTTACTTATTTAGCAATATGTACTCATATTACTTATAAATTTTCATCCCCAAAGTTTGTATACGCAATAAAACGAGCTATAGCAATGGACAAAGAACGCCTTTGCTATTTATATAAGCGAAAAAAAATTTCGTTCCAATCGTTCGAAAACCCTCAAGTAAAAGAAATTATTTGCAACGAATGTGGAGAATAAATACTTAAACTCCTTACAACTTTTTTACTACTTACTGCGTAGCATTTTCTTCTAAATAAATTGGTTTTTTTTATCAATTAAATTTTCTTAAAGCTATCACAATTTATTTTAAATTTCAAAGCAAAATTAATTATAACCATTTTTTAATTTTAAAAAGAACAAGAGAAATAACGACCGATAACACCATTAAAGACAAAGAAAGAGGATAACCCCATTTCCATTTTAATTCGGGCATAAATTCAAAATTCATACCATAGATACTAGCAATAAGGGTTGGTGGCATTAAAATGACTGTAACCACAGTAAAAAGCTTTATAATTTTATTTTGTTCAATATTAATTAAACCAAGTATATTATTCTGTATATAATCTAACCTTTGGAAACAAAAGTCGGTATAATAAATTAACGAATTAATATCTTTGAGCATTGTTCTAACTCTTTCATGGAGCATTTCTGGAAATAAATCGCTTTTAAGAAGGTACGATAAAACTCTTTGTTTATCGATAATAACTTCTCTGATAAACATAGTATATTCTTGGTATTTTGTAGCCAACGAAAGAGCATCTTCTGTAACTATATCTTTATTTTCGACCTTCGAAAGAGATGCAATTTCTCTAATCAGCCCTTCTATCATGTCGGCGTCAAGATCAATGCGAATCTCGTAAATAAGAGTAAATATGGTGTACGCGTCGGATATTTTTGTAGAATAAAGTACTTTTCGGTATGCTTCAGCAAAAGTCATTAATTCTATCTGACGATATGTTACTAGAATATTATCTTTAATAACAAACGAGACAGGTTCCTTATGAAATTCGTTATCAATAACAGTAAGAAACTGAGAATTATTTATTATAGAATCGTCGGTTTCAATAAAACGTGACGAAGTTTCAATTTCTTCTATTTCTTTTTTTGTTTGTAATGTAATATGACATAGTTCTTCGGTTTTTACTCTTTCTTCGTAAGATGGTTGCAATAAGTCAATCCAAAGTATTGCTTTTTTAGGAATTACTTCAAATCCATTTTCTCCCTGGTGCAGCGATATTTTTCCGTTTTCCTTGTAGAATATATTGATCATAGGTACAAACTTACACCAGGTTAGAGCGGGAAACGGGATTCGAACCCGCGACCCTCAGCTTGGGAAGCTGATGCTCTGCCAACTGAGCTATTCCCGCTTTTTAAGCCTCTCACGGGATTCGAACCCGCGACCTGCGGTTTACGAAACCGCTGCTCTACCTCTGAGCTAAAGAGGCATCTTATTTTACTCTAGCTAATTTTTCATACTCTAACCTCTCTTACTTATTTAATTTACCTTTTTTTTAAAAAATAAGTTTAAACAACTTTACAAATATATATACTTACGTTTTACAAAACAATATTTTTTGGTACTTTTTATCAAAATAATATTTAATAAATCAAATTCATTAAATTACTTCAAACAATTTAACACAATATTGTTATTTTTGATAATCAATATATCTTTTGTATTTTCTTCATCAATAAAATATATTTGCAAAAAATTTTTATGAACAGAATTGCCAATTACCTACAAAAAGAACCAGTACTTTTCACAGCAAAAGATTTAGAAAAATTCATAGTTGAAAATAACATTGAATTTTTAAACTTTCGCTACATAGCTGACGATGGGCATTTGAAAACATTAAATTTTTATCTTCATTCAAGAGAATATCTTCGCAAAATTTTAACCTATGGCGAAAGAATAGATGGCTCAAGTATTTTTAAATATATCGATAGTACTTCAAGCGATTTGTATGTCATTCCAATTTACCACACTGCTTTTGTAAACCCTTTTTCGGAAATACCCGCTGTAGATATTATTTGCACTCTATACGATAAAAATTACGAACCATTAAAGAGTTCGCCCGATCAAATTATAAAAAAAGCAAAATATCATTTAAAAAAAATAACAGGCTACGACATTAAAATTTTAGGTGAGCTTGAATTCTATATAGTAGCACCACGCATTGAAAAATACGAAATAGTTAATAAAAAAGGTTATCACGAAACTTCACCTTTTATTAAGTTTAATGAATTTCGGAAAAAAGCAATGAAGTTGATATGCGAATGTGGTGGAAAAATAAAATATGGACATAGCGAAGTTGGTTGTTTTGTATATGATAATAAGCTTTATGAACAGCACGAAATAGAATTTTTGCCCGAATATGCCGAAGTTGCTGCACTAAATTTGATAATTTCAAAGTGGATACTCCGCGAATTGGCTTTTAGAGAAAATATAATTATAAGTTTTGCTCCTAAAATAACTATCGATAAAGCTGGTAGTGGCTTACACTTCCATTTTTATCTAGAAGAAAATGGTAAAAATGTAATTATAAGTAATAACGAACTAAACGATAATGCCAAAAAAGCAATAGCTGGCATTTTATATAATGCTGATGCTTTATGTGCTTTTGGCAACACTATTCCTTTATCTTATTTAAGACTAATGCCTGACCAGGAAGCCCCTACAAGAATATGTTGGGGCGAAAGCAACAGAACAGCACTTATTCGTATTCCTTTAGGTTGGTGTTCAAGCAAAGATATGGTAGCAGAAGTTAATGGTATTAATAACCAAGATTTTATTCCTTCTATTCATCAAACAATTGAATATAGGGGTGCCGATGGTACTTCAGATATATATCATATTATATCTGCTATTATGATTGCAATTGCCTATGGCTTTACAATGCAAAATGCAATTGAGTTTGCCAATAGCCTTTACATTAAAGGTAATCCCGATACTATACGTAATACAGAACTTATATCTCTCCCTTATTCTTGTTATGAAGCTGCAATAGCACTTGAAAAAAAACGTAAAATTTTCGAAGTAGATAATATATTTCCTGAAGGACTTATAAATTCAATAATCACAAAATTAAAATCATATAATGACCAAAATTTCAGAAAAATGATACTAAATAACGAAATAAATCTATCTTCAATAGTAGAAGAATTTCTTCACTATAATTAACGATGTGCTTAGACGTATATAAAAGCTTGTATTCGGTTTTGCAATTGTTGCCCTCGTAACTGTAATGTCAAAAGGTTTAGTGAAGAAAAGGGGGGGTAATTGTGGAGTCGAACAACATATTTCTTCAATCTGTGTGCACAAAGGAGAAGAACCGGTTATTAGTGACAAAAAATCTGTTTGTAATATTTTTTTCTCACATTGTAACATGCAATGCTCATATTGTCAAAACTATGAAATTAGCAATAACAAAAACCCTATCGAAAAAATACTTACAACTAACCAAGTAGTGGAGAAAGTAATATATCATCTAAATCAAGGTGTAAATAAAGTTGGCTTCGTTTCACCTTCTCACATGCTTGCTCAAGTTATTGATATAATTGAAACTTTAAAACAAAAAGGATATTCTCCTGTGTTTATCTGGAATTCTAATGGATACGATAAAGCAGAAACAATAAAAATGCTCGAAAATTATATTTGATGTTTACTTACCCGATTTTAAATATTCCGATAATGAGTTAGCTTACACATACTCAAAGGTTCATAATTATACTGCAACCGCCACATCTGCAATAAAAGAAATGTATCGTCAAAAAGGCAGTAATATTATTTTAGACGACGACAACGAAATTATTTCGGGCTTAATAGTTCGACACCTCGTTCTACCAAATCATGTCGAAAATAGCTTGAAAGTTTTAGATATTATTGCTAGTGAAATTAGTAATAAAATTTATATTTCTCTTATGTCGCAATATTATCCACCTCAACCAGGATTACCTCCTACTTTAAATAGGAACTTAAACAGTACTGAATACAATAAAGTGCTTGAGCATTTAGAAATGTTAAATTTTGAAAATGGATGGATACAAGAGTACGATAGCCATAAACATTATAGACCCTCGTTCCAGAAAGAACACCCTTTTGAATAAAAGCTTAATTTTTTCATCGGTTATTATTAAAATCTTAAAATTTTAGAAGTAATATCTCTTCAAAAATTTTAGAGAATGAATTAAATATAAAATTAAAAAAATATTTCTTAAACTAATTTTTTCACTATAAATAGTATTTTCTACAACTTTACAATATAACAGGAAAAACAAATAATTTTTTTATTTTAGAGAATCATACTTAATGATTTTTTTGAATCAGGCACATAAGAAAGCCTTTTCGGTAGATAAGAAAGAATTAGTAGATACTGTTGTGACAAGCACCCAAAATGCACACGACAGTTGTATATAAGAAAACTAGTTAAGAGTATTGTCAAGGCAAAGATAGGCGGTGTTTATAGTAAACAAGTCTTTAAGACAGCCAAAAGTAATAAGTTATTGCGAAAAGAAAGTATAACTAACGAAATTATGGAAAAGATATTTAGTAAATCGTGAACTTACATAATGGTAACGTCAACACAGTAAACTACTTGAAGAGTATAAAATAGTAGAGACAACATTTAGTTATTTACAAAAGATGGTTTAATGGTCAAGCTGCTAAGTATAAAGGAATAGTAAAAAGTACATGCCAAGGCTTGTGTTGTTGGCTATATGTTACAACCTGAAACAAGGTTTACGTCGTGTTGAAGTGTCGTAGTGAATAGTGTATTAACAGTGTAACTATTAATTAAAAATAGATCAAGATTGAGGTATTTAAATAATTTTTGTTATTAAAAAATTAAAAAAATTATGCAAGATTCTTTGAATTTAATTGTAGAAAATTAAAATTATTAATCATGTTTATTAGCAAAAAAATTATTTTTAGTAGCTTTGCAAGTACCTTATTCTCTTATTTTATAAAAAATTTAACTAGTAATTGGTTAACCTAACTTTATAATTACACAACTTAATAGTAATATTTCCCAAAAAGAAAAGCTAACTTATAAGTGGTTTATAAGTAATTGTAAGTAATAAGTAAATCAAAAAATTTAATTTGGTAATTTAAAAAAATTAATGTAAATTTGGTAAAAATTTATATATCTTAACAGTAAGAATGATTATATGCTTTAAAGTAAAGTTGCATAAGATTGCTTATGATAATGATATAAACAAATTGTAGATGAATACCAAAATAAAAAATAAAACTTGAAGTATTATGATTGCAGTTTTAAGTATTGTAGGCATTATAGTTATTGTTTTAACTATAATGGCAGTAAATAATGAAAGGCAAAAGCACAATGATAGTGATTTTAATAATTTGTTAGGAAAATTCATCAAAGAAATTTTTCCAAATGGACAAAAAGATATTGACGAAGGCACAAAAGAACTTCTTCGTATATTGAATTATAAAATTGATGAAAAAACAGCTCAAAATATTTTCGTCAGGTCTTCATGCATTTGTTATTTGACTACTATATTAGGTAATTATTTTAGCGAGGAGCGATTAAAAAAACACCTAGCACCTTATGCATTAAACCACTTTGATGATAATACACTAAGCCAATTTTATAATTATCTTATTTCTAAAAATGAAAATGCAAAAATATTTAAAAATCTTGTTGAAGTAGCACGAGAATTTTCTAAAACAGCAAATCCAGAAGGAACAGATAAAGATGAAATGCCTGAAGGTTTTGGTGAATTTGGTTTAGAGATAACTAACCCCATTCCAACAAGATCGATACCTGATAGCTATTTTTATTTAAATAGGTTAAGAACGAAAAATGGTTCTAAAATAACCTACAAGAGAATAGGAAGCATGAGGGCACCAAATATAAAACACTTGATCGATGCTTACAGAATTTATGAGAATGGAAAAGAAATAGCCATTATTTATATTTGTCCATACAACAAAAAAAATAGTAACAAAGCACCAAAGGGTTTTGAATTATGCTAAACTAAGTAATTTGAAACTTAATGCGCTCTCTACAATTCCCTCTGGACAATTGCAAAATCGGGTAAAATTAATTTAAGAAATCAAATGATTATAAACATTTTATGTTATTAAAAATTGGTGTTTCTAAGTTTTCTATTCTTCTGACTACCAAATATGTTACCGATAACCTAAAATACAATAACAAAGTATGAACGAAAAAAAATAAACATAAGGGAACAGCACAAAATTACAATCAAACATCTTACTCAAAAGCCAACGATTCCGTGTTTTTATTTTTTTTCAACGTATATTTTTTTAAAAACAATTTTTGCCAACTGCACAAAAGGCACATTAGGTTTTGCTCGAAATACAAAGCAACACCTCCTGAAACTAAAAGTCTATTTTTAATAACTTAACTTAGATGATTATGGCATTAATAGTAAAACATAACAGAGCAAACCATACTCACGAAAACGAACAGTTTCGCAGAGTTGCGTCTTTATTAAAAACATTATTTGAACAAAGAAATTGGAATGGACTTTTAATTGGTAACCCCTACAATGAAAATTACCCTCGTTTTCGTGCCGATGCAATACTCCTTTACAACAACGGCTTAATTATTATCGATTTTAAAGATTATAGTGGAACTATTAAGCTTCCTAAAAACAAAAATGAATTTGAAACCACTCAATGGTACACAGAATCAGCCTATGACAAAGAGCGAATAGTTATAAAAGCCGGAAGTAGATTTATAAACCCATTTAAACAACTCTTTTCTTATCGTGAAGCATTTAAAGAAATTGTTCGGTCCGAAATTCAATTAAAAAAATTTATTAAAGAAAACAGAACTTGTATACTTAACATATTTTCTGGGCCATTAATTATCGAAAACAGCATTCCAAAAGAAATTCCATTTTATAGAATAACTCAAGAATCCGACTTAGAAAAATTTCTTTACGACTATTCAAGCGACAATACCTATACAAAAGAGGCAGCAGATGCTTTATCAAAAATTTTCTATGCAGAAGATTGGATAGAACATATCGAAATTCCGAAAGAAAAATTATTTGCTGAACAGAAAATTAAGATTGATACTAATGTAGAAACAGCAATTTCTAATTTTCTTAAGATTGATGACAGTGGTATTTTGGTACTTGAGTCAATGTCAAGTGAGAATAGAGATAATTGGGTACAATATATTTTATCAGTGGCTTCAAATTTCAATATTCCACAAATTGAAACATGGATTTACTCTGCCCGTATTGGGAAAAAAGTATCATTACGCTTGGGAATTGAACTGCAAAGCTTATATAGTACCATTTACGGAAATAACCTAAAAACTCTTGAACCAGAAAATATTGAGCAAGATAATATACAGCCCGGTGATATTCCAAATACTTTCGAAACTGAAGATGCTGAACAAGACAATATAACACCCGACGAACATTTACAAATAGTAATTCCTATTCGTTCAGATGATTCGATTGATCAATCCGCTGTAATTATTTTACATGAAGCTCATTTGGTATCAAGAAGCTTTCATCAATCAGAGTTATTGAGATTTGGGTCAGGAAGGTTGCTAGAAGATTTACTGAAATTCCTAAAACTAAACAAAACCAAAAGAAAACTGATTTGCATTGGCGACCCTTATTCATTAACTTTTGGTAAGCATACAGAATCTGCAATTAATCTGAATACGTTAGCAAAATTATACAGTGGTAAAATAAGTTATTATAGGCAGATGTTAACTAATGAGAATCTCGATGGTAAATTTGGATTAAAAAATATTCTTGCATCTGGAATTGAACAGAATTTATTTAATCACCTTGAGTATCCATGGAAAACTAACGACCTATGTAAAATTGATGAAGATAAAATTCCGAACTATTTGGCTGATTGGTTTTCAGCTCCATTTGACACTGAGCCAAATAATGTAGTTATGGTTTTTTCAAACAAGGATGCTAAGAAAATTAACCTTTGGATAAAACAAAATTGTATTAAGAATGGAAAAGATTTAGCAAAGAACGACTTATTGCTTGTAAATAACACCGTAAACATTCCTGATGAAACTGGCTTTCAACAACCAACAAAGCTGTATAATGGTATGTACCTCCTAGTTGAAGAAGTTTATGAAACTATTTCCAAAACTATTCCAATAACACAAAGTAAAACACCGATATTATTAAGATTCACAAAGGTTAAGGTAAAATGCCTTAGCTCTCTAAACAAATTAACTGCAAAGGTGTGGTTATTAGATAATTATCTTCAAAACGATGATAAACTTTCAAGAGAAGAACAAATTGCTCTTCGCGTTTTTGTAGATATGCTTCTCACTGAGAAAATAAAAGAAATGCCTTTCGAAAGTTCACACGAATATATTCAACTTACGCAAGATGAAGAATACAAGACCTTGCTTGCAGAAGAAAAAGATTTGGATGCTAAATACAAGGTTGGTGAAAAAGTTATAACTAAGTTAGAGCAAAAACAAAGGGAAATAAGAAAAATTGAGAACAAATATAAAAAAATACATAGGAATAGAATTCTTTCCGAAGTTATCAATACAAACCCTTTTGTAAATGCCGTACATGCAACTTATGGATGGGCTATAACGGTTCACAAATGTATTGGTTCAACTTTTGCTAATGCAATTATTAATGCCTACCAGGGTGAAAACAGATGCATTACGACTTCAGATTATTATCGCTGGTTATACTCGGGTGTTACAGCTGTATCAAATACCTTACTAGTTGCTAACCCCCAAATTATTCATCCATTAATGAATGTCCAGTTTGAAGATACTACAACAAACAATACTGAGTTATCAGACACTAAAAAACCAATTTTGATTTTCAAAGATTACGAAGTTGATAATCGTTTCTTAGAAAAGATACCTGGTTCATTAAATGAAAACGTTAAAGGAAGTATTTGTGAATTAGCTAAACTGCTTGAACAAAGAGGGTTTATATTGGAATTGGTCATTCCGAGTGGAGAATATCTAACCAAGGTAATTTTTTCAATTACATCTAACATTAAAAAGCATTTAATTATTGCTATCAGTAATAAAGGTGCAAAAGATAATTGGGGGGTTTCGTCGATTAGAATTGAAAAAAGTGAATATGAAGATAATTCCAAAATTAACGAATGTATAGAATCTCTATTTCTTTCCCAACAAGAAAATATAAATCCCATTCCATTTCCGTCTGACTTTAGAGGAAAAATATATGAAAAGTGGGCAACACGACTTTCCGATAAAGGATATAATCTTCAGATGGTTGAAAACCATAAGAATCAAGACATATTTATAGCAGTTTCAAAGTCATCAAAGACAAAATTCAGAGTATGGTATCGAGATAATGGTTTTATAAGCAAAATTGAGATAGTGTAGAAATCTTATGAAAATCTAGGAGAAAACCTTAAAAAATGGCTTGTTGATGGAAACTAAGCGAGACCTTGAAGCGAAGGCAAGAGATTTAATAGGAACTAATCCCGACGTGGCTTTAAAAATTTATAGAAAGATGTGGGAAACATATCCTCAAGAGTTTAACGAGTGGGATGCTTTTTATTCTATTAAAGCAATGAGAGAAGCAAAATTTACAGATCTAAATTGGGCAAATGAGCTTGCTGAAAAATTTAAGACAAAAATAATAGGAAACATATATGGGTGGTTAATTTTTGATAAATGCGTAAAAGGAAAGAGCGAGTTAGAAATAATAGCAAATGAAAAATTTATTCAGAACCTGATAAATATATCACCACAAAAAAACCAAAAAGAAAATAATTCTATTCCCTGTCCAACCACAATCTCGATTTTAAAACTTTGTGATGCACATGCTAAAAATCAATTCAATGCCAGAAAAATTAATGAACTTTTATCTGGCTTAGATTACAACTTTTTATCAGACAAACCAAAAATAATTGATACCCAAGAACGAGGTAAGGTTGAATTACTATCTGACCTCGAAAAATATTTTATACTCAAAACTAAGGCACTACTAAAACTTAAAGAATTTGACAAATGCATTGAGTACTGCAATAAGGGTCTTGCTCTTATAAAAAATTTTCATTGTAATAATGACTTTTGGTTAAAGCGAAGAATAGCTTTGTCGGAATATGGCCTTGGCAATTACGAAAAAAGTGAGAAACTACTGAAAGAACTCTTAGAAAGCAAAGAAGGTTACGATAAATGGTTTTTATATATGGAGATTTCTAAAGTTTATCTTAAACAAGGTAATTTTGAAAAAGCATGGAAATATGCTGTTGATGCTACCTTCTACGGCAATGAACCGCATTTTTTAATTGAATTATACCTAATACAGTCACGAATTCTTTATAAACTCAACAGAGCAAGTGAAGGGAGAATAATAGCAGAACTTATTGCAGCTATATTGAAAGAACAAAAATGGAAAGAAAAAGATAAATACAGCAAGTTGTTTGCATTTTATAAAATTGACAAAACGAAAGTACCACCCTTCAGTGAGCTAATAAAACAAGCAAAAATACTTTGGCAAAAAGAGAGATATGGTAATAAACCAAAATCGAAGGGTATAATAATTTCAATTCATAAAAACGGGAAAATTGGGCGTATCAAAGATGAAAACAATGATGTAATAGAATTCCACAAAAAAAATTTTGTTAATAAAATGAAATCAATAGAAAATCTTAAAGGTGCTACTGTTGAGTTTTACAAAATGCAATCGTACGACGGTAAAAATATTGCCGAGTGTATCGTTATAATAAAAGAACCACCTACACCTAATTCTAACAATCTTATAGGAAAGATTTTCGAGGGGATCGTTAAAAATGTCACAGATTTTGGAATCTTTATTCATATACAAGGCTTGTCAGATGGACTATTGCATAAAAATAGTTTACCAAATAATCTAAAGAATAATTTCAAAGAAGTGTTTACTCGCGGCAAAAAGGTTAACGTAAAAGTTGAAAGAATAACAGAAAAAGGAATTCAATTAATATTAGCAGACAATGTATAATCCAGCCTATTTAATCATACATATTTGCAAATTGTCCCAATCTTTACTTAAACTCAAGTTTGCAAAAGATGATAAACGCTCACACACAAAGACAATAGACAATCGACACGAAAAACAGAAACGTAGCTCATAACAACGGTCTTGACAAATATCAGGTTTCAGTGCTTTATGTGACAGTTTTAATTTGTTGTGAGTACGATTCTTCTATTAAACTTATAAGGCTAAAAATTTATCACTACATTAAGTGCAAACCGTTAGCGGCAAAACAAAAAACAACGATAATAAAAATTAACAAAAAACACATATAACACTCAAG
>JAOAFV010000015.1 GCA_026416095.1 Bacteroidales bacterium | reverse complement strand
CGCTAATGGTGATATTTCCAGCGTTAAAGTTTCCTGTAACTCCAGCAGGTAGTCCGGTGAAATTAGCTCCTGTAGCTCCTGTGGTAGAGTATGTGATGTTAGTAATAGGTGTATTGATACAAACAGTTTGATTGGTTGTAGAAGGAGCAGATGTAAGTGTTATTGTATTTGTGGGATTAACGGTAACAGCAACTGAAGCTGTTGCAGTACAATTTAATTCATCGGTAATAGTAACATTATAAGTTCCACTTGCAGAAGGTGTTGCATTTGAAATAGAAGGATTTTGTTGGGTACTGGTAAAACCATTGGGTCCTGTCCAGCTATAAGTTAGCGTTCCATAACCGCCCGATGGTGTTACAGTAAGATTTAATGTTGAGCCCTGACATATAGGACTGTTGCTTCCTGCTGATGCAGTCATAGTACAGGGGCTTTTAGCTAAAGTTACTTTAATATACGATAAAGAATTCGATGCGGTGTTACTAGCAAGTTGATTGGTAGTTGTGTTATGACTTACATATGGTCTTAGTTGCCAATAATTTGAGCTATTATATAATTGAAGCATTCTAAGATCGCTTTCGGGTGTGATGCCATTTAATTCGGCATCAAAATAAGAAAAGGGGTTTACAGTAAGTGTGGCATATGTAGATGGTTGTATTTCGAAATATCTAAAAATACTTTGTGATAAGTTGGGTCCTGTTTGACTTTGATGCCCTCTATAAATAACAGTATTTCCCATGTTTGTAGAAGGTGTAAAAGTTAATCCCAATCCTGCGACATTTCCTGAAGGATTTGTACGTGTTGCTTTAAGACGTCCTGTACCTCCACCTTCTGCCCATGATGAGTTAGTAGCTCTAACGCGAGAAGTTTCTGTCTCACCTGTAAGTGTTCCTGTAGTGGATAAATCTACTTCGTTGTTTTTTAGATCTAAATAACCCGTCTGCATGGTGAGTGTTCCAAGCACTTGAATATTTCTGTTTACTACTACACCGTATGTGCTAGAATTATTTATTCTTAGATTAGCAAATGCAGTAGGATTTGTTCCATCTATTTCTTGTGTGGCATTTCCTGAAAAAAGCACTTCACTTCCTGATTGAAGATTGGCTGTACCATTATTTTGCCACTTTGTGCCTCCTGCTAAAACGATATAGTTTCCTGTTTGTACAAGTTGTCCTGTGTTAATAAATGATTGAGAATAAAGATTATTAGACACATAACAGCACAATAAGAATAAAAATAATATATCTTTTCTCATAATGATGATAATTTAATTTTCAAAAATAAAAATAAATATTTAATAAGCAAAAAAGTTTTGTAAAAAATTTTGTTAGTTCTGTATATTTTTCTGATAAATAGCATATTTTTTCATTTGCCTAAAGAATTTATTAAGTTTTTGTTAAATTCTTTTAGTTCTCTATTCTCATTTTCTAATTTTGTTACTCTTTCAGTAAGTTCTTGAATAGCTTTTATTAATATTGGTGTAAGTTTAATATAATCAACATTTTTATAACCTTCTTGAGTAGTGTTGACTAATTCGGGATATATTTGTTCAACTTCTTGTGCTATTAAACCAAATTGTTTATTATCTGAAAAATGTTTATCAGGAAATTGTTCTTTTTTCCAATAAAATTCAACAGGTCGTAATTTTAATACATTGTCTAAAGCCGAATGTAAAGTTTTTACATTTTTTTTCATACGCTCATCGGACCAAGAAGAAATCCACCCGCCTAGATTATAACTATAGACATCTTGTACGTACAAATATCGCCAAACTTTACCCTTATTAGGATCACCTAAATCTCGGGGTAATGTGCTATTGTATGTGTTGTCGGGTAATACATGTCCACCCATTAAATAGTATTCTGTTCCTGCCACATCAAACCAAACTACTCCATCGGAATTGGAAACACCAGCAATATTTGTTCCCACATTAATGTCTAATCTTTTCCCTGCTGCTTCAAATGATGCTACAGCTAAGTTGCTATAGCTAGTATAAACATGTAACGGGCTTAAAGGGGAGGTAGTACCTATACCCAATCGCCCTTGAGGGTTTAGTCGCATAGCTTCCCATTGAATATTACCTCCATATGGTGTAATATTAAAAGCAATAAAAGAACCTTTATTTGTACCTGAGAAATTTTCACCTGCTCTAAATTCTATGGATGCCCCTCCAAATGCCTGATTATTACCACCGTATCCTGAATAACCATCAATTATATCTCTACCAGTAATGACACAAAGTACATCATTATTTTGTGGGTAAGAGGGTGAGCTATTGGTACCTCTTCCTCTTAAACCAACAAAAGCCGGGTGCTCGTTCGTTGCTGCAACATAAATATCATGATTAGCCCAACCATTATCTCTTGATGAGCGAATTCCCCCATTGTTAGCATAAATAGTTCCTGCTACTTCTAATTTATGTGATGGTGATGATGTGCCAATACCTACATTTGTGCCATTGTCGTAAATTTGTGAGCAAATATAATTAAATCCTGTACCTGTTTTTAATACGTACATAGGAGTAGAGCAATTTAAAAAACCTAGTCTTACCCAACGTGAAAGATTTGAATCCCAGTAATAATATCCTGGAGTTACGTCGTTTTGTGTTGCGGTGTTAAAAACCAAAAGACTATGAGCCGGCGAAGTAATAGGTGATGGTGAAGAAGTTTGAGTAAGTGATACTCTTGGAATAAGTAACCCTCGATTGGTAAAATCAATGTCTAAACCTGCACTTGAATTTGGTGCGGTTCCTGAATTATTAATTGCAACTTGAGCAAGGGAAACAACTTTTGCCCACAAAATAATTATACTCCAAATTAATAGTTTTGTTTTCATAGCTTATGATATTTATGCAAATTTATATTTTTCTTAATAAAAATATTTTATGTTGTGATAGTGATGAAATTTTAACCAGATATATTGATGATGGAAGATGAGAAATATTTAAAAAATGAATGGATTTTGCAGATGAAATGGATAAGCAAGGTTGTCCCATCATGTTTAGAATTTCTATGGAATAATTTTGTTTAAAATTGGGTGAAATGAATATATGATCAGATGCAGGGTTGGGATAGATAGTAACATCTAAATTGTTTTGGGAAATATTTTCATATTCTGTTTGATTAGCAAATTTAACTATTGTTCGTATCATTAGATCTATATTGTAATCGTACCAATAATTGCCATTATGCACAACAGAACGATTAAACATAGGATTATTATTGCCAAGAACAGCACAAGAGCCACTATCAACGGTAAATCCAATATAAAAAGTGCCGAATAAGTTGGTAAGCAGCGATGCATAAGGTCTTAAATCGATTCGTGTAAATGCCAGAGGATTTTGTGGAGATGCTTCGGACGGGATAGTAATTGGTGGAATTAAATCTGTACCTGGTTGTCCAAAATTATCTGTCCAAACATGAATTTTCATGGGATTATTTGGTGTGTTAGCAGGATTAGAATTGCTGTAATAATTGCGAATAAGTAATGTAGTAATTGTAGCAGGCATAGTATCAAATTGCAAACGCAATGCGGCTGCCTGGAAATTATTAGTAAGTGTACCGACGGGAACATATACGTTGGGATTATTGTTATCGAATTTAAGGTACGTTCCGCTGATGTAACAAAAAGTATCGCTTACGGCAATATTTGGAGCAGGCAAGTTTTGATCTGCTGCAATTATCCAATATTTGACCCACGCTCCAAAAGATTGTGCGGGTATTGTAAATTTCCAATAATTATTGCCTATATGTGTACCACTCACTGTTAAGGGTGAATTTTGATCAACTTGATAGTATAATGTAGCAAGTTGAACACCTGAAGGGTCGTTAATAAAGGCGATAATTTGCTGACTTGTATGAGAAGCTTCATAGTGTACCGGGGCAGTAGTGTTTACAATAATGGGGCCTAATAAATCTTCGGCAGCAGATGTTATTGCACGAAAATGATGATCATTATTACCGCCCGTTCCAGAGCTGATAAACCACTGATTACCATTGTAATAGTACGATGCATTATACATGCCGGGTTGAGTTATAGTAATATTGACAGAACCGCTTGGAACAGTGAATCCTATAAAATAATATCCATTTAGGTTGCTTAATTGTGGAGCATAAGGTCTTAAATCAACCCATGTCATAGCTTGCGGATTTTGAAGTGTCGCCGATGGTTTTACTTTGAATGGAGTAATTAAATCGTTGCCCGGTAATCCATTATTGTTGTCCCATATATGAATCAACATACTATCATTTGGATTTTGATAATCGGTATAATTTCTGATGAGTAAGCCAACTAAATTAGTGTTTCCTAAATGAACTTTAACAGCTACACCTTCCCCAGCAAAAACTTTCATATAATAATCAACTTGTCCATTGTCTTGTATGATGTGGTTTCCTGCAATATATTCGAATGTATCAGAAAAAGCAACATTGGGGATGTAAGCATTATCTTCGGCATAGATATAATACGAAACATGGGCACCTGCGGGTTGGGCAGGAATTGTAAACGTATATGTGTAACCCGAAACATGCGAGCCACTGATAGATTGATACATGTTGCCATCAACGGAATAATACAATTCGAGCGATGATACGTTAACACCACTATAGTCAAAAATATCGGCAGTTATTACATGATCGTTTAATGAACCTTGCATAAATGGGAGAGGATTATGAACAATAAATGGTGCTGAAACATCTTGTGCTCCTTTAGTAATTAATACGTTGTCAATATAGATTCCATCTACAGTATAATATTGATCAGTTACGAGGCGGAAACGTATTTTTACATTTCCAAATCCACAAAATGCACCAATATTGGCAGAATAATTTAAAAATGGTGGCAAATGAGTATTTTCACCATTTAAGGTTAACACCGTAACATACGTTTGAAAATTATCTTTGGAGACGTCAACGTAAAGATAATCGAAACCCGTTTCGATTTGAAAAGTTGCATAAAATGATAGAGTAGCACTAGGGACATGAATTAAACTCACGCCTTGCGACATGGAACAAATAGTAATAGAGTTGTCGGTGTAATTTCCGTTTGGGCTATCGGCGAGAGAATGAATGGGACTATACGATTGAGCGGTAGTAAGTCCCCACGAACCTGTTGTAGTCCAATTAGACAAACCATTTTCGAAATTATCGAAAAAAATGGTATCCTGTCCGTAAAAGTAAACAGAAATGAAAAAAGAGATAAATAAAATGAATATTCTTCTCATATGGTTATCCAATATAGTTTTTTAATAACTCGTGTTTTTTAAAACGAGTAACAGTTAACACTGAACCTGAAGTTAATACAACTTTTAGGGGAATACCAGATAAAATTTCTTTAATATGATGTTTGTTAACTAAATATTGATTATGTATGCGTATAAAATCTTTATTTTTAAGAAGTTCTTCATAGTATTTAATTGGTTTTGATGAAGTTATTGAAGAGTTATCTATTGTATAAAAATTTGTATAACAATGATGCGATTGAATGTATTCAATTTCAGTTAAATCAATCACATGAGCTTTTTTCGATGTATTAATAACAATTTTTTCAGATTTCGTCAATGTTGTTGCTATCATAGTATTTATTCTTTAATAATAATTGTCGATTCAATTTGATGATTATACATAATTTTCATAAAATAAATACCCGTTGAAAAGTTACTTACGTTAATTTTAGTCATAGGCGAATTCAAGTGAATTTCTTTGATTAGTTTACCGTAAATGTCGAAAATTTCTATTTGTTGAATAAGATTGTTAGATTGAACATATATACTTTCTTTTGTAGGGTTAGGATAAACCTTAACATCTTGCATTGTATGGGGCATATTGCTTGTTGAGTTATATACAACGTAATTGAATGTTAACGTATCGTAACAGTCATAGGCATTTTTAACAATTAATTGAACGGGATATGTGCCAGTTTGAGTAAAAGTATAGGTTACATTTTGGGTGTTAAATGTTTGATTATTAATGGTCCAATTCCAACCCGTGATGGAACCACCAACGTTGATCCCATAAAAATTAACGGTGTTTGATTGACTTATATCGAGAGAATCGGGGAGTAGAAATGCTTGAGCAATTGGCTGATTATGTACGTTTACAGTAATTGTAACAGAATTGGTGCAACCATAAATATCGGAAACCACTACGGTATAATTATATGTTCCTGCAGGTAAGTTGCCAACGATAGGATTTTGTTGTGTGCTTGTAAATCCGTTACTGCCCGTCCATAGATATGTATAGGCATCAGAAGCGTGTAATTGAATTGTTTCGTAAGTGCAATATGGACTATCAGACCAAGCTGTAATAGATGGCTGTGGATGAACATTAACTGCGACAGAAGCTACTTGTGAATTATAGCCGTCAGATACGGTTACAAAATATGTAGTATTTGTACTTGGTGAAACATTAACGGTTTGATTAGAAGAACTAAAACCAGAAGGATTAGAACCCCATGAGAATGTGTACATTCCAGAACCACCTGAAACAACAGCTTGAAGTTGTGTTGATTGTCCTATACAAATATCAGTAGCGCTGGCTTGTATAGTAACAGATAATGGCAAAGCTAGATTATATACGACATAATTAAATACCAATGTATCGTAACATCCGTTGGTGTTTTGTACTATTAGCTGTACGGGATATGTACCAACTTGATTGAAAGTATAAGTAACATTTTGTGTTGTATAATTTTGGTTGTTTATAATCCAGTTCCAGCTTTGAATATTGCCTGAATTAATACCATAGAAATTTGCTGTATTGGTGAAGTATAAATTAAGTGAATCGGGTTGAGCAACAGCTTGTGCCTGTGGTTGAGCATGAACATTAAATGAAGTAGTAGAATAATTGGTACAGCCAAATTGATCGGTTACGGTAACTGTAAACCAATAAGCACCAGGAGATAGTTGACCTACAACAGGATTTTGAACATTACTTGAAAATCCGTTAGATCCAGTCCAACTATATGTCTGTGCATTTGAATTGGCAAAAAGTTGTATATTATCGTATGCACAATAAGGTGGATTGATAGTAATACTTACGTTGGGTAAGGGTTTTACCGTTATGGTGATAGATGCGGTTGCAGTTGTAACACCATCGTTTATAGAAACGGTATATGTAGTATTGGCTGTTGGACTAACAGTTACTTGCTGACTGTTTGATGAAAAACCTGATGGTACTGACGACCATTGATAAGTGTAATTACCTGTTCCGCCTGTTCCTAATGCTGTTAATTGTATAGAATTTCCTTGACATACATAATTGTTTGCAGCCTGAATACTAGCCGACAAAGCTGTCCCCGTTATGGTTATCAAAACTGTATCGGAGCTTGAACAGCCAGAGCTATTGTCAGTAACAGACAAAATAAAGCTTTGAGATTGAGTAAGATTAACGGTTGTAGGATTCAAGATGTTTGCGTTATTGAGTAAATTCGAAGGTGACCATTGAATGGTATAATTGCCCGAACCTCCACTAACACTACCGTTCAATTGTGTAGAACTATTGTAAGAAATACTTTGATCATTACCTGCATTTACTATGGGTGTCTGATATAATGTGACTGTTGTAGTTGCTTTGTTGTAACAGTTGGATCCAACCACATTTACCGTATAAGTGCCTGCTTGAGCGCTATTAATATTCGTAATGATAGGATTTTGTTGAGAACTAGAATAATTATTTGGTCCGCTCCATTGATAACTTGCTCCAGAAGGCGATGCAAACAATTGCACATTTTGCCCAGCACATACAGGGCTATTGTTATTAGCACTTGCGGGTTGTCCGCTAATTCCGCCATTATTTAGGAAAACGTATGCTAATAAATCATTTGCATTGCAACCTACGATATCAATTTTACCATCGTTGTTAAGATCGCCAATGTCCATTCCATGACCATAATTGGCTAATGTTGAACGATAGCAGGGTACAAATTCAAAGTCGTTGTTAATGCATCGCCAAACAGTTATTCCTCCACTATATGAACTGGCAATTAAATCTCTTCGACCATCCCCGTCCATATCAGCAGAGCGTAGTTGCATGTAATAACTTACCCAGTTAGGTTCCCATTGTAATTCTCTAATAAAAGTAAACAACCCATTACCTAAGTTTTTGAACACATGAATATACCATGAACCTGTTCCGGCAGCAATATCGGGTTTGCCGTCGTTATTAAAATCGGCAACAACTACCGAATGATAGTCGCTGTTATTTACAATGATTTCTTGAGAATCCATAGTAAATGTTCCTGTTCCATTGTTTTTGAATATTCTAATGCCTGTGCCATAATACATAGTAGCAACAACAGCATCTTTGTCGCCATCGCCATCAACATCGGCAATGGCTACTGTACGCCCGCCTTCTCCTGTTAATGATTGCGTTTGTGTGAATGTTCCGCTTCCGTTGTTCTTGAAAACCTGAAAACCAGCACCACTACCAGCACTTGCTGCAACTATATCTATATCGCCATCGTTGTCGATATCGTCCATGGCTTTATTGTAACACGAAATCCATGTGTTGACAGTTTGCCAAACCGAAAATGTGCCACTTCCATTATTCTTGTAAACATACATTTTTGCGTTTGACCATTGTGGTGAGGTAACTAAATCTTTATCGCCGTCGTTGTCAATATCGGCAAAGTTTAATCCGTATTGCCAGCTATCGTCGTTCGAATATGTAAACGTTTGTGATAGTTGGAATGTACCATTAACATTTTTGTATATGAACGTGTTTTCATAAGCAGCGTGAAAGGCAATATCTCCGTCGCCATCGTTATCTATGTCGGCAATGGCTATGCCAAAAGCGGTATTAGGTTGAGGATCTGGTCCACCAATACCTGTTAGTGGAGTGATATTGCAACACTGTTGAGCATTGCTAGTATTTACTAAAAAAAATAGACTGAAAAAAGCATAAATGGTTTTCATAGTTAATACGTTTTATTTGGTTTCTAAATTTTTAATTCGTTTATTTTGTTCTTCAATAATTTGTTTTAGTTGTTCAATTTGTGCTTGTTGTTCTTGTATAGCTTTGGTGAGAATGGGGACTAATTTACCATAATCGATACCCCAAAAATCTTTATTTTCGTCTTTGGGTTTACTTACAACTTCGGGAATAATTTCGTAAACTTCTTGAGCAATAAAGCCTATTTCGTTCCACGTATGACCTTCTAATTGGCTATAGCGAGGTACACCATTGATAATAGTATCGGCAATATGTCGGGTATAGCTACGGGGTTTTAATTTTAGCACTTCGGCAAGGCCATATTGTGCATCTTTAATATTTGTCTTTAGTCGTTTATCGGAAGTAGAAATTAAATTGCCATTAATATAGCCAGCCGTTTGTGTGATTCTTAAAGCTGGAGTAGTAGTATTGTACGAGCCCCAGTTGTCAGAACAAGCGAAGCGTAATTCAGCAGTGCCCCATCCTCCGGGCATTATAGAATAAATTAAATAACCTGAATGATCGTTGTATGTTCCACCATAGTCGGTTTCTGTGGAAATTTGAATACTGTTTCTTACTCCGTGAACAACATTTATAGCATTTGATATGGAAGTACCGGGTCCTATGCCAATTCCTCCATAAACATGAACATAAGCATGTGGGTCATTATTAGGATTAGGGTTACCAGTGTTTAAGTTAATACCAATACCTCCGCTAGGTCCTATTCGCATTCGTTCGTAATCGAAGAAACCTCCACCATCGGAAGCATTAACTGTATAAAATCGCAAGTCGGCAGCTCTATCTCCTGACGCGGTTCCTCTTTTTTGACTAACAATAGCTGCATGGTACATTTCTGGCCATGAATATGTTAATGTTCCGGATGTAATCATTATTCCACCTAACCACATGCCTGGATCTACTGTTTGTGGAGCATTGGACGTTCCTTTGGCACGAGAAAGCACTAATAAAGGACCATCGCACAAATTTGGTCCCCATGCATAATTATTATATTGTGAAATATAAACCCTAGGCGAAGATTCTGTTCTATATTCAAAGTCAGTTAAAACAGTAGCACTACTGTTTACATTGAATCCATAAAAGAAATGACGTTTTTCTTTTGTGTCATCATATTTTATTGCATATGCGTCTTTATTGTTTACTTTGAATAATAAATCTTTGGCATCTGTAGTGCCTAAAAAATTAGTACCGGGTGTTGTGCCAGCATTACCGGTTAAAAGCCAGGCAGTGCCAGTGCCACCTGTAGCTGAAATAGTTATTGTTCCTGAACCATTAGTAATTGTTATTCCACTACCAGCTGTTAATGTATTTAAAGTGTAACCTGAGCCATTACCTATTAACAATTGGCCATTAGCAGGTGTAGTTCCAATTCCTGTTCCTCCTCGGCTAATAGCAACATATTGTTCAGCTCCTATTGTTGTGGGGCTTGTCCAGTAAGCATTGTAGTTGGTTGTGCCAGTGCCTGTTATTACATTGCCACTCGCTAAACGTATCCACTTACTCTGATTGGCATCCCAGTAGTAATAACCAGGAGTAACATCATTTTGAGTTGCAGTGTTAAATATTAATAACCCATTGGCTGGTGACGAAACAGGCGATGGTGATGTAGTTTGAGTTAATGTAATACGTGGCACCAATAATCCCTTATTACTCGATGAAATATCTAACATTGCAGAAGCATGGGGATCGGTCCCAGTTTCGCTTATAGAAATTTGTGAATACACTAAATTGTAAATAAACAAAGCAATTAATGTTATAGACATAAACTTTTTCATAATATAATTTTTTTCATCTTATGAGAAATATACTCAATCTACAAAATTAACGTTATTATAAAACAACGTATTAGGTGTTAACACCCATTATTTGGTTTTTTATTTAACTCTACGTTAAAGACATTCCTCAATTCTTTTTCTTGAAAATTAAATATCTTCTAAATCTAAATCAGATTATTTTAATAGTAAACGCCTTAAATTAAACATTTCGTATAGGCTAAATAAAAAAATATTAAAATATTAATAAAATTTTCCTTAATTTTGTTTATAGAGCCTTATTATAGATCATGAAGTTGTTTTTATTTAGCTGGTGGTTAATATTTAAAAAAAATTTTTGCTTATTAATTTTTTATTTCTGTTTAACTTTAATACCTTGTTTTGCAGATACAGATAGCATTTTATATTATTCATACCTCGATACAAACAATCTTTACTTAGAGATAAAGAAGAAATGGAAATTTAACAATTATATTCAAGAATTTTACTATACTCTATATTCATTAAATTACTATCAAGTTGCGAAAAATATAAAAACCATTAGCCTAAAGATTAAACATTTAGAAAAATATAAACGAACTTCCATGTATAAGAAAGAATTAGAAAATATACTTTTTTGGAAATTATGGTTTTACAGTAACACAAATGACACAAATAATTCGAAACAATTATTTTTGAAAATTTATAAAGATAAAAACATTTCATTAAAAACTAAAATTAAAGCGTTAAACATACTAGGATATAAGTATGCTTTTGAAGATCCGATAAAAGCAAGTAATTTTCTTTTTGAAGCAATAAAATTAGGTTTAAAAGATTCTATCGCCGAATTATATCATACTTATCTAAATCTTTCGGGCCTATATCTATCTTTTAACTTGATTAACGAAGCTGAAAAGAGCTTAAAAAATGGTTTAAAATTTAAAAGTAAAAATTATAATCCTATACTAGACTACCTTTATTATCATAATTATGCTATTGTAAAATTAGCACAAAACAATTATGATAGTGCAATAGTACTTTTTAAAAAAGTATACGAATTTTCAAAAAAGTACAATATAATTGAATATATTGCTGGGTCTATGATTAACTTGGCTAGGCAATATTTTTACAAAAATAACCTTGATTCTGTGAAATTTTATTTATTTAGTAACACAAATTTGCTTAGAGAAACAGAAAATCTTAGCCCTCATTTTAGAGTAAGATATTACTGGTTATTAGGAGATTTTTACAACAGTGTAAATAAATTAGATTCATCGCTTTACTATTTACGGAAAGCAATAATTGACTCTAAAAATAATAAAATGGTTGATGCTTTGCCTTGGCTATATTACGACTACTCAAAGATTTATAAAAGTTTGAACAATATAGATAGCGCTTACCATTACGTTGATATTGCTTACCAGCATGAAATTGATTTAATAAATAAAATAAGTTTTTCTTTTGCAACTGAGAGTTCTAAAAAAATTCAATTACTAGAGAATACTATTAAGCTTAAAGAAGCCGAAGTTGCACTATTAATGCAGGAAAAAAAAATAAAAAAATTAAAAGAGTTTTATGCAACTTTTATTATAATTTCTTTATTGTTGACTATTATAATAATACTAGTCATTAGAATCAGATTTCTGCATAACCTTAAGAAAGTTAAAGAAAATTTTGCACAAGACTTAATAAGAATTCAGGAAAAAACTTTAATGTCTGTGTCTTCCGAGTTACACGATAATATTGCACATAATTTAATTTTAATTCTAAATAACAATTTAGTAAAAGAAACTCCTTTATTGTATGAAAAAATTAATCGATTACTTGACGAAATACGCGATATGTCACACAATTTATTCCCAAAACATTTAATAAACTTATCATTTTCAGAAGCATTGAAACAGCTCATTAATAGAATAGAAGTAAATACAAAGTTTACTTTTATTATCGATTTAGATGAGAATATTACAATTAATGATATTAATAATAAATTGACACTCTATCGTGCTTGTCAGGAATTAATAAATAATTCCTTAAAATATTGTAACGGTAATTTGATTTATATATCGTTAAAAAAAAGCAATGAATATATTAGTTTAGTTTATAAAGATATTAATAATATTGAAGTAAACAAAATAATTAAAAAAGGTTTCGGACTTAATTTAATTGAACATCGGGTTCAAATGATGAATGGTAAATTTAAATTTTTCTACAAAAATGGATTTAATGCATACATAAAATTCAAAGAACAATAATGAAAAGCATTTTAATTATAGACGATCATCCTTTTATACGGCATTCATGTAAAACGATAATTTCTTCCATAGAAAAGTATTGTAATTATGTTGTTTATGAATGCGATAACATAAAAGAAGCTAGCAAATACATAGAAACTAAGCCTTACATTGCGATAGTAGATCTAAATCTTGGCGACCAAAGTGGTTTAAGTATTATAAAAGAAATTAACGAAAAAAGCGCCAAAACAAAAATTATTGTAATTTCAATTTACGAAGATATTGAGATGATTTGGCTATTAGTTAAAATGAATGTAAAAGCTTTTATTCCTAAATCGTGTGATATTACTATACTTAAAGAAGTGCTCGAAAAAATAGATGATATAAATGGTTGTTATTTGCCAAAAAATATATTATCTAAATATAATAAATTTAACAATGAAATTTTTGATTATTTAATAAATAATATTAAATATCTTTCTGTTCAAGAAAAATTAGTTTTGAAGTTAAAAATTAAAGGTTTCAACAACGATGAAATAGCAAACATATTAAACATAAAAATAAAAACTGTTGAAAACCACATTAATAACATAAAAAATAAAGTCATTCCTCCTCCGTATACTTTCAAAGAATTTTTAGATAAATACAAAGATACATTGCAGGTAATAATCCCCTTATTAAACTAAATATACTTTCACATTCTTAATATTTTTAGTGATGTATTTTTTAATCGGCAGTAATAAAAACCCGGAGGTAAAAGCATAAGCTCTTTCCCAATGTTTTGTTGTTCACTATGTATAAATATCTTAAATAATAATTTACCGCTTATATCGTAGACATAAAGTATTTCGTTTGTATTACAAGTTATAATTTCAGTACTGTAATCAACAGGATTAGGATTAATTGTTAATGTACAATTTTTTATGTCATTAGTGCCCGTTATGTTTTCGTAAATTAATTTCCAACCTTGCGAGGTTCCTGAAGAATTTGTTATAAATCTAACAACTGCTTTCCCCGATGGTATATAAATATCGCCCGAAGGAATATTTTGATAATTTAAGGTTGCTAATAAATTATTTGGTCCTATGTTATTTTTATAAATTTGAATATAATCGCCCAGGCTTGTTGTATCTAAATTAAATTCTATAAATCTTATTTTTAACTGGTTGGCATTAGGAGGAGAAATAATCCAACGACAGTTGGTATAATTCCTGTAATTACATTCGCCACTACCATCTGTTATTGTATCTGAATTTGTTATGAAAGTATCTACATTACAGTATTGTACATTATAAAACATTACGAAACCTTCGTCTTCTAAAGTATCGTTGGAATTAAAAACAATGAATGCTTTGTTTTTTGATGTTTTAACAATTGTGCTATTTGGGTTTCCATATAAATTAGGAGGGTTTGTTTTTTTAAAAACTGAAAGTACATTGCTATTTTGATCGTAACCGTCGTATATAGTAATTGAATCATCTTGAGCAAGATTAAATTTTAAAAACTGAATATTTATTTTTGTACCACATTGCGGATTTAATTGCCATTTACAATTCGAATTTGGCAAATAAAAATTATTTGCATTGCTTGAAGAAAGTGTTCCATGAGAATAGAATAATAAACTATTTCCACAATATTCCGGATAAGTATAATTTAAGGTATCAGGGAAAATATCAACTATCAATTCCTGACAATAATTAAAATTATAAGTACCAGGATTTAAGTTATTAGTAAAAAAATAACCATCGAGATAACCACCCCAACCCCAATTAAAATGATAATAACCTGGTTCTTGATAACCATCGCATACAAAAGCATGTCCACTTGTAAAAGTGGTATCTTCCCAGCCAGCATAATATAAAGGTTTTTTTTGTTCAAGATTACTTATAATTAAACTATCCCAATCTAAAGTTGTACTATCTCTGAAAATGTATCGTGTGTTCGGATGATATTTAAAGTAAGTTCTAAATGCATAAGCTGCTTTATGATTCCACATACCTGAACCATAAGGTCCATAATCCATATCAACCGCAACACCAATATGATGTAATAATAAAGCTACATTATGATTATATTCTTCAAGAAATGGCATCATTTCATTGAAGTCGTAATAAGTATTTTCGAAATTAGCAGAAATTATACCATATACAGGATGCTCATAAGAATATTCACCTGCTCCTGTTTTAGGCCACCTATAATAATACATAATTTGCCCCATTGCAGTTGCCACACACCCTGTTAACGTATGACCGTCGGGCCCTTCAGGATCTAACGGACAATAAGCATTGTAATACTTGCCTTGATCCCATTTAGAGTATAACAAAGGGCCTATCGATTTAATAGACTTTTTATGTGTATTCATATACACCTTCCAAAAGGGATGCTCTTCGAGAACTAACTTATTAATAATTTTTATTTCTTCTACTTTTCTTTCGAGCCAATAGTTAAACAAAGGGTTATTTTTACTAGGATTATACGTGCTTTCAAAGCTATACCCTATTATAGGAACACTTTTAAGGAAGGGGGAAGCAATAACAAAACCTTTTGGATATAAATTAAATACTATAAACATTGGTTCATGTTTAGGAATATAAAAGGTATCGATGATTACTATTTCTTTAACACTTTCAGGTAAACGTTCCTTTAAAAAGTTTACTATAACTTTTCTTAAAGTATCATTATTAACTTGAGCAAACAAGAATGTAATAAAAATGTTCAACAATAACATAATAGTTAATGTTTTCATGATTTCAGCTTTTATTTAATAAGTTATTTATTTTGTAAAATAACAAATTATAATCAATTGGCTTGTAAATAACATCTTCGGCAGGAATTTCATCTTTGTTTAAAGCTATATTATATGCAGTTTGGATAATTATAGGGATATTAGGCGAAAAAGTTTTTATTTTTTTTATTACATTTAGACCATCGATGTCAGGAAGCCTTACATCCATCAATATAAGATTAAATTCTGTTTCACTTATTTTCTTCAATGCTTCGTTACCATTTGGGGCATAATATATTTCAGCTCCATGTTCTGTTAAAAGTTCTCTAATAAATATGTAATTAAATTCATCGTCATCGCAGATTAATATTTTTACATTTTTTAGATTAATTTCTGTTGTTTTTATTTCTTGTATTTTTTCAAAGCTTTCTTCGATTTTATTTACTGGGATATGAACAGCTATTGAATTTTCTTTTAATTCGCCTTCTACTTTAAATTCTCCTCCTAATGTCTTCAATAATATCTCAATATATAGGTAATCTAAAACTTCGTCGTTTATATACATTTCTTGTATATTACTGTTTTTAAGAAACAACCTAACCTCTTTATAATTTATAATTCTTCCTGTATCGGACAAAAATATATTTAAATAGTTATTGTCTAAGGTATATTTTAATCTTATTGTTCCATTCTTAGTACGAGTTATAGAATTTTCGAGTAATATTTTAATAATTTTTTTTAAGATTAATTCGTTAGTTATAACAGGATAATTTTCACTTGGCGTATTTTCAAATGAAAAAATGAGTTCCGAATTTTTTGGCTCTTTTTTAAAATATTGTTCTATTTCATTAACAAAAAGGTTATAAATAAACACTATATCTTTATTAACAATTAAGGGTTTTTCTGTAGATAATAATAAATGTAAAATTTCAAGATATTTATTAAAAACCGAATATTTTTTAGATTTAACAAAGTCGTTGATGTTAAAATTTTCTGTAAAATTTTCTATTTCGGTTTTTACTCTTTTTGTTATATAAGGTAACAATTTTAACTTGTATTCTTTGAATTCTTGGGTATCGATATTAACACAAGTTTTTTCGTCTATTTCTTTAAATATAATCATAAAGCAAGTATCGACATTTTCTAAAGGGATTACAGTTTTCAGCATTTTTTTTTCTTGACCTATTTTATTTTTAAAACTAATTTTCTTTGAAAATACAATTTTTTCCTTCATTAGTTTTTTAAATAAGATTTCAAGATTTTCATCGGAGTATATATTAATAATGCTAAATAAATATTGATTATTAACATTTTTGTTTATTTCAAAAATTCTTAAGAAAGCATTATTATACATAACAACTTTTAATTCTTTGTTTACAAAAACTACACCATCTGAGTAATCTTTAAAAACCGATTCTAAGCTAAAAAGATTTTGTTTTACTTCAAGATTTTCTTCAACCTTTAATATCACGTAGTTTTTGCCAAATTGTTTAACCGGAATTATTTTTATAAAATATTTGTTTAAGTTATTAAATTCATTTGTTTCTTCCACAATAATATTTCCACTAATTGATTTATTAATAAGTAATTTATTAGTATTGATGAACGTTTCTAAGGGGTTTTTTTCTGCTTTATAATTATTATTAAGAAAAGTTAAAAAATTTTTATTTTCAAATACACTATTAAAATTCTCATCGAGTATTAAAATACCTTCAGTAACATGATTTAAAACAGAAGTTAGCATGTTTTTAGTTTCAAGAATATCTTTAAATAAATAATCTCTTTGAAGAATTAAATTAAATTGTCTTAACAAGTTCTCAAGCATAAATAAGTTCTCTTCTTTAGAATGAATAAACAGAGTAATTGTTGCAACCAATAAATTTTCTTGAATAAACCCGAAACTGAGAATTTCTTGTATAGGAATTAGTGTTAAGTACTCAAATATTTTTTCAGTTGAAATTGGAGTATATATTTCAAAAAAATCATACACTTCGAGTTTTGTAAAACGTGGTTTTAATTTTTTTTTATAAATGTTGTCTGATATTACAAAATAAAACGGATTGGTTTTATTATACGGAGCAAATATTTCTTTTACTTGGTTTAGTGGCGAATATATAAACCTTGTGTAAAACCTTTTTTCTTTACTATTGTATTCATTGATTAAAAAGGTTGTATGTTTAAGATATTTTTTTAGACAACTATAAAGAGATTCAAAAAAATTTTCATGGTCTATTTTAAATAAATTTTTATTTAAAACGTTAAATGTTTCAACAATAAAATTAATATAATTTTTTATTATCCTTGCATATTTTTGTTTTTCTTTGTCATCATTTTTCTTTTGAATAATGAAAAGATAAAAATTATAATCGTCATCAAAATAAATATGGTTGTAACTAATATCATATTCTTGTTCTGAGTTAAATAATCTGAATGAGTAAGCGCTATTTTCAATTTTCGACAAATCAAAATCAAGTTCAGTATTATTATTGACTATTTTAATAAAGTCTTTAATGTTTTTGAATTTTAACTCTGCTGGTATAATGTCGTAAACATTTTTTAAATTGTAGTATTGAATATTAAGATTAACATCGGTTATTAAAAAAGGTATTTCAAAAAAATTTATTGTATCTGCAAGTAATTTTATACGTTCTGCGCTTTCCATATCATTTTATGTTTACCGTTACAAAATGTATGCTAAAAAAATCTTTTTATATTTTCAATTACAAAAATGATAGTAAAATATCTTAATCCTTTACCAATAAACATAAAAGTTAAAACAACAATAAAATTAATTCTAAAAAGCCCTAGCACAAGAGCAATAATATCGCCAATAAATGGCAACCACGTAAAAAGAGCAGAAATTTTTGAATACTTTTTTACAAAGTTATTAGCCTTTTGAATTTTATTTTCGCTAATTTTAAAATGTTTTTTTGCCCATTCTAGTTTACCTAAGTATCCTAAGCAATAATTTGTCATGCCACCAAGTGTGTTGCCCGATGTGGCAATTATCAGTAATAAAAATGGGTTAAAATTAGCAACCGACATAGCAGCAACTACTACGTCGGAACTAAAAGGTATTATTGTTGCCGATAAAAACGAAATTATAAAAATTCCAAAATAGCCACTATTTTGAATAAATTCCATCAGTTACTTTTGCTTTTAAAAAAGGAAATATAATGTTTGTGTACTTTTCTATATGTTTATAAAAAACTGATTTTTCTTTAACTTCTGGATTAAGCAAATTACATTTATTATCGAGTTTTACGAAAAAATGAAATAAAATAGTAATTAAAATGGTACCCTTGACAAAACCAAGCATGAAACCCATTAATTTATTTAAAAAAGATAAACCAGTTTTGTCTATTATTTTTGAAACAAACCATTCAATAATTTTTATTATTAAAAATGCTAAAATAAAAGTTATAACAAATACAACTATCTTAAAATAAGGAGAATATTCACTTATAAATAGTTTAACATAAAGCTCTGTTTTATGAAAATACAACATAGCTACATAGATAGAAACAAAAAAAGCAATAGTAGACACAAATTCTTTAACCATTCCATGTATAAAGCCTTTAATTGAAAAATATAATAAAATTATTAAAAAAATTATGTCAAAAAAATTCATTTTGGTTATTTTTGTGTAAAATTACATAATTTGATATTATATAACAAACTTTATACAACTTTACATCGCAAACGAATAAGAGAAATTGCTTTATACAGTAATTATCCCGATAAAATACAAGAATGCGTTTTAAAAAAAATAATTAAAGCAAATATTAACACACAATTTTGTCGTCAATACAAATTAAGTACCAAAACAACATATAAAGAATTTGCTTCATCTGTACCATTATTTGAATATGAACAATTCCATAGTTTTATTAAGCAATTATTCAAAGGAGAAAAAAAACTTATAACTAACGACAAGGTTATTTATTTTGCAAAATCTTCGGGAACAACATGCGATAAAAGTAAATATATACCCTTAACTCGCAATTTTCTAAAAACATGCCACTATAAAGGGGGTAGAGACATTCTTTTGTTTTATTTACTTAATAAACCTGGATCAAAAATTTTCGAAGGAAAGACATTATCATTAGGAGGAAAATTTAGCGAAGAAACAACAATCTCAACCTATAAAGTTGGCGATTTGTCGGCTCATTTAATTCATAACCTTCCTTTATGGGCAAAGCTTTTTAGCACACCCCCTAAAAAAATAGCTCTCCATCCTGAGTGGGAAAGTAAAGTGAAACTCATGAGTAATTATATTAAAAAAAAGAATGTAACAGCAATAATGGGAGCTCCATCATGGGTTATAATTTTACTTAAATATCTCCTAAACAGCACAAATAAAAATTGTGTAGCTGAACTTTGGCCAAATTTAGAATTGTTTGTGCACGGCGGAATGAGTATTAAACCATACATTAATAGTTTTAATGAAATAATAGGAAAACCAATAAACTTTATGGAGGTTTTTAACGCTTCAGAAGGTTTTTTTGCTATCCAAAACGACCTTAATAGTAACGATATGTTGCTTATGTTAGATTATAACATATTTTATGAATTTATTCCATTTGAAAAAACAACAAATACTATAAATAATGCTATTTCAATAACCGATATAGAATTAAACAAAACATATTCACTTGTAATAACAACTTCGTCGGGTTTATGGCGATATATATTAGGCGATACCATTGAATTTACATCGCTTACACCACCTAAAATAATAATAAAAGGTAGAACCAAATTATTTATAAACGCTTTTGGCGAAGAAGTTATAATTGAAAATGTTGAAAAAGCTATTAACGAAGCATGTAATAAAACAAATTCAATAGTTAAAGAATATACAGTTGCTCCTTTGTTTAGCAAATCTAAATCAGCAGGTTGCCATCAGTGGATATTTGAATTTGAGCGTAAGCCTCCCAATATGGAATACTTTATGAAAATTATAGATGAAACTTTGAAAAAGCTAAACTCCGATTACGAAACTAAAAGATATAAAAACATAACTCTCGACTTTCCTGAATTTGTTGTAGTGAAAAACAACACTTTTTATGAGTGGCTCAAAAGAAATAATAAACTTGGTGGCCAAAATAAAATACCACGTCTTTGTAATGATAGGAACTTTGCCGACGAAATATTAAAAATAAATAACGAATTATGAACATTTTTTTATTTTGGCAAATCATTAATCTTATCTTATTAAAAACTATTGAACAAAGTGCCAATTTAACTGCCATAGATGTTATGAATAACATTTATTTAGTAGATAAACGTAATTTATACATGTTCGATATCGAAGGAAATAAAAAATATGAATACATTAATCGGTACCTCGACGATATAACCAATATTGATGTTTCTGACCCTTTTAAAATATTATTGTTTTATAAGAATTTTAATAAAATAATCTTTTTGTCGAATAAACTCACAGAATTAGATAATGGAGTAGATTTAGAAGATCTAAATCTTTATTATATTGAAGCAGCTTGTCGTTCAAGCAAAAACGGTTTTTGGGTTTTTGATAGAATATTTAAAAATCCCATATTTATTACCAATTCTCTTGAAATTAAAATTAAAGGATCATCTATCTTTATAGATTCTATTAATACAGACACTTTTAACATAACAATGCGCGAAATAAATGAATGTCTTTACATTTGTATACCTAAAAAGGGGATTTTCATATACGATCTTCAAGGCAATTTGGCTGATTACAAATACTTTAATGGAATCGAATATTTTCAAGTTTTAAACGATTCATATTTATTATTACAAATTAATGGAAGCTTATATACATACAATCTCAAAACAGAAGAGTTACAAAAAATTATAGCAGATAACAATCGAATTGTATGTTTTGAATTTTTTAAAAATAAGCTTATGGTCTCTAATGGTGAAAACGTAAAAATTTATGAAATAAAATAAATTTTTACGATCTATAAAATATCATAAATCTTTTCGTACGTTGTGCATTATTTAACTTTTAGGTTGGTTGAGAAACATTTTCCATTTAATTTTCTTACTTTATTTGCTATATTTAATTCTAAATTTTTACTTCATATCATAATAGATTGCTCTCTTAAACAAGATATCGAAAAAATTAATTGAGACATTTGCAAAACTATTCTCAATAGGTTGTTAATAACTTAGTGGGTAATTTCTTATAAAAATGAGATCTTTGCAAAGCCTTTTGTAAAGGTCGCTTAGTATTATAGAAAAATATTGACTTTCAATTATATTTTATCGAAAAAAATTATTTTCAGATAGTTTTGCAAAGGTCTAATTTTATAAGTAATCTTATACTGCTTCAAATAGTCGATATTATTAAAAAGAAAAGTTTAGCCTAAAAGTATACAAATATCCTATTCAACACCCCAATTAATGAAAATTGTTTAAATGAATTTTACCTTGTTTTACGAGTGAATTAATGTATAAAAATAACCATAAAAAATATCAAAATATTTGATTAGATTTTCTCATTTAAAGTCGCTATATATAGCAGACAAATAAATTAAGCATAGTTACAAGCTGAACATCAAAATAAAAACTTTAACCTGCCGAAAAAAATTGAATTAAAACTCTAACCATACAATACCTAAGTTATAAGAAGTTATACGGTAAAATGAGGTTACTAATTTTTTTAAACTATTACTGGGAAACAGAACATTACAATGAACCTATGAATTTTAACACATTATCAAACAAAAATAAATTCTTTTTAAAAATGCAATTAAATTTATTGTTTCATGTTAATATTGCAATTATCTTTTTAATAAAGTTAAAAAACACACCAAAATTTTTAGTAGACAGCTTCTATTTTTAAAAAATTCTTTCATTCTGTAAGCTACATAGGGGGATTTATTTTCTCTTAAAATGATGTATTTCGTTATTTTTTCTAAGCCATAATTCAGTATTAGAAAGTCGCGAAATTTCAAATACTTCGATAACAATAGAATCATTAGGGAAAAATTTTTTTATTTCTAAATCTACTTCCCCTTTAAACTTCCATTCACCAGTTACATTGTTAGATTCGAAATATTTACCATTCTTTTCAAAAGTCATTTCAATATTTGGCAAATTTGAAGTTATCGTTATTCCTAAGCTAGTGTTTACAATAGATTCATAAACCCACGTATGGCATAATCTTTTTGTCTTTGATCTGAATGTTATTAAAGGACCATTATCGTATTTAGTACAACTGCTAAGAATTTCAATAAATATAAAAAGTAAAATACTTTTTTTCATACACACTTTTTATCTTATTACTGTTACAATGCCTCGTTTTTCGTGAATATATCCTGTATCTTTTTCTCTAACTTTAACGTACCATATATAACTACCCGGAGGCACCAAGTTATTTATGTCGTTATTAAAACCACCGTTCCATCCACCTGGTTTCCATGTAGGTGTTGTTGCCAATTTTGTAGCAACTTCTATTGGCGACATATTTGTAGCTGGAGGCATTTCTCTTGTTTCAAAAATTATGTTTCCCCACCTATCAAAAATAGCTAAGTAATAATCGGTTGAATCAATACCTAAGCCACGTGGATAAAAGTATGCATTGCCCGTATATAATCCGGGAGTTATTGCATTTGGAGCCCATAAAGTAAAAATTTCATTTATTTTAATATAATAAGTAACTGTGTCGGTGCAACCTTCATTGTTTTTCGCAATTAATGTTACAGGATAAATACCAGGTTGAGTAAAAGAATGCAAAACATCAAATTTTCCAATCGCCGAAGAGCCGTCTCCAAAAAGCCATATTACTTGATTGTTATGATCGGTTATTGCATGAAACCATACATCGCCATTTATTGGATTTAGGTTTTCAGTTGGCTCATATGTGAAATCTACAGAAGGATATGCATATACTTGTGCAAGATTTGGATAATTAAGAGTAATAGAACATCCAAAAGATGATGTAAGAGTTAGTGTTACAGGGTATATACCTGGCAAGTTGTAAGTATGAATTCCAACACTATCTGTTGAAGTATTTAATGCTCCGGAAGATGGGTCACCAAAGTTCCATAAGTAACTTACTGGATAAGAAGAAGGATCGACAATAACATCAAAATACGCATTAAGTGGAGCACATCCTTTTTGTACCAAAGGAGGCCTTATAATTGAAGGAGGAAGCTCTACATAGATGGTTATTGAATCTGTTACTGGGTAAGAATTACATTGATCGGTAACAGTAACATAATATGTTGTGGTTTGGAAAGGACTAACAGTATTTGGATTACCTGTACCACTATTCCAGATGTAAATATAAGGAGGCTTACCGCCTTGAACATCTACAGGAATAGAAAAAGAATTACCTTTACATAAATGAATAATGTCGTATGGTATTTGTACTGATAAAGGAGAATAAACATAAATCATAATAGATCCTGGATTCTCCGACATACATCCATTAGCATCATAAGCATTTACAAGAAAAGTTGTTGTGCTATCTGGTGAAACCGATTGGTTTTGAGCAGTTGGATTTGGAACAGGAGTTAGCCAAAGGTAAGTATAAGGAGGAGTACCTCCAATTGCAGTAGCTCCTATATTTACATAATTATTCCCTGCACAAATCGAATCTGTACCATATGTTATTACTACTACCGGATTTGGTTGAGTAATCATGCTTCCTCCTGCAATTGTGCATCCATTGTTATCGGTTACAGTAACTGTATAATAACCAGCCGATAAATTAATTGCTGTTTGAGTACTTTGACCATTTGACCATAGATAGTTATAAGGTTCAGAGCCTCCCTGAACATTTACTGTTAATGAACCATCAAAACTATTATAACAAGTTAAATTTTGCGATGTAAACGAAATATAATATGGAGGTGTAATTTCTTCTACAATTACTTGTTGTATTGCCGTACAATTATTTGCATCATTAATTATTAAAGTATAAACTCCTGACGTTAAATTGTGAATTGTATCTGAATGTAAATTTGTTGGACTCCATGTAACATAATAAGGTGGAATTCCTCCTGAAATATTTTGTATATAAGCACTACCGTTATTATTATTACAGGTTTCTGGTAAAGAACTTGCCATTACAATTAATGGATTTGGTTCATAAACAGTAAAAGTAGCCGTGGCAGTGCAATTCCAGCTATCTGTTACTAATACAGTATAAGATCCTGCGGTCAAGTTAGATGCCACAGATGTACTACCCATTATTGGGGGTTGCCACAAAAACTGATAAGATGGAGTTCCTCCATTTACATAAACATATATTGAACCATCATTACCACCATTGCACTTAACATTGTTAATTGTACCTGTTATCGATAATTGACTTGGTTGAGTTATTGTAACAGAATTTGTTGAAGTACAACCATTAGCATCAACACATACCACAGTATACGTTCCAGCACACAAATTAGTTACATTAGGAGTAGTATATCCTAATCCTAACCAATTATAAGTATATGGTTGAGTACCACCTGCTGCTATAACACTTGCTGTACCTATACACTCACCATAACAGTGATTATGAGTAGTAGAAGAAACAATAGAAACAAAATTGGTTGGCTCATGAATAACCGCACTTCCTACTGCTATACATCCGTTGTTATCTTGTACTGTAACAAAATATAATCCTCCAGATAATCCTGTAATTGTATCGCCATAAAGCCCATTACTCCATATTACTGTATACGGTGGTGCAGGTGGTGTCGATTCCTGATACTTAACTATTGCTGCTCCATTCATAGCTCCTGCACACGTAACTGGTATTTCAATTATATCTGTAATTTGAGGCCCATTCAAGTTTGGCACAGGTACATTTAATGTGGCAACGCAACCATTTGTGTCGATTACTGTTACTGTATGGTTGCCAGCTGGCATGTTACTTTCATGAACTGTTGTTCCACCTGTCGACCACTGTATAATATAACCTGCACTTCCTCCTTGAAAAGCAATAGTAGCTTCACCATTTGCTTGCCCACAAGTAGCAGGCACAATATCAACAATACTAATTTGCAATAACGGAGGCCCTATAATTGTTGCGTTTCCTGTTATTGAACAACCATTATTATCGACTACTGTTACACTATACAAACCCGGACATAAACTATCGTTAACATTAGTAGTTGCACCATTACTCCATATATAAGAATAAGGCATTTGACCCCCGCTTACATTTGCTTGAATAATACCATTACAATATTGATAACAGGTTTCGTTTGTTTTTATTAAAGATAATTGCAAAGGAGGTGGTTGATTAATTATGACTGTTGTATTTATAGAACATCCATTTGCGTCTGTAACAGTAAGAAAATAAGTGTGAGCAGGTAAATTCGAAAGATTTTGACTTGTTGAACTAAAAGTCCCATTTGAGTTAGTCCAGTTAAAAGAGTATGGTGGCGTTCCACCCATTACATTAACTGTTATGGTTCCATTATTCGACATGTAACATGGTAGATTTGTATACGAAACACTTGAAAATTGTAAAGGTTGAGGAGATGTTACTGTTACATTCATCGATTGAGTACAGCCATTAGCATCGGTAACAGTACAAGAATAAACACCCGGGCCTAAGTTTATAGCAGTTTGTGTTATTTGTCCGCCGGTATTGGCAGACCACTGGTAAGTATAAGGAGGAGTTCCTCCCTGTACCAATACACTTGCTGTGCCATTATTGTAGCCAGCACATGTAACAGGTGTTGAAAATGGAATTAGGGTCATTGGCGTTGGTTCTGATATAAATGTCATGGCAGTGGCTGTACAATTATTGGCATCTACTACAGTAACATATAAATTGCCATTACACAAGCCACTCGTACTTTGTTGATTTGGAGTTGTGCCTCCAAAAGGATTGCCTCCACTCCAATTATATGAGTAAGGCGGAGTACCTCCAGTTACTATTGCTGTTACACTTCCGTTACAGGACCCATTACATGATGGATTAGTTTTATTTATTTGTACTACTTGCAGAGCTGGAGGTTGATTAAGTACTATCGTATTTATAGTCGAACAACCAGCAGCATCCGTAACAGTTACGTGATATGTTCCTGCACATAAATTAGTTGCTATTTGAGTTGTTTGACCATTGTTCCAAATAAATGTATAAGGAGAAGTACCTCCTGTTACATTAACATTTAAAGCTCCATTACAACTATTGTAACACAAAACATTTTGATAAACTGTTATATTAGCAGTAGGGGCACCAATATCGGTAATTGTATAAGTGGCAGTAGCTGTACATCCTTTGCTATCGGTGACCGTTACATAATAAATGCCCGATGGAATATTATTTAAATCTTCAGTAGTTGCACCGTTCGACCAATTAAATGTTAAAGGAGGTACTGCTTGACTTACAGAAATATTAATAGATCCATTACTTTGGCCACAATTAGCATTAGTTGTTGTTCCAGATATTTGAATAGGTGGAACATCACTTATAGTTCGCGTTCCACTTCTAGTACATCCATTAGCATCGGTAACAGTTACAGAGTATACACCACTGCATAAATTTGAAATAGAACTAGTGTTAGCATTATTACTCCATAAATATGAATAAGAAGGAGTTCCACCAGAAACAATTACTGAAATTTGACCATTACATTGGCTAAAGCAAACTATATCTTGTACTGTAAAAGAAAGATTTAATGGAAGAGGTTGTTTAATATCAACAGTAGCTGTACTAGTACAACCAATTTGATCAGTAATTGTAACAGTGTAAAGCCCAGCACATAAATTATTTATTGTTTGAGTATTTGCTCCGTTTGACCATTGATACGTGTAAGGAGGAGTTCCTCCGCCCATTACTGCTGTTGCACTTCCATTACATAAACCATAACATGTAACATCGGTATATGTTAATATAGAAGCAACACCTCCTGGTATATTACCAACAATAACGTTAGCAACAGCTGTACAATTATTTGCATCGGTAACAGT
>JAOAFV010000055.1 GCA_026416095.1 Bacteroidales bacterium | reverse complement strand
GTGTAGAAGCGGTGCCTGTATTAAAAGTGCCTAATGTGTTTACACCCAATGGCGATGGCATTAACGATGAGTTTATAAGACATGGCAAATCGATAGAGGAATTTGAGTGTAGAATATATAATCGTTGGGGTAGAAAAGTTTATGAATGGAACGACATAACAAAGGGCTGGAATGGCAAGATAGATGGCAACAAGGGAGAAGCATCGCCGGGGGTATACTATTATATTATAAAAGCAAAAGATAAGAAAGGTAAAAATTACGATTTGAACGGATACTTTTATTTGCTAAAAGAGAAAAAATAAAAATTTTATCAATACTCAATTAACTATATAGCGAATAAATTTAGAAAGACATGCTTATGTGATTACAATTTTAATATAAGGTTATTCAAATTCTTTATTATCAAATAAGGTAACAATTAACAATTTCTACATATTGCCTTGTTAGTACTGCTTTTTGAATATTTTTATTCGTTACAGTTATTAAGAATTTTAATTTAAAAATTTTCCGATTAAGTTCTATTATGAATAATAAGACCTTTGCAAAACTATCTAAAAATAATTTTTTTATAATTAAATATAATTAAAAATCTATATTTTCCAAAATACTAATTAGCTTTTGCAAGAGTTTTGGCAATAGTTTTAATATGTACTTTATTTTGTGAAAATGGTGTATGTTTATTGAGTAAAGGTTCTACTATGGCAATTTTATATGGTTCCGAGATCTATACAAAACTACTGAAAAACATTTTTTTTCAATCAAACATATTTAAAAATTTTAATTTTCTATATATATTAAAAATTCAAAAAACTTGTAAAATTTATATTTATGTAATAAGTAACAAAAATTGCCCATTTATTTCCTCATTTTTATTCTATTTTTGATTAATAGTTAACTATTAGCACATCTCACACCACTACACCTTAACAAGCCTTAAGCTATTTTTAACAAACTCCTTTTAAACCACATCACTGATAGTTATACCATCTATTTAATTAATAACATTTTAAACAATATTTATTTATCTATACACGCGGTCTATATTTTGCTGTTCTTCAACTCTTTCATACCTTTTCTTTCTCTTTATCCAATAAACTCCAACCTATTTTACTTACAATCACAAAAAACGCAATGAATCTTGTCCTTCGTACTTCTGAATCGTAAAAAATTCATTGCATATTTCGTTTTATTTTATGCATAAATTTATAACTTCTATCAAAATACTTAAAAATTATCACCTATTTATTAACAACCCAATTAATAACATTATTGCAAAATTCTCGATGCATATGTTATAAAATAATTCAAGAAAATTCTTATATTCTAACATTAATTAGTTGTAAATTTTTGAAGTTAACATATCAAAAAATGATATATTACTAATATTTTATAAAAGAATTTTTAGGTTTTTTAATAGGAAAAGAATTATGGCATTATTTTTGTTAATAAAAAATGAAGTTAACGTTCTAAAATTTCGGTAAAATCTATAAAAATTGGTGCAAAAAAGCACCTAAGTTCGTCGTATAGCATATCATGATATAATATGTTCATAAAAAATGCATAATATATAAGTGCAAAATACATGTCATAAATATCATTGGCTTCAAATATTATAATTTACAAATACATGATCAATAATACATGATTATAGTATGCAAATATTAGTGTTGTAATTTTTTGTGTATTTAAAAAACTTAATTATGAAAGAAAAAAATTATTATTCTAGCCTTCTTAATCGAAAAAAAGAAATTAAAGACAGTTTCATGTATAAGTATATAATAATGAATACTATAAATGAAAACCCAAATACTAAGGAAATCGAAAGCATTATTAAAAAAGTATTTTTAAACTATGAATTCAAGTTATGGTTGTCTAAGCGATATCCTGTGCAGAACATAAAATCTTGTGGTGAATGCCAGTATTATTTATACAATGAATATTTGTATAAGAATAAAGCTATAGTAATCGAACATAACAAACAAAAAATATGTTATGAAAAGTTTAATCTTAATTACGACAAGCCTAATTATTGTAGTTATTGCTTTTTCTTTTTGAACTCTTTTACGGGGCATATTCATAACAACTTCAAGTATATTAAGCTTACACAATTGTTAGATAATTTTACATACAATATAGCAAAATATGTGATATCTAATAAACTCGATATTAATCAGAACTTAACAAATTTATTAAGCGATAATTTTATAACTCTCGCAAATGCTTTTCTTTTATATGACGATAGTTTTAACAAGAGTAAATATTTTATTGCTCCTTTGCTTAATGATTATTATGTTCATAATACTTTCCTATTTATTGATAACATAACTCACAATTTGCCCAATAAAATATGTCTAGTCTATAAAGAAGATGAATTCAAAAACTCTCCAATATATAATTTGCTAACTTGTGATGACGTAAAAACATTTAACTTTAAAGATGGTTATTTAGGTGTAATACTGCCAGTTAGTTTTATAAATAACTTTGAAAATCTTTTTAAAGCGATTATTAATTTTGAAAATGGAATTTTACACAGTCGTTATTCCCAATTAAATGAAACAATAAAAAATAAAATACTTTCGTTTTATTATCCTCACAAGATACTTCTTACTATAATGAATTCTATATTAAATGTGAGCGACGAAGACATTTCTCTTTTTTTACTTATAAACGACCTTAATTTAGATGAAATTCATATTAAAAAAGTTGGAGAAATATTCAGTGTTATTAATTACGAAAAAGAACTAATTAAAGTTAATTATTAAATTGAGTTGAGACCTTTGCAAACCTAGCTGAAAATAACTTTTTACAATTACATATAATTGGAAATTGATATTTTCCAAAATACTAAGAAACATTTATAAAAGGTTTTGCAAAGGTCTCGTTTTATAATTTATTGCTCAATTTAGAAAAACTTTTCATTAAAAAAGATTAAAATAATTTTATTTTTGTAATCTTTTGATTAATTTTGTATGCAGTAATTTTAAATAAATAACTTCTATGAAACTGTTTGTGTTAAGTGGTATTTTCTTAATGTTAGTAAGTTTAAATGGCAAATCACAAAATTTAATTAATTCAATAATTATCAATCCCCAGGCAGAAGGTGGTTTTTCGTTGGGTAATAATTTTGAGTTGAATGGATGGAATGTTTCGAATGGCACACAAGTTAACCAATGGGTAGTTGGCACATCACCCAATGGGCCATCGGGCAATTGTGCTTATATTTCAAACAACGGAGGGATAAACTGGAATTATGATATTTCTAGTGCATCAGTTGTTCATTTTTATAGGGACGTGACTTTTCCAACAGGAGAAACAGAAATCTATTTAAGTTTCTTAATTAAAGGAATGGGCGAAGGTGTTACAACAACATACGATCATTTAAAAATATTCCTCGTTGATGTTTCAACAACACCTACAGCAGGTACTAAATTAACAAGTGGTCAGATAGGAACTGCCTTTAATCTTCTTAGCGACTGGATAAGAGTTACCTTGCGAATACCGTCTACCAATGCGGGTACCACTAAGCGACTAGTATTTTCGTGGGAAAATGATAACTCTGTTGGAACAAACCCTCCAATTGCCATTGATAATATTTTGTTATATTCTTTTTCTACTATACCTAATGTAAGTGGAAATTTTACTATCGACAACTCTCAACCAACAGGTGTGAATAATTTTAATAGCTTTGGCGAAGCTGTTGCATTTATAAATGGTTCATCACTAACTGGTCCTGTTAACTTTATTGTTACTTCTGGCCAGGTTTTCAAAGAGATAATTCCGCCATTAACTATTGAAGGAAAAGTAAATACCCCCATCTCTTTTAAAAAGTCAGATATTCAAAATGCAAAAATTTTACGCGATGGATTATCTCCTTCTGATGATGCAGTTGTTACCATTCAAGGAGGAGATTACATAACATTCGAAGGTATAGACGTTGGGTTAATGGATCCTTCAAATACAAGAGTAGAATACGGATATTATATAACCAACGTAAGTGCTACTAATGGTGCAAATAATAATACAATAAAAAACTGTAACATAATTTTAAACAGATCTAATACAAGCTCAAGAGGTATATTTCAAAATGTTGCTATTGCTCCAAGTTCAAATTTAGGAACTAATTCAAATAATACTTATCAAAACTTATTTATCTCGAATGTTTATCATGGCATTAGCATAAATTCTAATTCTACTTACCCCGACGATAATATTACTATTGCATATAACATTATAGGAAGTAATTCTCCTGACGATATTGGTAATGGTTCCAGTGCTGTAAGAGGAATATCACTTACAAATACCTCAAATGCAAAAGTCTATAACAATATTGTAAGAAACTTAACTATTACAAGTGGTGTAAATTTATTTGGAATTTATTTAGAAAATTGCAGAAATTCTAATAATGAAGTTTATAACAACAAAATTTTTAATTTAAAAAGTACTTCACCTTCGACATCTGCAGTATTAAATGGAATTAGATTAGATATTGTTACAGGTGGAGAAGCTACTGCTTACAATAATGTAATTTATGGATTTACCCATAATATTACAACACCAAGCTCAACAATGGTAGCACGAGCATTCGGAATAAGTGGTGCAGGTACTGTTAATTTATATTATAATAGTGTACACCTAAACATGAATGCTGCAGCAACTAATGCGTGTGTTTGGATTAACAGTGGCACAATAAATATGAATAATAATATTTTTGCAAACACCTCTGCTACAGGTAATACCTCAAAGAGATATTGTATATATAGAAGTGCAGGTACAATAAATAATTCAAACTATAATGATTTATACATACCTTCTGGAACAAATAACTTTATTGGATATTATGGAAGTGATTTACAAACTTTATTCAATTGGCAAACTGCAACAAACAAAGATTGGAATTCAATAAATGTTGATCCATCATTTACAGGAAATCCTGATTTAAAACCCTCGGCAACTGAAGTTAATAACAAAGGTACTCCTTTAGCAATAACAAAAGATATAACAGGAGCTGACAGAGATCCTTTTACTCCAGATATGGGAGCTTACGAATTTACTCCACCATCTTGCCCTATTCCAACTAACTTAACCATTTCCAGTATAACGGGTATTTCCGCTCATTTATCATGGAACCATATTTCAGCATTTACATTTGAATTAGAATATGGAATACATCCTTTAACTCAAGGAAATGGCACTTTTGTTACTGTTACAGGTAATTCTTATACTTTAACAAATCTAAATCCCAATACCAATTACGATGTTTACATAAGAGCAATTTGTGGCTCTAACGATTATAGTGAATGGATTTTCTCTAATTTTACTACTTTATATGTTGCTAGTGTTCCATATTTCGAAGGGTTTAATACTACTGTTACTCCCCAAGGATATAACACAGCAAACTGGACAATAGGAACAATATCTGCTGTACCTGGTAATCCGCCTAATAACATATATAAAAACTTATATTCTTCTTTACCAACAGCTACTTTCACAACTTGTTTTATTGGCCCTATTCAAACAGGAATGAAACTATCGTTCGATTACAAATTTGCAAATTATTCTTCTCCCTGGGGACCACCCTCAGCAGGCGCTGGTAATTTTAAAGTAGAAATTTCTAATAATTGGGGTCAATCTTATTCATTTCTTGATCAAATTATTTCAGATGGTATAACTACAGCATATTCTACAAAAGTTTACGATTTAAATAATTATGCGGGGCAATATATATCCATCAAGTTTACAGCCAATTGGGTTTCGGGCGATTGGTATATAGCTTTCGATAATATTAAAATAAAATCGTGCTTAGAACCTACAAATGTTTTTGTTAATCAAATAACTAATAATTCAGCTACTATAAATTTTTCATATTTTGGAAACCCACAAGAATTTGAGATAGAATATGGACCTCAGCCATTAATTCAAGGGAATGGTCAGTTAATAATTACCTCTACCGTACCATATCAGTTAAGTGGATTAACAGGTAACACTACATATGACTTTTACGTTAGAGCAAAATGTAACGAAACAGAATATAGTGCTTGGGTAGGCCCATTTTCATTTAAAACTGCATGTGATCCTTTTACTTCATTTCCTTTAATAGAAGGTTTTGAAGGTGTTGCATTTCCGCCCGAATGTTGGCAAAATATAAAACATGCAGGCACAGGAACTCCAGGAACCTGGAACTCAACTAATAGTGGTACTAATCCAACGTGTTTACCACGTAGCGGTAATAAAATGATTAGGTTTAATAGTTATACTTATCCAAGTGGTACAATAGGATTATTAATTTCTCCTTATCTTACTTTTCAATCAAATTATTACCAAGTTAAATTTTGGATGTACCGAGATAATGGTTACCCAAATATAAGCGACAGAGTTGAAGTTTACTTTTCACCCGACTTAAATATGAATAACGCTATTTTAATTGGAACAGTAAATCGATCTATATCACTCCCTCCAATAGTGCCAAATACTAATTGGTATGAATACACTTTCAACTTACCAACAGGAATTGCGAATACAAGTGGTTATGTCATATTTGCAGGCGTTAGTAATTATGGTAACAACATTTATGTTGACGATATTACTATTAAATCATATTGCCCGACGCCTTCAAATATTACAATTTCCAATGTTACATATAACTCAGCTACTATTAATTGGACACATACTTCTAATAATTTTCTAATCGAGTATGGGGTATCTCCTTATATTCAAGGAACAAATAATCCTATTAACATTACACAAACATCTTATACACTTACTGGCTTAAGCCCAGAAACTCAATATGATGTATACATTAAAGCACTATGCGAAGATAATGAAGAAAGTGAATGGGTAGGTCCTTTTACCTTTGAAACTTTACCATTTATGCCACCTACAATAAATCCAACTACTGCCAATTATGATTTATATACGCCTTCTAACATAAATACATTAATCACCTGGAATAATGCAACTTCAATAATTTCTATTACCGACAATAATAACTATACTTTAGTAGAAAATATCGATTTCACCTTAAATGGTAATACACTAACAATTCTTCAAACATATCTTGCTGCTAATTTATTCAATGAAGGCGATCAAATTATACTTAACATAATCTTTGACGCTGGTTCTGCACAATTTATTATTACTGCAGTAAATACAGCACCAGAACTACCTTCTATTAACCCAACAGAAGTTTATTTCGATTTAAATCATCCTACGAACGTTTATACAATAATAACTTGGAATGATGCAACTTATATTACTCAAATAAAAGATCAATATGATTACTTTTTAATCGAAGGTATTGATTATCATTTAAACGGTGACATTTTGTATATTAATAAAGATTATATTTTAACATATATTGGCGATGTTGGTAATCAATTAATTCTTACCATAACATTCGATGTAGGTACAGTACAATTTATTATTAACGCCATAGAAAATCCTTTAATACCTGCTAATATAAATCCTACTGAAGCATTATTTAACCTTAACAATCCACAAGATGTGAGTACAACTGTTACTTGGAACGATGCTGCGTACATTGAAGTAATTACAGATAACAACAATAATACTTTATTGGATGGTATAGATTATTATATGATAGGAAATGTCCTATATATTTCTAGTTCATACCTGTCTACAGTATTACAACAAGCAAACGATCAAGTTGTATTGACAATAATTTTCAATGTTGGTTCAGCTCAATTTACTATAACTGCTATTAACACATACGAACCTGTTGGTGCAACTATTAACCCAAATAATGCTACTTACGATATTGCCAATCCTTCGCCAGTAAGCACTACTATTACATGGAACGATGCTTCTTCAATTACTTCTATTGTAGATAACAATAATTACACCTTAATATCTGGTACTGATTACTCACTAACTGGCAACACATTAACAATTTTACAGAATTATCTTGCTGCTAACTTGCTAAATGAAAATGACCAAGTAATCCTTAACATTACTTTTGATGTCGGCTCAGCTGTCTTCACTATTACTGCTATCAATACTTATCAGCCCGTTGGCGCTACCATCAACCCAACTAACGCTACCTACGATATCGCTAACCCTTCCAACATCTCTACCACTATAACCTGGAACGACGCTTCTACTATCCTCTCTATACAAGATAATCACAATTACATACTCTCACAAGGTACAGATTATACCCTAAATGGCAATATATTAACCATTCTTCAACCCTACCTCGCCGCTAACCTGTTACACCAAAACGACCAACTCACTCTCAATATATCCTTCGATGTCGGCTCAGCCGTCTTCACTATTACTGCTATCAATAGTAGTATAGGAAATGCTACAATAAACCCCACATTTGCAACTTACGATTTAACTTCACCTTCTGATGTTCATACTAATATAATTTGGAATGGTGCTACACAAATATTAATGATTATAGATTCATACTCCAATGTACTAAGTGAAGGTGAAGATTATCAGATTACTAATACTCAACTTACTATTAAAGCATCTTATTTACAAACTGTACTACACAATGTTGGAGATTCTGTTATATTAACAATACAATTTGATCAAGGCACAGCAATATTTATAATAAAAGCAATACAAACTGGGTTTATTGAATTAACTCAGAAAGATGTTAAGGTATATCCAAATCCTGCAATAGATGTAATTAATATAATCTTTATTCCCAACACACTGATTAGTATTTATGATATGAATAACAAGTTGGTACACGAAACTAAATCGTCGACATCACATACTGTAATCAACATAAGTTCCTTAGCAAGTGGGCAGTATACAATAAAAATAACAGACAGAAATAAAACAGTTAGGTCATTAAAATTAGTGAAGCAATAAGTAAACTAACATTAATAAGTAAAAAGCCCTTCAATTTTAGGTGAAGGGCTTTTTTATTTTTGTAAAATAAAATATTTTCACAACAGCTTTATGAAGAAAGTTATTTTTTTATTTTTATTTTATGCAACATATATAAAATCACAGATATTGCCAGGTATAAGTAATACAGAGGAATACTTTCCAAAAATAAAAAACAAAAATATTGGTATTGTTTGCAATCATACTTCAATAATTAACAATAAACATATTATAGATACCTTCATAAGTGCTGGTATAAAGGTAAAAAAAATATTTACACCTGAGCATGGTTTATTTGGTAGAGAAGATGCTGGACAAAAGGTAAGCAATTCTATTTATAAAAATATTCCAATTATATCTTTGTATGGAAAAAAGAAAAAGCCAACAAAGGCAGATTTATCAGACATCGATGTTATTATATTTGACATTCAGGATGTAGGGGTAAGATTTTATACATATATATCTACTTTACATTATGTTATGGAATCATGTGCAGAATATGGAGTTCCGCTAATTGTTTTAGACCGTCCAAATCCACTAAGTTTTTACATAGATGGCCCTGTTTTAGACACATCTTGCTGCAGATCTTTTGTTGGAATGCATCCAATTCCAGTAGTTTATGGTTTAACAATAGGAGAGTTAGCTTTAATGATAAATAATGAAGGATGGTTAAGAAATAATTTAAAATGCAGTTTAGAAATCATAAAATGCAAAAATTATAAACACTCCGACAGATATCAGTTGCCAATAAAACCAAGCCCTAATCTTATTGACATGAAATCAGTATATTTATACCCAAGTATATGTTTGTTTGAAGGAACAAGTATTTCGGTTGGAAGAGGTACCGATTATCCTTTTCAATTTATAGGTCACCCATTACTTAAAGATATATATAAATTTTACTTTATTCCTAAACCTAAACAAGGTGCCATTAAACCATTATATGAAGGTAAAAAATGCTTTGGGTTAGATCTTAGAAATGCAAACGATTCTACTTTTACATTAAAATATTTAATTGAATTATATAAAAATTTTCCAGATAAAGATAACTTTTTTAATAGCTATTTTGATAAACTAATAGGAAATAAAGAGATTAAAAACTTAATAAAAGAAAACATACTAAACGAAGATTCAATACGCAAAACATGGGAAAAAGATTTAATTTATTATAAAACTATAAGGAAAAAGTATTTATTGTACGACGATTAAATAATGCAATTATACATAAAATATTTTTTTTAAATAAAATGTTGCTTAAAATTGTAAAAAAATAACTTCTGGAATTACTTTTACAAATAGTGTTTTTTATTTTTTTACTACTATTATTATACACATACATTTTTTTCCCAATTTTCTTAATAGTTTTAAACAAGATAATTGAGAAAAAAAATAGGATAAATGAGAATATTCATGAAAGTGTTTCTATAATTATACCTGCGTATAACGAAGAAAAAGTAATAGAAAAAAAGTTGTTAAGCATAATAGAAAGTAATTATCCTTTAGAAAAAATAGAGATTTTAGTAGGTTCAGATAGTTCTACCGATAAAACAAACGAAATACTTAAAAATTTTGAAAAAAAGTACAAAAATATTAAGCCATATTTTTTCAAAGAAAGACAGGGCAAAGTTAAAATTCTTAACCACCTTGTAAAAGAAGCAGCACATAATATTTTAATAATAACAGACGCAAATGTAATTTTTGATAAAAACACGATATTCGAATTAGTAAAAAATTTTAAAGACAAAAGTATTGGACTAGTTGACAGTAGAATAATTCATTATAATGTAGAAAATAAGGGTATATCTGCACAAGAACATGCATATATATCATTAGAGTTTTTAATAAAAAAAGCTGAAGGAGATCTATTTGGCGCTACAATGGGAACATTTGGAGGTTGTTATGCTATTCGTAAAGAATTATTTACCATTATTCCCGATAACTTTCTTGTTGACGATTTTTTTATTAGTATGAATGTTTTACTAAAAGGTTATAAAACAATAACAGAGGAAAACGCTATAGTATATGAAGATGTTTCGTCAGATATTTTTTTGGAATATAGAAGAAAAAAAAGAATTGCTACCGGTTGTTTTCAGAATCTTTTCTATTTTAAAAAATTATTACTAGATCCGTTTTCAAAAATTTCATTTATTTTTATATCTCACAAAGTAATACGCTGGAAAACACCATTTTTATTGTTTTCTTTGGTTTTAATATCTTTTATTTTGTTTAATTATTCTTTTTTTTATAAATTGTTTTTTTTAGCATTTATTCTAACGATTACATTATTTTTTCTAGATATATTATTTTACAAAAACAATATTAATTTAAAGTATCTACGCTTTCTTACACATTTTGTATTTACAAACATTGCAATATTAAATGGCTTATTAAATTTCATATTAGGGGTAAAATCGAGTATATGGAATCCTACTCCACGTTTACAGCATAACGAATAATTTTATTATTCTATTTTTTTATACCCAGGTACCTTTTCATCAAGAAGAGCATAGTTTAACAAATCTTTAATATCACTGAAATAATGAAAAGTTAATCCTTTTAAGTATTCTTTTTGTATTTCCTCGACATGTTTTTTATTTCCCTGAGGTAGAAGTATTTCTTGAATTTTTCCTCTTTTAGCAGCAAGTATTTTTTCTTTAATACCACCTACAGGTAATAATTTTCCACGCAAGGTTATTTCTCCTGTCATTGCAATATATGGTCTAACTTTACGTTGGGTAAAGGCCGAAGCAATAGAAGTAACCATAGTAATGCCAGCCGATGGCCCATCTTTAGGTACTGCACCTTCTGGTACATGAACATGAACATTCCACTTCTCGAAAATTTCAGGATTTATATTAAGGAATTCAGCATTAGCCTTTACATATTCAAGAGCTATAATAGCCGACTCTTTCATGACATCACCAACATTACCAGTAATTGTGAGAGTTCCTTTCCCTCTACTCAAACTTGTTTCAACAAATAAAACCTCTCCTCCTGTTTGTGTCCATGCAAGACCAGTTACAACGCCAGCATAATTATTGTTTTCATATTCTTCGAATTCGTATTCATAAGGACCAAGTATTCTTATAACATCTTCTTCGGTAATTTTTTTCTTTATTTTTTCTTTCGAAGCAATTATACGTGCATAGTTTCTAATAACTTTAGCAATTTTTCTTTCTAAATTTCTAACTCCTGATTCTCTTGTATAATATTTAATAATTGTTTCAAGGGCTTTCTCCTCAAATTTCAAATTATACTTTTCTATGCCATGTTCTTTAATTAGTTTAGGTATCAGATATCTTTTTGCTATTTCTAATTTTTCTTCAGTTATATAACCTGGTATTTCAATTATTTCCATCCTATCGAGTAAAGCTTGATTAATTCCTGATGGGTGATTAGCAGTGGTAAGGAATAATACTTTTGACAAGTCGTAGTCAATATCGAGATAATTGTCGTGAAAGGCAACATTTTGTTCAGGATCAAGGACTTCGAGCAATGCTGCCGACGGGTCACCTCGAAAATCTGTACCTACTTTATCAATTTCATCTAATACAAAAACAGGGTTTGAAGAACCAGCTTTTTTTATACCACTTATAATTCTTCCTGGCATTGCGCCAATATAGGTTTTTCTGTGACCACGTATTTCGGCTTCATCATGTAAGCCTCCTAAGGATATGCGTACATATTTTCTTCCTAGTGCTCTAGCAATAGATCTTCCTAACGAAGTTTTACCTACACCAGGAGGCCCAATTAAACATAATATAGGTGCCTTTAAATCGCCTTTTAATTTCAATACCGCTAAATGCTCTATTATTCTGTCTTTAACTTTATCTAATCCAAAATGATCTTCATCTAAAATCTTTCGAGCATTTTTCAAATCAAAGTTATCTTTAGTATATTCATTCCAAGGTAAATCTAATATTAATTCAAGGTAATTATGTTGTACAGAATATTCGGCAGCAGAGGGGTTCATTCTTTCAAATTTCTTCAATTCATTATAGAAAATTGACGAAACTTCTTTCGACCATTTTTTCTTTCTTGCTTTTCTTTTTAGTTCTTTTATTTCTTGTTGGAATGGATTTTCGCCTAATTCTTCTTGAATTGTTTTTATTTGTTGCTGAAGTAAAAATTCTTTTTGTTGTTTTTCTATGTCTTGCCTAACTTTTTGTTGTATATCGTTTTTCAGCTCAAGCAATTGCGCCTGTTGAATGAGCTTTTCTAAAAGTTTTATTCCTCTTGTTTTTAAATCATTAATCTCAAGGAATTCTTGTTTTTCGCTAACCTTAATATCACTACTTGAACATAAAAAGTTTATAAGAAAGTACGGATTTTCAATATTCCTTATTGCAAAAGAAGATTCTGAAGGAATATTATTAGATAACTTAATGATTTTTAAAGTTATATCTTTAAGAGATTCAACAATTGCAGATAATTCTTGATTATTTTCATATTTTTCCTCGGGTAAAAATTTTACTTTTGCAGTATAGTAAGGATCAAAAGTGATATACTCTTCAACAACAAATCTTCCTTTACCTTGTAAAATTATGGTAATTGTTTGGTCGGGCATTTCAAGTACTTTTATTATTTGAGCATAAGTTCCCACATTGTACAATTGCTTTTCGGTTGGATTGTCGTGTTTAGGATTTTTTTGAGCTACGGTTCCTAGAATTTTTGTTGTTGCATTAATTTCTTCAATTAACCTTAACGATTTACTACGACTTACTGTAATAGGTAAAATAACCCCTGGGAAAAGCACAGTATTTCTTAATGGTAAAATTGGCAATTTATCGATATCTTCGATTTTTTGGGTTGTATCAATTTCAATATCTTCCGACACTATTGGCACAAAAGGCGTTTCGTCATTAACAACATAAATTGCTGTCAAATTTTCATTATTACCCATCGCAAAAAATTTCTATACTTACAAATAATTTAAGGCAATTATAATGCCATTTTAAGTATCATTTTCAAAAATCCATTTTAAGATTTCAAGATCAATTTCATTAAGAGTAACATTACGACGTTGCATCATATTTTTAGCCACTTCAATAGCTTTGTCAAAGTTGAAGCGAGAATAGCCATTGGGTCCACCCCAAGTAAACGATGGTATAAATTGACGATGATAGCCGCTACCGAATAAATTACAAGATACACCAACAACTGTACCGGTGTTAAACATTGTATTTATTCCACATTTTGTGTGATCGCCCATAATTAAGCCAGCAAACTGAAGACCGGTATCGACAAATTTTTTTTCGGCATAGTTCCACATTTTCACGTTATCGTAAGTATTTTTTAAGTTAGAATTATTGGAGTCGGCGCCAATATTACACCATTCGCCTATTACAGAATTTCCTAAAAATCCCTCATGGGCTTTGTTACTATATCCTAAAATAACCGAATTATTTATTTCGCCACCGGCTTTTGAAAATGGTCCTATTGTTGTAGGTCCATATATTTTTGCACCCATTTTTAATACAGCACCTTCGCAAATAGCAACTGGTCCTCTAATAAGACATCCTTCCATTATTTCTACGTTCTGACCAATATATACAGGCCCATTATTAATATTTATAATAGAACCTTCAACAATAGCGCCTTTTTCAATAAAAACAGAATTTTTGTCACCAATTATTGTATTTGTATGTGAAATTTTTTCACTTATTCTGCGATTAGTAATTATATCAAAATCTTTTATAATTTCTATTCCATTTAACTTAAAAATATCGCAGTAATTCTTAATGATAAGTGGGTTCACTAGTGTATATGAAATTTTGATATTATTATTTTTCTCATAGAAAAATGCATTAGTTTTTTCGTAATCGAGGCGTGCAACTAAAATTTCATTATTATTATCGACTATAGCTTCATTTTTTTCGAGTTCTTTTATTTTTTGAACAATATTTTCGTCGGGTAACAAAATAGAATTTATGATAACATTATCATCGCTTAAATAAAGTGGATACTTTTTTTGTAGATGTTCTGCACAAAAATATGAAATTTTTTCACTAAGTAGATACTTCCACTTTTCAGAAATTTTAAGAATTCCAATTCGAATTTCTGAAATTGGGCGAGTAAATGTTAATGGTAATAAATTAAGCCACTTAAACTTATTATCGTAAAGAATAACATTCATAAATTTAAAAATCTATTTCTTTTAATTTTTCACCGTTTTTATAAATAACTTCTTTAATTTTACGATTATTTTTATAAAACGACCAAATGCCATCAGGGATACCATTTTTATAACACGAGATCATAAAAAGCGAACCATCTTCATTATAAACATAAAATAACCCATTACTTTTTCCATTTATAAAATTGCCCTTACTCCAAATTTTACCATTATTGTAATAATATATCCATTCACCGTGTCTTTTATTATTTTTAAAACCACCTGTTAATTTTATATTTCCATTAAAGTAGTATTCAGTTATTTTTATAGTATCGTTTTTTTGCTCGGTAGTATCGATTATAATTATTGATTTTATTTTATTATTTGGGTATTTTTCGACAATATTTTTATAATTTGGTCTTTTACAACCAACAATAATCACAAACAATATAACATTTGTAAACAAATACCTATTCAATACTATCAAGCCTGTTTTTAATGTCATTTCCGGTATCCAAGCTATCTAAACTCTCAAGATTACTTACTTCTTCTTCAATATCTCTAACTTCTTTATCTACTTTTACATTTTTCTCTCTATCATCAATCTTATTTGTACTTTCAGATGCACAATGAATGTTGATAATTACTAAACATATAATTAAAAAATAAAACAAAATTAAATTAAATTTTGATCTCATCATTTTATTATATTAAAAAAATCATGTTCTAAGGTTTTTATAGGATTTTCAGTTATTCTTCCTATTTCTTTTCCATTTCTTTCAAAAATAAAAGTTGGTACTCGTTCTACTTTATAATTTCCAATAGCTTCTTTCTTTTTATTAACAGCATACATTTTAACATTTTTATAATTAAACGAAATATTATCAAGTATTTTTAAAAAGCGTGGCACTTGAATTTTCGAATCTTCGCACCATATTCCTAAAAAAATATTGATTTTTAAATTATCTAAATTCTGTTTTTTTAATTCTGTTATTATTTTTTCATCTGGCTTATAATTGTTGTATTCATTATTAAACCATTTTGAGTAAGGTTGTTGTTGAAGTAAGCTTTTATTAATTTCGCCTACTATATAAACCTCGCTTGTATCTTGGGATTTCATTACATTAAATCCGAACATAATAATAATTAGTAAAAAAAACATAGTTTCTTTTTTTCAAAGTTGCAAAAAATAATTTATAAAAAAAAGAATATTTATTTTGTATTAAATTAAAACCTTTGCAATTGTTAATAAAATTTGACTACTTCTTTAATAATTTCCGTTGTTTGCAATTAAAAAATATAACTTTAAAAAGTGTTAGGATACTAAAAAATTTTTTAAAATAAGTATTGTTGTTGAGGTCCTGTTTCTTTAATATTCAGGTGCTTATAGGCTAAAGGTGTAGCTTCTCTGCCACGTGGAGTACGTTTAATAAAGCCTTCTTTAACAAGGAATGGTTCATATACTTCTTCTATTGTACCAGCGTCTTCGTTGATAGCGGCAGAAATTGTATTAAGCCCAACTGGTCCACCATTAAATTTTTGAATTATAGTGAGCAATATTTTATGATCCATTTCATCGAGTCCACATTTGTCGATTTTCAGTGAATCGAGAGCATATTGGGTTATGCTTAAATTAATAATTCCATTATTTTTTACCATTGCAAAATCGCGCACTCTTTTAAGTAAAGCATTTGCAATTCGCGGAGTACCTCTGCTTCGTTTAGCAATTTCGTACGAAGCTTCTTTATCGATTTTTGTATTCAATATTTCGGCAGAGCGCATAACAATTTTCTGCAAGACTTCGGTAGTATAGTACTCCAAATGAAATTTAATTCCAAATCGTTCTCTAAGAGGATTTGTAAGTAAGCCAGATCTGGTAGTTGCTCCTATTAGTGTAAAAGGATTAAGCTTAATTTGAATACTACGCGCATTTGGGCCTTTATCAAGAATAATATCTATACGAAAATCTTCCATAGCAGAGTAAAGATATTCTTCTACAATAGGCGACAAACGGTGAATTTCGTCAATAAAAAGTATTCCGCCTTTTTCTATATTGGTAAGAATACCCGCTAAATCGCCCGGCTTTTCTATTACAGGCCCCGATGTGACTTTTATTTCTGCATTCATTTCTCTTGCAATAATATGAGCAAGAGTTGTTTTTCCTAAACCGGGTGGACCATGTAAAAGAACATGATCTAAGGGCTCTTTCCTCATTTTAGCAGCTTTGATAAATACTAATAAATTCTCTACTATGCTATCTTGCCCATAAAATTCGCTAAAAGTTTCTGGTCTTAATTTTTTTTCCAGTTCTTTATCGAACTTTTCTCTGCTTATTGTGTGTATATTAATTTCGTTTTTCATTTAAATAATGATTGCACAACAACAAAGTTATGAAAATTAATTTATATTTTAACACGTATAATATCGTCCCATTTTGTGGTATAATTAGGAGAGAGATTTTGATGTAAAGTCTTTAATCTTATATCTTTCTCGTGCGAAGCAAGGTGAACTGTAAAAGCGCCATAACGATTGTTTATTTCGTCGATGCTTTTCATAATTTTTTTTGCTTTTTCGCTGTTATATTGAAATATGGTTAAATTAAACTCTTTATTACTGCGTATGTTAGTAAGAACTATGCCTGTTTTTTTTATGGGTACATTTTCTTTAAAAATTTTTTCGGCAAGAAAAGCCGAAAATTTTGCTATTTCGGTTGAACTATTTGTATAATAGGGCAATGTACCACATATTTGGTTATAAACGGGTGGAATACTTTTTTTGAAATAATTGGTATGATAATAAATCATTATGTTTAAGCATACACTATTTTGACGACGTAATTTTTCGGCGGCAATTTCGGCAAACAAACATATACGCTCTTTAAATTCGGGCAATGTTTTTAATTCTTCCGAAAAAGAGCGTGAAACAGAAATTGACTTTTTATCTTTTATTTCTTCAAGCCTAAGGCAAGAAATTCCAAGTAATTCATATTTAATTTTTAATCCACTTATTGTCATTTTCTTTTGTATCCATTCATCGCTAAGGTGCACAAAATCAATACCTTTAGATACTCCTACTGAGTTAAGCAATTTTGTATATTGTTGACCTATACCCCAAATATCTCCAACATCTATCCATTCCAGAAGTTTATTATGTTTTTCGGGAGTGTCTACAACAAAAACTCCTTTCGTTAGTTCACTATTTTTTTTAGCATAACGGTTTGCAGCTTTTGCTAATACCTTAGTTTTGGCAAAGCCTATGCTTATTGGTATTCCTGTACAACGGTATATATACTTTTTTAGCTCTAATCCGTAATTTTCGTAACTATTATTTAGGTACATTCCCGATAAGTCGAGAAAAGCTTCGTCGATGCTGTATATTTCTATCTGAGGGCATTTATCGGCAAGTAAACACATTACCCTATTACTCATATCGCCATAAAGAGTAAAATTGGGCGAAAATAATACCACATTATTTTTCTCGATAATATCTTTATACTTAAAAACTGGTGCACCCATTGGTATTCCAAGTGCTTTTACTTCTTCGCTACGCGAAATAATGCACCCATCATTATTCGAAAGCACAGCAACAGGTTTATTAAGCAAATCGGGACGAAAAACACGCTCGCACGAAACAAAAAAATTATTACAATCAACCAGTGCAAACATTTACTACACTTTTTTTATTACATACGTAACAATACCCCAAATTATAAATTCGTTATCGGCAGTTATCTTTATTGGCTTATACTTTGGATTTGCGGGTAATAAGTAACATTCATTATTTTTAACCGATAGGCGTTTAACAGTAAATTCGCCATCTATAAAACAAACTGCTATTCTATTATCAGATGGTTCTATACTTCTATCGATAACAAGAATATCGCCATCGCTTATTCCTGCATCTTCCATAGAATTACCGGTAACGCGAGCAAAAAAAGTAGACGACTTATTTTTTATTAAAAGCTCATTCAAATCTAATGGTGTTGCAACAAAATCATCGGCCGGCGATGGAAATCCCGCCTTTATAGTTTCTACATAAGGAACCGCTACTTGCTTAGAATTTTGAACATAATAAAACGATAATTTTATAGCATCATTTTCACCCTTTTGAGGCATAATAATTTTCTTACAAATATATATCAAAAAAATTTTCATTAAAAATAAATTGAACTGATAAAATAAGCGTGTAGTTAAAATTATATAGACTTTTTATCGATATTAGTTGTTTAAATATATAGTGTTGTAGATAACTATCTGAACTGTAGTAGCTAATTGAAATGCAAGAATTGTTTTGTTTTTATTACGACTATTAATTTACAATGTATTCCTTAAACTATAAGTAATTTTTTTGTTACCGAAATATTCACCCAAAGCACTTGGAAAATATAATTTTTGTTTATAGCACAAATTAACAGTACTTTAGATATTGAGTAAAAAAGTAAAAACTACGAGTATACTAACTAACTTTTTTCTACATTTATACACTTTTCATTTTCTTGGCCTACACCAATTAAATATTCCGTAGTACGAATATAACGTACACTTTATTCTATTTATTATATTCAAATT
>JAOAFV010000036.1 GCA_026416095.1 Bacteroidales bacterium | reverse complement strand
ATAGGTGTAAAATATAAAAACATTTCTATTGATTACGCTTTTACAAATATTGCTAATACTTCTGTTGCAATGTATTCGCATGTAATAAGTTTAAATTTTGGTATAAATGCTACATTTAAACACAATTGAAAAGTTTATTTGAAAAAAACTTTAGTTTTTGTTTATTTGTATTAAAAAAAAATGATAATTTTAATTTTTTTGTTTTTAATGAAAAAGCATAATTATCTAACAGGAAGGAAATAGGTTTTTATATGAATCTGTTGTATATAGACCCTGGGAATGGAAGTTTGTTGTTTCAGTTAATAGTAGCTGCAATGGTTACAATTGTTGTTTTTTTTAAGAGAATATGGAGATTTATTGCTTTCTGGAAAAAAGATAAAAATAATGATAGAAGATCACTTTATTGAAAAGGGGTCGTTTAAAGATCCAAATGGCCAAATCTATGAACAAAATAATAATGTATTTAGAAAAATTTATCCTTCATACTTTGAAACTTATAAACTTTTAAAAAAAAATGGTTTTATTGAAAGGCTGATAAAAAAAGAACTTCTTATTTTTCATGAAGAAATATCGCACAACGAGAAATCTATTGTTTTAAAACATAGTAAGATACCTTTTATATCGTACCCCTATGAGTGGTCTTTTAATCAGATTAAAGAAGCAGCATTACTAACTCTTGAAATTCAACATGAAGCTATAAATAATGGATTTTCGTTAAAAGATGCTAGTGCTTATAATGTTCAATTCCTAGGAACAAGGCCAATTTTTATCGATACCACTTCATTTGAAATTTATGAAGAAGGACAACCGTGGAAAGCTTATAAGCAGTTTTGTGAACATTTTATTGTACCATTACTACTAATGAAGTACCGAGATATTCATTTTTCGAAATGGCTTATTTATTTCTTAGATGGCATACCATTGATGATTGCCAAAAAAATATTGCCTTTTAGATCAAATTTTAACTTGCTTACTTTAATACACGTTGTGCTACATTCAAAAGCTATTAAAAATGCAAATAAAAAATATTTTATACCTACCCAAGCTATTTTTATCTCTAAGAAAAAAATGTTAAATATAATTGAACATTTATATGAATCAATTGAATGTTTAAGTATTTGTAGAAATTCAAAATGGAATAAATATTATTTAGATTGCCCATACGATTCAACTTCGAGAAATGAAAAAACTAATTTTGTTTTGCAAAGTATTTCTAACATAGGTAACTACAGAGTTTTAGATATAGGTAGCAATGAATGCTATTTTATAAAAAACTTTTTTAATAAATTTAATTATTATGTTGCCATAGATAACGATCCATATGTAATTAACAACTTATTTCAGAATATTAAACCAATTACTAATGTTTTGCCCTTAGTGTTGGATATTACTAATCCAAGTCCTTCTGTAGGTTGGGCAAATTTTGAAAGAAAAAGTTTTTTAACACGAATTAACACAAATAATGTTTCTTTGGCATTAGCTATAATTCATCATTTAAGAATTACTTACAATATTCCGTTAACTTATATAGCACAGCTTTTTGCTCTATTAAGTAAGCAACTGATTATAGAATTTGTTCCTAAAAACGATATTCAAGTTAAAAAATTACTTTATAATAAGAAAGACATTTACAATGATTATAATGAAAATGAATTTTTATCTATTTTTAGCAAATATTTTAATATAGTCGATAGCAAAAAGTTAACAAATTCAGAAAGAATTATCTACAATATGATAAGAAATGAAAAAAATTCTAACATTAACCCCAATACATAGTTTTCTAATATTACCTTACCTAGCTCTTTTTTTGTATTCACAAAATGCTCACCTTCTTACAGTAGAAATGCTTATACGACCACTTGTTTTCTCTGTATTAGTTAGTGTATTAGCATTTTGTATTTCTTATTATGTTTTTGATAAAAACTCCTTGAAAGCTGGTATTTTCGTAACTCTTTTTTTGTTTTTACTTTCATTTTATGGTTTTTTTTACGATTATATTGAATACTTATACTATCTTAATATTTGGCCATTTTCAAATATTCATAGGTATCTTATAATATTTTATTTTGTGTTTTGTGTAATTATTTACTTTTTCGTTAAATATTCAAAATATAACTTTTACAATTTAACGCGATGGTTAAATATTTTGTTAATCTTTTTAATAATTTTTAATATTTTACATAGCATTACAAGTATTCTTAAAAATAAATACAATACTAACAAAAGTATCTGCAAAGAAATAAATATAAAACTTCCAGGCAATAAAAAGCCCGATATTTTTTATATTATTATTGATGGTTTTGCTAATCAAAATATTTTAAAAAAATATTATAACATAAACATCGACACTTTTGTTAAGTTCTTAGAGAAGAAAGGTTTTTTTGTAAGTACAAGTTCTATTGCAAATTATTATTCTACACCACAAGCATTACATTCTACATTGAACATGAAATACATTGAAGGCAGTGAATCAGTTAATGTAAATAATAATTTAGTTTTTAACATTTTTAAATCTAATGGGTACAAAATATACGTTGTTAAATCTGGTTATACAATAAGTAATAATTTTGTCTGTACCGATGAATATTTATATAATGATATTCTTAATGATTATGAAAGGGGTATTTTAAAAAATACAATTTTTAGATTAGACGATTTAGTAGGAATAGTTCCTTACATTAGAATAAAAAAGCAGTTTGAAATTATAAAAAACTTTAATTTTAAATTGTCATCCCCAAAATTTTTATTTGCACATATTGTTTGTCCACATCCGCCTTTTGTGTTTAATAGAAATGGGGAATTAAAGCCAGTAAATAGTTTTTCCGATAACGTGTGGGATCCTAAAAATGCTTATGGCGAACAAACTCTTTTTGTTGTTAAAGAAATTATGGCAATTGTTAATAATATATTAGAAAAATATAAGTTTGCTATAACAAAACCGATTATAATTATTCAGTCCGATCATGGGCCTTTTTATAGTGGTGGTAATCGTAATGATTTTGTAAAATGTAGAACATATATTTTTAATGCTATTTACCTTGAAAATAAAAAATGGCTTTATAACAATATTTCGGCTGTAAATACTTTCAGGTATGTATTAAAGTATGAGTTTAATTTTAATATTGATCTTTTGCAAGATAAACCTGCTGGCCTGAATGATTTATTGCAAAGCAGAATTTATAATGATCTTTGAAAATAGAATTATAACCTACTAATGTTTATGCTATACAAGATTATTATTGCCCATTAAAGAGTTTTTTACAATAATAATCGTAGGCTAAGGGTATTTGAAGAAGTGTAATAATAAAATAGCACCTGAATTTATTTTAAGAAGATAACTATGAGCATAAAAAATAAATATTTTATTTAAGAATTTTGTAACCAAAAATTGTCAAAATAAAAGTAACTCTTTTTGCCCAGCCTTTTTAAACCATAGTTTATTATGTTGCCCATATTGTTTGTAATTGAATTATGAATTTTCTATGACTAATAGTAAAGACCTATTTTAAAAATTATTAGTCTCAGATATTATAAGTACCTTAAGTACCTTTTCTTAGTGCTAAACAAGCTTGAAATAATTATGGGCTGTAAATTACTTATGAAATTAACGAAGCAATTGTAATCATAAAAAAATTGAGATTAGTCGTTATATTTAATTTTCTTACGAAGTAACAGCTAAGTTATTAAAAACTTCATAAGTTTTCCGATAGTTAATCTTACTTATGATTTTTATGCTGTTAATAAAATTAAAGTTTATAAAAATAAAAAGTTTGTAGTAATGCATTTTTAGACTAATGCAGCTCTAAATATTTTATTTAGTTTTTTTGGAATTAATTTTTTTGTTAAATTTGAAATAAAAAAGCATTTATATGAAGTTAGTGGGAAAAATATTATTAATTTTTTTTATTTTTTCTTGGTTAAATAAGATAGCCAAAAGTGACTCGATTAGCATGTACGTGCAAAAATTAAAAACCAATATACAAAAAAGTGATTATTTGTATAAAATAGCAAATGGAATTAAAGCTACTAATTTAAAGGAAGCTTACGAATTGGCTTCCAAAGCGCTTGAATATGCCGAGCTGTCTAATTATTTTGAAGGAATTTGTAAAAATCTTATATTAATTGGTTCTATGAAATTAACTCTGGGAGATCATATTGGTGCTCTTAATTGTTTCAATAAAGCGTACGATTATGCAATAACGTTAAAAAACAGAAATTACCTTGCTGAGATATATTATAATATTGGAAATGTGTATTATTTGCAAAAAAAATTTAACCTTGCAATATATTATTTGAAAAAGTCTCTTGAAAAAATTGAAGGAGAAATATCTAATTTAACACTTAATAATTTATATCGGTTAGGTCAAATATATGAATTACTCGAAAATTATAGAGATGCATATAGATGTTATCGTAGAAGCTTATCTATAGAAGAACTAAACAAAAACTATGAAGGAATTTTGTATAGTTTGCTTGGAATATCTTCTATTTCGATAAAACAAAAAGATTTTCTTCAAGCTAAAATTTCTCTCAACAGGGCTTTAAAAATAGCTCAAAAATTAAGGTCATACTTAGATATTTCGTTGATTTATAGTTTGTTAGGCGATATTTATAAAGACCAGGCTAATTATAAAGAGTCTTTAAAATATTATTCACTTGCCCTGAAAATTGCTGATAGTTTGCAAGCAATAAACTCTAAAAGAGACTATTACTTCAAACTTGCTAATGTTAATCAACAGCTTAATAAATATAAGGATGCATATAACTTTTTAAATTTGTATATAAAGGTATCAGATACAATACAAAACGAAGAAACAAGAAAACAACTATTGCAATTACATTATAAATTTGAACTAAAAAATAAAGAACAAGAAATAAAAATATTAAAAGAAAAAGAACAAAAAATAAGAGCAGAAAGAAATTACCTAATTGTATCTTCTCTTATATTTTTTGTAATGATTATTACTCTTATTAACTTTTATATTCAGCGAACTCGTTACAACAAAAAATTAAGACAACAATATAATGAAATAGCAAGTAAAACAAAAGAACTTAATGCTGCGCTGAAAGAACTTGAAGTAGTTAATACTCAACTAAAACAATCTAATAACCAGATTATGGATGGGCTTCATTATGCTTCTGTTTTACAAAAAATAATGATACCTTTTGAAAAACATTTGGGCGAAGTGTTCCCCCAATCAATAGTACTTAATAAACCTAAAGTTATTGTTAGCGGCGATTTTGGGTGGATTTTTCATAAAGGTAACTTTGTTTTCATTTCTATTGCCGATTCTATTGGTCATGGTATTGCTTCGGCATTAGTATCAATTAAGGCCTATAATCTATTAAATGAAGCTTCAATACACATTACAGAAAACACTTTGCCTTCTGATATATTGTCGTTCATGAATAAAAATTGGAATAAACATAATAAAGAAACAAAAATAAGTGAAGATGGCCTTGAGATTGTTATTATCAAAATCGATTTAAATTCTTATGAATTAAGTTTTTCTTCGGCTAACCTCTCTTTTGCCACTGTCGAAAATAATACCGTAAGTGTTCATGAAGGCGATAAAGTAACTATTGGTGAAATACCTGATGACTATGCCTTTTTAACAAAAAAAATTAAAATTTCAAAAAACACTAAATTGTTTTTATACACCGATGGTTTTGTAGACCAATATAAAGAAGTTTATAAAAATAAATATTTAGATAAACTCTTCGACAATCTAATCTATCTTTCAAAATCTGATTATGAAAATCAAAAGAACCATATAAACGCTTTATATGAAGAATTAACTTCTAAATTTAAACAAACCGATGATATAATGTTTGTATTAATAAATTTTTGAAGATTAATTATGAATTGTTTTTTTGAATTATAATTTATCTTTGCATTTGTGTTTTATACAATACCATCATACTGGAAAGATTACGAACTTATTGATTCTGGAAATTATAAAAAGTTAGAACGATTTAATAATGTTATTATTATCAGACCAGAGTCTCAAGCTTTATGGGAGCCATCTCTTTCAGAAAAGGAATGGTATACCCTTGCTCAACTTGAGTATGTGCCCGAAACATCTAATTCCGGTAAATGGCGACAGTTAAAACATGCTATTGATACATGGAATATTGAATATCCGGTAAATGGAAGTGATAAAAACAAGATAAAAATAAACTTAAAAATAAGCTCTTTTAAAAATATTGGGATTTTCCCTGAACAAGCCTACAATTGGGATTTCTTATGGAAAATAATTAAAAATTACAATAAAAAGTTAAACATATTAAACCTTTTTGCCTATACAGGTATTTCAAGCATTGTTTGTGCTAAAGCAGGAGCATCGGTTACTCATGTTGATAGTTTAAAGTCAGCTGTAATGCAGGCATGTTATAATGCTAAATTGAACAATATTAATTCAATAAGGTGGATCATTGATGATGCAATTAAATTTGTTAAACGCGAGATTAAAAGAAACAATAAATACAATGGTGTAATTTTAGATCCGCCAACGTTTGGACATGGCCCTAAAGGAGAAATATGGAAATTAGAACAACATTTATACTTGCTTATGAAATACATTTACAATATAATTGAAAAAGAAAATTACTTCTTACTCTTAAATGTATATTCCCCTGGAATATCTGTTGTAGTACTCGAAAATATTATTAACTCAATATATAAGCCCAATTATTTTATTTCAGGCGAACTTTATATTTCCGATAAATTTAATAAAAAAATTTCGGCTGGTATTTTTATCCAAGTTATTAATATAAAGTAATATGAAATTGCATTTTTATATCTTAATTACAGTTATTGTAATAACTATAAGTAAAGGTTACTTAATATCGCAAAAGTATGCATTAATTTGTTTTTACAACGTTGAAAATCTCTACGACACAATTGACGATCCATATACAGACGATAATGAATTTTTACCAAACTCAAAAAAGTGCTGGAATACGCAAAAATACAAAGAAAAATTAAAAAATTTAAGCTTTGTAATATCAGACATTGGTGCTTCTACAGTAAAAAAAATGCCAGATATTATTGGATTATGTGAAGTAGAAAATAAGACCGTTCTTGCCGATTTAATTGCTTCAGATAACCTTCAAAATGCTGATTATGATTTTATACATTATGATTCTCGATACTATCGTGGAGTAGATGTGGCTTTTATTTATAATAAAAAGTCGTTTGTTCCTTTAAATTCAAAACCGTATAAAATAATTTTTCAAGATGACACTTCATATACAACACGCGATATTTTGTTGGTAAGTGGCCTACTCTATGGTGAGTTAATTCATGTAATTGTTAATCATTGGCCATCGAGGCGTGGTGGTGAAGCTCAATCGGAGCATAGAAGAATATATGCTTCTAAAATATGTCGTAATATCGTCGATTCATTACTTGCCATCGATACTTTATCGTCTATCATACTTATTGGCGATTTTAACGATGATCCCACAAACAAAAGCATTAAAGAAGTTATAAAAACTTCTAATAAGCCCCAAAAAACTGAAATGGGTTATTTTTATAATCCCACCGAAAATCTTTTTAAAAAAGGCGTTGGATCGTTAGCTTTTAATGATAAATGGAACCTTTTCGATCAAGTTATTGTTTCTTATGCTCTTGTATGCGATAAAGCAAATAAAAAATATAAATTTTATAAAGCTGGAATATTTAATGCACCATACCTACAGCAGAAAGAAGGTAAATTTAAAGGCTATCCTTTCAGAACTTATGTGGGCGACAATTATATAGGTGGCTATTCAGATCATTTTCCTTCGTATTGTATACTTAAAAAAAAAACTAATGGTAACTCTGTACAATCAGGATCTCAAAAATTTTAATACTTTTCGTATTTCTGCTTTAATTGAAAAAGTAATAGTAATACAAAATGATGAAGATTTTAAAAAAATTGACTTTTCGGGTATCATTAATAAAACTTCTGTTCTATTAGGTGAAGGAAGTAATATACTTTTTGTAAGAATACCTAAAGAAATAATTCTTATAAGAACAAAAGGAATTTTTAAAAGTTATGAAAACGAAAATGAAATACATTTCACAGTAAAAGCAGGAGAAATATGGGACGAATTTGTAGAATTTTTAGTAAGCAATAAGTTTTGTGGACTGGAAAATATGTCGGGAATTCCGGGTACAGTAGGAGCAGCTGTTATTAACAATATAGGAGCTTATGGAGAAGAAGTGTCAAAATATATTTATAAAGTTCGTGCATTCAGTATTCTACAAAATAAGCAAATTGACTTTTTTAACTCTGAAATTAAATTTGAATACAGAAACAGTATATTTAAAAACAATACAGAATATATTATTACAGAAGTTATTTTTAAGTTAGTTAAAGGAATTAACTGTATTAATGTTTCTTATGGAAACATAAAAGATTATTTTAACACCAAACCAATAAATTCGTTTAATATGCGACATGCAATAATAGAAGAACGGCGACAAAAATTACCAAATTATAAAAACCTTGGTAATGCTGGAAGTTTTTTTAAAAATCCAATTATTAGTAAAGAGCAATATCAGAATATTTGTTCAGAATATCCCGATTTGCCATGTTTCATTATTAACGAAACTTCTTACAAAGTACCTGCTGCGTGGCTTATTGAAAAATGTGGTCTTAAAAATTATAGATATAAAAATACAGGAACTTACTCTCATCCTTTAATTATTGTTAATTTTAATAATGCAACTGGCGAAGAAATACTTGAATTTTCTGAATTCATTAGAGAAAAGGTTTATAATAGATTTAACGTTTTGCTTGAACCTGAAGTAATTATTTATTAATGATTAGTTCTTTTTTCTTAATATTACCTTTTCTTCGTACGTTTCGTTGTTCCTTAATATTAAAGCACCGTATCCTTTTAGTGTGTCGTACTTGTTCCATGCAATTTTCTTTAATTTATAAGCGTAAACGTAAAAAATAGCTTCGTATTTGAAGTCGTGGTAAGTTTTACCTTCGTTATCTGTAGTTTTTATATCGTAAAGTTGTTTCTGATCTGGATCAAAGTAACCCACCGTGCTATAATGAATTGTAGTATCGGAACTTTGGTAGCGTTTAGGATCGGCGTATATCTTAACAGTTGCACCTGCTATTGGCTTATCTAATGTATCTACAACCGTTACTATTGCTTTAGGAGGTTTCTCTTTGTTACATCTCATTCCTACTATTAAAAATGTGAATAATAAAACTATAATAAAAAAACGCGTTCCCATAAATAATATTTATCTTATTATTATTGTTTTTTCAACTTCTTTATTATTTTGTAAATAAATCATTCCTTCTCCTATTCTATAGGGGTTAGTTGTTGTAGCTTTGACATTGTAGATAGCTTCGTTTTTGAATTCAAAACGTACTTGACCTTCGCTATTGGTTTTGTCGGAAACACTTGGAATTTTTTCTTTCGGATCTAAATAACCACCATTAACCTTTACATATATTGTAACTGTAGCATTTGCTACCGGCTTATAGCATGTATCGAGTACAGTTATTAAAACTCTGGGTGGTGTAATTTTCTTGCAACCTAAAGAAGTTATAATTGTTAATGTAGCTAATATAAATAGTAATTTCCTCATTTTAGTTTACAAATATAATACAAAATGTTTTAGAAGAAAATGATCTTATAAATTTTTTTAGAAGGTATAATTAAGAAAATTTTTTTTTTGAAATATATTTACTAACTTTGTATTTAATAACTATTTAAAGTAGCAGTGATGAGAAAGAATTTGTTTAATTTATTAATGTTAGTATTTGTTGTAATTTTAGTAACTTATTGTAAAAAGGAAAAAGAAGAAAATAATAATCAAGATTTTACAAACGACTATATTCAGGCAGCTCAAGATAATTCGCTTTGTGATAATATGTTTTCCGATGTTCATAAACAAGCAAATTTTGGTGGCACAAAAATGGACGATTCCTTGCAAGGAAAAAAATCGTTATATAATAACCTTTCGGCTTGTGCTACAATTACTATAACGCCATGGGATTTAACTACATGGCCTAAAACTGTTACCATTGATTTTGGATCCACTAATTGCTTGTGCAACGATGGTAGATATCGAAGAGGAAAAATTATATTGGTAGCTACAGGTTTTTACCATGATTCAGGTACAGTTATTACTGTTACACCTCAAAACTATTATGTAAATGATCATAAAATAGAAGGTCAGAAGGTAATAACAAATAACGGGCGCAATCAGGAGGGGCATCTTGTTTTTACTATAAATGTCACAAACGGCAAAGTTACAGCGCCCGATGGTACTTACAGAACATGGAATAGCATAAGAACTCATGAGTGGTTGAATGGCGAAAATACTATAAATCCATGGGATGACGAATATAAAATAACAGGAGGTGCAAATGGTAAAACAAAAAATAACAGAAATTATACAATTACAATCATTAACCCGCTAAATATTTCTACTGGTTGCAAATGGATAAGAGGTGGTAGTTTATCGCTCACTGTAGAAAATAATCAACCAATTTATATTAATTATGGTTCTTCTAATGAGTGCGACGACGAAGCGGTAATTACTATAAACGGGCAAAATTATACTATACATATGGGGAATTAAAAAAGAGGGGCGTTCTATCGCTCTTTGCTAAAAAGCAAAGGGAGGAAAGTCCGGACAGCATAGAGCAGCAAGCTCCCTAACAGGGAGGTACCGAAAGGTACGGCAATGCAACAGAAAATAACCGTTCGCTCCTTCTCCGAAGGAGTTGAACAAGGGTGAAAAGGTGAGGTAAGAGCTCACCAGCAGTATAGTGATATACTGGCTGTGCAACCCTTGCGCTGCAAGGTCATGTATACTGACGTTTGAGGGTTGCTCGCCCGATGTCAGGGGGTAGACCGCTAAATCTTACGAGCAATCGTAAGAGAAGATAAATGATAGAAATTCTTCTCGCTTACGAGAAGAATACAGAATCCGGCTTACAGCCCCTCTTTTTTTATTGTATGTTTTCTTACTAACTTTGTAATAATTAATGCATAATAGTAACGCTATATATAGACTAGATGAAATACACGATTTTGATAACCTCGAATTAATTGCTCGTTTTGTTGTTGAAGGCTTTATAACTGGGCTGCATCGCAGCCCTTATCATGGTTTTTCGGTGGAATTTTCTGAACATCGTCAATACAATACAGGCGAAAGTACTCGTTTTGTCGATTGGAAATTGTATGCTCGTACAGAACGTCTTTATGTAAAAAAATTTGAAGACGAAACCAACCTGCGTAATTGGATTGTGCTTGATACTTCTCCAAGTATGCTTTTCCCTTATCAATCGTTTCAGAAAAAATCTAAACTTGCCTTTTCAATAGTATGTGCTGCAGCTTTAATAAATCTTTTACGGTCGCAACGCGATGCAACAGGTCTAGTGTTATTTAATGATAACATAGAATTATTTACCAAAGCAAAAATTTCTCAATTACATATTAAGTATATTTTTGATAAATTAAAAGAACTTATTAATAAAAAATATGAAAAAAAAGAAATAACAAGTAACATAAGTGAAACATTACATTTTGTTGCAGAAAATGTACACAAACGTTCGTTGATAATTATTTTTTCCGATTTATTCGATAGCGCTAACGATAACGAATTATTTAGTGCCTTACAACATCTGCGTTTTAAAAGCCATGAGGTAATATTATTTAATGTACTCGATTATCAGTTGGAGATTAATTTTGAATTTTCTAATCGCCCATATAAGTTTATCGATCTTGAAACTAATGAAATTAAAAAAATAAATCCTAGTGAAATTCGAACATCTTATAGAGAATTCTTAACAAAAAAATTTTCATTAATAAAAGAAAAGTGTCAACAATACCAAATTGATTATATTGAAGCAGATATAAATTTAAGTTTTTCGCAAGTATTGTTACCTTATTTATTAAAGAGAAATAAATTATTTTGAAGTTCAATGTCGTACTTATTGGTATCATAGTATTCATTACATAATACGATATCTTTTTCTATTTGTTTTTTTAGTAAATTAATATTTTCGAATTTTATAATTTCTCTTAACCTTGATAATACAAATAGCGTAACAAATTCTCCGTAAATATTTTCATTAAAGTTTAAAATATGAGCTTCTATTGTTATATCTTGGTTGTTTATGTTTAAGGTTGGACGATTACCAATTGAAAGCAGTGCTCTATAATAATTGCTTTTATACAGAAGTATTGAAATATATACACCTTCAGAGGGTAAGAGTTTATCTGAATCAACAAATAAATTAATTGTAGGGAAGCCTAATCTGCTTCCTATATTTAATCCTTTTATTACTTTTCCACTAATAATATATGGATAGCCTAACATTTTATTGGCAAATTCAATGTTACCGCTACTGACATGTTTTCTTATCTTTGTTGAGCTTATTATTTCCGATTCAAAATCTTTATGTTCAAGTTTTAAAATGTTTATTTTATATTCATCTTTGTATTTTAAAAGTGTTTCGTAAGAACCAACACGATCTTTGCCAAATCTATTATCATAACCTATTATTATTGTATTTATTTTAAACTTATTTATTAAGAATTTAACAAAACTATCGGCATCGGTTTGAGCGAATTCGTAATTAAATTTTTGAATGTATAGATATTTTATACCGATTTTTTGTAATAAAAAAGTCTTTTCTTCGAATGTAGTAAGTAGCTTAAAATTACTATAAGGTAAAACTTTTTTAGGGTGCGTTTCAAAAGTGTATACTATAAAATTACCATTAATTTGTTGAGCTATATTTAGTCCTTCTTTTAAAATATAAAAGTGCCCTTTATGAACACCGTCAAACGCCCCAATGGTGATTACAACATTATTTAAATTTAAAAATTTATTTTCATCCATTATAAACATCTTAAAAAAATTTAAAGCGTTAAAGTTATTATGAAAAAAATATAATAAATATGCTGTAAATTCTTTTTTATCTATAAATTTGTGTTTAAAGAGTAAATATGTTAGTTTTACTTATATGTATATGTTTTATTTCAGTATTAAATTCATGTGTTTCAGATGATGAAGGTTTTATTATAGAAGGGAAAATTAAAGGTGGAAAAGGAAGAACAATTTATATCTCATACGACAATAAAACCGATTCAACAAAAATACGAAAAGACGATACCTTCGAATTTAAAGCAAAACTTCATGAACCTACTTTTGTAAATCTATACATTGATAAAACAGATCCTATCTTACTTTTTATAGACACTATAAACAATGTACAAATTACAATAAATACCGACACAGAAAATTTTTCTAAAAATTACACTATAAAAGGTAGTAAAACTTCACAACAAATAAAATATTTATCGGATAAATTACATAATACGTATTCACAAATAAAAAAACTATATAAAGATTTGGTTGAAAATAGTAGTGAAAATAAAGATAGTTGTTATAATAAATTTTTAATAGAAAGCAATAAACTTGTAGACAAGCATAGACAAGAAATATTTAATTTCATTACCAAAAATCCATCGTCTTTTGCTTGTTTACCTGCTATTTATCAATCGTTCGATGGTAGAAGCCCTGTATTCAATTATCAAACAGATGCCTATTATTATCATCTAATTGATTCTGCTTTAATGAAAAGGTATCCTAATTACAAAATAACCAAAGAATACCATGCACAATTGCTTATGATGCAGGGGCAGTATCTTACTCAATTACAGAATAAACAATTAATTCAAACTTCAACTAACTTAAAAGACACTTTTGCTCCAGATTTTGTGCTCCCCGATACTAGTGGAAAAATGTTTAAACTTTCTTCTTTAAAAGGTAATTACGTACTTCTTGATTTTTGGGCTTCGTGGTGTCATCCTTGCAGAGTAGAAAATGCATACCTTGTTGAGGCATACAATAAATTTAAAAACAATAATTTTAAAATTGTACAAGTTTCGCTCGATAAAAACAAAAACGATTGGATTAACGCTATTAGAAAAGATAAGACTCAAAATTTTATTCATGTAAGCGACCTGAAGTATTGGCACTCAGATGTCGTAAGGCTTTATTCTGTAACTTCTATTCCAACAAATTTCCTTATTAATCCAGATGGTAAAATAATTGCTTATAATTTGCGAGCTAATGAATTATCTCTTACCTTAGCACAAATTTTTAATAAGAAATAATTGGCTAAGTTTTTTGTACTATTTACTTTTTTAATTTGTTACGTTTACATTTATTCTAAAAGGTACTTTAATCAGTATTTACATTATACCATAAATGTTTATTTAAACGAAAAGGCAAAAACCCTTAATGGAAAGGTAAAAATTATTTATAAAAATAATTCCGACGATACTTTAAGTTTCATATACTTTCATGCTTATCCAAATTCATCAAAGTATAAGAGAACTTCTTTATTAGCAAAGCAAAAAATATTTTCTAATGATTACAAATTATACTTTTTGAATGATTCACTTGTAGGGTATATGGATAGTTTAAATTTTTATGTTAATAATATCAAATCTTATTTTTATTTTATTCCTGATACTCCCGATATTGTAAAATTATTATTACCTCAGCCATTATTGCCTTACGAAAAAATTACTATAGAAACATCGTTTTTTGTTAAGTTGCCATATAAAAAAATTATGCGAATGGGGTACGATACTGCTATATTTGCCATTACACAATGGTATCCAAAAGCTGCTGTTTACGATAGTGCTGGTTGGCATCCTATTCCATATCTTGATAATGGCGAATATTATGGAGAGTTTGCTCTGTTCGATGTATTCATAAATGTGCCCGACAATTATATAGTTGCAGCAACTGGTTTATTATGTAGTGATTTTGAAATTGACCGCCTAATTCATATCTCCAATAGTTCAAATTCAAAAGATGTTTTTAATTCTAATGCTCGAAAAACATTACATTTTAAAATAGACAGCGTTCACGATTTTGCATGGTTTGCATCACCTTATTTTAAAGTGGAAATTGATAGTATATTATTACAAAACAAAATTGTTTATACTTACGCATATTACATTTCAAATTATAGAAAGGGGTTATTTTCGGAATACATTAAGGATGCTCTTTTTTATTATTCAAATATATTTGGAGTTTATCCTTATAAAGTATGTTCTGTTGTTGAAACACCCGATTTTATTGATGGTGGTATGGAATACCCTACAATAACTAATATAGGAAAATTCGAAAATAACTTAACCTTATATAAAGTAATACTCCATGAAATTGGTCATAATTGGTTATATGGGGCTCTTGCTTCAAATGAGCGTGAACAGCCTTTTATTGACGAAGGACTTAATACTTTTATTGAAGAAATTTATTCTAAACTTTCTCGGGAACACATCGAAACCTTTGAAAAAGCTTCTTCTGTTTTTAAAATTAATTTTGCAAAAACTTATATGCACAGGGATATATCAAATTACTTTTATTACATTAATCTCGATAAACCTTTAATTTGTCCGCCACACAAATTTGGTACTATGCAATACTTTGTACATAATTATTACAAAGGTGCTTATTCTTGGAATATGTTATGCAATTATGTGGGAAAACACAATTTTATTTCTTACATGAATAATTTCTATAGTATTTATAAGTTTAAACATATAAATCATAATAGCTTTAAAGATGTTTTTATTAGTGAAAACGATTCAATAAAATGGTTTTTTAATGATTTGTTGTTTACTACTAACAGAAGTGAATATAAATTTAAAAAAGTAAAATACAACAATAATAAAATTAAAGGACTTATTATAAATACACAACCCACTTACTTTCCATGTGCTATTTATGTAAACGATACTTTGCGAAAAATAATATCACCAACAAATCCAAAAAACTTTTTTGAGATTGATTCAGTTTATAAGGTTAGATCTATATGCATAAATCAGAATTACGACTTTTTAGAGAAAAACTATAATAATAACTTTAAGATATTTGGTGTTAAGAATAAATTAAAACATATAAATATAGATTTTGCTGGCTATAAAAATAATATTGGATATTACGATATTTACTTGCTGCCCATACTATTATATAATACTGCGAGTAGTAAACTTTTAGGGTTGGCAATTTATACTCCATTTTATCCTAATCCTTATAAAAACATTAGAATAATGCCTTTATTTTCATATTCTTTAAAAAAAATTGAAGGCTCGTTTTATTTATCGCATCCTATCGAAAATATAATTTTAGAAACCTATATTCAAACATACTCTATATCAAAAAATAACCGATGGTACTCTTATAATTTTAGTATTAAATTTAACAAGCAGGTACTTGAGATGTTAAAAGATAATTTTTATACAGTGTTTTATAATTTCAATTATTCTTCGCTTCCGTTTAACAGTAAAAAATTTGCAGATTATTCAACTTTAGGTATAAATGCTAGTTGGAATAAGGGAATATTTAAGATTGATATATTTCCCAGATTCCAAATATCAACAACAGCAAATTTCGCAAAGTTTTTATTAAACACATCGGCTTCTTATATTTATAATGAAAAAAAGAAAAAAATTGGACTTGATTATTTTGTGGGAACTTTTCTTTTAAACAATAGCAACATGTTTTATTACAATATATTCTTATCAGGCAGATATGGATTTATAGATTATCAATATTCTGATTATTATTTTGATAGGAAATATCATTATTCGCGTCATAATTTTTTTTCACATCAATGCGATATAACTGAAGGGCTGTTTACTACTTTCTCTCCTATACAAACAAATAAATGGTTAACGTCGGTAAGGTTATGGTTAAATTTTCCAATTACTTTACCATTAACATTTTATTTTGCAACTGCAACATATTACAAAGCAGGAATATTAATTACCGATTCATATACATTTCCGTATGAATATGGCTTTGAACTGAGATTTATTAAAGATATATTTGCAATTTACTTCCCAATAGGTATGTCGGCCGATTTACAAAAATTGTCGAATAATTACTGTAAAAATTATTTCGAAAAAGTTCGCTTTACTTTAAAAGTAAGAGAATTAAATTTTTTTAGGTATATAGATAAAGGTTATAAGTTAAGTAATCTAATTATATGAAAGGGGCTTTGTTTATTAGCGATTCTCATTTAGGTTATCCTTCCTTTAAAGAAAGTAAATATAGAGAAGTTTCTCTTGTTAATTTACTAGCAGAATACCAAAAAAAAATAGATTACCTTTTTTTAGTTGGCGACATATTTGATTTTTGGTTTGAGTATAAACATGTAGTTCCTAAAGGCTTTATACGATTATTGGGTAAATTAGCTGAACTATCCGATAATGGTATAAAGATATATTATCTTGGTGGTAATCATGATATGTGGCTTTTTGATTACTTAAAAAGTGAGTTGAATCTTATTTTTAATGAAGATTACATTGATTTATTAATTAATGAAAAAAAATTTTTTATTTCTCACGGTGACGCTTTTAACGAAAGCGATAAATTATATATGATTACAAGAAAAATTTTTAAAAACCCTATTTCAAGAAAAATTTTTGCTTTTTTACATCCTTATATTGGAATTAACATAGCTAAAACATGGTCTTATTTAAGTAGAATAAACGAGAAACATGAAAATCTTTATTTCCAAGGTGAAGATAAAGAACCACTTATTCAATATGCTAAAAATAAATTAATTAATAATAATTACGATTTTATAATTTTTGGACATCGACATATACCGTGTAAAGTTAAAATTGGTGAAAAAACTACTTTAATAATAATTGGCGATTGGTTTAAACATTTTTCTTATGCTTTTTTTGATGGTACCGATATATTTGTTTACACTAAAAAATGATAATTATTTGTATAATATAAATTAATGTTTTATAAGGTATAATTCGAAAATGCTAATATAGTTAACTTAAATTTGTAAGAGATATAGCTTTTTACTTTGCAATGTATTTAATTAAAAATTATTAATAACCAAAAAACTTTATGCAATAATGAAAATAAAGTAAATTCAAGAGCAATAATATTTTTTTTTAATAAAATTAGCATTATATTTGCATTACAAAAGTAAAAATATGGAATTAAAGAAAAATCCGAAGGTTGATTTGGAAAGAAAAAGAAGTTTATTTTTTGAGATAGCCTTATTTATAACATTAGGAATTGTTTTTGTAGCGTTTGAGATAAAAATAATACCTGAAACGGATAAAGATGAGTTCGAAGTTGTCACAACAAAGGTAGAAGAAGAAATTATACCAATAACAAAACAAGAAGAAATAAAGTTGCCTCCACCACCCCCACCTCCAGTTACAGATATAATACAAGTTGTTGAAAATAATCAAGAAATTAAAAATGAAGTAGAAATACAAAGTACCGAAGCAACTGTTAATACACAAATAGAAGCTCCCGTTGAAGTTAAACAAGAAGAAGAAGTAGAAGAAGTGATAAATTTCTATGTTATTGAAGAAAAGCCTGAGTTTCCTGGCGGCGAAGCAGCAATGATGCAATGGATTGCTAAAAACATTAAATATCCAGAAATAGCAAAGGAAAACAACATTCAAGGTAAAGTTTTTGTTCAGTTCATTATTGATAAAGATGGACAAGTAAAAAATGTAGAAGTTGTAAGAGGTGTTGACCCCGTGTTGGATAGAGAAGCTGTGAGAGTTGTTTCAAGTATGCCTCAATGGAAACCCGGAAAACAAAGAGGAAAACCTGTAAAAGTACAATTTCAACTACCTATAAACTTTCGTCTGAATTGAAATTATGTTTTATTCTACTTTTTTAATTTTTTAGGTTAATATATGGGTTAATATCTTGTAAGTGTGTGGGGTAGATTAGATAAGAAAACTAATAAAAAAATTTGCAAAAGAAAAAAAAAATAAAAAATCTTCTAAATAGTAAAGTAAGGTAAAATAAATTTAATTTGGTGAATAAATATTTAACTCTAAATAAAAAGAAAAGAATAAAATTTAAGTTTCTTAAAACTAGTTCAAATTTGAAATGAGAATTAGTTTTTTAGATTTTTACAAAATAACTTTTTATTGTCATAGCTTTCATAATTATATCGTTATACTTTTAAAAAAAACTATAAAATCCAAATGCAAATAATTTTAGTTTTTATTGAAAAGAAAAGTAAAATTATAAATTTAATTCAAGCAAAAGGAGGTGAAAAGACTATAATCACACAAAACAATGCATGTAAATTCTTAAAAATAGAGGAATATTTGTTTAAGTGGAATAGTAACTCTAAATTAAAATTGAAAGATGCTTCTTTTAATGAAGTTAAATTTTATTCTTTTAAATTCATAAATTTCGATAAACTATTTAAATTATTGCATGTGAAAGATTTATTAGAACGAGGACTAAATAAGTTTAATAATGTTTTAAATGTCTCTTTTATTGCAGCTGATTTTAAAATGTTAAAAGCAAATAGGGAAACAACATTATCGATATTTAATTAACTTTAAAATAATTTTGGTAAATGTTTTGCACTAAACATATTAATAAAAATTATCTTAAACTAACTTAAGGTTACTTAAAAAAATGGCAAAAAACTTAATAAAATCGCCACTATACTTTTTTGTTACCAGTTGTTTGGTAAATGAAAGATTAATAAATTTAAAAACAAATATAGAATCAATTTTTGAAAAACAAATTATATTTTGAACGAGATGAATAGAAATAATGCAATTCAAAAGTGTGTCTTAGTGGGAACAGTTTTACCAGGAACAGATCAACAGAAAATAAAAGAATATTTAGACGAACTTGAGTTTTTAGCATTAACAGCAAATCTTAAAACTGAAAAAAAATTTTATCAAAAAATAGCTTCGCCAAATCCTAAAACGTTTATAGGAGAAGGGAAATTAAAAGAAATAAAACAATACATAGATTTAAATAACATTACATATGTAATTTTTGATGATGAGCTTTCTGGAAGTCAGATAAAAAACATTGAAAACATTCTTGGTTGTAGGGTATTAGATAGAACTAATCTTATACTTGATATTTTTGCAATGCGAGCTAAGACAGCTTATGCAAAGGTGCAAGTAGAATTGGCTCAATATGAATACTTACTTCCGCGATTGGTACACATGTGGACACACTTGGAACGACAACGCGGAGGAATTGGATTAAGAGGCCCTGGCGAAAAAGCACTCGAAGCCGACAGACGCTACATTAAAAAAAGAATCTCATTACTGAAAGAACAATTAAAAGTTATTGATAGGCAAATGAAAACTCAACGTAAAAAAAGAGAAGGATTAGTAAGAGTTTCTCTCGTTGGTTACACTAATGTTGGAAAATCGACACTTATGAACCTTATTGCAAAAGCAAATGTATTTGCCGAAAATAAATTGTTTGCAACGCTCGATACAACAGTACGAAAAGTACATTATAATGGTGTTACTTTTTTAATGTCCGATACAATTGGATTTATAAGAAAATTGCCTCATTCACTAATTGAATCGTTCAAATCGACTCTTGATGAAATAAGAGAAGCAGATCTCATACTTCATGTTATAGATATAAGCAGTAGTTATTATGAACAACAAATAGAAATTGTAAATAATACTTTATGTGAATTAGGTATTTCGGATAAACCAATTATTAATGTTTATAACAAATTTGACTTATTTGTTGAAAAAAATAAATCGCTATATCCAGATGAACTCAACATGCTAATTAGTAATTTCAATAAAAATCCTGATTCTGTAGTAATCTCAGCCACTAAAAAATTTAACTATGATATTTTACTTGATAAAATTATAAGTAAAGTTAAAGAAATTTACAGTAAAAGATATCCATTCAACATATCACAAAATCAGTAGGAGTTTTTTATTATTTTATAAATGTTATTATTAACTTTAATAAAATATATACCAAAGTGTAAATTATTTAATTCCAAGTAAGAGTTCATTTTATTACTAACAACTATTTTTCTTCCTGTAACATCGTATATTGTAATAGGGTAATTATATTTTAGTAAATCAAAAACACTTTGGTATTCAGTAGAACGTATTTGATTATCATAAAATATAGGCATAATATGATTTTGCATATCGAACTTCAATAGCATAAAACCAGGTGATCCTGAACTATGTAATAAATAATTATTGTAAACTTTAAGGTCGCTATGATTTGTGTTGCTCCCTATAAGATATTCATTTATTAATTGGGGGTTATAGATATTTTGAATATCAGTAACAATAATTTTACCAAAGGCCGATAATCCACCTTGAACAATAAACACATAGTTAGTGTAATTATCTATACCTATTGTCCGGTTACCATTTGTTCCGCTTATAAATTCCGAAACTTCTGTTAATGAATTGTTTTCAACTCTAAAAATTTTAAAACCATTTTTTATACCGTTTGTAGAACTTCCTGTTGCAACTAGTAAATAAGTTTCATTAGTAAGTTGATAATACTTTATTTGACCGCAGTAAATATTTGGTAAGGTACAAACAACCTGAGGGTTATTGATGTTCGATACATCTACAATGTGTAAACTTCCTGGTAGCGCATCGTTAAAGCAGCTAATAGCAAGATAAGGATATAAAAAATCAACAAATATTTGAGGACGATCGTAAGGAAAATTCTGAACAGTAATTAGAACTTCGGAAATTATAACTGGAGTACTTAAATTACTTAAATCCCAAACTGTTAATTTAATTGGACGACTTATAAACTGATAGTAGCAATCTATTACAAATAAGTAATTATTGTGTTTTATGGCATTCAGAGCACCGTTGCTTGTTGGTTTTAATAGAGTTGTAAGATATTGAGGAACTATATTATTTTGTAATGAATATACTTTTGTACCATCGTCGTCGCATAAAGCAAATAAATATTCGTTGCAAACATAAATGTTTTTAACTTTGTTAAGTGGTAATATTCCTTCTTGTTTTAAACTATCGTTAACAATTTTCCCTATTCCTATTCCTTTATTTATAATTGCTGTATAAACATAATTGTTTTTAATACCAATTCCTTTACAGTCTGAATAATAATTGTCTATACTTGCAATTAAATAATAATTTGAAGAAGCAACGTGATATACTTTAAGCCCTTCTGAAAGTTGAGCTATTCCAATAATTGTATCGTTTAACTTGTCTACCCATATTGAATAACTATTTGTAGGTATCACATAATTAATTTGCGGCTGAATGTTATTTGAAAAATCAATAGCATATGTTCCATTTTCCCAACATGAAGCAAATACAATGTTGTTTGTTGTTGTAATTGAAATACAAGGACGAGAATAAAATTTATAAATGCTTTCGTATTGTTGAAAGTTCATAGTATTTAAGTCAAACCTTACTATTGTAACTGTATCGGCAATTGGAAGTAAGTTTTTATGCCCATAAACATATAGCTTGTTAGTGGTAGTATCAACATAACAATAATACCAGTAATTAATTCCATTAATTTTAAATGTGTCTAAAGAAACGAGAGTAGAATCTTCGTAATTAAAAATAAATATACCATAACTACGGTCAGAAGCAAATATTATATTACCAAACTTTTGAACTGATAATAAAAAATCAGGAAATTTAATTTTTTGAAGAATTTGTGGATTTTCTTTGTTGCTAATATCAGCAACAATTAGTCCGTAAGATCCAACACCAAAAACAATAGTATTACTATTTAAAATAATTGCAGGCGAGTGTCCGGCAATAATTGTATCTAATATTCTTTTTTTAAAAATTAAGTTTTCGTTATCGTGTAATTTGAAAATGTTAATTCCTAAACCATTGTTATTAGCATATATATAATTGTCAATTACAGTGATACCAGTAATAATATCATTTGAATGAGATTTACTTCGAAATTGATAATTATTGATATCAACAAAATTAAAATACTCAATAGCACTACCTGCTCCAATAAAAAGTTTGTTTTGGTATTTCTTAAAAGTAAAAACTGGCCCACTAAATACTGTATTTTGAAATGTAAGTTGTTGAGAGTGGCTTAATAACGAGAAATGAATAAGTAAAATAATAAATAGAAAAACCTTCATTATTTTTTTATATTTCAAAATTATTGAAATTATAGATTATAAAAAAATTTTAACAATTATTCGTAAGTCTTTACATGTTTGCTTTTATGATTTTTAAAAAAAATTTCAGTAAGTTTGCATAAGAAATATGAAAAGACAACAACGTAAGCTAAACAAAAGCAAAGAAAAAAATATTGTTCAACAAGAAATAATAAATGTTTCACAATTGCGAGTAACAAATAAAAATTTAAAAATCTATTATTTAATAGTTTTTCTTGTTGCTTTTTTCACATATTCTAATACATTTAATCATAAATATGTGCTTGACGATTATTCTGTTATAAAACAAAATTTTGTTACACAAAAAGGAATAGAGGGAATACCAATACATTTTAAAACAGGGTATAGATATGGGTTTTGGAATTCTCCAGATAACTTATATCGACCTTTGACTCTTGCTTTTTTTGCACTCGAATGGGAAATATCGGAAGACGACCCAACTTTTTATCACGTTGTTAATGTTATAATATTTTCGATCTTGTGTGTTGTTATATTTATATTTTTAAGGTTAATTTTACCTAATATTTCTAATACTATACATTTATTAATTGCGGTATTATTTGCAACTCACCCAATACATACCGAAGTAACAGCAAATATCAAAAGTTTAGATGAAATATTTTCTTTACTTTTTTCATTGATATCGTTAATTCTTTTCTTTAAGCTTTTACGAAAGCGCAATATATTTATTAATATTTTATTTCAATTATCTTTTTTGTTAGGCATGCTTTCTAAGGAGAATACGATACTTTTTGTTTTAATAATACCACTCACGGCATATTTTTTTACAAATGAGAAACCATTAAAAATTATTTTAAATTCTTTATACTTATTGATACCAGTTTTAATATTTTTTGCAATGCGTGAAAAAGCGATTGGACAATACTTACATTTAAGTAAGACAAGTTATATAGACAATGTACTGGTAGCAGCACCAAATATTTTTGTTAGAACTGCAACAGCATTTAAAATTCTTGGAATGTATTTTTTGAAATTGGTTGTGCCATATCCACTTGCTTGCGATTATTCATACAATCAAATAAAACTTGTTAACTGGACTAATATATATGCTATAGTTTCACTAGTTTTCCACCTATCTCTTGGTATTTTTGCTATTGTAAAATTTAAGAAAAAAAACATTTTTTCTTATTTAATACTTTTTTATTTTATATCGATGGCGTTAACTTCTAATTTAATTTATCTTATAGGTACGTCGTTTGGTGAACGATTGCTATTTACCCCTTCTTTACCGTTTGTAATGTTCTTAGGATTGGGCATAGGCTTATTATTTAAAGAGTTAAATAAAAGTGTACCCTTAAAAACATTAATAATAACAATTCCTATAGTAGGTGTTTATTTATACTTAACAATAGATCGTAATAAAGATTGGCGAACGAGTTTAAGCTTATACGAAGCCGATATAAAAAAGTCGCCCGATTCGGGGCACATGAATTATTACTATGCTTTAGAGCTTATGAACGCTGTGGCTATGAAAGATGGTGTTGTAGTAAAGCCTGAATATCTTGATTCTGCAATTAAGTATTTTAGAAAATCTTTGAAAATAACCCCAACTTTTGCAGAGGCATATGAGCAAATGGGTTTAGCATATTATCGAAAAAACCAATGGGACACTGCTTTAGTTTATTTTGATTCGGCACTTGTATATTTTCCTACAAAATATTCTACTTATAGCTACATTGGTGCAATATATTTTAACAGAAGGCAATTGCAACAGGCCGTCGATGTTTTTGAAAAAGCAGTTAGATACAATCCAAAATTTGCCGATGGCTGGTTTAACCTTGGTAGTGCGTATGGCGAAACAGGTCAATATGAAAAAGCAATCGAAGCATTTAAAAAATGCTTAGAATTCGATCCAAAAAAAGCCGAAGCGTATTATTTTATTGGTATTACTTATAAAAATTTGGGTAAACCAGATTTGGCAGAACCATATTTTCAGAAAGCATATTCTCTAAAACCTTCGTTAAAGAAATAATTTTTTTAGTTATTTTTTTGTATCTTTGAAAAATGAAATTTAAAAAATATTGTAAATCATGAAAAAGTTTTTTTTAGTTTTAAGTGTTTTTTTTGTATATATTAATGCATTATTTTCTCAGTTATCAGGTACAAAATATGTACCAACTGATTATCCAACATTAGCCGATGCTATTAATGCTTTAAATACTCAAGGAGTTGGGAGCGGAGGCGTGATTATTGTTATAGAAAATGGAAACAATCAAATTGCGCCATCTGGCGGTTATGTACTTACTGCTTCAGGAACGGCAGATGATCCTATTATAATTGATGGTAATGGTAATACTGTTATCGCTTATTCACCACAGCCATCAGGTTCTATAAACGACGCTATATTTAAGATTATTGGGGGCGATTACATTACTATCAGAAATTTTACTTTACTTGAAAATTCTGGAAATACAAATACTACCATTGCTTCTAACACAATGACAGAGTTTGGAATTGCTTTGTATTATAGTACCCCTCAAAATGGCCCGCAAAACATAACAATATTTAATAATTATATAAGATTAAAAATTACTTACCCAAATTCTTTGGGTATATATGCCAACTCGCGTCATAATTCTACCGATCCATTAACTCCAAATGAAATTACTTCTGTTAACGGAGCTTTTAATAATCTTTCTATTATCCAAAATGTAATAGATAGTGTAAACATGGGAATTGTACTAATAGGTGCTAACAATGGTAATTATATGGCTCAAAATATAAAAGTTTTGGGAAATACTATTAACTTTGGAAGATCGTCATCAATATCTTCGTATGTTTCAATATCGCAAACAGTTAATGGTATTTTACTGAATAATAACCTCAATTTTAATATTAATAACAATACTATAATTAGTCAAGGCACAACTATTTCTGGGGCTTTAAGAGGAATTTATTGTTATGCTTCTGGAACAATACCAACAACAGGTAATTATGTTCATAATATAAAAAACAACGAAATATCAATTAATTCTAGAAACAATGGTTTGGTTTATGGTATTTTTTATGACATTGGAAATCAGACCATTACAACAAATATAGAAGGAAATGAAATTTCAGGATGTGGTTACATAAATGTAACATCTCCAACTTCCAATGCTAGTGGTATATATTTGCTAAAAGCATCGTTACATAATAATATCAGAAAAAACATTATTGAAATAAATAACAATACAAGTGGTACTATTTACGCTATTTTCAATAATGCAAAGGTTCCAGATAATGGCAGTTTAATATTAGACAGTAATTATATATCTGTAATAAAACCTAGCAGTAGTGGTTCTGTATATGGTTACTATTCATTCAGTACATCGTCATCAACAGTGAATAAATTTTTTACAAATAATACTTTTGAAAATTTCAACCTAAGTGGAACTACAACATTGTATTGCATTTATGAACAGGATGGTTTAAGTGGTAACGCTCCTTCTAAATTTGTAAATAATAATAAATTTTTAAATATTGTTGGAGGCGATGGTACAATTCAAATGATTAACATTAATTATGGAATTCATGAAATAAAAAATAATGAAATATATAATATAACATCACGAGGCGATGTTACGTGTATTATGGGTGGCGGAGGTAATACAACTAACTTAAATATAAGTAATAATAAGATTTACAACATTACCACAAACAGTGGAAACATTAATGGTATAGTTTGCAGTGCTGGTGCTTCAAATTCATTTTCTGTTGCTTCTCAAAATGAAATATACAATTTAACTACATATGCTACAAGTGGTAAAACAGTAGCAGGTATTTCTATTTCGGCTGGAACAACAGTATATATTACAAATAATTTTATATCTGCCTTATATTCACCTAATAACTCAAATGTACTTGGAATAGCGGGAATTACTGCATTAAACGGAACCTCAGTAAATTTAATCCATAATACAATTTATCTCGACGCAAATTCTGCAGGAGCTGATTTTGGTACTGCTTGTATTGTACACAGTACACCAACTATTAACTTAACAAATAATATACTAACAAATAATTCTACAGCTAAAGGTAATGGTTATACATTAATTTATAGAAAAATGAGTACTACACTTTCTAATTATTCTACCGAAAGTAACAATAATCTATTTTACGTAGATACTACAATTACTAATAATTACATTTTTTACGATGGATCTACCTTTAAAAAAGGTATAGGAGTTTTTAAATCATACGTCACTCCTCGCGAAACCTATTCACAATTTGAATTACCTCCATTTGTGAATATTAATGTTCAGCCATATGATTTACATATTAATGTTAATATACCTACTTTTGCTGAAAGTGGAGGAAAATTAAGTGCTATAGTTAACGATATTGATGGAGAACCTCGCTATGGCGATGCTAATTATAACGGGAATGGCATTGCTCCTGATATTGGAGCTGATGAATTTGAAGGAACATTTAAATTTACTTGTCAAAATATTAATTTAGGAAATACTATTGCTAATCCTTCGATTGCTTGTTATGGTCAACCATTACAATTATCTGTACAAAACATTCCTACTGGAACAGGTATTATTTATCAATGGAAGAAATCTTATAATGGTACTGATTATATTAACATACCTAATAGTAATAGTTCCTCTTTGGTTTATAACTTTAATGATAACAGTGGTGTATTCTTTACTTGTTATGCTTTGTGTTTAAATGATAATAGCGAAAATTATTCTACACCAGTTTTTGTAGATTTTGCCAACAAAGTTTTATCAGTTGCAGGCGACACATTATGTGGAATAGGAGAAGCAACCATAACGGCTGAAGTTACAAGTGGTGCTCAAGCTGTTTGGTTTACATCACAATCGGGTAATATTCCAGTGTACACAGGTTCAACCTATACAACCGAAATGTTATATAATTCTACTACCTTTTATGTAGAAGCTCAAACGCAATCGCCTATTACATCAAATATTGGGATTGGTAATAATACCAGTACAGGATACGAGAGCCCATTTTATCATTTATATGGTGGCAAGAAATCTCAATATCTTATAAGAGCTTCTGAACTTATAAATGCAGGATTTTCTGCTGGTAGTTTAATTAATTCTTTAGGATTTGAAATTGTTAATGCTGCTACTAATTCATACAACAATTTTAGTTTAAAAATTGGTGCAACATCTGTAAGTTCACTTAATTCATCGACTTTTATAACTGGTCTTACCCAAGTTTATACCAATCCATCGTTGACATTAACAAACGGAATTAATACTCTTAACTTTAATCAACCTTTTGTTTGGAATGGTGTTTCTAATATTGTTGTAGAATTTTGTTGGAGCAATAACAATAGTGGTGGGGCTAGTTCAACAGTAAAGTACGATAATACTACCTTTAATTCACAAGCATATTATAGAGCAGATAATCAATCTGCCGATGTTCTTTGTGCTGCCTTAACGCCAACCTCAACAATGACCGCACGTCCAAAATTTATACTTAATGGAGCCTCGATTTGCTCAAGTCCAAGAGTACCTGTAAATGTTATTGTTAATCCTGCTTCTTCGGTTAATATTACTAACGATACTACTGTATGTTATGGAAGTGTTATTCCTATAACTATTTTGTCGGGGGCATCTGATTATAATGAATTTACATGGCAACCATCAACTAATTTATTTTTAGACCCACAAGCAACACAACCATATACTGGTAGCGAAAATATTACCACAGTATACTACCTCGCAACTAATGTTGGCAGCAGTAAAATATATTGTTATGCCTATGATAATATAGCACATTGTACTAATGTAGATTCAATAACCGTAGTTACTTTGCCTTCGGATATTATAATTTCTTCTTCAGCATCATACATTTGTCAGCAAGGTTCGGTTGTTTTATCGATACCTAACCAAAACTATGGCGAGGCTTTAATACAGTGGTATATTTCAAATGATGGTGCAAATTATCAATTAATTGTAGGCGCTAATAGTACTCAGTATACTAGCAATAACCTAACAGATACTACATACTTTAAGGTCGAAATAATTAATAATTCGCAAATATGTGTATCGGAGCAAATTATGATACCAGTTGGAATTCCATTTTTTACTCAGATTAATAACAATGAAAGATGCGGTGAAGGTACAGTAGAACTAAGTGTTCAAACTCCCTCGCAGAATATCACTACCTTTTGGTATCAAACTATTAGCGACACAAGTATACTTGGCGTAGGGAATAATTTTACAACACCTGTTATTTCATCAACAACTTCATATTGGGCTGAGCCAGTATTATTTATAGACACAATAATAACGGGGAATGTAACCCCTGCTTCTATGTTAGGTTCGTCTAATCAGTCGATGTATTTTTCATCGGCAAATAATGTAATTATTAAGGCAATAAATGTTTATCCCGCTAGTTCGGGAACTCTAACTATTAGAATGTACGATAATAATAATGTTTTAAAAGCTCAACGTAGTTTTACTATTTTAAGTAGTGATATAAGTTCTACTGTTCCTAAAACACTTACACTTAATTTTAATGTTCCTGCTGGAGCTACATTGTGGAGATTATCTTACGATATTTCATTATACAGAGCTAGTGGTTCATTTCCATATAGTATTAACATTAATGGTTTTGCTATTACTGGAAACAGTTACGATGGTTCTTCTATAACTAGTGGTACTCGCTATTATTTGTTTAATTGGGTGGTCCATACTATTTGTAATGGTGTTAGACAACAAGTTGTTGCTACAGTAAATCCTGCACCTATTGTAACAATTAATGCTTCATCAACAGAAATTTGTGAAGGTACTCAAATACAGCTACAAGCAGTTAGTTCAAATCAAAATTATCAGTACACATGGAGTGGAGGTACAATTCCACAAACTGGAAATAGTGTTACTGCTCAACCATCTGAAACAACAACTTATTGGGTAAGTGCATACGATACAAATGGTTGTAATTATACAGCAAGCGTTACTATTAATGTACATTCAATTCCAATAACCAATGTAACTGCCAATAATACGAATATTTATTGTGGTTCGCAGGTTCTTCTAGCAGCAAGCCCAACCTATACACCTGAAACTGTTATAAAAGAGAAATTTAATACTGCAACTTATTCTTTTACTTCTATAAATAATTCAACGGGCGGAAATGTTAGTGCTGCAGCATGGACTTTACGTCCCGATGGTTATACTTATTCTTCTGTTGTATTTCATTCTAACGATAATTCTCAATTTATAATGTCAAATAGCGATGCTCAAGGCTCAGGAAGCACTACTAATACTTCTTTAATATCTAATCCAATAGATGCTACTCAATTCGATTCTTTAGTACTTAAGTTTTATCATTATTATCGCCACTACCAATCGTCGGCAAAAGTCAATGTATTCGATGGCACAACTTGGCAAACACTCCAGACATGGGTTTCTAATCAAGGTACTTCAGGAAATTTTGTGCTAGTAACTTTACCAATTCCTCCTCAATATTTTAATGCAAATTTCAAAATTGCATTTCAATATAATGCAAACTATGGTTATTATTGGGCAATAGATAATGTTGAACTTTTAGCATATAATCAAAATACTGTAACATGGACGTCAATTCCAATCGGATTTACTTCAAATGTATTTAATACTTCCGATGTTCCTACAACAACAACAACTTACATTGCCACAATTTCTTCTGTTTATAATTGTCAATCTGCAGATTCAATAACCATTAGTGTAAACAATTTACCTGCGCCAACACTTACTGTACAAAATAATTGTGGATATTCGTCGATTATAGCTTCTAATTATAATGGCATAATATATTGGAGTGATGGCAATCAAAACGTTAATACAATAACAGTAAATACTCCTCAGCCTGTTTCGGCATATTATGTTGTAGGGCAATGTACAAGTAGTGTAGCTCAGGTAATGGCTTCGCCTATAGAAATTCCTCAAACTCCAACTGTGAATACAGTTGAAGCTTGCTACGGACAAACTTTACCTGCTTTTCAAGCCTCGTCTAATTATAATAATTTTATTTGGTATGCCGACGAACAATTAACTCAGCAAGTAGGAATTGGATCAACCTATCAGCCTACTCAATTTCAAGTTGGTACTTACTATTATTATGTGGTAGCTGTTAATAATAATTGTCAGAGCCAACCAGCACAAGCAATGGCCACAATTCATCCCTTACCTGCTGTTACCATAACTCAAAATGTTGATACTTTGTATGCACAAGTTTCTTCAACTTCAACTGTTTCTTATCAATGGTATAATGCGCAAGGGCCAATTGCTGGGGCTACTGATAGTATTTATGTAGTTACACAAGAAAATGATTATTATGTTATTGTTATTGATCAATATGGTTGCAGTTCATTTAGTAACATATTGCATGTTGTACCTTCGTCAATAGCTTCGTCGGCAATATGCTCATCGGTTATTGTGACCCCTAATCCTGCTACAGACTTTTTGTATATAACATTATTCAATTTCACAAAAGCTGAATGTGAACTTATCTCTTATGATGGTAAAATTGTATTTAACCATAAAAATCTGAAAAAACACAATGTTATTAATATCTCTGAAATAACTAGAGGGGTTTACACTTTACGAATAAAATCTGAAAAAGATATATTTATAACAAAGGTTATAATTAAATGAAAACAATCAGTTAAAATATGTAAAGGGTACTCATTTTTAGAGTACCCTTTTTTGTTTTGATAATACTGTTGTTATGAAGAAGTTATTAATAATTGGGGGGTTAGGTTTTATTGGTTATCATATTGCAAAACGTTTCCTTAAAGAAAAATATTTTGTAGTATGTGTAGATGCTCTTAAGAATTATATTAACATTAATTATAAAACTTGGAATTATTATATTAACATACGTCAAAGCGATTTAAAATCGCACGGCGCAGTGATATATGTAAGAGACATTAATAAACAACCTATTGACGACATAATATTACAACACCAAATACAATATATTATTAACACAGCATCTATGCCAGTTGCTCTTTTATGTGAGCTTTCGGCCGATGTAGCTAAAAACGATATTTTCGATTCTAATTTTAATATACTTGAAACATTAAAGAAGTTTTCAACTTCTATTTCAAAATACATATATATTAGTTCTTCGATGGTGTATGGAAATTTTAAAAAAGATGAAAAAGGTAATATTATACCTCCAACAGAAGATTTTGATTGTAACCCTATCGATTTATATGGTGCTTTAAAACTCTCGACCGAAATTTTAATAAAACAATATTCATATAAATATAATATAAATTACGTAATCATACGCCCTACATCGGTGTACGGATTTACCGATTGTAATTTAAGAGTTATTGAACTTTTTGTAACGAAAGCTTTAAAAAAACAGCCAATTGAATTAGATAACGAAGGTAAGCACCAACTTGATTTTACATATGTTGATGATTTGGTTGAAGGAATTTTTCTTGCTACAGAAAACGATAGAGTTGTTAACCAAATATTTAACATCTCTTATGGAGAAGGGAGAACTATTGAAGAATTATCGCTATTACTAAAACAATACTTTCCTGATTTAGTAATTATAAAAAATACAAAATCGCCTACAAGGGCCTTGAGAGGTGCTTTAAATATAGAAAAAGCAAAAAAAATTTTGAATTATAATCCACACTATAATTTGGAAAAAGGATTATCACTTTACATTAACATGTTAAAACAGCATGCCGACGTTCTATGAGATCTTAATTTTTTTAAACTATCTTAAAAACGGAACGACAAAAAGGTTATCAGAAAACTTTTATTTATTTAATAATTTAAAATTGCCTTTTTTAAATAATTTTTTAAACATATAACTTGCTTCTAACAAAATAAAACTTTTTAGCATTAAATTAACTATTTCTTATTTGAATTAGTGAATCTTAAGAAATGTAAGTGAAAACTGGATAGTGGATACTTATATTTGTTGATTTGATTGTAATTTTAGTGCTATAATTTGGTTGTACAATATAGTTTTGGTGCTGTCAAATATCTCTTTCAGTATAAATAATTGTTATTGGTTTTTTTTCACAATATATGGCTATGTACATAAAACTTTTTAGGGTTTTAAAAAGTTTATTTTAGATTTATCTCAGCACCTTTTCATTAAGATTTTAAGTTGAAGTAACTCATTCAAAATTTCATATAGTAAAATTAACATGTTCAATAAAGAACTTAGAATTAATTGTTATGTAATTTACAATGGTTAATTAGAAATAAAATAAAAAGTGGATGTAGTAAAGTTTATTACCTTATTACAATTAATTATTTTCAACAATTTCTATAGAATTTATAGAATTATTATTTTTGCAAAAAAGATGTTTGATTTTAATGCAAGTTTAAGTATTTGGTTAACAGGACTTTCGGGAAGTGGTAAAAGTACACTTGCAAATAATCTTAAATTAAAATTTAACTCAAACAACATTCCTTCGGTAGTATTAGATGGCGATATTGTAAGAAGTGGAATTAATAAAGATTTAGGGTTTACCATTGAAGATCGGCTAGAAAATATTAGACGTGTTTCTGAAATAAATAAATTACTAATACAACAAAATATATTTGTTATTAATTCTTTTATTTCCCCTACTAATAAAATAAGAAATGTAGTATATGAGATTATAGGAAGAGATAAAGTATTTATGGTTTATGTATATGCTTCAATAGAAACATGTAGAAAGCGCGATGCAAAAGGGTTATATAAATTAGTTGAAGAAAATAAAATCGAGTTTTTTACAGGTATAAGCCAAGAGTTTGAAGAACCCGATGATTACGATTATTTTGCAAATACTGAAAAATTTAGTGTAAACGAAATTGTTGATGATATTTTTAATAAAATAATAACTAAAATAAAATGATAAACAAATATTCACATTTAAAAGAACTGGAGAACGAAGCTATTTTTATTATTCGGCAAGGTTATACAAATTTTAGAAATTGTGCTTTATTATTTTCTGGTGGTAAAGATAGTACTGTTTTATTACATCTTGCTTTTAAAGCATTCTATCCGGCTAAAATACCTTTCCCATTGCTTCATATCGATACAGGTCATAATTTTCCTGAAACTATAGAATTTAGAGATAATGTTATAAAAAAATATAATTGTGAATGTATTGTCAGGTACGTAGAAGATACAATTAAACAAGGTAAAGCAAAAGAAGAAAATGGTTTCGATGCAAGTAGAAATATTTTGCAAAGTATTACTTTGCTCGATGCAATAAGGGAATTTGGTTTCGATTGTATATTTGGTGGAGGACGACGCGACGAAGAAAAAGCTAGAGCAAAAGAGCGTTTTTTTTCGTATAGGAATAATAAAGGTCAATGGTTACCAGAAAAACAACGTCCCGAAGTGTGGTATTTATTTAATACTTTAATAAAAGAAGATGAACATTTTCGGGTATTCCCTCTAAATAATTGGACCGAACTAGATATATGGCTTTATATTTATCTTGAAAATATTGAAATCCCATCTATCTATTTTTCTCATAAACGAAAAGTGTTTAAACGAAACGATACTTGGCTTGCTTATGCTCCTTTTATTAAACTTCGACCAACCGAGAAAGTTGTTACTAAAACAGTACGATGCCGTACGGTAGGCGATATTACTTGTACAGGGCTTATTCTTTCTCGTGCTTCTTCTTTAGAAGATATTATAGTAGAAATTGCAAGCTCAAGAATAACTGAAAGAGGTAATAGATACGATGATAAAAGAAGCGATACATCGATGGAAGATAGAAAAAGAAATGGCTACTTCTAAGAGTATGAAAAATAAAAACTTATCGTTAAAAGAAATTACAAATTCATATTTGAAAATGAGTTTATTACGTTTTTGTGTGGTTGGTAGTGTCGACGATGGTAAAAGTACTTTAATCGGTCGCCTTTTATACGATACTAAATCTATACTCATAGATCAATTAAAATCTGTTAAAAATGCTAGTATTATAAAAGGTAATAAAGAAATTAATTTAGCTTTTTTTACAGATGGTCTCAAACTAGAACGAGAAAAAGGTATAACCATAGATGTAGCTTATAGATATTTTTATACTCCTTTTCGAAAATTCATTATTGCCGATACTCCTGGTCATTTTGAATTTACTCGAAATATGGTAACGGGTTCTTCGCTGTGTAATCTTGTTATTATTTTGATAGATGCAACTAAAGGCATTACCGAACAAACTCGACGACATGCATTCATAGCAAGCCTTATGCAAATCCCTCATTTAGTTGTTTGTATAAATAAAATTGATCTTGTAAACTATGATAAAAAAATTTATTATGATATTGTTGAACAGTTTATGACTTTTTCGTCTAAGCTTAATATTAGTGATATTCACTTTATACCAATTTCGGCAAAATATGGCGATAATGTTGTTAAACGTAGTAAAAATACAAAATGGTACGATGGGCCCACTTTATTATGGTTGTTAAATAACATTTATATTCGAAGCGATTATAATTACATCGATGCAAGGTTTGCAGTGCAATTTACTATTAGTAATAAACTTACTTTAAACTCGTCTTATGGAATTGCCGGAAAAGTTTTAAGCGGTGTTTTCAGAAATAATGATAAAATAATTACTTTGCCTAAAAACGAAAAGGCACGAATAATAGCCATACATTCTGCCAACAAAGAACTAAACGAAACTTTTTATTACGAAAATGTAATACTATATGTTGATGTGCCATTAAATGTTAGTTGTGGAGATATAATAGTTAAAGAAAACAACTTGCCCGAGGTAAACGACAAAATAAGTGCTATGTTTTGCTGGCTATCAGAAGTCCCTTCTAATAATCAAGAATATTTACTAATACATATATCAAAAAAAGTTGAGTGCAAAATAACCGATATTTTGTATAAAATTGATGTAAATACACTAAAAAGATATAATAATGATAATGTTATTACAATAAACGAAATAGGCAGATTCAATTTACAACTTAATGAATCAATATATTACGATTCATTTCGAAAGAATAAACATACCGGCAGTTTTATATTAGTTTGTCCTTTTACTCACGAAACAGTTGCTGCAGGTATGATAGTATAAGAAAATATGAGCGGCTTTTTTAATAAAATTTATAAAATATTTTTAATATGATAATAATCATATTGACATTTTATTTTATTTTTTAAAATCTTTGTCTTATCTTTACGCAAAATTTATTTAAAAATAGTATGAAAAGAAAATCAAATGCAAAATCTAATGCTTGTACTGAATGTAATGTCAATAATCTTACAATATTTAATAAATTAACTATTGATGAAATCAATTACATAAATTTTGAAAAAACGTGCTATCAATATAAAAAAAATACAATATTATACAACGAAGGAAATAGAATTAGCGGATGTTATTGTGTACACGATGGAATAATAAAGCTTTATAAAACTGGCATTGAAGGGAGAGAGCATATAATACGGTTCGCTAAAGCAGGCGACCTTATTGGATATCGTTCACTTTTTAGTGGTGAATTAGCTTGTCATTCTGCTAAGGTTTTAGAAGATGCAACTGTGTGCTTCATTCCAGGTGAAGTTATGTTTAACCTTGTCGAACAAAATAGTAAATTTGCATTAGAAATATTACGCTTAGCTTGTCATGAATTAGATGTTGCGAATTCTTTTATAAGAGATATGGCTCAAAAAACTGTTAAAGAACGACTTGCAGAAATTCTCCTTATACTAAAAGATGACTTTGGTATCGATGAAAATAATTATATTAAAATAAATTTAACACGTGAAGACTTAGCAAACATTATTGGAACAGCCACCGAATCGGTTATACGTCTGCTTGGTGAATTTAAAGATCAAAATATTATTGACATAGAAGGTAGAAAAATTAAGCTTTTAGATATAAATTCTCTTCAGAAAATTTCTGAAAAAAGTGCATAAAGTATAATCAAAACAAAAAACGTTTCAATAGTAATAATTTAGAAAATAATAGTGAGTAAAGTGTTATAGACATTTTAATAATTTTCATGCTTTTTTAGTTTAAATATTTATATCTTTGCAAAAACTTTATTATTCAATGAGTGAATATTATTCTCATCCAACAGCTATAATTGATGAGGGGGCTCAAATTGGTAAAAATACTAAAATATGGCATTTTTCTCATATAATGAAAAACTGCATTATAGGTGAAAATTGTAATATAGGACAAAATGTTTTTATTGCCGAAGGAGTTATTCTTGGTAGGAATGTAAAAGTTCAAAATAATGTAAGCATATATACTGGTGTTATTTGTGAAGACGATGTTTTTCTTGGTCCTTCAATGGTATTTACAAATGTTGTGAATCCAAGAAGTGCAATTGTACGAAAGGATCAATACAAAAAAACAATAGTTAAAAAAGGTGCTACAATAGGTGCAAATGCTACAATTATTTGTGGAGTTGTAATTGGAGAATATGCTTTTATTGGAGCTGGTGCTGTTGTTACAAAAGATGTTAAGCCATATGCTCTTGTTGTTGGTAATCCTGCTAGGCAAGTAGGATGGATGAGTGAGTATGGCCATAGGTTACATTTTGATAGCAATGGCATTGCTGTTTGTCCTGAAAGCGGGCAAAAATATAAAATTGTTGGAGAACAGGTTTATAAATTAGAATGATTTAATGAAAAATTTTGCAATAATAGGAGTTGCTGGTTTCGTTGCCCGCCGTCATGTGCAAGCCATAAAAGATACTAATAATAATTTAATTGCTTGCTTAGACCCTTTCGACTCTGTGGGGTTTCTAGATCAATATTTTCCAGATGCAGATTACTTTAGAGAATTCGAACGTTTCGACCGACATATAGATAAAATTAAACGACAAGGAAAGTCGGTCGATTATATAAGTATATGTTCTCCTAATTATCTTCATGATTCTCATATAAGATTTGCCCTTCGTAACAATGCAACTGCAATTTGTGAGAAACCTGTAGTTCTTAATCCATGGAATATTGAAGCTCTATGTAAAGTAGAAGAAGAAACGGGAAATAGAGTTTATACAATATTACAACTACGATTACACCCCGAAATTATTAACCTTAAAAAATTTGTAGAGAATAATCCTCAAAAAAATTTTAATATTATTTTAACTTATATAACATCACGGGGTAAATGGTATCATTTTTCTTGGAAAGGTGATGTTCAAAAATCGGGCGGAATAATTACAAATATAGGAATTCATTTCTTCGATATTTTACTATGGATTTTTGGAGAATGTTCTACCTGCAAAGTGTTTCTTCATAATAACTATAAAGCATCCGGTTATTTACAGTTAAAACGAGCCGAAGTAAAATGGTTTCTGAGTGTCGATTATAATGATATCCCCGATGAAATCAAAAAAGAAGGGAAAAGAACATATAGAGCACTTATTATTGATGGCAAAGAATTTAATTTTAGCGAAGGATTTACAGATTTGCATACTGTAAGTTATTACAAGATATTAAATAACGAAGGCTTTGGATTGTTAGATGCTTATCCTTCCATTGAACTCACTTATAAATTACGTAATTCTCCTATATCAAATGATAAAGATTATTTTCATCCGTTTTTAAATAAAAATGCTATATGAATTTCGACGATTTGCTTAACGGTAAAACTAGTATTTCAGTAATAGGGCTGGGGTATGTAGGGTTACCTATTGCCCTTGAATTTGCTAAGCACGTAAAAGTTATTGGTTTCGATATTAATCCTAAAAAAGTTGAATTATTAAAAAAAGGTATAGATCCTAACAAAGAAATTGATGCCGAAGAGTTTAAAGGGCGAAATATTTTGTTTACTTCTGACCCGGAAAATATTAAAAATGCAACTTTTCATATAATTGCTGTGCCAACACCCGTCGATAACCATAATAACCCAGATATTCGGCTATTACTTAAAGCGTCTGAAATAACAGCACGAAATTTAAAAAAAGGAGATATTGTTGTGTTTGAATCGACAGTATACCCGGGTTGCACAGAAGAAGATTGTGTGCCTGTATTAGAAAAATATTCTAATTTGAAATATAAAGAAGATTTTAAAGTTGGATATTCACCAGAGCGTATTAACCCAGGCGATAAAGAGCATTCGTTACCTAATGTGGTGAAAGTTGTTTCTGCTTGCGATGACGAAACTCTCGAAATAGTTGCAAAAGTTTACTCACTAGTTGTTAAAGCAGGAATACATAAAGCACCGTCGATAAAAGTTGCCGAAGCAGCAAAAATAATAGAAAATACCCAACGCGATGTAAATATTGCTTTAATTAATGAATTATCTATAATTTTTAATAGAATGGGCATAAATACCTACGATGTTTTGGAAGCTGCTTCTACTAAATGGAATTTTTTGAAATTTTATCCAGGGCTTGTTGGCGGACATTGCATTGGTGTAGATCCTTATTATCTTGCATATAAAGCTCGTGAGTATAGATATTATCCTCAAGTTATTAATTCTGGTCGGTTTGTTAATGATTCAATGGGATTTTATGTGGCAAAACAAACTGTTAAAAAACTCATTGCTGCTAACAAAAATGTTTTAAATTCAAAAGTATTAATATATGGCATTACTTTTAAAGAAGATATAGCTGACATACGAAATTCAAAAGTGGTAGATATATATAGAGAACTACAATCTTATGGAGTTAAAGTCGATATAATTGACCCTAATGCTTCAATAGAAGATGTATTGCATGAATATAACATTAAAATGATAGAAAAACCTGCTGGTAAATACGATGCAGTAATTTTTGCTGTAGCTCATAAGCAATTTAAAAGTATGCAAAAAGAAGACATAGAATCACTACTTAATGAAAATGGAATTTTAATAGACATTAAAGGAATTTTCAGAAAAATAAACTTCAATGTTACATATTGGAGCTTATGAGTTTTAAAATACTTGTTACAGGTGGAACTGGATACATTGGGTCACACACTACAGTTGAACTTTTAGATAATAATTTTGAAGTTTTTATAATCGACAATCTATCAAATTCTCAATTAAGTGTAATTGATGGAATAACTAAAATTACAAATAAAAAACCATACTTTTACAATATTGATCTAAAAGATAAAACTAAAGTCCATGAGTTTTTTAAAAAGCATCATGATATAGATGCTATTATTCATTTTGCTGCTTATAAATCGGTAAGCGAATCTATTCAAAAACCTCTTATGTACTACGAAAATAATATTCTCTCGTTAATTCATTTACTCGAGAATATGATTAACTTTAAAATAAGTTATCTTGTTTTTTCGTCGTCATGTACTGTTTATGGTGAACCTGATTCATTGCCAATAAAAGAAACAGCCCCAATAAAAGAAGCATTATCGCCATATGGCTACACAAAGCAAATAAGCGAAAAGATTATTAAAGATACAATACAAACAAATAATTCAATAAATTCTATAATTTTAAGATATTTTAACCCAATAGGAGCACATCCGTCGGGTTTTATAGGCGAGTTACCACTTAATATTCCTAATAACCTGGTACCTTATCTTACTCAAACAGCAGCAGGAGTGCGAGAAGTATTGAACATTTACGGTAACGATTACAATACACCAGACGGAACTTGTATACGAGATTTTATTCATGTAGTTGATCTTGCTAAGGCTCATATTGCTGCTCTTAATAGGTTATTAAAAAAAGAAAATGAAGAAAATTATGAAATCTTTAATATTGGTACAGGAAAAGGACATTCAGTTTATGAAATTGTAAAAACTTTTGAAAAAGTTAATAATATTAAAGTAAATTATAGATTTACAAAACGTCGCGAAGGAGATATAGAAAAAGTATGGGCCGATACCACAAAAGCTAATAAAATGCTTAAATGGAAAGCAACTTATACTATCGAAGATGCTTTAAAACATGCTTGGCTGTGGGAAAAAAATTATAGAGGTATTAAATAGTAGAAATTTATGTATAAAAGAAACATAATTATTACAGGAGGAGCAGGTTTTATTGGCTCACATGTAGTGCGCTTATTTGTTAATAAATATCCTGAATATAGAATAATTAATGTCGATAAACTCACTTATGCTGGTAATCTTGAAAATTTAATTGATGTTGAAAAAAAACAAAATTATGTTTTTATAAAAGCCGATATTTGCGAATTTGAAAAAATCGATACAATATTTAAAGAATATAATGTAGATTCAATTATTCATTTGGCTGCCGAATCGCATGTCGACAGATCTATTATGAATCCAATGGACTTTGTTATGACAAACGTTGTTGGTACTGTTACTTTATTAAATGTTGCTTTAAATAATTGGAAAAATAATTTCGAAAATAAAATATTTTATCATGTTAGTACCGACGAAGTTTATGGTTCGTTAGAAATGGAAGGTTATTTTTACGAGACAACTCCTTATAATCCTCGTAGTCCTTATTCAGCAAGTAAAGCAAGTAGCGATCATTTTGTAAGGGCGTACTTTCATACTTATAATTTGCCAATAAAAATATCTAATTGCTCAAATAACTATGGCCCCTTTCAGTTCCCAGAAAAATTGATTCCATTAATGATAATAAATATAATGAATAATAAACCTCTTCCAGTGTATGGGAAAGGTGAAAATGTTAGAGATTGGTTATACGTTGAAGATCACGCCGAAGCAATCGATATAATTTTTCACTATGGTACTATTGGTGAAACTTATAATATAGGAGGCGACAATGAATGGAAAAATATTGATCTTGTTAAATTTATTTGTAGATTAATGGATGAAAAATTAAATTATCCGCCAGGCTCTTCAGAAAAACTTATTACTTTTGTAAAAGATCGACCAGGTCATGATTTACGATATGCTATTAATTGTTCGAAACTTAAAAATACACTCGGTTGGAAACCAAAAACAAATTTTAAAGACGGCTTAATTAAAACAATTAATTGGTATCTGGAAAACGCTAAATGGGTTAATAATGTAATAACAGGTGAATACGAAAAATACTACCAAAAACAATACTTAGAAAGATGATTTACGAAAATGCAATAGTAGATGTACACTCACACATATTGCCTCGATTAGACGATGGTGTACAATCGTACGAAGATGCTAAAGAAATATTAACCTATTACAAAAAACTTGGTTTTAAAAAAATTATTGCAACTCCTCATAATTATGCTGGTTATCATACTAATAGTAACTTTGTTATAAAAAAAACTTTAGAAAACCTTAAAAAGTATTGTTTCGAAAACAATATTGATATAGATTTAGATGCTTCGAGCGAATATTTCGTAAATAACTATTTTCTTGAATTGCTTGATAAAAACGAAGTTTTACCTTTTGGAGAAAAATATTTATTAATTGAACTACATCCTTTACAAAATAATACAAATATTTTTGATGTTGTTAAGTTAATTCAAGATAAAGGTTTTATTCCTGTTTTAGCACATCCAGAACGTTATGTCTATTTCTATGAGAATCGTGAAATATACTATATGTTGGTTGAAAGTGGAGTTCTATTTCAAATAAATTATATTTCTTTATGCGAAGTATTTTTAACAGAAACAATAGAAACAGTAAAATTCTTGATAGATAATAATTTAGTATCTTTTGCTGGTAGCGATTTGCATTCAATTATAAATCTTCAAATAATGGAAAAACTTGCAAACCATGAATATATTACTAAATTGTTAACTTCTGAAAAATTATTAAATAAAACACTTTTATAATAAATTATCTAATAATAGAAACAGGACCAACTTCTTCGTGTTCAATATTTAGAATGTCCTTAAATACTGCTCGCCATGTATATGTGCCTACGGGCGCAATGTTATTATTTTTGACTTTCCCATCCCACTTTTCGCTTCTTTCTAAATCAGGGTAAAATTTATCGGTGCTCCATATCACTTCGCCCCACCTATCATATATTTGTAATAAAAATCCTTCAGATTTTATTCCATGGGCAACTACATAAAATTCATCGTTTACTTTATCACCATCAGGCGTGAAAGCAGTTGGAGCATAAAAAGTATAAATCTTGTTTACTTTTAAAATAGCTGTTGCGGTGTCTTTACATCCTTTATTAGAAGTTGTTATTAGTGTAACTAAATATTCGCCAGCTTTTTTGTAAGTATGAATAGGATTAACTTGTGAAGAACTGTCGCCGTCGCCAAAACTCCATATATTTAGTACCGAGTTTTGAGACATATTAATAAATTGAACGCTATTTTGTACTTCATTTATTACATTTGGTTCCCACTTAAAATATGCAAGGGGCTGGGGCCAAACTGTTATCATATCATTTATAGTATAATAAGATTTACAACCTTCTTGCGAAATAACTGTTATTGATACATCAAAAACACCACCCGATGTGTAGGTGTGTGTAGGATTTTTACCTAACGATAAGTTTGAATTATCCCCAAAATCCCAAACAAACGATTGCCCACTATCAGGCGACATTTCAAGAAAATGTACAGTTAGAGGAGCACAACCTTGTAACGTATCAGCAACAATGTTTACTGGAGGTATTGGATAAACATTTATATATACGTATCCTGTATCTTCGGTACCACAGGCATCGCGAACAAGTATCCAATAATATCCCGATTCCATTGGGTGAATGAATATTGGTGGTACTACTACATCGCCCTCCATATTGTAAATTATATAAGGAGGTCCTACTCCACCCCATATTACTGGTGTTAACATAACAGGCTCGCCTGGGCAAACCCAACTTGTGTTTGCAATTAGATTAACATTTATTGGGGGTGCAACATAAACAGTTGTATATAAATAGTCTGTCTTGCAACCGTGAGAATCTGTAATATAACCAGAGTAAACTGTAGTAGTATCGGGAAAAACAACCAGTGTAGAAGCAGATTGTTCGTCATTCCAATAATAAGTATAAGGTGGTGTTCCTCCTGATCCCGAAAGGTTTAAATAAGCTGGCATACCAATACATATATATTGAGAAGGATTAATAGAAACATTTAACTTAGAAGGTTGTGTAATTTCAACACCATTAAAAGTTGTACACCCATGAGAATCGGTAACTGTTACAAGATAGATGCCAGCAGGTAGAGAATCTAAATCTTCAGAGGTTGCACCAGTATTCCACAAGAAAGTATAGGGAGGTGAGCCACCACCAGCCATAACATCGATTGTACCAAGTGAATCGCCATAACAAGGCTCATCAGTTTTGGTAAGTGTCGCTGTAAGTAAAGGAGGTTCGGTAATAGTTACTGTATATGTAATAGTACAATTATTATTGTCGCTTATAGTAACAGTATATTGACCAGCTGTTAAAAATACAGCCTGAGATCCGCTTTGAGCAGGTGTTGTATTCCATTGATAGGTATAAGGAGGAGTTCCGCCCGATGTGAATAGTGTTGCACTTCCATCATTGCCGCCGTAACAATTAATGTTTACAGTTGAATGCGTTGCTGTTACAGGAATTGGTTGGGTTATTGTAACATTCCCTACCACCGAACATTGATGACTATCGAAAACTGTGACGTAGTATGTTCCTGCACTTAAATTTTGAGCAAGTTGAGTAGTTTGAGGAGGTGTGCTGTTCCATAGGTATAGATATGGAGGTGTACCACCGATAGCTTGGGCAATAGCATGCCCATCGTTACCGCCATGGCATTTAGGTTCTTGATAGTTTATTGATGATATGACTAATTGAGGAGGTTGATTAATTTGTACGAAATCGGTTTTTGTGCAGTTATTAGCGTCTGTTATTGTAACGTAATAAACTCCCATGCTTAAGTTTGTAGCAGTATCATTAGTTTGGGGTGGGTTAGTATTCCATAGGTAAGAGTAAGGAAAAGTTCCACCCGATGCAAATACATAAGCATAACCATCGCTACTTCCGTAACATAAAGCATCGTATCCAACTGTTATGCTACTTAATTGAGTGGGTTGGTTGATATTAACATTTGCATATTTGGTACAATTATTAGCATCGGTTACAGTTACTGTGTAGGTTCCGTAACCTAAATTTATAGCAGTTGCATTATTCTGAGGAGGATTTGTATTCCACACATAGGTATAAGGAGGTGTTCCACCGCTTACGCTTACTGTAGCGGTTCCGTCGGTTGAGCCATAACATTTTGCATTTGTTGTTGATGTAGTTAAAATTAATTCAGGAGGTTGTGTAATAGTAACTTGTTGAGTTGTAGTACAGCCTTGACTATCAGTGATTGTTACTGTGTAAGTGCCTGGTGGTAAATTAGTAGCTGTTTGTGAATACTGAGCAGGTGTTGTATTCCATTGAAAAGTATAAGGAGGAGTTCCTTGGGGATTAACTGTGGCAGTGCCGTTTGATAGACCATAACAAGTTATATTGTTAGTGCTTACTATTGCAGTTAGATTATTTACATTAACATGTTTAACTATCGATGCAGGACCACACGCTGTATTAACAGTAAGAGTAACAGTATAAGTTCCCGCATTTGTATAAGTGTGCGAAGGATTTTGCTGAGTAGATGTATTACCATCTCCAAAATTCCAATTCCATCCAGTAATTGAACCACTACTTATAGTTGAAATGTCAGTAAAATTAACTGTTAAACAATTTGTTGTATAACTAAAATCAGGGTTTACTTGTATTACATTAATAGGAAATAAGAACCAGAAACCACAAAGGCCTACACTTGTTGCTTGTTCAGCATATAGGAAAATAGTATCGCCATTATATTGATTAGGATTAATTGTGATTGTTGGAGTTGTTTGACCTGTTGACCAGTAAAATGTAGCGTCAATTTGTATTTGTGGGTCGAGAGTAACCGATGTTTGATTACTACAGTAAGGGCCCGAAGCTATGTCAAAATGGGAAGGACAAAGAAAGTCGATATAAGCATAGCCAAAATGACCAGTTAAGGAACAATCGGCATTTGTAGCAATAATTGTGACTACTTGACCAACATAGTTACTTAAGTTTATACCTACTGTTGTCCAATTTTTACACCATATATCTGGACCACATTCAAAAAAGCCAGGTAAATTAGAAGCAGCTGTATAGTGCTGAAGGCCGCATGGTATTACCTGATTGTTTTGATCGAGAACTGTCATTTCGAAGTATGGTTGTTCATACCACTCGTGGCCAGGATCTTCAAATACTACTGCGTATTTATAAATAAAATTTGTATCATTTGGTTGTACAACAAAAGAATATATTAAACGTTCTGCTTCTGCACCAACGTTATCGTTTCCTAAACGAACCGAATAAGTTCCACCACCTGGAGCTACACAAGGAAAACCCCCATAAGGATCACTTCCTCCGTTCATAATAGTATGTCTTCCATTTACTATCCCATTTACCCATGAACCAGCAGGATAACCATCATTATCACCTGTTTGTCCTGTCCAGTTGGTAAAATTTCCTGCTTCAAAATCTAAATTATTGCATAAACTTGCTTTACTTCCTTTCTGTTTTAACGATGTACGTTGCTTTTCTATTATTGCAAAAGTAATGCTGTCAATGTAAGGATCGTTTCTGTCGAAAGATAAAATAATTGCTTCGCCATTGCCATTATTGCTTTCAAAATAGGCTATCACTTCAGGTTTTTTTAAGTTATTATGTCTATCGTTATTATGTTTACATTGCTTGTTTTGTGATATACTTATATCGAATTCCAAAGAAAGAAATATAATTAATAAGAAATATATTTTGAAAATGTAATTCATAAGATGTTTTTATATATATGACGAATTTTTTTTGTTTTGGTTGCCTTTAATTGAATTCTATGTTCAAAATTTTATTTTCTAAACTTATAATACATTTACTTCCAATAATTAAAGGATAGTTTTTTGATGTATGACCTGCAGGAAAGTTGTAAAATATAGGTATGCTGTTATTTATGGTTTCAAGAAAAATTTCTTTAATATCATAATCAAACTTATTCTTTTCTAATATATTGTTAAAGGTGCCTAAAATAATAGCTTTTGTATTCTTAAAAAAGCCAGAGGCCGATAAATGCTTTATCATTCTATCTATCCTGTACATGTATTCAGTAGTATCTTCTAAAAATATAATATTTTCGTTATTTTTAAAGTTATCGCAAACATTTATACATACTTGCATTAAAGACAAGTTACCACCAAATATTTTAGATTTTATTTCAAAATTTGGTTTAGTTAAATTTAATATTTTTACATTAATTAGTTTGTATTTGAAATCACATTTAAACAAAAAATTTTTCAAAATTTTTAGACTGTTTATTGAAGTTCGATATAACGAAGTTACCATTGGACCATGAAGAGAAGGAATACCCATATTTGCAAGATAATTAAGTAAGAAAGTAACATCACTAAAACCAATTAACCATTTTGGTTTTTTTAATATGGGTGTCCAATCTATTAAGTTAACAATTCGTTGTGAACCATACCCACCTCTTGCACACCATATTGCACAAATTGAATCATCATTTATAAAGTTTTGTAAGTCATCAGCTCTTTCAATATCTGTTGAAGAAAAATATTTAGTGTTTTTTTTAAAAACGTGTTTCCCTACGATAGGGACAAGTTGCCACGATTTTATAATTTCGATTCCTTTATTTAATTTTTTTAGATCTACTTTACTTCCAGGTGCTATTATCCCTACTTTATCGCCCTTGTTTAATTTCGGTAAAAGTGATATCATTTTTTTTTAACTTTGCAGCAAAATTAAAACATTTATATGCAAAAACAATTTAAAAGGTATTTGGTTACTTGTGCACTGCCTTATGCAAATGGGCCAATTCATATAGGACATCTTGCAGGAGTTTATATTCCTGCCGATATTTATGTAAGATATTTACGTTTGAAAAAAAGAGATGTAAAATTTATTTGTGGTAGCGACGAACATGGTGTACCAATAACTATTAAAGCCTTACAAGAAAAAAAGTCTCCACAAGAAATTGTTGATTATTATCATGAAATTAATAAAAAATCGTTTAAAGATTTTGGTATTTCTTTTGATATCTACTCGCGAACAACGAGTAAAATTCATTATCAAACAGCTTCTGAATTTTTTAAAAAACTATATGAAAAGGGTATTTTATACGAAAAAGAAACCGATCAATTCTATGACCCTGAATTAAAGCAGTTTTTAGCCGACAGGTATATAATTGGAACTTGTCCGCAGTGTAGCTATGAGATGGCATATGGTGATCAATGTGAAAAATGTGGTTCGTCACTTAATCCAACTGATCTTATAAATCCGCGAAGCGCATTAACTGGTGCTCAACTTCAGTTAAAAAAAACAAAACACTGGTTTTTACCACTAGATAAATACCAAGATGTTGTTAAAGAATGGCTTTTTAATAATCATAAGGATTGGAAAATTAATGTTTTTGGACAATGCAAGTCTTGGCTAGAACAAGGATTACAACCACGCGCTGTAACTAGAGACCTTAACTGGGGAATACCTGTGCCTTTAGAAAATGCTCAGGGTAAAGTGTTATATGTATGGTTCGACGCACCTATTGGCTATATTTCGGCTACGAAAGAGCTTACCGACAAATGGGAATTATATTGGAAAGATAAAGAAACTTGTTTAGTACATTTTATTGGGAAAGATAATATAGTATTTCATTGTATTATTTTCCCTGTAATGTTAATGGCCGAAGGTACTTATATTTTACCAGAAAATGTACCAGCTAATGAATTTCTTAATCTTGAAGGCGATAAAATTTCAACTTCTAGAAATTGGGCAGTGTGGTTAAATGAGTACCTAGAAGAATTTCCTAATAAACAAGATGTATTAAGGTATGTACTTACTTCGATTATGCCAGAAACAAAAGATAATGACTTTACATGGAAAGACTTTCAAGCTAAAAATAATAACGAACTTGTTGCTATTCTTGGTAACTTTGTACATCGTACTCTGACTTTACTTAATCGCTATTTTGATGGTAAAATACCATTATGCCCAGAGTACTCAAACGAAGAATTACAAATTTTCAACGAAATTTATAACATTAAAAAGGAAATAGAAAATAATATAGAAAATTTCAGATTTAGAGAGGCACTAAAAGAATTTATGAATATTGCTCGTCTTGGTAATAAATATATTAACGATAATGAACCGTGGAAAACTTATGCTACTAATCCTTTAAAAACACAAACTACACTTGCTATTTGTGCTGAATTATGCGGTATTATTTCTGTTTTAGGAGAACCTTTTTTACCATTTACTTCGGTTAAATTGAAACAGATTTTGAACATACACAATTATGAATGGGATGATGTGGGGAAAAAACCAATATTTTCTTCTGGTCATGTAGTTAGCAAACCTGAACTTTTATTCGAAAAAATCGATGACAGCATAATTGAAAAACAAATATCTAAACTTTATAAAAATAAAGATGCAAAATATTTACCAATAAAAGACTCAATAGATTACGAAACATTCGAAAAACTTGATATTAGAACTGCAACAATAATTGATGTCGAGAAAGTTGAAGGAACCGATAAATTGTTAAAGGTTACAATCGATTTAGGCTTTGAAAGAAGAACGGTAGTTTCAGGAGTTGCACAAAGTTATAAACCAAATGATTTAATTGGTAAACAGGCGTGTGTTGTGGTTAATTTAAAACCTAAAAAAATAAGAGGCATAGTTTCGCATGGAATGATTTTATTTGCCGATGTAAATGATAAATATGTTCTTATTTCACCACTTGAACAAATTCAAAATGGTAAACCAATTAAATAACAACTCGAAAAAAGTACTTTACTTAACGTACGATGGCCTTACTGATCCTGTTGGGCAATCTCAGATATTACCATACATTGTTGGATTAGAAGAAAAAGGTTATATTTTTTTTATTATTAGTTTTGAAAAAAGAAATAATTTTACTAAAAACAGAAAAAATACATTCTTAAAGATCCAAAATAAAAACATTAAATGGTTTAGATTAAAATACCATAAAAATCCACCAGTATTGTCAACAATCCTAGATTTAGCCTTAATGTTAATACTGTCCATATTTTTAGCTATAAGGTATAAAATAAAAATCATTCATACACGTAGCTATGTACCATCGTTAATTGGTTTAAAACTAAAGGAAATGTTAAAAGTAAAATTTATATTTGATATGCGGGGATTTTGGGCCGACGAACGTGTTGATGGTAAAATATGGAATATGAATAATCCTTTATATAAGTTAATTTACTTTTACTTTAAATACAAAGAAAAGAAAATGCTAAAAAAAGCTGATGTTATTATTACCTTAACACAAGTAGCTAAAAATTATATTATTGAAAATTATAGTCAAATAAAACCTGATAGAATAAATGTAATACCGTGTGCAACTGATTTTAATTTTTTTGATCCAGATAAAATTACAGAAAAACAAAAAGAAGAGTTTAAAAAAAAATACAATATACCTACTTCGAAATTTATATTAGGTTATTGTGGCTCTACAAATCAATGGTATGAATTCGACAAAATGTTTAGATTTTTTCAATTATTAGATGAAGAAATTGATAGCTTTTTAGTTCTATCAGTTTATGGCGATATTTCGACAATAAAAAACTACTTGAAAAAATTTAATCTAAATTCTAACAAGGTATTTTATGGTACATTTACCTATGAAGAAATGCCTATGGTTATATCTATTATAAATTTAGCAATTTTATTTATTAAACCAGGATATTCAAAAAATTCACCTTCACCAACAAAATTTAGTGAATTTACAGCAATGAATATACCCGTTGTATGTAATAGTATAGGTGATTTAGAAAAACACTCGCAATTAATTCCTAACATCTATTGTGTAAATGATTTTTCCGATGAAAGTTTTAAAAATATAATAAGTAAACTGAAACAAAACTATTTTTATCGAGAAGACAAAAACGATAAAACAATAAGAAACATGAGTAGAAGAATTTATGATTTAAATTTGGCAATCGAAAAATATTTGCACATTTATAGTAATTTATGAAATTAACTAACAATATTTTGATATTATGTCCTTATCCAAAGGATCGCGCTCCAAGCCAGCGATTAAAATTTGAGCAGTATTATACGTTTTTCGAAGAGAATGGTTTTAAAATAACAATTTCTTCGTTTGTTAATATTAAGTTTTGGAATATCTTATATCAGAAGGGTAAGGTAATAAAAAAAATTTATTATACATTGGTTGGGTATTTGGTAAGGATAAGAGATTTATTTCGTATACATAAATTCGATGTGGTTTATATTCATTTGTGGGCAACACCTTTAGGTCCTCCAATTTATGAATTTTTTATAAAATTGTTAGCCAAAAAGATTATTTACGATATCGACGACATGGTATTTTTAGGGCATTCAAGCGAAGCAAATAAACATTTCAAGTTTTTAAAAGGTCAGCAAAAAATGATATATTTAATGAAAATAGCCGATCATGTTATTACTTGTACTCCATATCTGGATGCGTTTGTAAGAAAATTTAATAAAAATACAACAGATATATCGTCGAGTATAAATACCGATGTTTATACATTAAAACAAAGTTTAAAGTTTAACGATCCTATTGTAATTGGATGGAGTGGGAGTCATAGCACATCAAAGTATTTAAAAATACTTGAACCTGTTTTTATTGAGTTAAAAAAAAGGAAGTTAAATTTTGTTGTCCATGTTATTGGTGATAAAAATTTTAAATTCAATAATCCTGAGATTCCAGTATTTTGTAAAGAATGGGACCTTAATAGCGAAGTTTCTGATTTGCAAAAATTTGATATAGGAGTTTACCCTCTTCCAGAAGAAGAGTGGGTTTTGGGGAAAAGTGGGTTAAAAGCTATACAATATATGGCCCTTGGTATCCCTACAATTGCAACTGCAATAGGAGCAAATTTTAGGATAATAAAACATCATTACAATGGATTTCTTATCGAAAAAAATAATATTCTTCAGTGGACAGATGTAATTATATACATCGCAAATAATTACAAGCTTGCAAAAAAAATAGGTATTAATGCTCGCAATACAGTAATACAACACTTTTCGGTAGAAGCTTTAAAACATAAATATCTTCAAGTATTGGAAAATGTTATGAGTACTTTATAATAACTTATTAGAAGTGGTAGGCTTAATAGGAACGAATTTTACAGTTACTTCGAATGCTCCGAAGCTGTTGGTAGCTTTAGTTAAATCGGAGAGATTTACATCGTACGATAGACCAAGCGAAAATTGATCCCAATCCAGTTGTGTTAGTAATACTAGAGCATCGCCTACTCTGTAATAGCCACCTATTGTTAGATTTCTTGAGAACAGGAAACCGGTATATCTTGATTGTTCTTGTAATAGGTACTTAAACTTTAGGCCGGGGTAGATCATTCTATTAGGGCCTTGAATTTGGAGGATGGTTTGAGGGTTAAGTTGAATAGGGGTATTTTTTATGCCGTAAGAGATACTGATATGTGCGAGCATTCTAATATTTCTTTTGTCGAGGTCTTCTTTAAATCCGGTGTTTGGTTTGTTAAGGTGGTAGAATACTGCACCTACTTGGCAGCCGAAGGGGTCGTTAGAAGAAAGGGTTGAAGCGCCTCTTCCATAGCTCCATTGAATGCCAGCGCCGACATCTGGTGCCATTCTTTGTTCGGTTGCAAATCCTTCCTGATTAATAGTTGGGTCGAAGTTTCCAAGAGCATCGTGCTGATCAGTTAACCTTAGTTTGTCGTTATCTAGCTTGCGCTGCATTAAACCACCTGAAATACCTGCCGAGAGTGAGTTGTTTTCGTTTAGCATAACTTTACCCATTATAGCCAGATTAGCATTTAGGGTGTTAAGTTTAGCTTCGCCTGCGACATCATTAGCTACAACTAGTCCAATACCTAAGACTGAACCGGTAGTGCCTTGACTTAAAATTCTACCATCGAGGCTAAATAATGCAGTGGTATAAGGGTTGCCAATACTTTTCCATTGCTGACGGTAGCTTAAATTACCTCCAATAGGATAGTATAGTCCTGCATTGGCAGGATTTAATAAAACATGGTTGTCGTATAACATTGATAAATTATAATCTTGGCCATATGATATTTTTGAAAGGCAAATAGTAATAATAATGAAAAAGATTGCATTTTTTTTCATAGTTTATTATTTTAAAATTGTAATATTTCCTTTATATGATTTCTTTTCACCTGTCATTAGAGTAACAGTGAGTGTATATACGAAGACATCTGAATTACATGGTTTACCACGGAATGTGCCGTTCCAGCCTTCGTTAACGTCGTAACTTTCAAACACTTTTTCGCCCCATCTTGTAAAGATTTTAACTTCAATTTCTTTTATGCATCTACCGTAAATTTTCCATGTATCGTGTTTACCATCTCCGTTAGGACTGAAAGCATTTGGGATATATATGTTACCACATTCGGTATCAACTATTAAATTGTAGGTGATTGTATCGGAACACCCGTATTGATTAATGCCGATAACTGTATATTGAGTAGTTTGTAAAGGATTTGCAATTGGATTAGGACAATCGGTACAATTTAAGAATTCGTTTGGTGTCCAAATATATTCGACAATTGTTGTTCCACTTGTATCGCTTACTTCTAATTGAGCACTTTGATATATTACCAAAGAAGTATCGCCAGTTATTATAAGATGTGGCTTATTGTTTACAACAATATTAACTGTTTCTACGCTACTGCAGCCATAAGCATCAATTACTGTTACGACATAAGTTCCGGCCTGATTTAATTGTACTGATGGTATGACTACACTTTGATTGTTAGAAACGAAATTATTGGGTCCACTCCAGTTATAGGTCATATTTGCAGGCAGAGCAGTTAAGATTACTGTTTGTTCTTCGCAATATGCGCCTCCACCAGATATATTTACTACAGGGTTGCTCAAAACATTAACAGTTATACTTGCAGTATCAACACAACCGTAAGTATCAGTGCCTGTGACGGTATAAGTTGTTGTTTGAGTTGGTACGACGTTAATTGTAGATTGAGTTAAGCCATTGTTCCATTGATATGTATTAGCCCCCACTGCGTCAATTTGAATGGTTGTTCCTTCACACACGTAGGTCGATGTTCCTTGAGTAATAATAACATCGGGAGCAGGGTAAGGTAGATATGTTATAGTTACACTTGCAGTGTCAGCGCAGCCGTAGGTATTAGTGCCTGTAACGTAGTATGTAGTAGATTGAGTTGGGGCGACGGAAATAGAGGGGGTATTGTCGCCAGTATTCCATTGATAGTTATCGGCACCTGTTGCTTGTAATGTAGCACTCTGGCCTTGACATATGGTTGTACTTAGTGTGCTTATGGTTACGTTAGGAGCTGGGTAAGGTTGATATATTATAGTTATTGAATCTACATCGGTACAACCAAATGCATTGGTGCCAGTTACATAATAAGTTGTATTCTGGTTTAATGAAGGTGTTATAACAGGAGTATTATCGCCTGTACTCCACTGATAAGTATTTGCTCCCGAAGCGGTGATTATTGCATTCTGCCCTTCACATACTACATTACTGAATGCAGTTACTGAAATTACAGGATTATTATTAACAGTTACAATTATACTGTCTACAACATACTGATAACCATCGCTTACTGTAATGTAGTATATTGTTGTAACTTCTGGGGTATCAACACCAATACTTCCCGAAGCATAAAATCCAGCTGGGTTTGAATTCCAAGTATATGTGTAAATTTCAGTTCCACCTTGAGCGTTAACAGTTATAGTTACGCTTTGTCCTTGGCATATTGAAATACTACTGGCTGATAAATCTACTATTAGCTGACTACCAATTACGTTTACAATCATAGTATCATAAGCAAAACATCCTGTTTGATTATCTGTAATTTGTATAATGAATTCAGTAGTATCAGTCATTGGTACAGTAGAAGTAGTTAAACTATTAGCATTTTGTACAAGATTAGAAGGAGTCCATAAGTAACTATAATTTCCACTCCCTCCTGAGACTACTGCATTAAGGTTAGCTGTTGCACCATAATTTACAACTGTGTCAGTTGATGCAACAACGATAGGATTTTCATTAATTATAACACTTGTAGTTGCAATAGAAGAACAACCAGTTACAATATTTGTCACTGTAACGGTATAAATTCCTGCATTGTTTAATGTTGCATTTTGAATTATTGGATTTTGAATAGTAGTATTGAATCCATTAGGTCCTTCCCAGTTATACATCATTCCATTTGGAGTAACAGTTAGAGAAATTGTATTTCCTTCACAATAAGGACCATTATTACTTGCTGTTATTTGTGGATTTGGGTTAACAATAATTTGAATGCTATCTTTTACAAAGCAGCCGTTGTTATTTAATGCAGTTAAAATATACCAACCCGCTTGATTAAGGTTAATATTGTTAATTACTTCTGAACTATTAGAACTTGTAAATCCATTCGGACCACTCCAGCTTATATGATCATAAGTACCTGTTACCTCTATTATTACATTACTTCCTACACAATATTGACCACCTCCTATTAAGTTATTAATTTGTGGCGAAGGTTTAACAGTTACTTCTACTGAATCTTCTCTACTTCCACAATTGTTTGTTACGGTCATGTAATACCAGCCTGCATCTGTTAATTGTATATTATTTATTAATAAAACGCTATTGTTTCCATTATAATTTGGACCACTCCATTGATAATTATTACCACCACTTGCTGTCAATATTAATTGAGTTCCTTCACAAATATTATTATTTCCAGTTATTTGAACTATCGGAAGATTATTTACAATTATTTCAATACTATCTGTACCACTACAACCAGTGGCATCTGTCACTGTTACATAATACCATCCCGCATTAGAAATACTTGCAGGAGTAATATTTACTATAGCATTATTGCCGCTGTAATTTGGACCAATCCACGAATAAGTTGTACCTCCACTTGCTTGTATATTAATAGTAGCACCTTCGCATGTTGGACTATTACTGGTAATTGTAATAATGGGGACTTGGTTTACAACAATCAATATACTATCTTTTGCTTTACAACCGTTGGCTCCTATTACTTGTACTACATAGTATCCTTCATTTGCTTCTGTGGCATTATTAATATTTATTATCTGTCCATTTCCACTATAACCATTTGGTCCAGACCAAGAATAACTCACACCACCACTTGCTTCAATATGTATTGTATTTCCTTCGCATACTGGACTATTTGTTGTAAAGTTTATATCAGGTAAAGGTAATACATTAATTTGAATACTATCTTTATTACTACAACCATTTCCATCGGTAACTTGCAGAACATACCAGCCTGCCTGATTAAGCTGAATATTATGTATTATTGAGTATCCTGTATTGCTTGTATATCCATTTGGACCAGTCCAATTATAAGTTATAGCTGTAGTTGATGTGCCATTCAAATTTAAATTGCTGCCTTCGCACAATGGAGTGTTAGCACTAATACTAACATCGGGTAGTTCGTTTACAGTGACCGCTATGCTTGTGTTAGTTGTATTATAACCATCATTAACTGTTACATAATAAATAGTTGAAAGATTAGGAGTATGTGTTCCAGTGTTAGTGTTGCCAGGATTAAATCCAGTAGGATTAGAAGACCACATGTAGGTATATGAACCACTTCCACCACTTGCAACGGCAGTAATTGTAATTTGTTCTCCTAAACATATTTCGTTATCACTGACATTTAATGGAACAGCTAGCGGTGTGCCTGTTACGGTTATAGTTACATTGTCAGTAGCAGAGCAACCTGTAACATTATCGGTGACAAGTAAGGTGTAAACTGTAGTTGATTGTAGATTTGTTGTTTGCGTTGTTGAGTTGTTGGGCTTAGTGACATAAGAAGCGGGACTCCACTGATAACTATAATTACCGCTACCACCGCTTGCACTTCCGGTCAGTGTTGTATAGGTTCCGTAAGGAATGGTTTGATCTGCTCCAGCGTCGACTATTGGAG
>JAOAFV010000021.1 GCA_026416095.1 Bacteroidales bacterium | reverse complement strand
ATATTAGTGGAGGAATAGTAAATTTTATTACACCTTTTACTATTCTTAACGGGTTTACCGGAACTCATGGGCCTACTAGTGGTACTTGCTTACGTTGGCAAATTAATGAAAATAACTGTGGATGTGGTATGTGCTGGGATTGGGAATATTATTATTGTTATAGTTGTTATTATGAAACTACTACAAACAATGGTTGCCCTTGTACTTTTTATGAGGGGTACCCTAATAATACAACAGGATATAATTGGCAAACGGCAAATTTAAGTTCGTTAGTGCCTGCTGGAACCAAACAGGTGCTTGTTCAAGTTCATTGGGGAATAAATTCGCCAGATTACGATGATATTGATGCTTTTTTACTTGTTAGAAAAAATAGCTCGAGCCCTACTTATGCTATTGCGCGTGGACGTAGTGCAGGAAGTGGTGATAATGTTGCAGGGGCCGTTCAAGCAATAATTCCAATTGATGAAAATACTAGAACATTTCAATATGCTGTTGAAAGGCCAGGATTTAACCAAGGTATCACTTTTCAGGTTATAGGTTATTATTAATTTGTTGTTCAAAGTTTTTTATTTACGATTATTTTTAATTTTGAGAACTTTTTAAGAATTATAAATGTTGTTCTACTATGTTTATGCAATATTTATTTTAAGGTATGTATTTTTGTTAGAAATATTTTCTTTTTTAAGTTGTTAGTATGAATGTCATGAAAAAGATTGTTTTATTTACAAAAATACTAGTAAACTTTTTTGTAAAAGTTCTGGGAGCCATTATCTTATTTATAGTTTTTTAAAAATTATATCTAGTAATAGTGAAAAGAATTTTAGTAATGTTTCGCTTAATTTGAATTTCTTTAGATCTACATAAAGTAGAGGTTATTTGTAATATTGGGGCTTAGTTTGATTCGTAAAGGGGATAGTGAATATGTAAGTAATTTATTATTATTTCAAATGTCACATACACACCAGAATGTTTAAATTTCTTATTTTAGGGTTGCTAAAAAAAAAAATTAATTTTTAGCAGATATAGAATACATTACATTATTATCCAATTCGCACTCTTTTTTTGAAGTTTGTGCTTGATTAATAACTTCTAAAAGTTCTTTTTCAGTTGCTATTTCGTTATTATAGCTAGTGGTTTTTTCAGAAGGTCGCCAAACATAAACTATACCATACTCCGAAGCGAATCGCCTTTTTTCTTCTTCGCTGTAATCTTTAAAATATGCTTCAGTTTCGTTCCATAAGTGGACTATAAATTTATCTACATCGTTTCTTAATTCATTAATTTTACTAGCAATATAATCTGAAGTTTTTCTTGATGCTAAATATTGGTTATATGCATCTAGGAATTTATCGAAATGCAATTTTACCATGGCAATTGTTGGTAAAATATAAAAAGTTCTACCGGTTTTAGCGAGCCTTTCCTGTTCACCTTTTATTACTTTATTTCCCCAGTATTCGAGGTCTTTTTCGTTGTTAATAACTGGTAAATTCATTGATTCGGCATCTAATCCGTAAAAAGTTCTTATATTTTGAGGTAAATCGCCCCTTTCGATGGCCATGTTAATTACTTTAAGGTAATGTACTACATATAATCTTGCTTTTAAAAAATACTGTGCAAGTTGTTTACTTTTATTATTTTTTTGTATAATTGTATTTTTTTGCTGGTTGTAATATTGTTCAAACCGTGAAAGGAGATTTTGTAATACTCTAAAGGTTTCAATGGAAAAAGGCATATTTTGAGTGCCCGACTTTTGTACTTTATCGTAAGGTATTTTTAAAGCTCTTAATCGTGCGGCGTCGGTAGTAGGTAATCTCCTATATGGCATTTTTTTTGCCAAATTAAATAAGAATATAAATTAAAAAATTTATAATAATAATCTTTTATTAACAAAGTTATGTTTATATCGTTATTAGTTTTTAAGCTTTAGCTATTGTGGCTACACTTACTTTTGCGTTTTCAAGAGAAATTAAAGTATTAGCACAAGCTTCAATAGTAGCGCCTGTAGTAATAACATCGTCTACAATTAGAAAATGTTTATTATAATACTTTTCTTTATCGATTATTTTCAGACGAAAAACATCGCTTACGTTTGTCCACCTTTCTATTCTAGTTTTTTTTGTTTGAGTTTGGGTTTCGGTAATTCTTTCTATTATATTAGCAACGGGTTTATTAATAATTTTTGAAATTCCTTCTGAAATTATTTGAGATTGGTTATACCCTCGCCTTATAATTTTTTTTGGGTGCAATGGAACAGGAACAATATAGTTAACATCGTTAAAGAAAGATGATTCCGAAAGTTTTTGGCCAAGTAATTCTCCTAGAAAATAACCGACAGATTTATCACCTTCGTACTTTAATCTATGTAATAGTGTTTGTACTTTGCTATGTTTAGAAAAATAAAATAACGAGGTAGCAAATTCAATTTTAATTCTGCCCCAAAATATTTGATGTACAGGGTTTTCGATGTATTTGTGATAATTTGTAAATGGCAGTTCCGATAAACACGTTGTACAAATATATTTTTCGTTCCTGAGAAGGTTTGTTCCGCACGATTTACATAGCTCAGGAAAAAAGAGCTTAATAAAATCGTTCAGCCACATAATGTTAACTTAATGTTAATAACTTTTTTTGTATTTAAAATTTTGGTAATTTTTTTTTGCCAAAAAGTTAAAAAAAATGAGTATAAATATTTTTTTCCAAAAGTTGAAACCAAAAAAAAAATTTATTCCTATACTTATTAAAGTTGCAGAAAACATAGTTGATGCTGCAAGTTTACTAAAAGAATTAATGAAAACAAAAACATGGGAGGAGCGTTTGTTAATAACAAATAAAATAAAAGAGCGAGAACATTTTGGCGATAGTTATACTCATCAGCTTTATGATATGCTTCACTCGAGTTTTATAACACCTTTCGACAGAGAAGATATTCAGCTACTAATAACTTCTTTAGATGAAGTAATAGATTACATTAATTCATCTGCTCAAAGAATTTATCTTTATAAACCTAAGACTTTACCGCTAGATTTTGAAAAACTTGCAAATATAATTTATGAGGGCACTTTATGTATGAAATTAGCTGTCGAAAATTTAAAAGATTTAAAGAATTTTAGTAAAATAAAAGAACAGTGTGTTAGAATAAACGACCTTGAAAATATTGCCGACGATATTTATTACCTTTCAATTTCTTACTTATTCGAAACAGAAAAAGATGCAATAGAGTTGATAAAAATTAAAGAAATATTACAAACATTAGAAATTGTTACAGATAACATTGAAGATGTGGCAGATATATTGAAAACTATAATGATAAAAAACACTTAATACATGGAAATATTGGTATATATAAAAATAACAATAGCCTTATATACGACTTTTTAAATGGTATGAATGATGCAGCAAATTCGGTAGCGACAATTGTATCTACAAGGGTATTATCACCATTTTTGGCTGTAGCATGGGCAGTTTTTTTATTTTGCAGTATATTTAATGTTTGGTTTGCACGTAGCAAACACCATTGGGGAAGGCATAGTAAATCTTAATGTTGTAAATACATGGTTAATTTTATCAGCAGTTTTTGGAGCTGGTTTGTGAATATATGCTTGTACACACTTAGGATTTCCTATTAGTGTATCTCATGCTCTTATTGGAGGAATAATAGAGGATTTACACTTTTTTTACCTATAAATACAAATTTTTAATTTTTTGGGGAATTTTTAAGGTTGTTTTTTTATTGTTTTATTGCCATAATAGGTGTTGTTTTAAGCTTCTTGTTAATGACATTAACCATATATCTTGTTAAAAATTTTCCAACTTATAAAATTAATGGTATTTTTAAAGGTTTACAATTATTATCGTCGGCATTATTTAGTTTAGGACATGGAACAAACGACGCTCAAAAAACAATGGGAATTATTGCTGTAGTATTATATTCGAATGGAATGTTAGGAGGTAAAGAATTTTATGTTCCTCAATGGGTTGCAATTTCTTGTCATGTGGCTATTGCATTAGGAACTTTAGCATGGGGATGGAAAGTGGTTCAAACAATGGGAGTAAACTTAACGGACTTAAAACCTATGCATGGCTTTGTGGCCGAAACCTCGGGGGCTATAAGTTTGTTTTTTTTCTTCGGCGCTAGAGATACCTGTAAGCACAACACATACTATTGCTGGTTTTATAGTTGGTGTTGGTATCACGCGTAGAGTGTCTTCGGTACGGTGGATAATTGCAATTAATATAGTTTAGGCTTGGATTCTTACTATTCCTGCTACTTTACTTGTTTCTGGCTTAATATACGAAATAATAAAACTCTTAAAACTTGTTTAACATTATTCCTTAAACAACCAGATATTATGATAATCAACTATTTTAACACCTTTATAGTAGAAATTAATAATATTATCGAAAGTAAAACCTTCGAGTGTCATTTGTTCAGCTCCATCTTGGCATAAACCAACACCATGTCCTATTCCTTTCCCTTCGAAATAAACACTATCGTTCTTTACTTTTATATTGAAAAATGTAGATTTTAGGTTAAAATATTCTCTAATTTTTCGTAAACTAATGCTTTCGTTGTTTATTTTTAAATTTGCCCGACGTTGCATTTGGATAAATTCATATTCATTATTAATATTGACTTTAAAACCATTATCATTTAAAAAATTATTAAATTCGTTTAAGCTTATTACCTTATTCCATAAAGTATTTCTCTTTTTTTTGCAATATGGGTCATAAATACTCCTGAGATAATAACGCTTAGAATTCCAAACATCTTCGGCATTCATGGTTTGACCGCCACAATTGGCATGATAGACAGCATCAATTAAATTTAATAGTGTATCTACAATAACAAGATTGTGAGTTGAATTAATTGCTTCGTAAATAAGTGTGTTCGATGATTTTGAATAGTTTATACCTTTATATGATTGACAGTGAACATCGTCGCAATAATTAAAACCTTCATCAAAATGTTTACCTAAGTTTTTTAGAGTATATGTACGACATAAAATTGCCTGTATTTTGTAATATTCTATGTTGTTATGATATCCGGTTTCGCTTTCTACTACACCACAAATATACTTTTCAAGTTCTACAATATTAATAATCCTTAGGTTATTATTAACATTTGTAATGTATAAATCATCATTGTAATAGCGGTCGGTTGTAAAAGGTGATATAACTTTAAGCCTTAAAGCTGAAATGCTATCTTTTTTTTTAAAGTGTATTGTGTTACAAATATACGTAGAGTCGTGTAAAATTTTTAATTCTAATGAATTATTTATTTTTCTTATTAAAAAAGAGTTTGATGTATTGTTTATTAGTGAATCGTTTACATAAATGTTATACGAACCAAAATATGGTGTTATAAAAATTTCGGTAACTTGTTTATTGTAAAATAATGCCACTTTAATACTCTGACATGTTAATGAAAATGTTAAACATAACATTAAAGAAGTAAATATTATGTTAAATATTATGTTAATACTACTTGTATTCAATTTCTTTAAAAATTTTTAAAGCTATTCTTTCAGAAACACCTTTTTCACCTATTTTATCTTTTAATTCTTTATATCCTAAAATTATGTTGTTTCTTATATTTTCATTTAAAATTTGTTTAAATTCTTTTTCTAAATTTTTTAGATTAAACTTGAATTGTATTAACTCTGCAACACACTTTCTGTTTAATATTAGGTTGACGAGTGAAATGTATTTTACTTTTACAAGTAATCGGCCTATAAAATATGATACTGGATTTAGTTTATAAAAAACAACTTGAGGTACATTAAATAGCGCTGTCTCTAATGTAGCTGTGCCAGAATTAACAATAGCTGCTTTTGCATAAGATAATAATTCGTAAGTTTTATTGAATACAATATAAACATTATCGCTTGTGTATTTATAATAGATGTTTTTATCTATGTTTGTTATTCCTGCTATTACAAAAGTATATTGTTTATATTTAGCAGTAAGTTTTTTTATGATTGGCAATGCTGATTTAATTTCATGTAATCTACTGCCTGGCAATATGGCTATTATTTCTTTAGATGTAGGTATATTATTATTTTTAAAAAAATCTATGCTTTTGTTGCTTTCTTTAAAATTTTCTATTTGATCAATAATAGGATGCCCTTCGTATTCTACTTCAATGCCAAATTGCTTATAAAATTCTTTTTCGAATGGTAATATTACGAAAAGTTTTTTTACATATTTTTTTATTATTTCGATTCTTGATTTATTCCAAGCCCACACAGTTGGAGAAACGTAATAAAAAACGTTAAAACCTTTTTTTGAAAGGTTTTTTGCAAATCTTAAATTTAAGCCAGGGAAGTCGACTAAAATAATAGCGTCGGGGTTATACTTTATAATGTATTGTATTGTATTGCGATAGGCTTTTAATAAAAACGGTATTTTTTTTAAAACCTCAATAATTCCCATTATACTTAAGTTAGCAATATCTACAATAATTTCTACATTTTCTGATTGCATTAAACTTCCGCCCCAACCTTTAAAAACAGAATTTTTATCTATTTTTTTTAATTCTTTTATTAAATTAACAGCATGTATTTCTCCTGATTTCTCACCAGTTATAATAAAATATTTCATCTTATTTAAACTTCAAATAAAGAATAAAAACAGACCAAAGTACAATTGCTGTAAATGCGCCGCGTGCCCCTTTATAATATTCTCTTTTTAAAAGATAATATACTACAGGTATGTTTATCATCAGGCAAAAAGTTAAAATACCTGGCAGTGAGCCATATTTGTAATTAATAGCAATAAAATTATTTAATGAATGATAAGATTTTTGTAATAAATAAAAAACATATGTAGCAATAAAAGGTAATATCAATCCCAACGAGAAACCACAAAAAAAATTGTTTAATTTATTTTTCATAATTTAAGTTTTCTTAAATATTCAAAAGCAAAATAAGCAGTTATGTCGGCATGTACTGGTACTATAGAGATGTAATTATTTTTTAACACCCATTCGTCTGTATCGATAGCATCGGGCTCATAATTATGAAAACCTCCTGTCAGCCAATAATATTTTTGATTGTGCGGATCAACTCTTTCGTCAAATTCTTCTTTCCAAACACCTTTGGCTATGCGCACGATTTTTATACCTTTTATTTTTTTTAAAGAGCACTTTGGAATATTCACATTTAGTGCTACACCTTGTGGATACTTTTTTTTGTTTTTTATAATTTTTTCAATTATTACTTTAGCGTAATATTCTGAAGCTGTAAAATCGGCATCTTCGTCGTAATCGAGTAAAGAAAATCCAATGGCAGGTATTCCATTCATGCTTGCTTCTAAAGCAGCAGCCATAGTGCCAGAATATATCACACTTATTGAAGAATTACTACCATGATTTATGCCCGATAAAACCAAATCGGGCTTTCTGGGTAATATTTTATTTAAAGCAAGCTTTACGGAATCTACAGGTGTGCCGCTGCAAATATAAAATTTTACACCATTCTCGTTGGTCTTGTGTTCTTTAACTCTTATTGGAATTTTCATTGTTATTGAATGTGACAATCCTGATGAACCATGTAAAGGTGCAACAACGTACACATTCCCAAAATTTTTTGCTACTCTAATCAATGTCGATAATCCTTTTGATAAATAACCGTCGTCGTTTGTCACTAGTATAAGCATCTTAAAAATTTTTTTGCAAAAATCTTTAAAAAAAAGATTTTAAAAAAATTTTTTTATTTTAATAGCGAATATTTCTCAATAGACTTAAAAAAATTATACAATAATTTTTTCGTTCTCTAATAGTGTTTACAATTTATACAAATTTATTTGCCTATTTACTGAAATTAGATAATGTAGAAATATGACAGTTGAAATAAAATTGATTATTAAAGAATTTTTTTAATTCAACGAAAATTGAGAGAATTTTATATTTTGCTGTACTTTTAAGGCAAATTAAAATTTTGTTTGAAACATCTATTCAATGTATTTAATTATTTTGTAATTTACACCAGCAATAATACACATGTATAAGTATTAACAATAATACTCTTTAAACTAATTGTCTTGCATCTGTAATTTATCCGAATACGTATGATAAATATTGCAGTAATATCACCATTTGCATAGTAATTATAATTCATAGAGTAGGGGAAAAATTAGTCGATACGAAGGGAGTATAGATAGTAAAATATCTCTCATAGATAATGCCGAGTTGTTAACTTTGCTTACTAATAAAATGTAATTTAATTGTGAGCTTTCTCATGAAAATATCAATATTAACTTGAGTTGGGTAATTTAGGCAACTACTACAATTTTTTAAGCACTATAGATTTCTGTATTGTTTAACATGTTGTATGATTAATAGCTCGATATTAATATAATTCTATGTATTTCAAATTTATAATAGTTTACTTTTGCACTCATTTAAAAGACTAACTAATATTGTTAAAAAAATACCTTTACAAAGGGTATTTTGACTTATGTTGAGAAAAACGTAAAGAAAAAATTTTTGTTGTGTTATATTGTTCTGTAACAAGGTAAATTTAAAATGCAAGTTATAACAGTTTTTGGTACAACTAAAGTTTTAGGTAATTTTGCATGTGGTTAAGAATCGTTAGGAGCAAATACTTTATTGATGTTTTTACTATGTTTTTTAAGAAATTTATTACAGTTTTCTTTTTAGGATAGTTGTTAATGTTAATTTTTTTCAATTTACAAAAATTGCTTTAGTCACTTATCAACTGATGTATGTTAGTTTTTTTTAACATTTTTCTTGTGTTAAAGTAGCAAATAAGTTAACTTTGCAACAAGCCTGTACATTATAAAATATAAGGATAACTATGTGGACACAGTACAACGAAGAAACAATAATAACACTTGAGTGGAAAGAGCACATTCGCAAAAGGCCAGGCATGTATATTGGTAAATTAGGCGATGGGTCGTTAAGAGACGATGGTATATATGTATTGTTGAAAGAAATTATTGATAATGCTGTAGATGAATTTATTATGGGATTTGGTAAGATTATTGAAGTTGAAGTTGAAGGTAATAAGGTTCGTGTAAGAGATTATGGACGTGGCATACCGCTGGGCAAACTAATCGACGTTGCCTCAAAAATGAATACAGGTGCGAAGTATGATTCGAAAGTTTTTAAAAAAACAGTAGGCTTAAATGGTATTGGAATTAAAGCAGTAAATGCTTTATCAAGCTCATTTATTTTACGTTCTTTTAGAGATGGTAAATGTAAAGAAGTTATTTTTTCTAAAGGATTACTTTTACAAGAGCAATTATTCGATAGTAATGAGCTTACGGGTACAGAAGTAATCTTTGTTCCCGATCATGAAATATTTGGTAATTTTTCGTTTCAACCCGAATATGTCGAAGAAATGGTTAAAAATTATGTTTATCTTAACAGAGATCTAATAATTAAGTATAATTACGTAGACTATTATTCGAAAAATGGTCTTGCCGATTTATTAAGCGAAAAACTTAATACAACTCCTTTATATCCTATAGTGTATCTTAGAGGCGAAGATATAGAAATAGCATTTACACATGGAGATGGATACAACGATGAGTATTTTACATTTGTAAATGGCCAGCACACTTCTCAAGGAGGCACTCATCTTGTTGCTTTTAAAGAAGCCTTTACAGAAACAATACGAAAATTTTATAAAAAAGATTTCGATGCGTCGGATATACGCACCTCACTTATTGCTGCTATAAGTATAAGAATCGAAGAGCCTATTTTTGAATCTCAAACAAAATCTAAATTAGGTTCTAAAGATGTAAGACCAGGTGGTCCTTCAATTAAAAATTTTATTAGCGATTTTGTTAGGGTTGAACTCGACAATTATTTGCATAAAAATCCTACGGTGGCCGATTGTATTCTAAAAAAAATATTAGAATCAGAAAAAGAACGAAAAGCAATACAAGTAATCCAAAAAAAAACAAGAGAACTATCTAAGCGAGCAAGCATTCACAATAAAAAATTACGCGATTGTAAAATTCATTTTACCGATAGTCACGAATTAAGTAGCCAAAGTACCATATTCATTACCGAAGGTGATTCTGCAAGTGGTTCGATAACTAAGGTTCGTAATCCAGAAACTCAAGCTGTTTTTAGTTTACGTGGCAAACCCGAAAATCTTTTCGGAAAATCTAAAAAGTTTATTTATCAAAACGAAGAACTTAATCTATTAATAAATGCTCTTGGAATTGAAGATGGGATTGATAATTTAAGATATAACTATATTGTAATAGCTTCAGATGCTGATGCCGATGGTATGCACATTCGTTTACTATTAATTTCTTTCTTTTTACAATATTTCCCTGAAGTTGTAAAAAACGGGCATTTGTATGTACTTCAAACTCCTCTGTTTAGAGTAAGAAATAAATTTCAAACCATTTATTGTTATAATGAAGAAGAAAAATTAAAAGCAATTGATAAGTTGGGTAAAGGAGTAGAAATTACCAGATTCAAGGGTTTGGGTGAAATATCGCCCGAAGAATTTAAAATATTTATTGGTGAAAATATGAAACTTCTGCCAATTACACTTTCTAAAAACGATACAATTCATAATTTATTAAGTTTTTATATGGGTAATAACACTCCAGAGCGTCAGTTGTTTGTTATAAATAACTTGCAAATAATTGAAGAATAAAAATGAAAGACGAATTTTTTGATAATCTTTACGAGGAAAATAATATTGAAAATAAAGAGTCAGAAAATGATAATATAAGCGATGCTTTGTCGAATGATAAACTAGATACCCAGCAAGAAAATCAAAAAAAATATTCACAAATTGCCGAAACTAAATTATCGGGATTCTATAAGGATTGGTGGTTAACTTATGCATCGTATGTCATATTAGAAAGAGCAGTGCCTCATATAGACGATGGTCTTAAACCTGTTCAGCGTCGTATATTATATGCAATGAAAAAACTAGACGATGGTCGATACAACAAAGTTGCTAATATAATAGGTTATACAATGCAATTTCACCCTCATGGCGATGCTAGCATAAATGAAGCACTTATTCAATTGGGACAAAAAGATTTACTTATTGATACCCAAGGAAACTGGGGAAATATTTTAACAGGCGATTCAGCAGCTGCACCACGTTATATTGAAGCACGTCTTTCAAAATTTTCGAAAGAAGTTTTGTTTAATGATAAAATAACTGAATGGAAACCTTCTTACGATGGAAGAAGTTTAGAACCAGTTACTCTTCCAGTGCGTTTCCCTTTACTCTTAGTTTTAGGAGCCGAAGGGATTGCTGTCGGGTTAGCTTCTAAAATTTTACCTCATAATTTTGTAGAAGTTATAGATGCTTCTATTAAATACCTTAAAAATGAAGATTTTGAATTGTTTCCTGATTTTCCTACAGGAGGAATGATAGATGTTTCGAAATATAACGATGGGCTTAGGGGTGGAAGTGTTAAAATAAGAGCAAAAATAAAAAAATTAGATAACAAAACTCTTGTTATTACAGAACTCCCGTTTGGGGTAACAACAGAACGTTTAATTGAATCAATAATTAAAGTTAACGAACAAGGTAAAATAAAAATAAAGAAAATCGACGATAACACTTCCGATAAAGTAGAAATAATTCTTCACTTAGCACCAGGAACTTCGACCGATAAAACAATAGATGCTTTATATGCTTTTACCGATTGCCAAATTTCTGTATCGGTTAATTCTTGTGTAATTAAAGATAACAAACCATTATTTATTGGTGTAAAAGATATTTTAAAATATTCTGTCGATAGAACTCTCAACTTATTAAAAAAAGAACTTGAAATACAACTAAACGACCTATATGAACAATGGCATTCCGCTACTTTGGAAAAAATTTTTATTGAAAACAAAATATACCGTAAAATAGAAAATGCTGAAACATGGGACGAAGTTATTTCTGTGACTTATAACTCGCTGTTGGAATATGAAAAATTACTAAAACGCAAAATAACTGAAGAAGATATTTTAAAATTACTTGAATTACACATAAAAAGAATTTCGAAATATAATGTTAATGAAGCAGATAAGAAACTTAAAGAAATTGAAATAACTATCGAAGAAGTACAAAATCACTTAAATAACATTGTCGAATACACTATCAATTATTTTAATTATTTAAAAAAGACATATGGTGCCGATAAACAAAGAAAAACTGAGTTGAAATATTTTGATGTTATTGAAGCTCAAAGAGTTGTTGTTGCTAATAAGAAACTGTACGTTAATCGCGAAGATGGTTTTATTGGCACTTCTTTAAAAAAAGATGAGTATGTTTGCGATTGCTCTGAATTAGACGATATTCTTGTTGTTCTTAGTGATGGTACTTATTTTATTACAAAAGTTAGCGATAAACAATTTGTTGGTAAAAACATAGTTCACGTTTCTGTATACAATAAAGATGATAAAAGGACTGTATATAACTTAATATATCTTGATGGCCAAACAAAATATACGTATATCAAAAGATGTAAAATAAATTCTTTGTTAAGAGAAAAGAAATATAATTTAACACAAGGCTCAAATAACAGTAAAATATTGTGGATATCGTCGTCAAAAAGTAATGAAGCCGATATTGTTCAAGTATTTTTAAAGCCTAAACCACATTTAAAAAAATTGGTATTTAATGTAAATTTTGCAGATTTTCTGGTTAAAGGAAAAAATGCAATAGGAAATATTTTAACAAAAAACGAAGTTTATAAAGTAAAATTAGTTGAAAAAACTCAAACCATCGACGAAGGCATAGATTTTTATTATGATGGCACAATTAATCGTCTCTCTCATAATAATGGTAAATATTTAGGAAAATTTACTGAAAATGATTGGATTATTGCAATTACAAAGTCGGGGTTTTATAGGACTTATAGAGCCGACTTGAATGTGCATTTTGAAGATAACTTAATTTTTATTGATAAATACAAAAATATTCCTTTAACAATTGTTTACTATAGTAACAAGCGTAAATCGTATTTTATTAAAAGATTTATACCGCGAACTGTTGAAAAACTTATTAATCTTACTGATGGCGACGAAAATTCGTTTATTCAGGAAGTTACTTATATTCAGCAACCCTTACTTGAAATAATAACATCAAAAAATAAATGTAAAGTTATTAACATCTCTGAGTTTACTCCTGTTAAAAAAGAAAATGTGAAAGGTAAAAAGTTAAACTTATCCATTAATAAAATCCATTCATTTAAGTGGATAGAAGAACAAAACAATAAAGAAGCCGATGAAAAAAATCCTGAAATAAGCATGAGTTAGAAATGTTAAGTTAAATATGAAATATTTTCTCATAGGTTTTATGGGGGCTGGTAAAACAACTTTAGGCCAAAGAGTTGCTTCGTTTATGAATATTAGTTTTTTCGATTTAGATATTTATATCGAAAACAAATATAAACAAACAATATCGGATATTTTTGAGTCAAAAGGATCTGAATATTTTAGGCAAATTGAACATATGTCGTTAAAGGAAATTATCTCAAATTACGATAATTTTTTACTTTCAACCGGGGGTGGAACTCCTTGTTTTTATAATAACTTAGATTTAATGCTTTCTGTTGGTAAGGTGGTTTATTTAAAAACAAAGCCATCGGAAATATATAAAAGAATAACAGCAAATCCTGAAAAACGACCTTTTTTAAAAAATGTGCCACCTAATGAATGGTACAATTGGATCGAAAAAACAATGAAAGAAAGAGAATTTTATTATTCAAAAGCACACATAATAATAGATTCTTCTTTCGTATCGGTTGAGAAGATTGCATATTATTTAACCTTGTAAATTTTTATTTGTTGTTAATCATTAAATAAGGCAATTTGAAATAAAATATTGATCCTTTGTTAACTTCCGATTCTAAGTGTATTTCGCTATTTAATAATTTAAGTATTTCTTTTACTATATGTAGTCCTAAACCACTTCCATGGTACTGATTTGTTGTTTCCGACAACTGAACAAATGGCTGAAATATCTTTTTTTGGTTTTCTTTTTCTATACCAATACCTGTATCTTTAACATAAAATTTATAAAAATTGTTTTCTAATTCATAACCAAACTCTATGTATCCTTTATCGGTATTTTTAATGGCATTGCTTAAAAGATTAGTAAATACCTGATTAAATCTAACTTCGTCGCATAGTATGTAGTCTTGCCCGTCTGGTAACGATTTTTTTACAATAACATTAATGTTTTTGTTATGTAACTTTACATTCGATTTTGCCCATAACTCGAGTTTATCGAAAGTGTTGTTCAAACTAAATAAAGTGTTGTTAATTTTTAAAGTGTTGTTTTCTAATTTCGTAAAATCTAAAATATCATTTATTAAAAGTACTATGTTGCTCATTACGAATTTGGTTAGCTCAAGATACTCCTTTTGTTTGTCTGAAAGTATATTTTCGTCAAATATTGTGTTAATGCCTGTTATTACATTCAAGTAATTTTTAATGTCGTGAAAAGAGTTGGCTATAATTAAACTTTTGTATTTTGAAAGTTCTTTATACTTTTCTTTTAATGCCTTTTCTTTTTCGTACAAAGTTTTATATTTGTCGATATCTATAAACAATATTAAATATTCATTTGTATCATTATTTTTTAATTTACAACCGGTTATTGAAACAAACTTTTCTTTGTTGTTGACGTTTATTACAGTTTCGTAACCTTCTATTTTTTCGTTGTTATCTATTAATGTTATTAGGTTTTCGTATTGCTCCGCGCTTATAAAAATTGAAAATATAAAAATTGATTGGTTATTTAATTCTAAATAGCTTTTATTAAAAAATTTTTCAAATTCTTTATTTACTCTTAAAATTTTCCCTTTATTATTTAACAATATTGCGGGTATTGGTAAGCTATTGAAAAGTAAGTTTAATTTGTTTTCTATTGTTAAAAGAGAGCTTGTTAAAGCTTCTATTTTTTCATTTAACTGTTGATTACTTTTTGAAAGTTCAATAATGTTATTGGTGTGTAATTTTTTTTTGGAATTAAAAAAATAAGTAATAAATAAAATGAACATAATAATTAATAAGAAATTTATTATAAAAGTTATTATTGTTATGTACATAATTTTGTTTGTTATTACAGATTTTTCAATATCGGCACAAAGTAGAAACTTGTTACCTAAAGGTGTAGTTTGGGGTATTATTGCTGTTCTAAATGTTCCCCATCTATCGGTATATTCAGTAAAATTTATTTTGTTATATTTGATCGAGTGGTAAAATGCGCTATCGGCTTCAGAATATTTTTGCCAATAATAAGTTAAATTTTCGCCTGTTTGTATTTCTTTTTTTGTGGCAGATGAAGTAACAAAATATAAGAAACCGTATTTTTCTACTAGTGTGTATAAATAATTAACTTTAAAATTATTTGCTAATTTTGTTAGAGCTTCTACAGTTTCTTTATATTCGAATGGTTCTATTGCCTCGAACGATTGAGCTCTATCGTGATAATCTTTTGGTAAAACTAATAATATGGAATTTGCTGCATTATATAATAATTCATCGGTTTCTTGGTAAACCTTATTTACTTTATTTTTTATAAAAAAAATATTTAAAACTAATAAAATAAAAGAAAACATTAAATAGTAAAAAATTTTTTTCTTTAATATTTTCGTTTTGTTTAAGAAAAAATACATGTTAAAATTTATAACACTAATATTTTACCTGTGAACCGGTTTTTTTCTGTTAGTATTTCGTATAGATATAGATTGTTTTTTTCAACTATAATTTTAACTATGTCGTTATATGTATGCTTTGTAAAAACTTTTTTACCCGTAATGTCGTATAAGTTAATTGTTTTTAAGTTAGTGTTCTTGTTGAGTACAAAATTAAGATAATTATTTTCTAAGTAGTAATAATAGTTTTCTTTAAAAACGATGTTACTAATAAAACTTCCCCCTGTTACAGATATATTATCTATGTAAAGCTTACTGCCAACGAGAGCTGCATTTGGATTAGAAGATGAAAAATTAATTTGAATAGTGTCTGGAGTTTCTTGCGAATAATACTGGAATTCTGTTTTAAAAAGTGTCCATTCGTTAGTTGCTACGTTTTGTGTAAAAATTGCTTTAGCAATTGTATCGATTGCATTAGTCTGTAAATTTCTTTTGAGTAGAAAAGCTTGAAATATACAATTATCTCCTTGAGAAGGTAAGTACTTATAATAGCCTTCGAAATACTGAGGTCTTTGATTAAATGGCACTCCACCTAATATGGTAACAGGGTTCGGATTTTGTACATTTATTGTAATTTGACCTAAAGTAATAAAACCTGGAACGTTGAACCCAAATAGTGATTTGGTTTCCATTTTTACAGCATAACTTCCTGAATAGGGTAAAGTTGTTTCGGGGGTTACGGTAACTATTCCGTATGTTGAAGTAAAAGTATTAGGAGTGTTCCAATTTACTGGATCGTTCCCTTGCCATTGCTCAAAACCAGAATTAGGAATATTCTGACCGTAAGTTATTCTTAAAATAAAACTTGTTGAAATTATTAATATAAGATTTTTCATAATTATGTTATTTTTCTACAAAAATAATAATGATTTATTTAACTGACAATAAACTTTTATTCTGCTTTTTTCTGTAAAAATATTTTAATTTTTGTATTGCTTAATAATATTGTGTTTTATTTATAAAATACTATTTTAAATTATATTCATTTAAGTTTCAATTACAAAAACGTTCATTCTATTTTACTTTTACATTTTATCATCTTAAAGATGTTTGTAAAGGATTTTAATAGTATTTAAACATAATGAATTTTGCTAAAAATTCTATTAATTTGTAAAAATAATTAGAAAGAGCATGGTGAATAAATGTAAAATATATAGCGATAAAGTTCATCGTATCTTATATTCTACCGATGCGTCTATATATAAAATGTTACCATTTGGAGTTTGTTTTCCTAACGATGAAGAAGATATACATAAAGTAATAATGTATGCTGTTCAAAACAATCTTTCAATAATTCCCAGAGGTGCAGGAACGTCATTGGCAGGTCAGGCAATCGGTGAAGGTATTGTTGTAGACAATTCACGCTTTTTTAATAAAATAATCGAGGTCAATACCACCGATAAATATGTTATTGTGCAACCAGGTATTGTAAGAGATGTTTTAAATAAATACTTGTTTAAGTATAACTTATTTTTTCCTCCTGAAACATCTACTTCTAATCGGTGTACTATTGGTGGAATGATTGGAAATAATTCGTGCGGTACTCGAGCACTTGTTTATGGAACTACAAGAGACTACATTATTGAATTATCAGGCTTTTTTAGCGATGGAACTTATGCTACAATTAAAAACTTTGATCTTAATAACTTTAATTCTGAAAAATTTATTAAACCCGAAATTGTTGAATTATTGCATAATGTTTTATCGAACGTACAAACTCAACAAATTATTAAAAATAGCTATCCTTCTAATTTACTTGTGCGTAATAATACTGGTTATGCCATAAATGTTTTACTAGACGATTATCTTAATTATAACTGTATTAGTTTACCTAAATTGATAGCAGGCAGCGAGGGGACTTTGTTTTTTGTGACAAAGGCTAAATTACGTTTGGTTGAGTTACCTCCAAATAATACGTTACTTGTATGTGTACATTTATCTGAATTTTACGATTGCTTCGATGCTAATTTAATTGCGTTAAAATATAACCCTTTTGCAGTGGAACTAATGGATGCAGCGATTTTAAATCTGGCTTTATCTAATCCGGAGCAAAAAGAAAATAGTTTTTTTGTTAAGGATAAGCCTGCTGCTATTTTGGTAGTTGAATTTAATTCTGATGATGTAAAGGAGCTACAAGACAGGGTTAATAAATTTATAACTCATTTAAAACAATGTGGGTTAGGTTACCATTATCCAATTATTTCTGGCGAAAATATAAAGAAGGTATGGAAGCTTCGTGAAGCAGGACTTGGAGTTATGAGTAATATAAAAGGCTATGCAAAGCCAGTAAGTATTGTTGAAGATACTTGTGTGCCGCCAGAGTCCCTAAAAGCTTACATTTCAGAGGTTGATTATTATTTTAAGTCGCTTGGTCTATCGACAGTATATTATGGGCATATTAGTACAGGCGAATTGCATTTTAAACCTATACTTAACTTACGCAATGCCGACGATATTGCTAAAATGAAAGAATTAACATCAGCAATAGTAAAAATAGTAAAAAAATATAAAGGTTCTATAAGTGGTGAGCACGGCGATGGCTTATTACGTAGTTGTTTTATACCTGAGTTTCTTGGAGATAAGGTTTATGCTATACTTAAAAAAATTAAGTATACTTTCGATCCTTATAATTTATTTAATCCAGGTAAGATAGTAGATCCATTACCAAACGACAAAAATTTGAAATTTTCTAATAATTATAAAACACTAAGCTTCAATACATATTTTAAAGATTACGATATTAGTTTTCAAAATACTGTAGAAAATTGTAATGGAAGTGCCGATTGTATAAGAAAAACTAACGAAGGTATAATGTGTCCAACATTTAGAGCTACTCATAATGAATATTATTCAACGCGTGGTAGAGCTAATTTTCTAAGGGAAATGATGCAACAAGATAATTTTTTTAAAAATAAAGATGTTTATGAAATTCTTTCTAATTGTCTCTCTTGTAAAGCTTGTAAATCTGAGTGCCCTTCTAATATTGATATGACAAAATTTAAAGCTGAATTTATGCAACAATATTACAATAAAACAAAAATCAGTGTGCGTAACTATATAATTGCATCTGTTCCAATTTTTTACAAATATTTTTCGTATATACCACAAATTTATAATTTTTTTGTTAATAACAAATTGCCATCTCTGATAATTAAGAAAATACTTAATTTTGAGAAAACGCGCAGTTTACCTAAGTTAAATAGAATAAAATTAATAAAACCAGAAAAAAATAGTAACAATAATACCAATATTTTATTGTTTATTGATGAGTTTTCTGCATATGTTGATACTCATATTACTGAAAAAGTAATTTTACTTTTGAATAAGTTAAAGTATAATGTAATAATATCTAAACCAATTGTGAGTGGTAGAACTTATTTATCTAAAGGGTTTGTAGATAAAGCAAGCAACATTATAAATAAAAATTTAAGATATATAAAAAGGTATTTTAATAATTACGATAATATAGCTGTGGTTGGAATTGAGCCTTCGGCTGTATTTACTTATAAAGATGAGTCGCTTGAGTTATGTGCACCAGAATTAAAAGATTTTTCTAAAACACTTGCAGCTAATGTATTCACAATAGAAGAGTTTTTACTGAACGAAATAAAAAAAGGAAAAATTATTTTAAGGCCCAAATATGATGCTATAAATGTGCACTTACATGTTCATTGTTATTTTAGGGTATTTTCGGATAGTAAAATTATATTGGAATTACTTACGCGGTGTGGATACAATGTTAGCTTGATTGATGCCCAATGTTGTGGTATGGCAGGAAGTTTTGGTTATGAAAAGGAACATTATGAACTATCAAAAAAGATTGCTGAACCATTAATAAATTATGTCAGAAATATGCCACCTCAACATATTTTATGTGCGAATGGATTAAGTTGCAGGCAACAAATATTCGATTTGACAGGTTTAAAAGCTTTACACCCTGTAGAATTATTGTGTTAAAATAAGTATATATAGCGGTGCGTACGGGACTCGAACCCGCGGCCTCCGGCGTGACAGGCCGGCGTTCTAACCAACTGAACTAACGCACCTTTTTTCTTGCACAAATATAATACATATTTTCTAATTAAAAAAATTTTTTTAACTTTTTTGCCCTTCTTTTGCTTTTATGTTATTGAAACTTTTGCATGACTATACCTTAAAATTAAACTTATTATGATTAAAAATCAATATAACTTAAAATTTTTTGAGATTTAGTAAAAAGTTTTGCAAAACTTTCGATTCCTAAAATCTCATTTTTCTATGCCTGTTAATTTTAGCCTTTTGTATTCAACATTTTATTAATTTTGATTAAAAGCACGTTCTTGGTTTTGTAACCTTTATAACTATCTTATGCCTTTCATACAAGATAACATTAATTATGTTTCCATTGATATTTAAACTTATCACCAGTTTTTTCTATTATTAATTTATACCATTCTTGGCCATAACCTGGTTGTTCTACTTTAGGATCTCTTTTTCCAGGTACTTTTGTTTTTATATTGCCATCCATGTATTTTACAAATAAATCCTGATATAATTTTTTCCACCTTTTTACTGTTTCGTTAGCTGTTTGTACACTAAAATCAGTTATGAATTCTATTGCCAGGTCAGGATTCGACTTATATAATTCACTTGCAATTTTATCAATTATATTTACGTAATTGAAATATTTTGTTTCTAACTCTTTTTGTACTTTTTGAATATCTTTTATTATTACATTATATCGTGTATAAGCAAAATTAGATACTTGATTAAAAACCCAGAAAGCACTTGTTTCGCTAAATTCCATTATTGAACCATTGCCAACGGCATAGCTTTCGGGTATTCTTTTACTACCACAGTATATGGGAGTATAGCAATTTGAGTAAGTATCGTCGACACCAAACCAAATTATTCCCCCTATTGGGTTTGGTAACCATCCGCGAGCTTGGGCTACAAAGGTAAAACCAGTTTGTTGTGTGCTTATAGCTCTTTCGTTAAAGTAGGTGGTAGTATCTACCTTCCAGGTTAATGGGCGCCAACGTACAATGCATCCAAATGGTCCAGCTCCTATATCTTTTGATAAATCCATTTTAGTGTCCTGAAAATAATCTCTGTTTAAATCAATTACATCAAGTACAGATAGTTTACGGTCGGGTTTAATGTACAAAGGCATTCTATTTTTTAAATTATATCCCATAGCATAATCTTCGTATTTTGCCATATCTTTGTTTATTCTGTTAAAGAAAGCCCATACGCGTGCTTCGCAAAAACGTGCTGCTCCAAAATCTAATGGTGCATATACGTCGCTAAAACTAAATTCTTCGTCTTTACCATTAAAATAACCCTTTTTTCTTGCAAATGAAATTACATCGGGGCTATGAAATACAGTTTGATTTGGATTAAAAAAGTCGTTTTGTTTTTGTAAAGGAAAGGTAGTTATTCTTGCATGATTAGCATGTGCCGACACATAACCATCAGGTATTTTTATAGCTACCCATACTGCGCCTTTATCGTATTCAATTATTTTACCTTTTTTGTCGTATTTTGGACTTCCTTTACCTATCATTTCAAGTATCCACGCTTCGTTTGGATCTGCAATAGAAAACGATTCGCCTGTACTATAATAACCATATTCAGCTACAAGTTCGGTCATAATTTTTATTGCTTCTCTGGCTGTTCTTGCCCTTTGAAGAGTAATATAAATTAAGCTACCATAATCAAGTATGCCTGTAGTGTCTTGTAATTCTTTTCGTCCAGTAAAAGTTGTTTCGCCAATTATAACTTGATATTCGTTAATATTGCCTACAACAGAAAAAGTTTTTTTTACTTGTTTTATTTTTCCAAGGTATTTTCCAGTGTCCCATTCATATATGTCTATCCAGCTATTTTCGGGGTATTCGGCTGCAGGATAAAAATACAATTCGCCATATAAAACATGACTGTCGGCATTATAAGAAACCATTACTGACCCATCGGTCGATGCACCTTTTGTAATTATAAAATTTGTACAACCTTTAGTATCTAAATAATATAAAAAAACCGACACTAAAAACAACAAAATACCTCTTTTCATATGAGCTATTTTTTATATTTAATTTTATTTTTTACAATTACAAAATTAATATTTACTTTTTTTATAAATTCTAATTGATTTAAAGTTTGGTGGTCTTTAAAGTAATAGAAAATCATTTAAACTTTTTTATTCTTTAATTTTTTCTATTTCTTTTATAACATCATCGACAGGAAGTTTTTCGAAAGTTTTAACATCTTCTTTTAAAATTTTTAAAAGATTTTCAATAGATACAACATTAAATAGTTTAGAAAAATAAATTAATCCTACAAGTATTGCATTTTTTTCGCCTTTTTTTCTCGCACTAATTTTTATTACCTTTGCTTTTGTTTCTGGCAATTCTAATGAATCGTCTATAAGTAATGTTGATGATTCTGGTAAATTTTTAATGGTGTTTTTACTAAATTCTAATCCATCGATAGATGTAACAATTAGATATTTTGGGTGATATAAGCCATGATAGAATATTTCATATGGAGATATATTAACTTCAGCATTACTGAAACCTACACCTACGGTAACGGGATAAGTACCCTTTTGAGTAACATTGTAACCTTGTAGCATAGCAGCTCTACATAAGATACTTGCAGCACTTTGTATACCTTCGCCTGCCGAACCACTTAATACTATTTGAATTTGCTCGTTTAAGGTTGTATTGTAAGTAGTAGGAATTATAGTTTTTACTTTATCAAACAAGTTGGTAACTGTTTCGTAGTGAGAAAATGAAAATGGTTCTCGATTGTTTGTATATTCCACCAACTTAAAACCAGCAGATTCAACAATTTCTTGCAATTTTTTCTTTGGGTTGTATTTAACTCCATAGCTTGGGCAAATTTCCATTACCTCAATTAACGAAAAACCTTTAGTTGACAGTGCCTTTTTTATAGTTGCCGAAAAATCTCCTATTCCTAATATTCTTGAGCAATAATTAGCGCCAGCAGAGTTAACTAATTTTATAATATCGTGAGGTTCGAATGGATTTCCATTTAATGATATTATTGTGTTGAATCCCTTAGGAGTAAGTCCACTTAATTGGCCACCAGTCATACCATATAAAAAGTTATTATGTACAATTACAGTCATATCAACATTTAGACGTGCTGCTTCTAGGATGTGTTGTAATCCGATTGTAGCACCTCCATCGCCAAGAAAAACAATAACTTTTTTCTTTTGATTATTATGAAGTCCCATACTTATTCCGGCTCCTAAGGCAACAGATCTGCCATGCAATCCGTGCACCGTATGAGTATTAAGTGTTTTGTCTATAATTCCATGGCAGCCGATGTCGGTTACAAATATTATGTCTAAAATATTATAATTTAATTCTTCTATAGCCTTTGCTGTATTTTTGGCAATTAAATGATGTCCGCAGCCCGGACAAAATGGTAATTCTGTAGTATTTAAAACTTTATTTGTCATTATTTAAAGTTTTTAAAATATCGTCGGGTGATAACATTTTTCCAATTGCTCCTACAGTTTTAACTTTTGGTAAAAGCCTGTCGCCAAATAGTATTTTTGCATATTGTGCGTTAATATTATCTTCTGCAACTATTATTGTTGTGTAATTATCTATTATTTCATATATTTCATTTACTACTGGTAATAATGTTTTAACTATTAGAAGATCGAATTTGTTGTTAGAAATTCTCATTGCTTCTTGTGCTGCATTTGCCGAAATTCCATATGATATAACAAGAATATTGGAATTATTTTTTTTATGTTCAAAATATACAAAATTTTTTATGTGTGTACGTATCTTCTTTTCTAAGCGAATTGTATTTTGCATTGCTTCGGGCGAGGTGTGTTGTATTATACCTTTCTGGTCGTGTGTAGATGCAGTTATCCTTACTTGATGAGTATTTTGAGTAATAGGTAGAAATGGTGGTACAAGATTTTCGGTGTATTCATAAGGTAAATATTCTTTATTAGGGTTAATGGTAAATTTTTTTTCAATTGGTTTGATTTCCGGAAGAGTAGATATATCGAAACTTCTGCTTGTCATTGTTCGTTCTTTTGAAGTTAGAATTACAACAGGCGTTCTACAGTTATATGCGAATTCTAATGCTTTAGCCGATAAAATCCAACAGTCTAAAATATCTGCTGGGCAAAAAACTGGTAAAGGGTGCCCCCCTGAAATAATCCCGTTTAGTAAGAGTATGTCGCCTTGAGCTCCACCAGTAGCAGTTCCTGTGGCTGGGCCAAGTCGTTGCGATAATACTATTACCATAGGAAGTTCCATCATGTAGGCCATATTTATGCTTTCTACCATTAGTGCTAAACCTGGAAACGATGTGGCAGTTACAGGTAAATGCCCGGTTAGTGCCATACCGCTCATATATTGCATGGTAGATATTTCGTCGGGGGCAGGCAACATGTATTTAAATCGTTGGCTTGCATAAAAGTACAATAAATTTGCAGGTGTTATTGGATAACCAATATATACATCGGCACCTGCTCGTGCAAGAGCTTCGATAATTACTCTTGAATCGTCTATTAATTTTATTTGTTTAGTTTCCATTTCAAAAATTATTGTCTATATGCAGGAATTCCTGTTATATCATGACCTGTAATTAATAAATGTATATCGTGAGTTCCTTCGTAGGTTATTACAGATTCAAGGTTCATCATGTGACGCATAATGGGATAGTCGCTTGTAATACCCATTGCACCTAAAACTTGGCGTAATTCTCTAGCTACTGTGAGTGCCATATGTACATTATTTCTTTTTGCCATACTAATATGCGTGTGTTTGCACTTACCTTCGTTTTTTAAAACTCCTAAACGCCAACAAAGTAATTGGGCTTTTGTAATTTCTGTTAGTGCTTCGGCAAGTTTTTTTTGTTGTAATTGAAAAGCCCCTATTGGTTTGCCAAATTGATAACGTTCAAGTGAATATCTTAAAGCAACATCGTAACATTCCATGGCAATGCCCACAGCTCCCCATGCTATGCCATACCTTGCACTATTAAGGCACATAAATGGCCCTTTTAATCCTTCGATATTTGGTAAAAGGTGCGATTTGGGTACTTTAACTTCATCGAAAATTAGTTCGCCTGTATCAGATGCTCTTAACGACCATTTATTTAGGGTTTCTTTTTGGGTAAAACCTGGCATTCCTTTTTCTAATATAAGACCTCTTACTATTCCTTTTTCGTCTTTTGCCCATACAATTGCAATATCGGCAATAGTGGCGTTTGTAATCCACATTTTGGCCCCGTTAAGTATATAATAGTCGCCTTTATCGTAAATACGTGTGGTCATGCTACCCGGATCGCTTCCATGGTTGGGTTCAGTTAAGCCAAAACAGCCAATAATTTCGCCTGTTGCAAGTTTAGGTAAATACTTGCGCTTTTGTTCTTCACTACCAAATTCATAAATTGGATACATTACAAGAGATGTTTGTACAGAGGCAGCCGACCTTATTCCGCTATCGCCTCTTTCTAATTCTTGCATTATTAAACCGTACGAAATATAATCGAGCCCAGCACCTCCGTATTCTTGTGGAATAAAAGGTCCAAAAGCACCAATTTCTCCTAAGCCTTTAATTAGTTTTATTGGAACTTCGTGTTTTTGATTGTACTCTTCAATAACAGGCTTAACTTCTCTGTTTACCCACTCCCTAACTGAATCCCTAACAATCTTATGTTCTTCGGTTAATAACTCATCTACCAGAAAATAATCTGGTGGATTGTATTGTACTGTTGTAGTCATATTTAAAACATTTTATATTGTATTAGTGCAAACATAATATGTTTTTTTATTAAATAAAATAGTTTTTTATCAAAACTTGTTTTAAAATAAATTTTTTCTTTTTTATTATGAAGGCAAATTAAAATTTTAGTTCAAAATCAAAATATTTTAGAATAAAATTAAGGTTAATTAATTTTTAAGTGATTCATGAATTCCTTTGTGAATCTCATACCAAAAATCGAAAGCAGCTTTATTTTTATCTTCTTTGAATTTATTGTACCAATATTCAAGATCGCTGTTTATGTTACCTTCATTGAATTTTTTTTGTATAAAACAACTTACAAAGTCAATATTTCTTTCCGATTCCCAAAAAACCGAAGCATTTCGGCTATTTATCCAGTTAGCAATATTTTTTATACATTCCTTATATTCATATTTTTTATTATATATTTTTCCAACAAATTCAGGAATCATTTCTTCTGCCCAATTGCGGTGGAAACGGCAAAATCCCATATTGTCCATATATAATTCGTTGATAAATCTTTTTACGTTTTCTCTTCCTAACTTACGTGGTTCAATAAATTCTCTGGAATAATTCATGTAATATTTCCCCATGATTGGCATGGGGGAGAGTACCCCTGCAGTCCAATACTGATTTGGTACCATCCATCCTTTTCTACGAAATGCATTATAAAGAAATCTGTCAATTACCTTTTTTCCTCTATCGTAAGCAATTTTATGAGCTAAGGTTCTGGCTCCGTCTTTTAGGTTTAACATTTCATATTTATCGGTCAATATATTTTTTATTATTTCATAAGCAATTCGAGCATTGTGCATAGAATCTTCTACTATGTCTTTTATTTTATCTGGAGAAAATTTAGGTTTTTCAGAAATTCCAACTTCATAAGGTTTTATATACCCTTTGTCGATGCATTCCATAATCCATGCAACAACACCTCCCAACGATATGGAGTCGAAGCCCATGCTATCGGCAAAGTAAGTTACATATTCGGCAGCACGTTGATCAAATACTCCAATTAATGGTCCTAAGGACTGATATGGTTCATAATCTTTCTTATACTTTTGATATACTTTTTTGCAAACAGCAACACAAGGTTCACCACAATCTTTAAATTTTCTGGGTTTTATAATTTCTTCGTTGAATTGCTTTAAATAATGGTCAACTATAAATTTTTTGTGTAGTTCTATTCTTTCGTTATCTGTCCAATATATTGACTGATAATTAAAAGCTAAAATATAAGAGCTCATTGAGGCATAGTTTACACCAAATGTGCCACCGGTTTCAAAATTTTTATCGAATCGGTACTTTGTTGTTGCTTCTATATCTTTAGCAATAAGTTTTTTGTTGTATTTATCTTCAAACCATGAATCAACAACACATTTATCTTTGATATCTTCGTCAATATATGTTCCGCCATAAATAATAGCTGCAATATTGTGTTGCTGTAATAGTTTACTTCCAAAACCGCCACGGCCTGCCCATGTGTCGGCATGAGTTATTTCTTTATTTTTAATTGGAGCAGAACCAATAGCTCCAAAATCTGTATAATAAGAAGCGGGTCCAGTAGCAAGAATTCTTGGATTTGTTTGATATTTATTACCAAATTTAGAAAAAACATATTCGAGTAGTGCATATACTCCTTTATTGTTAGTGTTCCATATATCGAACACATTTACAGGAAATAAATCTACAATAATTTCTTCGCCATGGTTACGGTTAAGATATAAAATACTAGGTTGAGGAGCTTTACCTATTATAGATATCATATTAATTCCAAGGTTGTCGAATTCGAGTGCAGCACCTCCCATTGTTGATATATAGAATCCAGCCCAACACGGAGAAAAACCTGTAAAAATTAGTCTATTTGATCCTGGAATTATAGATCCAGCTAATAAACCTGTACCAATTGTTAAAGCATTATACTGCGATGATAAATGAAAACCAATGTCTACAGGACCAAAATATTTTCCAATAGGGTATCTCACAATTTTATAGAAGCCCGATGAGGTGTCAATCATTAAAACTTTGATGAAACTTTCCATTTTTTTTTACAAAAATACATAAGTTTATAATTAAAAAGTTTAAATTTTGTTATGTTTAAAACATTTAGCAGGTAGGTGTAAAATTAAAATATTTTAGAGTATTTGTTTTTTTATTTTTATTGTTATAACTTTGCAAATAATTTTGAAAAGTAAGAGGTAATGAAGAATCAATACGAAACAGTGTTCATAATTACACCTGTACTATCGGAAGCACAGGTTAAAGATACAATAGAGAAATTTAAGAAGTTAATATTGAATAATGAAGGAGAAATAGTGCACGTAGAGGAGTGGGGGCTTAGAAAATTAGCATATCCTATTCAAAAGAAAACCACAGGTTTTTATGCTCTTATTGAGTTTAAAGCTCCACCTTCATTTATTGAAAAGTTAGAAACTGAATATAGAAGAGATGAAAGAATAATGAGATTTTTAACTGTGAAATTAGATAAGTATGCAATTGAGTATAATCAGAAAAGAAGGGAAAAAATAACTGAAATACAATAAAATATGAGTCAGCAAGAAGAAATTAAATTTTTAACTCCACCGGCGTTTGAAATTAAAAAGAAAAAATTTTGTTGGTTTAAAAAAAATCGAATTAAATACATTGATTATAAAGATCCTGTTTTTTTAAAGCGTTTTTTAAATGAACAAGGTAAAATTTTACCGCGGAGGGTTACAGGTACCTCATTAAAATATCAAAGGAGGCTTGCTGTTGCTGTTAAAAGAGCAAGACATTTAGCACTTTTACCATTTGTAACCGATAATTTTAAATAAAGGAGAGGATTATGGAGGTGATATTAAAACAAGATGTTGCAGGCTTAGGGCATAAGAATGAGATAGTGAAAGTGAAAAATGGATACGCAATAAATTATTTAATTCCAAAGGGGCTAGCAATAATTGCTACAGAGAGTGCAAAAAAAGTTTTGAAAGAAACAATAAAGCAACAAGCACATAAAGAACAACGACTGAGAGAAGAAGCCGAAGAGGTAGTAAATAAATTATCGAAAATGATAATTAACATACCAGTGAAGGCAAGTTCAACGGGTAAAATATTTGGGTCGGTTACTACTATTCAAATTGCCGAGGCACTTCAAAAAGAAGGTTTTAATATAGATAGAAAAAATATTACAATTTTGGAAGAAGATCACATTAAGCAAATTGGTAAATATAAAGCAAAGGCTAAAATATATAAGGATATTGTTGCTGAAATTACTTTCGAAGTAATTGCTGAATAATTTTAATGAATGTATTAGGTATTATTCCAGTTCGATTAGCTTCCACAAGGTTAAAAGAAAAACCATTAATTGAACTTGGAGGGAAAACATTAATAGAGTGGGTGTATTTTAACTCAAAAATTTTTTTTAATAACTTATACATAGCTGTTGACGATCAAAAAATATTTAATCATTGTAAGGCATTTACCAACAATGTATTAATGACATCGGTTTACCATAAAAGTGGTACCGATAGATGTGGAGAAGCAGTTCTAACCATAGAAAAAATAACAGGAAAAACTTATGATATAGTTGTTAATATTCAAGGAGACCAACCATTTATACAATGTGATCAATTTAGTATATTACTTGAGCCATTTAATAATACTGATGTTCAAATATCAACGTTAATTAAAGCAATCGAGACTGATGATGATCTATTTGACCCAAACAAGCCAAAAGTTGTTATAGATAATAACAAAAATGCTTTGTATTTTTCGCGACATCCTATTCCTTATATCAAAAGTGATGAGAAGAGCACTTGGTTAAGCAAACATACATTTTATAAACATATTGGCTTATATGCTTTTAGGAAAAATATTTTATTAGAACTTATAAAACTAAAACCATCATCGTTAGAAGAAGCAGAATCGTTAGAACAACTTCGTTGGATCGAAAATGGTTATAAAATAAAATGTAGCATAACTCACAGTGAAACGCTATCGATAGATACCGAACAAGATTTATATAAAGCTAATGAGTATTTAAAGAGTTATAAATGTTAAGATCTAAGACTTTAAGTACTTATAAAATATTCTGGATATTGCAATTCCTATTAATGTTAGGCCTAATAAGAAAGAACCCCAATAAAAATTAATTGGCACATAAGATTGAACTGCCTGAATGAACATTTGGTTAGATAATAAATTAGAAGTGTTATTAAGAAAACCACCTTTTACAATTAGTGTCAAATAATCCCAGATAAAGGTTACAAAAACAATAATTGCACCACTAAAAATTAATGACCAATCGATTAAACTTATTTTGATATTTTTTAAATAATATTCTTCAAAGAGTATAATAATTGTACCTAAAATTATCATTAGTAATGAACATAAAATAGGTGCTAAAACAGGCCCAACCCAAGCTACTGGTATTAAAAACAACAAATCCCAGGTGAGTAGTGATTCAGGCCAATTTAAAAATATTTTGAGTGCTACATAGTAAAAGATGTCCCATATACCAAAAGAAATAAGGAAATATGCAAATTTTGAATTGAAATTTTTACCAGCAATAAAACCAACCGACATAAGCATAATAATAGTTGATAATTCTCTAATCCATTCGGTAACTAGAATATTGATTGGAATTTGAGTATTAAGAGGAAATTTAAATCCATGGGGGTAATATAATTCACGTAAATAAACTACAACAGCGCCTTCTAAAAAGGCCATTGCTATCGAAAAGATGGTAATTGTTATAACTTTTTTTATCATAGATCATAATTTATTAATTAAAACGAAAATTTTGCTTTAATATATATATCGTCTAAGTCTTTTACTTTATTGAATATTATTTTCCCTTTTCCTTCTATTATTTTACAACCAATTGTTATTTCTGTGTTTATATTAGGGTAATATGAAATTTCTGGAAAATACATAACCGCATAATTATTTTGAATTTTAGAATAATCGCCAATCATAAGGCCACCACTTATGGGAGCAATTTTTAATTTGTCGTTAAAAAATTTGCGGTCAATTCTTAATAGGTAATAGTCGTTTAGATTGTTCCATTTATATTCATTAATAAACCCGTGCAAGTATTGTATGTTAGTATATATTCCATTTTTAAATGTATAGTCGACACCAATAATAAATCTTACCCACCAATCAGTTGGCTTAAAAATAACGGAATCTGGTTGGAAATCGGCTACTAAGCCGAAGTCTGTATAGGGCAAATTAAAAAGCGACGATAATACCTGATTAAAATCGGGAGTGATGTGCTTATGTTTATATTCTTTATCGGGAATAAAAGCACATGCTTCGCCCCATAATCCAATACCATTAAAACTTGTTGTAAAGTCTGCTCCTATGTGATGAAACCTTGGGTAATGTAATTTGGTAAATGTTGATATGTACGATTTTCCTGTTGTTATGTTAAAACTATCTAAAGTTATTGTTGTTTCGTAAGGTATAGGAAAGTGATCGTATGAATATAAATAAGATACCGAAACATCAACATTTTTTATTTGAGAAGAGATTCTTATGCCACTTGAAAAAGTTTTTTTTATGAAGTTCGAAGGTTCTTCTATTGTGAACAAAGTGGAGTTAACATTCATTTTTACATAAAATGGTGGTAATATTATTGGGTAAGAACCAGTTTTCTGAGATACTTTTATACTGTCTGGAAACGATATATCTTGGGTAAGTAAATTTGCGTATTTGCCATAAGGTAATCGTGGTCCTTGAAAATTTCCAATTAAAAAGGCGTCGAAAGTTATTTTATTGGTATAATATTTGAATCTAATAGCATCGGAATATAAATGGCGTCCAAAATCCCATATGTCTTCAAGATCATAAGGGTTAATGTTATCGGTAGGGTTAAGTTTATCGGCAGTACCCCATTTAATACGTTGCCTTCCTATTGTTATGTCGAGTTTGTTTATTATGAAATCGTAAATGTCGATTTTTGCTTCTCTTATTTCTGGAACTAGTATTTTATTGTCGAGGGTGCGAATCCATATATCAGATTTAATACGAGCTTTATTTTCAAAATTTTTATTTATTGTCAATTGTAATCTATTTTCGTTCCATAACCATTCGGAATTTTTTAAGCCAATTCTATATTCTGGTGAAAAGTAACCAGAAAACATGTCTTGTTCCTGTTCAAATGTCGATAAATAGATAAAAATACTTAATGTTAAAATAACTGTTTTTTTCATAAGTAGAAAAGTTTTTAAAGATTGTTTTACATATACTTTATTTTTATTTTCACTTGAGTTACTTGATTTGGAGTTACGGTAAATTTAAATTCATCGAAGTTTGGTTTGGCCATTTTGTTTAAATAATAGTTAGAAAAGCCAAAACCTTCGGTTGGTATACCAAAAAAATTGTAGTCCATTGTGTTGTTGTTATTTTCATCGTCGAGTAAGGCTAAGCCGTAAATTCCTGGAGTAAGATTAATGGTGATTGTTATGGTTCCTTTTTGCATTTGGTTTTTGTTAACCTTGTAAGTTGAGTAGGGTTGATTGTCTTGAAAACTTTTATTGTCTTTATAGGCTTTAATTATAATTTGTCCTTTAGTAGAGCGAATGTTAGTTATTATTACTTCTACATTTTGTGAGTATAAGTTAAATGAAAAGAGAAAAACGAGAAAACATAAATATTTTAATCTGTACTTTGTAAGTGATTCCATAGGTATTGTAATTTTTTATTACATTAAGTTTATTTTTGTATTAATTTTCTTACAGTAAATTCATCGTCTGAAAAACCATTATCGAATTTAACTTCTGTGAATTCTAATCGTGTTTTTGTATTTGTTTTTAAAGTTTTCATCTCAATTATTGTAGAAGTCCAATAATTGTTTATTTTTTCGATTTTTAAGTTATTTAATTCTTTAATTTGTACATTGTTTTTATCGTAATATTTTACATTTTTAGGATAAAAGTTATCTTTTCCAAGTGTTATAATTAATTTGCCATAATTAGTTTTATTATCGGGTTTGGGTTTTAGTTCAAGAATAAAATCGTTGCCTTCCGACTTAAGAGATACTGCATCGTATTTGTTTTGATAGAGTTTGCTTTCCATATCGTCGTAAGAAAGGTCGGTTCCTGCAAAATTTTGGTTTTTAGCACTTGATGCTATGCGGCGTTCTTTTTCATAGGCAGGCATATATAAATACATAACTTCGTTAGGTAAAGAAAGCACACCAATGCCAGCTTGTGAAGGAGGTGCAGTAAACCTAAATAAGCGTTTATCAAAACCTTTTTGAATAGAAAATGCTTCACGAACTGTTTCTTTGCCTGTTTTGTCGTAAATAATCATTTTAATTTTCATTTGTTGATCTTTGGGAGCATATACAGTTGCATCCATTTTTTTTAAAACTTCATCGGCTGTTTGGGCCTTAATACCAATAATTAAAACGAAGCTAACTAAAACTAGATTTAAAGTCCTCATAAGCATTTATTTTTTTAAAAACTTAACAAACATAGCTGGTAATAATGTAATGGAAGTGAAACCACTAGAAATCATAGTTATAGCTATTAAAATACTAAAATTTACTAATGGTGTTAAATCGGAAAACAAAATAACCAGGAAACCCATTGTAACAGTAATTACATTTATAAGAATTGCTTTGCCACTAATTAGAGTTGCATTGTTTATACTTTCTTGTAAATTTTTTGTTTGTTTTAACTCGTAACTTATGTGGTTTATAAGGTGTATAGCGTAGTCTATTCCTATGCCAATGCTGACCGAAGCAACAAGTACAGTAGCTATATCTAGTGGTATATTAAATAACCCCATTGACCCAAATAATAATAAGCATGTACCTACCACAGGTGTAATAGCAAGAATACCTTTTTTCAATGATTTAAGTAAGAAAGAAATTATAAAATACATTAATAATATGGCAATTATCAAGCTATATAATTGGCTTTGAACAATACTATTATCAAGATGAACATAAATGGCAGGATAGCCTGCGTGGTAATATTTAAAAGCATTGGTTTTATGAGTTTTAAAAAATTTTTCAGTGTAATTAATAATATCCTCTAAATCTTTATTAGTACTACTTTTTAATATAACCTGAAGTAAAGCTTGTTTTTTATCGGACGAAACTATTTGTTGTATTTGTTCTTGACCTTCAAGCAAAAACCATAGATTATCTATTTTTTGTTGTGTATTAGGTAACTTTTTCCCTTCGCCCATGAGGTTATTCATTTCTTTTAAGATATCAACAATTGATAAAGTATTAGAAACTAGAGGATGTTTTTTCATGTATTGTTGTAAAGAATCGAGCCATTTTAGTTGTTCAATGTTTTGAGCATCTCCTTCTGTATTTATAAACATGTAAGTTGTGCCACCAAATTGTTTTCTTAAAAATTGTTCAGATATTTTGGTATCGTGTTTTTCTTTAAAGTACTCGATTATATCGACCTTTCTTTTTATATTAAAAATAAATATTGAAAATACAATAAATATAGCACTGAATAAAATAATGGTTGCAGTGGGCTTATAATTGCATAAACTCAGAATTTTTCTTAATAAGTAATTTAATTTAGACGAATTTTTTTCTTTTATTTTTTTATCTTCAGACATTTTATAAGGGAAATACGATAGCAAGATAGGAACAATAATAATAGCGAGAATAAAGGAATAGAAAACACCAAGAGCGGTAAATATGCCAAAGTATTTAATAATAATAAGATAACTACCAAAAATAAATGAAATAAACCCAATCATTGTTGTTAATGCTGCAAAAAAAACAGGAACAATTATGTATTTAAGAGATTCTTTAATGGAGTAAATTATATCGTATCCATTAAGGTACATTTCTCTTATTCTGTTAATAACATGTATTGAGTAAGCAGTTCCAATAGCCAGAAGTATTACGGGTATTGTATTTGTAAGCATGTTGATTTCGATTTTGAAAAGTGACATTGTGCCAAAAACCCACGCAATAGCTATTCCAACTATTAATACTGGCAATATTACACCTTGCCAGTTTTTAAAAATAATAAAGAGAATTGTAAGAATTATAATTCCTGCTATTGTACCTAAATATAACATATCGCGTTTAATAATATTATTTAAATCAAGGACAATAGCAGGCATTCCTCCGAAAACAATTTTTCCATTTAATTTTATTTTTTTCAATTTATCTTTTATTATACTAGTTAATTCAGTTTTGTTTATTTTTATAAAAAGAGAGTCATTTTTAATTTCGATTTTATAAATAGGAGAAGGATACATTGTATTGTAGTAATCAAATAAGGAATCTTTTTTTAATGATTTATCAATTGGTAATGAAAAATCGTTTTCATATCTTACGGTAATTAAGGTAGTAGAAACATCGTCGGAGACAAAAGTGCCTTTGTATGTTTCTTTCGATAAAACATAATTTTTTATAGAATCAAGAGTATGTTTATCGTAGGGTAGTTCGTACTCGTCGATTAATGGCACTATGTGTATTACACTGTCTATTAATCTTATATCTAATACATTTATTATGCTTGTTATAGCTGAGATTCCTTTAATGGTATTTAAAGTATCGGTTATTGTCTTTATTTCTTTTAAAGACTCGTATGTAAAAATATCATTATTGGTATAGCCAACAATTAAAATGTTATTACCTTTAAAATTTTCGCCTATTTTGTTAAATAATACAACAGCCGAATCGGTTTTAGGCAGGTAACTTGTAACATCGGAGTTTATTGTCAAATCTTTTATTTGTAAAACAAAAAAAAGAGTTATTACACCTATTATGAGAAGAATTATGCTTTTGTATTTTAATAAAATATTTGCAAATTTTTCCATATTTACTCTTTATTTATTATTCCGTAGAATAAAATATTACATAAATAATTTAATCTTTTTTCAAGGTTAATATTTTCGTGTGTTAATAAAGGAAGTTCAAGTCCTTTCATTGCTGTTACAATAGCTAATGATGTTAAATCTAAATTTTTTATTTTAAATTCTTTTGTTTTTATGCCTTCACGCAAAATATTTTTTATGTATTGTGTTTCTTCTTCATCAAATTTTCTTCTTATTTTATTAACTTCAGGTATACCATCAAAATATTCATCTTTAAGGGCTTTATAAATATTTATAAGTTTTTTTAATTCTTTCATTCTTATTTGAATATAACATTTTAGTTTTTCCGAAGCTTTGCATTGTTTTTTTATTTCTTCTTCAATTTTTTGTTTAAGCTGATTTGCCTCGTTATCGACAACAGCTTCAAAAAGCTCATATTTGTTTTTAAAATAATAGTAAATAACTGTTTTAGACTTTCGCAATTCTTTAGCTATTTGTTCAATCGAAGTTTTTGCATAGCCATAATGAGCAAAAACATTACTTGCAGTTTTAATTATGTTTTCTCTTAAATTTTCATTCATATATATGTACAAATGTACGTTAATGTTTAAATCGTACAAATTTAACTTATTTTGTATATAAAAAAAATTTTTATCAAGTAATTTTAATTTTTTTTAACTATTTAATATAGATAATTTCGCTTAATTAACATAATAAGGTTAAGGTATTAATAAAATTTTTGTTTTATTTGATTAACAATCAATTTAGAAATAAGTTTTGCATTCAGAAAAAAAACTGAAATATATTTTTCCGTAATTTCTTGAATGAATAAAGTATTTATTTTCCGAGAAATTTAAATTTTTGTAATGTTCAATAATTAAGATGCCACGTGGTTTTAAAAGGTTTAGTTCAAAAATTTTAGATAATAGTTCATCGTGTTTGTTGTAATTAAAAGGTGGGTCACAAAATATTATATCGAATTTTGATTTTAGGAAATTTAAAATTTTTAGAGCATCGCCAGTAATTACGTTGATAGGAGTATTAAGTGCCTTGGCATTTTTTTTAATATAATTAGCAAGGATTTTGTTTTTTTCTACAGCTGTTACTGATTTAGCATTCCTTGAAATAAATTCGAAACTTATGTATCCGCTTCCGCTAAATAAATCGAGCACATCAAGATTTTCAAAATTTACTCGATTAGATAAAATATCGAATAAACCTTTTTTTGCAAAATCGGTTGTTGGTCTTAATTCTTTTAAGTTTGGGACATATAATTTTTTGCCCTTAAATTTTCCACTTATTATTCTCATTGCACAGGATAAAATAAATCGGCAAATTTATGTGCCTTTAATTCGTTAAATCTATAAGAATATAGATAATTTTTATTTAATTTTGTATAGCTTACTTTAAAATTGTAATTATATAATTTTTTTTCGAGTTGATTCTTTTTTTCTATTTCTCCGTTAAATAAAATTGAAAGTTTTTTATGATTTAATTTTAAAGTGTTTATGATGTAAAAAATGTAATATAGTACATCGTTATAACTATTGTATTCATAATTATTCGAAAGTAAAAGATTGTTATTGTTAATGACGATTACGTCGAATTTTTTTAGGGAAAAGTTTAACATTAATATATTTTCGTTTTTTAGAAATCTTAAAGAAAACTCTTCAGCAATTTTTATACAATTCATTATAGTTGGTCTTATTAGAAAGCTATTCTCAATATTTAATGTACTTAAATCGTATATAGGTTCATAAACAATGTAGTTTTTATAATCGTTATTTAATGTATAAAATAATTTTGCATTTGTTTTACCAGAAAGTATATAGTATATATGATTTAAATTTTCTGACTTAAAAAAACTTTCTGGAATAAAAAAATAGGTGGCTTCGGTGTAAAAAAACTTGTTTTTTAATTTATTATTGTAAAAATAATGCTGTTCCAAAATGTTGTTAATGTCTTTGAAATCGGAAAATTCGTATAGTACAAAATATATAAATTTATTTATACGATTATCGAGAAATAAAACTATTAATTTGTTATGATATAGGTAAACATAATAGTTATAATTTTCGAAAAAAACTGAATCGAACGATTCATCAATTAGTAGTATTTTTTTATTGAGCATACATTATTCCCAGTTTCCTGCCGTGGTTGGTTCTTCCATACTGCCAACTTTAAGCTGAAAAGTAGGATCGAAGGGTTTAGGATCTGAAGCTTCAAAAACTTTTACTTTTACTTTTGATTGTGTTGTTATTTCTCCTGCTTTTAAATTAAAAATTAGTCCTCCTGAGTATGGTACATATTTTAATGAATCTGGTACAAAATTTTTAGGGAATAGCGTATCTTTTACAGCAACTTTAATTGTATCGCGTATTATTAATTTCATTTTTAATGCTTGTTCTTCGGTAAGTGTGTCTGGTACAAAACCTATCGATTTTATAACTACTAAGGAGTCTGTTTTAATAAAATTGATTAAACTATCGAAATTAGCAGTATAATAACCATACTTATCGTAAAAAGCAAGTTCAGCTGTACGTATAAGCTTTAATTGCGAAATAATTGCGGCATATCTTTTATTCTTTTCTTTTTCAAATTTTATTGGTTTAGAAACACTATTTATTATAAGTATTATTAAAACAAAAATGCCAATCAGCAAAACTATTTTCACTATTTTTTCAACCTTCATAAAAGTTTTTTTAGATTTGTGGCAAAATTATACATAAATTTTTAATGAGAGAAATATTTTTAAGGAAATGTTTGAATTATTTTTCATGCGAACCTACAACAGATCAAATAAAAGCTCTTAATGATTTTTCGAATTTTATTTATTCCGACAACAAGATATTTATTTTAAATGGTTATGCAGGTACAGGTAAAACAACTTTAATAAGTAACATTATTCGAGCGCTTGATGACATAAATATTGCTTATGTTCTTTTGGCTCCTACTGGTAGAGCTGCTAAAGTTTTAAGTGAATATTGCAATAGAAGTGCTTATACAATTCATAAATACATATACCGACAACTATCTCTTGATGATTTTATTTTTGTTCTCGACTTTAACAAGCACCGTAATACATTTTTTATTATCGACGAATCTTCTTTAATATCTTGTAAAGCTAAAGAAAATGAAATTTTTGGTTCAGGTAATCTTTTAGAAGATTTATTAAGATTTGTGTTTTCTCAAAATGGGAATAAGCTAGTTTTTGTTGGCGATACTGCTCAATTGCCACCTGTAAACGAAGAATATCCTGCGGCTCTTAATAAAGAGTATTTTGAAGGTAAAGGTTATAAAACTGTTTTTTCAGAAATGAAAGAAGTGGTTAGAGTAAATTTAAGTTCACTAATTTATTCGAATGCAACATTACTAAGGGATAATATCTTACAAAAAAAAGAAGTGTTACCTGAATTTAATTTTGATAATTCCGATTTTGTAAAGGTTAATAGAAAAGAATTACTGGATAATATTTGTAGATCGTACGATAAAAAGGGTATTAGCCAAGTAGTTGTAATATGTTATTCAAATAAAATAGCAACGCTTTTCAATAAAGGTATTAGAAATAATATATTTAATTATTCAGACGAAGTTGTTTGTAATGAAATGCTGATGGTTGTTAAAAATAATTATTATATAGTACCTGAATATTTTCCAGTTAGTTTTATAGCGAATGGTGAAATTGCAAAGGTTATTAAATTAGGTCGAACAGAAGAAAAATATGGCTATAGATTTAAAAATGTTTTATTAGATTTTTGTAATTATAACGGTTTCGAAATAAAGTCTTTAATTCTTTTAGATACTTTATATTCCAATTCACCTTCGTTAAGTGATGAACAAACAAAGAAGTTAGTAGAAAATATTTTTAAAGAAGAAATCAGAAGTAGAATTTCAAAAAAAAGAAAAGTTAAAATTTTAAAAGAAAATGCTTACTTTAATGCTTTACAAGTAAAATATGCATATGCTATAACATGTCATAAATCTCAAGGTGGACAATGGAAAGATGTATATATAGACTTATCGTTCTTACATTATACTCCATTATCAGAAAAAGTATTAAAATGGCTATATACAGCAATAACAAGGGCTACTGAAAAAGTTTTCATAATTTATTAATTCATTATCTCAAGAGAACTTTTATTTGTTTAAGTATTAGTATTGCGTTTTAGTGAAAGTTTAATTTTTTAATTTTGGTTAGCAATATGTTTTATATTTAAAGGAGTTGTAAAGAATTTTGTAATTATTAAAAATTTTTAAAAATAATTTTACTAAAGTATTATTTTTGATAATTTTGCAAAAATTTTAAATTTATATGGTTGAAGAAATTAATAAAACTTTACGGGAAAGTAAAACTGCAAGATGGTTTGCACTTGGTGTTGTTGCTTTTACAATGTTAACCGGATATTTTCTTACCGATGTTATGTCGCCTCTTAAACCTTTGTTAGAACAAGAAAAAGGTTGGAGTAGTACGGAATATGGCATATTTACAAGTGCATACGGGTGGTTTAATGTGTTTTTATTAATGTTAATATTAGGAGGAATGATACTCGACAAAATGGGCATAAGGTTTACAGGAATTGGTGCTACATTTTTAATGGTGATAGGAACCTCAATAAAATATTATGCTATTTCGACAAATTTTTCGGAAGCAAGCACAATAATTGGCATTAAAACTCAAGTAATGCTTGCTGCATTAGGTTATGCCTTATTTGGAGTAGGTGTAGAAATATCAGGAATAACTGTTTCTAAAATTATTGTAAAATGGTTTAAAGGTAAAGAGCTTGCCTTAGCAATGGGTTTAGAAATGGCAACAGCTCGTTTAGGCACTTTATTGGCAATGGCAATATCGGTGCCAGTGGCAAAGTATTTTAAAACAGTTTCGGCTCCTATTTTACTTTGTTTAATTTTATTAATCATTGGTTTTTTATCTTTTATTATTTATACTTTTATGGATAAAAAACTTGATATTTCGTTAGAAGGTCAAAAACAAGAAGAAGAACCTTTCAGATTTAGTGATATTTTTGAAATTATAAAAAATAGAGGCTTTTGGTATATTGCTATTTTGTGCGTTTTGTTTTACTCGGCTGTTTTTCCATTTTTGAAATATGCTGCCGATTTAATGGTAAATAAATTTGGAATAAAAGAAGAATATGCTGGTCTAATTCCAAGTATGTTGCCACTTGGCACTTTGTTTTTAACACCTTTTTTTGGTAATTTGTACGATAGAAAAGGGAAAGGGGCAACTATTATGATTCTTGGTTCGTTATTAATAATTCTTGTACACACAATTTTTTCTATACCTGCTTTCAATCATTGGATTATAGCTATATTTGCTGTTGTTATATTGGGAATTGGTTTTTCTCTTGTACCATCGGCAATGTGGCCCTCAGTACCTAAAATAATTCCTGAAAAGCAGTTAGGAACAGCTTATGCGCTAATATTTTGGATACAAAATTGGGGGTTAATGGGAGTTCCTGCTTTAATAGGTTGGATACTAGATGCTTTTTGTATTGTTGGTAATAGACAAATTGAAGGCACTCAGCATGTTGTACCTATTTATGATTATACCCTCCCTATGATTACTTTTGCTTTATTTGGCCTATTTGCTATATTATTTGCTATACTGTTAAAAGCCGAAGATAAAAAGAAAGGTTATGGCCTTGAATTGCCAAATATAAAAAGTAAATAAAGTCATAAATTATTTATTTTTTTCAAATATCGTTAATTCTCCAATACCATTTTGTAATATTTCGAGTTTAAGAGCTGTCATTTTAAGGTGAGGGCCAAATTTACCAGCAGCCCCTGGGTTAATATATAATAATTTGTTTTTTTTATCGTACTTCACTGTTAGTATATGAGAATGTCCACAAACAAGCACATTGATATTGTATTGATGAATTATTGTAAGGGTTTTTTTTTCGTACTTTGAAAATGTTCCTGCTATATGTTTAAGGAGAATAGAGTTATTGTAATAATTAATTATTTCATATTCATTTAATTCTTTGCGTATTGCATAATCGTCAATGTTTCCGAATACTGCTCGTAGTGGTTTAAAGTTTTTAAGTTTTTGTAAAAAATTAATATCTCCAATGTCGCCTGCGTGCCATATTTCGTCGCATTCTTTTAGAAAGTTTAGTAATGTGTCATCTATATAATTATGGGTATCGGATATAATACCAATTTTAATCATTATCGTCGTATATAAAAGGGAATTGCTTACGAAATGCATTTAGCTTTTCTAAATCGAGTTCTTCTAGTAATAATTGTTCTTTATCGTGAGATGAATTTAACACATTACCTTCAAAGTCTATGATAGAAGAGTACCCATTATAATATATTTTATTTCCATCAAAACCTATTCTATTAGCACCTATTACATACGATTGGTTTTCAATTGCACGTGCTACAAGTAATTTATTCCATGCTACTATGCGGCTAGCAGGCCAATTAGCACATACAATTAAAATATCGTATTTATAATTTTTGTTTCGACACCAGATGGGAAACCTTAAATCGTAACATATGATTGGAAAGATTTTGTAATTATTTAATAAAAATACTTTGGTTTCTTTGCCCGGTGTTAAATATTGATGTTCGTTAGTATAAGAAAATAAATGTTTCTTATCGTAATGACCAATTATATTTCCATTATGAAAATAAAAAAATCTGTTGTAGTAACAATTGTTTTCTTTGTATAATAAACTACCTGCAATTGCAATTTGGTATTTTTCGCTTAATTCAATAATTTTTTTAAATACTTCACTTTCTTGTGTTAAAGCACAGTTTAAATTATTTGTGAATCCAGTTAAAAACATTTCTGGAAGAATAAGAATATCTATTTTTTTGCTATATTTTTTTAAATATTCATTAATCAAAATTAAATTTTTAATCGGTTCTTCCCATTCAATATTATATTGTAAAACGCCGACTTTTAGCTTATTCATTTATAATAGGTAATTCAAAATTTTCTGGAATTTTACCAATTACACCTTTGTAGCATTCAGATATGTTTTTCAAATCTTTATTATAATTGCCAGATGGCATAATGGTTTTAACTGGGCCTAGAATCTTGTTCCCATAATCTAATTTTGTAACTACTATTGGGACATTTGCTTTTTGGGCAATTAAATAAAATCCTTTTTTCCAGTGTTTTGTTCTTTTTCTTGTACCTTCGGGTGTAATCACTAAATTAAATTTTTCTCTTTTGTTAAATTCATTAACCATTAAATCAACGAAGTTATTTTTAATATTGCCTCGATCAATAGGTATTGCACCAAGTTTTTTTAAAATTATACCTAACGGAAAGAAAAAAAATTCTTTTTTTATAACAAAATGAGGCTTTATTTTAAAATGCCTTAACGCTAAATAACCAACAATAAAATCTAAAGCACTTGTATGTGGTGCTGCAATTATAACTTTTTTATTGTACTCCGGAAATTTTCCTTCTAGCTTAAAACCAAAAATTTTTAAAATAAATGAGTAAAAAGACATTTTAGTAATTTTCGCACAATATTTCGAAAAATGCTTTAGGATGTAAACAGCTCGGACATTTTTCGAGTGCGCTGGTGCCATAATGTATGTAACCACAGTTTCTACAATACCAATAAACTTTTTCTTCTCTTTCGAACACTTTATTCTCTAATATATTTTGTATTAGCTTGCGGTATCTTTTTTCATGTTTTTCTTCAACGCTTGCAATCATTTTGAATGTTGTTGCAATTTCTTTGAAACCTTCTTGCATGGCTATTTCTGAAAATTTAGGATATAGTTCGCTCCATTCTTCATGTTCTCCTGCTGCTGCTAATTCAAGATTTTTTAATGTAGTGTCTAGTTTACCTGCAGGGTACATTGCAGTTATTTCTACCATACCTCCTTCTAAATAGCTGAAAAAACGTTTAGCGTGTTCTTTTTCTTCGTCGGCCGTTTTTTGAAAAATAAACGCTATTTGCTCATAACCTTCCTCTTTTGCAATTTTAGAAAAAAATTCATATCTCATTCTTGCCTGACTTTCGCCAGCAAATGAAATTAATAAATTTTTTTCGGTTAATGTTCCTTTGATGCTCATAATTTTATTTTTTATTAAAAATCATTTTTTGAATTTCAATTCCATCAATGTTTTTTAGTTCATTTTCTAATTTTTCAATTTCATCTGTATTGTCTAATAATTCAAGAATTATTAAACCACAATTACTGCAATAATTTTCGCTTGTTTCGTGCAAACCTAAGCGTGTTTTAATTAAACAACCATAACGTGTTAGAATGTCCTGAACTTTTGTGGCGTTTGTTATCCTTTCGCTAATATACAATCCTAATATTACAATTTTATTCATTTATTTTTGCAATTTTTTTTGCAAAGTTAGACCATCAAATTTAAATTTCAAAATTAAAATGTAAGTTTTTGAGTTTTGCAAAATTTAAGTTAATTAAATTTTCAATTAATGCAATAAAGTTAATGTTAACATGAGTGTTAAATTATTGTAAAAATGAAACAATAAAATTTTAACTAATTACAAGTAATTAGAAAAGTAGTTTCTTTTAAGTTTTTAATTCTGTTTGTATGGTAGTCAGCGTAATATTTAAAAATATAAATCTCTTTCTCCATTTTTAATTAATTCTAGTCTTTTTTTGAGTTCATGTATATTATGGTATTGTTCGAGTTTACTTAGTTCTTTTTCTATTTTTTTCCAACCGAGCTGTTGGACGTCAGGAGTTGCATAATCTAACAGGTATTCTGCTAAAGTTAATATTGCATTAGGAGTACATAAATTTTTAATGTGTCCTGGTCTCGATATTTCCATAAAGTGTTCACCTGTTCGGCTCTTTCTATAGCAAGCAGTGCAAAACGAAGGTAAATAATCAGCTTCAATTAATTCTTTAATTATATCGTTTAAAGAACGTGTATCGTTAATTTTAAATTGTTTATTATTTAAGTTTTGGTCATTGTTTTTAAATTTTGGTTGAGAATAACCACCTAACTCAATAATTGTTCCGCCATCGATCTGGGTAATTCCATATTTAAGGCATTCATTTCGAAGTTCTGCACTTTCTCGTGCTGTTAATATAAGGCCAGTGTAGGGTACAGCAAGTCGTAATATTGCAATGATTTTTTTAAAATCTTCGTCGTTTACTTGATATTTATTATCATATTTTAAACCTGAAGCATCTTTTATTCTTGGAACAGATATTGTATGTGGTCCAATGTTGTAACATGCTTCAAGATGTATAGTGTGTCTTATTAAACCAAGGACTTCAAATCTCCAATCATATAATCCAAATAGCACACCAATACCCACGTCGTCTAATCCTGCTTCTTGTGCTCTATCTAATGCTGTTAAACGCCATTCATAATCTGCTTTTTTGCCGCCAGTATGGTACCATTTATATGCTTGAGGATTGTAAGTTTCTTGAAATATTTGATATGTGCCAATTCCAGATTTTTTAATTTCTTTGAAGCCATCAACATCAAAAGGTGCTGCATTAATGTTTATTCTTCTGATTTCTCCTTTATTTTTTTTAACACTATAAATGAGTTGTACTACATGTGCAATATATTCAGCATTATAGTCGGGATGTTCTCCAAATACTATGATTAATCGCTTTTGCCCTTTGCTTTCTAATGTTTCAACTTCAGCTTTTATTTCTTCATCGGTTAGGGTTTTTCTAAGTGTATAGGTATTGGTAGATTTAAAACCACAATAATTACAATTGTTAATGCATTTATTTCCAATGTATAATGGTGAAAATAATACAATTCGATTTCCGTAAATTTTTTCTTTTAGCTCTTTAGCTCCTTGTTTTATTTCTTGTATTAAATCTGCATCGTTTGTATTTACTAGGGCAGCTGTTTCTTTTAATGTTAACCTTTCTTTATTAAGCGACTTTTTTATAATATCTCTTATCCATTGTTTTTCTGGCTTTGTATTATTTATGTGTTGCCATATTTCATTATAATCGATAAATGGGTGCATGGGTTTGTCTTCTATTTTGCATTTTTCGGGGAAAAATTTCATGTCCAGTTATTTTTTTAAATAAACTAGATTTATACTTAAATTTCAATGACTTTAGTCACTTAAATGTTAGTGTTTTCATGATTTGGTGGTTTTATTCGTTATTTTATTAAAAAGTTGTAAAATATTTTATTTTATAATGTTTAATTGTATTTTTGTAAAAAAATAAAGTAAATGAAACTAATAAGATTAATTTCTAGAATTATAGTTGGATTAGTATTTATTTTTTCTGGTTTTGTGAAAGCTGTTGATCCATGGGGCACAGCATATAAATTAAACGATTATTTTTATGCGATGGGCCTTGAATTCCTTGCTCCATTTTCTTTTATCTTTTCTGTATTATTAATTTATGCTGAGTTTGTAATTGGAATATTATTAACATTTAATTCTTATATAAAATTAGCTTCGTTATTTGCTTTATTATTTATGCTTATATTTACGCCACTTACTTTTTGGCTAGCTATTGCAAATCCTGTTTCTGATTGTGGATGTTTTGGCGATGCGGTTAAATTAACAAACTGGGAAACATTTTGGAAAAACGTGGTATTAATTATCTTAACTATAATCGTTTTTCTGAAGAGGCAATCAATTTATTCTTTTTGGAGTAAAACAGCACAATTTATAATATTTATAGTTAGTTCTGTTTTCATTATATTTGTTATGTATTATTCATATGTACATTTACCTATTATAGATTTTTTACCCTATAAAAAAGGCAATAACTTGAAAGAATTGATGCAGATACCTCCAAATGCACCAAAAGATGAGTATATTCAATATGTTATATTAAAAGATACTATTGAAAATAAGGAAATTAAGATAGATATAAACACATATGCGAACGACTCTACTTATTGGGCAAGTGGTACAAAATATAAATATATATCAATTACCGATCCTGTATTAGTTAAGAAGGGTTATGAACCACCTATACACGATTTCAATATATACGATGAGCAAAATAATAATTACATAGATAGTGTTTTAAATTATAAAGGCTATTCTTTCTTATTTGTTTCACATTCTATCGATAAAGCCTCTTCAAAGAATTTAAATAAAATAAAAAATATTTACGAATTTTCTATTAAAAACAATATTTTATTTTTTGCTTTAACAGCTTCGACCGAAGAAGCTAAGAAGAAATTTTTAGAAAAAAATAAACTTCCTTTTAAGTTTTATTTTTGTGACGAAACCACTTTGAAAACTATGATTCGTTCTAATCCGGGTTTATTGTTATTAAAAGGGCCTATAGTAATTGAAAAATGGTCGTTTTACGATTTTCCTGAAATAGATGAAATAAAACAAATAATAAAATAAGTATTAAGATAAAATCATGAGATTAAAAATAGTAGCTGCAAATTGGAAAATGAATACTCGAATCGAAGAAGGAATTATACTTGCTCAAAAAATTAACAATTTTGTGGAAACATACCCATTAGAAGGTAAAAGGATAGTATTATGTGTACCATTTACACATATCACAGAAGCCATAAAGGTGGTAAATTATAAATATATTTCTATTGGAGCCCAGAATTGTGCTCAATGGGAAAAAGGGGCATATACAGGAGAAGTTTCTGCTGAAATGATTGCATCGACTGGTGCTCACTATGTTATTATTGGCCATTCTGAAAGAAGAAAATATTTTGGTGAATCGGATGAAGTTTTAAAGAATAAAGTTAATATTTCTTTAAAAAATGCATTAAGGCCAATTTTTTGTGTTGGCGAAACTCTTGAAGAACGCGAAAAATCGTTACAATATAAAGTTGTAAAAGCTCAAATAGAAAATGCTCTATTTCATCTAGATGAAGATTTTTTATTGAAGGTAGTTATAGCTTACGAACCAGTTTGGGCTATAGGTACTGGTGTTAATGCTACACCAGAGCAAGCTCAAGAAATGCACGCTTATATACGTAACGTGATTTCTGAGAAGTATTCGGAATATATAGCCGACTCTATTACAATATTATATGGTGGAAGTTGTAATTCGACAAATGCAAAAGATTTGTTTTCCCAAAAAGATGTTGATGGTGGCCTAATTGGAGGTGCTTCTTTAAAAGCAGACGAGTTCATTGAAATTATAAAATGTTTATGATTTTATGGTTTCTAAAAAAACACAATATGCCCTTTATGCACTTCGTTATCTTGCAATGCATTATAATAAAGGTCCAATTTTAATTAAGGAAATTGTTAGAGAAGAAAAACTACCAAGAAAATTTATTGAAAATATTTTACTTGAATTGAAAAATAGTGGCTATGTAAATAGCAAAAAAGGTAAAAAGGGGGGGTACTATTTAATAAAAAAACCAGAAGAAATAAATTTTGCCGATATATTGCGTTTATTCGAAGGGGCAATTGCTTTATTGCCATGTGCAACTTATAAATATTTTGAAGATTGTACAAAGTGCGACGATATAAATAAATGTGGCTTAAGAATTGTTGTTAAAGCTATAAGAGATGAAACAGTTAGTATACTGAAAAGTAAAACTTTGAAAGATGTAGTAGATCTAGATAAGTCGGGGAGATATAAAGAAAATGAAAAATGAAATAATAATCTTAATATTATTATTATTGTGTTATTGCAGCTCATTATCCCAAAAAGTTGGTCTTGTACTAAGTGGTGGTGGAGCAAAAGGGTTAGCACATATAGGAGTAATAAAAGCACTCGAAGAGCATAGAATTCCTATCGATTATGTGGTAGGCACATCGATGGGAGCAATTATTGGCGGATTATATGCTTCAGGGTACACACCAGATGAAATGATAAAAATTGTTACCTCTGAAGAATTTTTAATGTGGGCAGAAGGTAAAATTCCAAAAGAATATGACTATTTTTATATCAAAGAGAAAGAAAAAGATGCTTCTTGGATTGATCTTAAATTTTCAATTGATAGTGGCTTAGTACCATACTTACCTACAAATATAATACCACCTTATTCTATGGATCTTGCATTTTTAGAAATATTTGCCCAACCTTCGGCAGCTGCTTCTTATAATTTTGATAGTTTATTTGTACCATTCAGATGTGTAGCAAGCGACATTTATAATAATGAGCCCGTTATATTTTCTAAAGGCGATTTGGGTTCAGCAATACGCGCCTCTATGACTTTCCCGTTTTACTTTAAACCAATCACAGTAGATGGTAAATTATTGTTTGATGGAGGGGTATACAATAATTTTCCTGTGGATATTATGATTAAAGATTTTAATCCAAACTATTTAATAGGAAGTAAAGTAGCTGGTAATACAGCACCACCTACCGAAGATAATGTTTTACTTCAGCTTGAAAATATGATTACTGCCAAAACAAATTATGAAATGCCCGATTCTATTTCAATATTAATTGAACCTCAGGTTTATAATTACTCATTAATGGATTTTTCTAAAGCAGAAGAAATTATTAAAATTGGTTATCAAGAAACATTAAATAACATGAAAAAAATAAAACAATTAATACCTGTAAGAGAAGATACAGTATTTTTAAACTATAGAAGAAAACAGTTCAAAAAAAAATTTACCCCTCTTATTTTTAAAAATGTGTATATAACCGGATTAAATTATAATCAGGTTAGATATTTATTAAAAGAACTTTACAATGGCAAAGATTCGTTTAACTACGAAAGTTTTAAAAGGGAATATTATAAAATATTGTCTGGAAATTATGTTTCATCGATTTTTCCAAGAGCAAAACTTTTAGAGAATAAATATTATTCGTTATTCTTGAATGTTTCAAAAGAAAAACCCTTGAAATTAAGTTTAGGAGGCTTAATATCGTCTGATAACCAAAATGAAGGATTTGTGGCTTTAGAATACAACTTGTTACGAAAAATAGGTTATTCGTTTTATTCTAATATGTATTATGGAAAATTTTATAGTAGCTTATATTTGAGAGCTCGTTTCGAAAATGTTTTTATTTTACCGCTTATATTCCAGTCGGCTTTAGCCCTTTCGCGCTACGACTTTTATAAAGGTAGTAATTTTCTGTTTTATAATGATTACAGACCTATATATATAATTACTTCCGAAAGAATTTTAAATTCTCAAGTTTTATTTCCCTTAACTGTCAGTTCAAAGATATCGTTTAATTTAAATTTTTTTGATAAAGAGTATAATTATTTTCAAAATACTAATTTTAACCATTCCGATACTAGCGACTATACTCAATTTCATGGATTTTCTCCTTTTATTATTATAGAAAAAAATTCTTTAAATGACATTAATTTCCCAGTTTCAGGTAGTAATTTTACTTTTAAGTTAGCATATTTGAATGGAAAAGAAAAATTTAAAGCAGGCTCTTATTCTAATAAAATAGAAGTTAAGGGAAGCTTTAAACAATGGTTTATGGTAAATGTCGAATATTGTAAATATTATAATATAACAAAAAAAGTTATAAGTGGCATTTACCAAAATGTTGTTATTTCAAATCAACCTTTTTTTTCTAATTACTATTCAACATTGCTTGTAAGTTCTTCGTTTACTCCTGTATTACATTTAAATGCATTTTATACCGATAAACTTAGAAATCCTTCGTTTATCGGATTGGGTTTAAAATTTATATATAGATACAATAAATATTTTAATGTAAGAGTTGAAAATTATTTATTTTCAAAATTTAACGAAATTGTAAGAACTCCTTTAGGAATAGATGAAAAAACATATAAGTTTTCTTCTCCCTTAACAATTCATACACTATATTTAGTTTATAGCCTTTCTGCTTTTAATATTTCAATGTCTTTTAATTATTATCCGTGGCATAATAGAAAAACTGTTTTTACTCAGTTGAATATTGGTTATATGGTTTTCAATAAGTTATAATTTTTGTATTTTTTTTAACTAATTTTTAAAAAAATGTTTTGTAATCATAAAAAAGCCTTTAGTAAAGCAGTGGCAACTATACATGCTGTTTCGGTACGTAAGATTGTTGCAGATAATTTTAGTTCTAAAAAATTGTAGTTTTTCATTATGGAGATTTCCTCGGCAGAAAATCCTCCTTCGGGTCCAATAAATACATTCAAAACATTGTGTGTTAGTTTGCTAACAATGTTATTTAATTTATCGCCTTCATAATTGCATAATATGTAGGTATTTTCATCACTTATTTTTTTTATTGTTTCATGAAATCTTATTGGCCCATTTATGTTAGGCAAAAAAGTATTTTTACTTTGTTTTAAAGATGAAATAGCAATCTTAGTTAACCTTTCCAAGTTTATTTTTAAACGCTCACAGTTTTTTGTTATTATAAAATTTATTTCATCGACTTGTAGTTCAGTTAGTTTCTCTACTATAAACGAAATAGCCTCGTTACGTTTTGGTATACCAACATATACATTTATTTTAATATTATTTTTTGTTTGATCCTCTTTATTAATAATATTCAGTATAGCCTCGTTTTTGGTAATGGTAATAATTTTGCATTCGGCAAGAGTACCTCTACCATTTGTTACTAACACTATATCATTTACTTTATGTCGTAATGTTTTTATACAATGGTTAAATTCTTCATCTCTTAAAATAATAACATCGTTGGGTATAAATGAACTGTAAAAGCATGATTTATTTTGAATGTTTATCATATAATCAATTTAGTTAGTTTTTCAAACATAATGAAAATTATATGTGTATACAATATTTTCGATAATAAAATTTTTCTTTACTATTAGTAACTCAAAATTATCTTGTTTTTTAGATAATTTCTTTTAAAAAACATTTTTTTTCGAATAAAATATGTTTAAATTTACTTTGTTAATAATTGCTTTTTTAAATAAAATAAAGAAAATAAAAATTAAAAAATTTATGTTGACAACAATTGTGTTTCTTATTAATAGTTACAAGATAAGCTTTTTACGACGATAGAAATATTTTATTACCTTATTTTCTCAAATAATCAAGTGTAAATATTCATACAAATATATCATTTTACCTGAAACATGCACCGATGTATATGTATAATTATTATTAGAATATGATAAAAATCATTTTTTTAAAATTTTAGGGGGGGTACTTTTGTTGCATCTATTTCATTATGCAATAATGAAGAATATTGAAAATAAAGATGTTTATAAGATTAAAAAAGGATTAGATATAAGAATTGTTGGAAAAGCTGAAAAAAGATTTTTAGGATCGTATGTTAACTCGCCTTATGTAGGAATTTACCCCGATGATTTGGTTGACTTCACTCCTAAAATGCTGTTAAAAGAAGGTGATTCTGTAAAAATTGGCTCACCTATATTTTTTGATAAGGACAGACCATTAATAAAAATTTGTTCTCCAGTTAGCGGGAAAATTAAAGAGATAAGAAGAGGAGCTAAAAGGAAAATAGAAACAATAGTAATTGAAAATGATTTTCAAAATACTCATAGTGAGGTTCGTGAGTTGAAATCTGAAGAAAGGGAAACAATAATAAATTTTTTGCTCGAAACTGGTTTGTTTGCATTTATAAAACAAAGACCATACAATATAATTGCCGATTACGATAAGCGCCCAAAAGCAATATTTATAAGTGCATTCGATTCGGCTCCTCTGGCTCCAGATGTTAATTATATATTGGAAGGTACTGAACTTTATATACAAGCTGCTATTGATTTGTTAAAAAAATTAACCGATGTAAAGATTTATGTTGGCCTAAAATTCGGCGAAGATTCTATTTTTAAAAAGATTAAGAATATAGAAATAAAGTATTTTGAAGGTCCACATCCAGCTGGTAATGTTGGAATACAAATACATCATGTCGATCCTATTAATAAAGGTGAAATAATTTGGACAATACGACCAGAAGATTTGGTTGTAATTGGAAAATATCTGATCGATAAAAAGTTTGATTTAAGAAGGAAAATTGCACTAACAGGAAGTCAATTAACTAAAAAAGGATATATTGAAACAATACTGGGCGCTCAACTTAGTAGCATCATAGAATTAGGGGATTTAGTATCCGATAACAATAGGTTTATAAGTGGTAATGTACTTACAGGAAGAAATGTAGGTTATAATGGTTTCCTTGGTTTTTATGATAGAATGATAACAGTAATTCCCGAAGGAAATTATTATGAATTTTTTGGGTGGCTTAAACCAGGTTTAAAAAAATATTCTCCTTCTAAGATGTTTTTTAGTTGGCTTTGTAAGAAAAAAGAATATATTCTTGATACAAATTACCATGGCTCTCCACGACCTTTTGTAGTAACAGGTGAATATGAAAAAGTATTACCAATGGATATTTATCCACAGCAACTTTTAAAAGCTGCTATAACTAAGAATATTCCTTTAATGGAAAATCTTGGAATATACGAGGTTGTTGAAGAAGATCTTGCATTGTGTGAATATGTATGTACTTCTAAAATTGAAGTACAACAAATAATAAGAGAGGCCTTAAATATGCTACGAAAAGAAAATTCTTAATTTATGAAGTGGTTAAGAAACTATATTGATAAAATAAAGCCAACCTTTGAAGAGGGTGGAAAGCTTTGGTTTCTGAAGTCAACATTTGAGGCTTTCGAAACATTTCTTTTTACTCCAAATAAAACTACTCAACGAGGTGCTCATATAAGAGATTACGTCGACTTAAAACGTACAATGTTTATAGTTATTATAGCTCTTATTCCTTCGCTATTATTTGGAATGTTTAATGTAGGTTATCAATATTACAAAGCTCAAGGTATTTCAGCTTCTTATTTACAAATGTTTTATTTTGGATTTTTAAAAGTTCTTCCTATAATAATTGTAACTTACATTACAGGGCTTGGAATAGAATTCTTTTTTGCTCAAATTCGAAAACACGAGGTCAACGAAGGATTTCTTGTTACTGGTTTACTTATTCCATTAATTATGCCGGTAAATGTGCCATTGTGGATTGTTGCAGTTGCAACAGCTTTTGCTGTAATTTTTGGAAAAGAAGTATATGGAGGAACTGGAATGAATGTATTTAATCCGGCCTTACTTGCACGAGCATTTGTTTTCTTTGCTTATCCTAAAGTTATTTCGGGCGATTTCCCATGGATTTATAATTTACAAAACATAAAAGTAGTCGATGGTTTTTCGGGTGCAACACCTCTTGCTAATGCAGCTGCCCATCAGATCGAAAAAATACCAGATAATTTAACACTTTTTATCGGCTTAATACCCGGTTCTATTGGCGAAACTTCTAAAATAGCAATTTTATTGGGAGCATTTATATTGTTGTTTACTGGTGTTGCTTCATGGCGTACAATGATTAGTGTGTTTGTTGGTGGTATTTTTATGAGTTTAATACTTAATTTAATTGGAATTAATCCTTACATGACTATTTCTCCTCTTACTCAAATACTGATGGGGGGATTTATGTTTGGTGCTGTGTTTATGGCTACCGATCCGGTTACTTCTGCTCAAACTAATACCGGTAAATATATTTATGGCTTTTTAATTGGTGTATTAGCAATTTTAATAAGAGTACTTAATCCTGCTTATCCCGAAGGGATGATGCTTGCTATTTTATTTATGAATGCTTTTGCTCCTTTAATAGATTATTATATTATACAAAATAATATAAGGAAAAGATTAGCAAGAACTAAAAATGCGACATTATGAATGTGCAATCAAATAAATATATTTATACTTATTCAATAATTTTAATATCAATAGTTGCGGTTGTGCTTACTTTAGTGTCGGTTGCCTTAAAACCGTTTCAAGAAGAAAATCGTAGGATAGAAAAAATGTTAAGTATACTTTATTCTATAAATGTGCAAACAAAAAAAGAAACAGTAGCAAATGATTATAAGAGGTATATTGTTAATTCTTTTGTGGTCGACAGTAAAGGCGAAATTGTGAAAAATAAAGTGGCTTTTGAGATTAATGTAGAAGAGGAAAATAAAAAACCTTTCAATAAAAGAATGTTGCCAGTATATGTTGCTGAAGTGAATAATGAAAAAAAATATATAATTGCACTATATGGAAAAGGGTTATGGGGCCCAATTTGGGGTTTTTTATCTCTAAATAACGATTTTAATACAGTATATGGATGTTATTTCGATCATAAGGGTGAAACTCCTGGACTAGGGGCTGAAATAGCTACTTTTGAATTTCAAAAACAATTTAAAAATAAAAAACTATTTGATGAACAAAAAAATTTTGTTGGTATTAAAACAGTAAAAGGTGGGGCAGATAAAAATAATCCTCACGAAGTAGATGCAATAAGTGGTGGAACTATTACAAGTGATTGCCTTACTAAAATGTTGTTCGATGGAATAAAAAATTATATTGGTTTTTTAAAAAAAGGAAATAACTATGGAAAATAAAGAACCATTGTTTTCGGCCAAGATTAAAAAAACATTTCTTGAACCATTAAACATTAATAATCCTATTACTATACAAATTCTTGGCATATGTTCTGCTCTTGCAGTTACTGTTAAATTTAAGCCAGCTTTAGTTATGGCAATATCTGTTGTAGTTGTTACAGGGTTTTCTAATTTAATTATTGCTTTACTTCGTAATACTATTCCTATGCGAATACGTATTATTGTTCAACTTACAGTTATCGCAACACTTGTCATTATTGTTGATCAGATTTTAAAAGCATTTGTTTATGATGTGAGCAAACAACTTTCAGTTTTTGTTGGTTTAATAATAACGAATTGTATTGTAATGGGAAGGCTAGAAGCTTTTGCAATGGCTAATAAACCATGGCCTTCTTTTGTCGATGGAATTGCTAATGGATTAGGCTATGGAATAATTTTAATAATTGTTGCCTTTTTTCGTGAAATTCTTGGTAATGGGACAATACTTAATGAAAAAATAATACCTGATTTTCTATACAATGCCGGATATTTAAATAATGGTCTAGTTATTTTGCCTCCTATGGCCCTTATTTTTATAGGAATTATAATTTGGGTTCAAAGAGGTGTATTGATTAAAAAGAAATAAATTATGGAAGAGATACTGAATATATTTTTAAAAGCTGCTTTTATCGAAAACATGGCACTTGCCTTTTTTTTGGGCATGTGCTCTTTTCTTGCAGTTTCTAATACTGTAAAAACAAGTATGGGCCTTGGCATTGCTGTAACTTTTGTTCTTATTTTTACTACCCCTTTAAATTTTCTTATTAATTATTACTTTTTAAAGCCTGGAGCACTTACTTGGATAAGTGATTCACTAAAGGATATCGACTTGAGTTATTTGAGTTTTCTTATTTTTATTGCAACCATTGCCACAGCAGTTCAAATAGTTGAAATGGTTGTTGAAAAATCTTTTCCATCTCTTTATAACTCTCTTGGCATTTTCTTACCTCTTATTGCTGTAAATTGTGCCATATTGGGAGCTTCTTTGTTTATGCAAGAACGTGAATATTCATCATTATCTCAAGTAATACCCTTTTCGCTTGGTTCTGGTATAGGGTGGTTGCTTGCAATAGTATCTCTTGCCGCAATACGAGAAAAAATTACTTATTCAAATATTCCAGAACCTTTAAAAGGTCCGGGTATTGCATTCATTACTACAGGTTTGCTTGCAATTGCTTTTATGAGCTTTATGGGAATACAGCTATAAACTTTAAAAATTATGATTTCGTTGATTAAGGTAATTCTTATTGCGTCGATTGTATTTATTATTTTAATATTATTCCTTATAACTTTACTTATTTATGCCAAACTTAAACTAACCCCAAAAGGAACTGTTAAAATAACTATTAATGACGATAAAGAAGTTTATACAAATCCGGGTAATACTCTTTTAATTTCTCTTTCCGAAAATAAAATACTTTTACCATCGGGATGTGGAGGAAAAGGAAGTTGTGGAACTTGTAAATGTCAAGTACTTGAAGGAGGGGGCGAAATATTACCAACAGAAGCAGTTTTCTTTAGCTACCGACAAATAAAGGAAAAATGGCGCCTTGCATGCCAGGTAAAAGTTAAAGACAATATTAAAATTAAAGTACCAGAAGAAATACTTAGTATAAAAAAATATGAATGCGAAGTTATTTCTAATAAAAACGTAGCTACTTTTATTAAAGAACTTGTAGTTAAACTCCCAGAAAATGAAACGTTGCACTTTAAATCGGGAGGTTATATTCAAATAGACATACCTAAATGTAAAGTAGATTTTAGTAAAGATATTTTTGTAGAAGAAGAATTCAGAGATGAATGGGATAAATATAACCTTTGGTCGCTAAAAATGATTAATAACGAACCAACTATAAGGGCTTATTCAATGGCTAACTACCCAGCAGAAAATAAAATTATTATTCTTAATGTAAGAATTGCAACGCCACCTTGGGATTGTAAAATAAATGGGTTTAAGAAAGTAAATCCTGGTGTGGGAAGTTCCTATATTTTCAGCTTAAAACCAGGAGATAAAGTAACAATTAGTGGTCCTTATGGTGAATTTTTTCTAAAAGATACCGACAGAGAAATGATGTTTATTGGCGGTGGGGCAGGTATGGCTCCAATGCGTTCTCATATATTTCATTTATTCAAAACTTTAAAAACAAAACGTAAAGTTACATTTTGGTATGGAGCTCGTTCTAAACGAGAAATTTTTTACGAAGATGAATTTAGAAAAATAGAAAAGGAAAACGAAAATTTTAAGTTTTATATAGCTCTTTCTGAACCAAAACCCGAAGACAATTGGAATGGATATGTTGGATTCATACACCAAGTTGTTTACGATAATTACCTTAAAAGTCACGAAGCACCAGAAGATATTGAATATTACCTTTGTGGTCCACCTCTTATGATTTCTGCAGTACGTAAAATGCTCGATAGTTTAGGAGTACCTGAAGAAATGATATCTTTCGACGATTTTGGAATTTAGTTCCATAACTTTAAACTTCAATTTACATATATTTAACTTTGAGCATTTAGTACGTTAAGTATCATTTAAAAATTTCAATAAAGTGTTATTTTATGCTAATTCTAAAAAGATTGTTTTATAACAATTTTTGAAAAAAAATGATGTTAATATTTTTTTTTTAATTTATTTGTTTTTTTATTTGAAAAAAAATCTCAATATGAACTATAGCGATAATGTGGGTGTTGTTTTTGTAAATGAAGGAGCAGAAAATAATGGCTTTAATTTTAATGAACTTAAAGAATACGCCAGAAAACTCAATAAAGTAACTTCTATATGGGACATTCAAGAAATTCTTCAAAAAGGTAAAAAGTGGATAATCTCAGAAATAAAAGAAAAAAATATTAATAAACTTGTAATAGCTGGTATAGAACCTGGTTTTTATAAGACTTTTTTAGCAAATGTAATGCTAGAATGTGGTAATAATCCTGAAAAAGTTTATCTTGCAAGTTTTTCAGAATATGCTGCAACTACAAAAAACGATATCGATAAAGCAAAAACAATTATTGCTTGTGCTGTGTATAATGCAGATTATGAAAAGATTGTAGACTTTGGCGAAAATTCTGTTAATACAAATACACTTGTAATTGGAGGAGGTATTGCTGGCATTCAAGCTTCACTAGAAATTGCTGCAAGTAAAAATAAAGTTTATCTAGTAGAAAAATCTGGTACAATAGGGGGTCACATGGCAATGTTCGATAAAACATTTCCAACACTCGATTGCGCAGCATGTATCTTAACACCAAAAATGGTAGAAGTAGGACAAAACCCATATATAGAACTAATGACATATTCTGAAGTCCTAGAAGTAAATGGAGAACCAGGAAATTACCAAGTAAAAATATTAAAAAAAGCACGGAGAGTTGATTTGGCAAAATGCATTGGGTGTGGACAATGTGCCGAAAAATGCCCTACCAGAACCCCAAGCGAATTTGATGCAGGAACAAAATTAAGAAAAGCTATATATATACCTTTTCCACAAGCAGTACCAAATAAATATCTTATCGATGAAAAAGTATGTACATATGTCCAAACAGGTAAATGTGGAATATGTGTGAAATTTTGCCCAGTACCAGGTTGTATTAACCTAGATGAAAAAGATAAAATAGTTGAAATTACTGTTGGTAATATTATTGTTGCTATTGGTTATAAAGTTTTTGACGCTAGAAAAATAGAACAGTACGGCTATGGTAAATATCCTGAGGTAATAACATCGTTAGAATTAGAAAGATTAATAAATGCATCTGGCCCAACAGGGGGCAAAATTGCACGTAGAGTTCAAGATAAAAAAGGTTTTTGGATATTTTCGCCCGATGAAATTTATGAACCTAAAAGTATAGCAATTATTCATTGTATAGGAAGTCGCGATGAAAATTATAATAAATATTGTTCAAAGGTTTGTTGCATGTATTCTCTAAAATTAGCTCATCTTTTAAAAGAAAAACTTCACGATTCCGAAGTCACCGAATATTACATCGATATGAGAGCCTTTGGAAAAGGATACGAAGAATTTTATAATAGAATTAAAAACGAAGGTGTAAATATAGTCAGAGGAAAAGCTGCAAAAGTAGAGAAAATTGGTAACGACCTAATAGTACGAGCAGAAGATATTGAAAATGGTAAGATTATTGAACAAAAAGTCGATTTAGTTGTTTTAGCCGTTGGCCTAGAAGCAAGTGAAGATGCAAAAAAAATAGCTCAAATACTTGGAATTTCTGTCGATGAAAATGGCTTCTTTAATGAGTTTAATAATATTAGTGAACCTGTAGATACTCATAAGGGTGGAATATATGTTGCCGGTTTATGCCAAGGACCAAAAGATATTCCCGATTCGGTAGCTCAAGCATCAGCAGCAGCTGCTCGTGTTTTACAGAGTATAGCAAAACAAAAAATTAATAACAGAAAACAAAATTTCTCAATTTCTGAGGTAGAAGCAAAAATTTTTAATGCGTAAATTATTTAGGAGGATATAAAATGAATGCCCGTGTAAATCTTAATGTTAAAAAAGATTTATTGAAATATGGTGCAAAAGATTGGAACGAATGTTTTCATTGTGGGAATTGTACAGCAATATGTCCTCTAACTGATGATAATAGTTTATTTCCACGTCGAGCTATTCGACTTGCTCAAATGGGATTGAAAGATAAAATTAAAGAAAACGTAGTACCATGGTTATGCTATTATTGCGGCGATTGCTCTAAGACTTGCCCTAGAAATGCAAACCCAGGTGAATTAATGATGTCGCTTAGAAGGTATTTAATATCTTTATACGATTGGACTGGAATATCTCGATTGGTGTATACTTCTAAAAAATTTGAATTAATTGCAATAGTTGTTATTGCCATTTTTGTTATGATCCTATATATTAATTTTACAGTATACCCCGCAGGAGATCCTAATAAATGGCTTGGCGAAGATGGAGGAGTTTTAATAAATAATATGGCTCACTGGAGAAAAATTCATCTTGCAGACTTGATAATGGCAGGGTTGCTATCATTTTTCTTAATAACTAATATCATAAATATGTGGTACCATATGATTTTGAAAGATAAAACTGTTAAAGTAAATATACTCGATTATATTAAAGGTTTGTATCTATTACCACTCCATTTTATCACTCAAAAAAGGTTTTCAAAGTGCGACGAAAGTGTAAAAACTTATTGGTACATTCACTTATTACTTGTTATTGGCTATGTTACTATGTTTACAATGATAGTGGGTTTCTTGGAATGGTTTCAAACCGACAAAGTACATCCATTCTGGCATCCACAAAGATTGTTTGGTTACATTGCAACAGTGTTTTTATTTTTAGGAATAATATATTTTTATTATAACAGACGTAAAAAATTAAGAGAAAATAGCAAGTATTCACATCATACCGATTGGGCATTTTTAGTGTTGCTTTTTTTAACGGTTTTGACAGGAATTTTAATGCACTATTTCAGAATAAGTGGAATGCCTAAACTAACTTATATAACTTATTTACTCCACCTGATGATAGCTGTGCCTATGTTAGTTATTGAAGTACCTTTTTCTAAGTGGTCTCATTTGGCTTACAGGCCTTTTGCAATTTATTTTTCTTATATTAAAAATTTAGCTTATAAAAGAAAATAACATATGAAAGAATTAAGAATAGGTGTTTACGTTTGTCATTGTGGCACTAACATTGCTGCAATGGTCGATGTTGAAAAATTAGCTAAAGAATTAAGTGAAGTTAAAAATGTAATTGTTGCAAGAGATTATAAATATATGTGCTCAGATCCAGGACAGGATCTTATTATAAAAGATATTCAAGAACATAAATTGAATAGAATAGTTGTGGCTGCTTGCTCTCCACGAATGCACGAAGTAACATTTAGAAAGGCCTTAGAAAAAGCAGGTTTAAACCCTTATTATTTAGAAATGGCAAATATTAGAGAACAGTGCTCTTGGGTTCATACTAATCGTAACGAAGCAACTATAAAAGCCAAAGATTTGATTCTAGCAGCTATTAAAAGAGTTAAATGGCATGAACCTTTAGATAAAAGAAGTGTTCCAATAAACGAAGCAACTTTAATAATTGGTGGTGGAATTTCTGGTATTTCTGCAGCCCTAGAACTTGCAAATGCTGGTAAAAAAGTTTATCTCGTCGAAAAGTCTAATAAACTCGGCGGTATCATGAACCAAATAGATCTTACATTTCCCTTCCTAAATAGTGCCAGGCAAATCCTAGATCGTAAATTAAGCGAGGTTGTTAACCATCCTAATATCGAAATTTTTTTGAATACCGAAATTGGTGAAATATTCGGTTATATTGGTAATTTTGAAACACAAATTAACGGTAATAAAATTGTCTTCGGTAATATTATTGTTGCAACAGGATTGAAACCTTTCGATGCAAGCAGAATTCCTGAATATGGCTACGGTAAACTTCCAGATGTAATAACTTCTCTTGAATTTGAAAATATGCTTAAAAGCGGCGATATTAAAACTAAAAGTGGAAAACAACCTCAAAGTATTGCAATTATTCATTGTGTAGGAAGTAGAAACGAAAAATATAATGTTTATTGTTCACGTGTATGCTGTTTAACTGCTTTAAAATACATTAATCAAATAAACTCAGTTTTACCCGAAACTAGCATTTTTGATATCTATGCCGATATGAGAACATTTGGAAAATATTGCGAAGAGTTTTATAGCTCTACATCTAGAAAAAATGTTACTTTTTTAGTTTTTGATCAAAAAAATGAATTACCTAAAATAAGAGAGGCATCATCATCAGATAAATGTAATTTAATTATTAATTTTAGAGAAAAGCTTTCGGGCGAAATAATTGAAGTACCCGCCGATATGGTTATACTAATGGTAGGAATGGAGGCGCACGAAGCCGCAAAAGAAGTAGCTCACAAAGTAGGTGTGAGCATGTGTGGAAATAACTTCTACATAGAACGACATCCTAAATTAGACCCTGTAGCTACTACAACCGATGGAGTTTATGTTGTTGGTACTTGTCAGGCCCCTAAAGATATACCCGATTCCATTTCGCAAGCAAAAGCCGCTGCTGCAAGAATATTAGCAACTATCGAAGCAAAAACTGTAGATGTTGAAGTTACTACTGCGTTTATTAATGAAGATTTATGTTGTGGCTGTCAGACATGTATAAAAGTGTGCCCATATTCTGCTATATCTTTTGATGCTGTCAAAAAAGTTTCTATTGTTAATGAAGTACTTTGCAAAGGATGTGGAACGTGTGCTGCTGCTTGCCCAACAGGTGCCGCTAAAGCAAAACATTTTACCGATGTTCAAATTCTTTCACAAATTGAAGGTTTGTTTAGCTATGCTTAATATTAAAAATATTAAATAAATGGAAAACAAGGTTAATGAGAAAATTTTTAAGCCAAAAATTGTTGGCTTTTTATGTAATTGGTGTTCTTATACGGGGGCCGATCTTGCCGGTACTTCCAGAATGAAATACGATGAGAGTATAAGAGTGGTTAGAGTTATGTGTTCAGGTCGAGTCGACCCTACTTTTGTTTTAAAAGCTTTTAAAGAAGGAGCCGATGGTGTGTTAATATGTGGTTGTCATCCTAGAGATTGTCATTATCATGAAGGAAATTATAAGTGTCTAAGAAGATATCACCTGCTAAAAAAATATATTATACAAATGGGTATAGAACCAGACCGTCTCCGCCTGGAATGGATTAGTGCTAGCGAAGGAGCTGAGTTTGCTAAGCTAGTTAACGAATTTACTCAAAAAATTGCTGAATTAGGTCCTTCTAAAGTTAAACAAAATATTGAAACATTTTCGTAAATAATTAAATAAAAACTATATGAAACCAAAGTTAAATTTAGCAGTTTATTGGGGGGCAGCATGTGGGGGATGTTGTGTTTCGGTATTAGATGTTCATGAAAAATTATTTACTATTGTAGAACATGCAAATTTGGTATTCTGGCCTATCGCATTAGATACAAAATATAAAGATGTTGAACAAATGCCCGATGGTTTTATAGACCTAACACTATACAATGGAGCTGTTAGAAATTCTGAAAATGAACATCTAGCTAAACTTTTACGAAAAAAATCAAAAATACTAGTAGCGTACGGATCGTGCGCTCACATGGGTGGCATTCCTGGTTTGGCTAATTTATTTAATAAAGAAGAAATTTTTAAAAGAGTTTATTTTGAAAGCGAATCTACTATCAATCCCGACCAAGTATTACCTCAACCACATTATAAAGTAAGTGAAGGTGAATTAGAAATACCAGAATTTTATAATGATGTTAGAACTCTTGCCCAAGTGGTTGATGTTGATTATTATTTACCTGGTTGCCCTCCTCAAACAGAGCGACTTGTTGAAGTTTTTTTAGCCATTGTCAATGGAGAACAATTGCCACCAAAGGGGTCAGTAATTGGTGCTAAAGATAAAACCCAGTGCGACGAATGTAAAAGAAAAAAATCAGATAATAAACTCGTAAAAGAGTTCAAGAGACCATGGCAAATTAAAGACGATGGCGAAACATGTTTCTTAGAACAAGGTGTAATTTGTTGTGGACCAGCAACACGTTCGGGTTGTGGTGTAAGATGTGTAGAAGGAAATGCCCCTTGTCGTGGGTGTTATGGCCCACCACCCGAAGTTGCCGACCCAGGTGCTAAAATGTTATCGGCTATTGCTACAATGATCGATTCAAATGATCCTAATGAAATACAAAAGGCAATTGATACAGTTGTTGATCCTGTTGGTACTTTTTACAGATATAGTATACCATTTTCAATTTTAAGGAGGAAATTACTATGAAGCGATATACAATAGATCCAATAACTAGATTAGAAGGTCATGGAAAAATTGAAATATTCTGTGACGACGATGGTGAAGTAATAAATGCTTATTTTCAGGTTCCTGAACTAAGAGGTTTTGAAAAGTTTCTTGAAGGAAGGCCAGTAGAAGAGGCTTCGCAAATTGTTGCAAAAATATGTGGCGTTTGCCCGGGCTGCCATCATATGGCAGCAGGTAAAGCTACAGATGCTGTATTCGGAGTTAAACCAACTCCAACAGCAAAAAAATTGCGCGAGTTGTTTTATATGGCTCATTTTGTTCATAGTCATATAGCTCATTTTTATGCATTGGCAGCTCCCGACTTTGTAGTTGGGCCTAATGCTTCGCCCGCCGAAAGAAATATTCTTGGTGTTATTGCAAAAGTTGGAACCGAAGTCGGAACAGAAGTTATTAAACAGCGTCGTATAGCTCAGGAAATTCAAGCATTACTCGGTGGCCATCAAACTTATGTTGTAATGAATACACCTGGTGGCGTAAGAAAAGGATTAACCGAACAACAAAGAAAAGATATAGAAGAAAAAGCAAAAGGTTTTGTCGAATTTGCAAAGTTTTCAATTAAGTTATTTAACGATATAGTTCTAAGCAATAAAGCTTACGTTGATTTAATATTAAATGGACCTTATTCTCTTAAAATTTACTCAATGGGTCTTGTCGATGAAAATAATAAAGTTAATTTTTATGATGGAAAAGTTAGAGTAGTTGACCCTGAAGGAAAAGAGCATTGTAAATATTCACCCGAAGAATACCGCAATTGGATAGCTGAACGCGTAGAACCATACAGTTACCTTAAATTCCCTTACCTAAAACAAATTGGTTGGAAAGGTTTTGTTGAAGGAAAAGATTCTGGAGTTTACCAAGCAACACCACTTGGTAGATTAAATGCCGCCGATGGAATGGCTACACCGTTAGCTCAAGAAGAATACGAAAGAATGTATAGTACTCTTGGTGGTAAACCCGTTCATGCAACTCTTGCTATGCATTGGGCTAGATTAATTGAATTATTGTATGCTGCTGAACGTTGTCTAGAACTTGCTTCTGATAAAGAGATTACAAGCCCCGACATTCAAGCAGAATTACCATCCAAAATACCAGGCGAAGGTGTAGGAATTGTTGAAGCTCAACGTGGTACTTTAACACACCATTACTGGACCGACGAAAACGGAATTATTACTAAAGCCAATCTAATTGTTGGTACTACAAATAATAATGCTGCTATCTCAATGTCAATTAAAAAAGCTGCCCAAAATATAATTAAAAAAGGTGTTACTGTCGATGAGGGGATTTTAAATATGATCGAAATGGCATTTAGAGCTTACGACCCATGTTTTTCGTGTGCTACTCATAGCTTACCTGGTAAAATGCCTTTAGAAGTAATTTTTAAAGATCTAGATGGCAATGTAATTAGAAAGGTTAGAAGAGATTAATTTTCTAATGTGCTTAAGTAATATATTAGTTTACGGAATTGGGAATGAAATACTTTGTGATGACGGAATAGGGCCTAAAATTACAAGTGAATTAAAAAAATCTGGAAGGTTTAAAAATGTATGTTTCGAAACAGGTTACTTAGGAGGGTTAGAAATATTAGATATAATACAAAATTATAAAAATGTAATTTTCATAGATGCAATAAAAACAATTAATGGAACTCCAGGTACGGTTTATGTTTTTAAGCCAGAAGATTTTAAAGAAACATTACATTTATCTTCGATTCATGACATTTCTTTTTTAACAGCATTGCAACTTGCTAAAAAACTAAACCTACCAATCCCACATAATGTATATATTATAGCAATAGAAATAGTAGAAGATAAAATATTTAGCGAAACTTTTAGCCCTATAATTCAAGAAAAATTTCCTGAAATAATAAAAAATGTTGAAAGTATTATTGCTCATATTTGTAATAATTTAAACTAAAATGTTTTTACTTAGGTTTAGTTTTCCATACAAAATTTCACTTTTAATTACTAATGGGAAATTCTCAAAATAGTAAAGTAAAAACTTTTATAATTGAAATCAAAGGTTTAGTACAGGGTGTAGGCTTTAGACCTTTTATATATCGTATTGCTAAAAGTGCAAAATTAAATGGTTATGTAGAAAACAGAAACACTGGGGTGTTAATAAAATTAAATGCTACTGAGAATAAATTACTTGAATTTATCGAAAACATAAAAAAAAATGCACCACCTGTTTCCGATATTGAGTCTATTAACTTTATAGAAACCAGTAGCGAAATATTTACAGATTTTGAAATAAAAAAAAGCAAAACTGTTTCTGACGAAGTAACACAAATAAGCCCCGATATTGCTGTTTGTGAAGATTGCTTGAACGACATTAAAAATCAAATAAATCGTATTAATTATCCATTTGTAAATTGTACAAACTGTGGCCCGCGATTTACTATAATAAAAAAAATTCCATATGATAGAATTAATACTACAATGAACGTTTTTAAAATGTGTGATGATTGCTTTAAGGAATATACCGATATTTTTAACCGCAGGTTTCATGCACAACCAATTGCTTGTAGTAATTGTGGGCCGCATTATACATTGCATTATAATAATAAAACATTTGAAAACATTAACGAAGTTATTAATAACGTAAGAAACTTATTGAAAAACAAAAAAATTGTTGCTATTAAAGGATATGGAGGCTTTTTTTTAGCATGTAACGCTTTAGACGAAGAAGCTGTTTCGCGCTTAAGGAAACGGAAAAAAAGAGAAGGTAAACCGTTTGCTGTTATGTTCCCTTCGATCGAGATATTAGAAAAATATGCTTTTATTAACGAAAAAGAAAAATTAGCACTTCAATCATATAGAAAACCTATTGTCATTCTTAAGCAAAAAAAGGATCTTCCGTATTCTGTAAATGTTGGATTAAACACTATTGGTGCTATTTTACCTTATATGCCATTTCACTATTTATTATTCGAAAACTTTAATATCGATGCAATTATTTTTACAAGTGGTAATATCTCAGACGAACCAATTGTAACAGATAATGAAGTGGCACTAAATAAATTAACCAGCATCGCCGATGCTATATTAGTTTATAATCGAGAAATCTATAATAGAGTCGACGATTCTGTAGTAAGAGTAATTAATAACCAAGAAAGAATTATTCGCCGGTCAAGAGGTTATGTGCCATCGCCTTTATTGTTAGATTTTAATGTTGAAGGAATTTTAGCAACTGGAGCAGAATTATCTAATTGTTTTTGTATAGGCAAAGGTAATCAAGCAATATTTAGTCAACATATTGGAGATTTAAAAAACATTGAAACTTATGAATTTTATTTGTCTACTATCGAAAAATTTAAAGAGCTATTTAATTTTAAACCAATAATTATTGTTAGCGATATGCATCCCGATTACCTATCTACTCGTTATGCAGAAGAAAGTGGTATAAAACATTTAAAAATGCAACATCACCATGCGCACATAGTAGCGTGTATGGCTGAACATAAACTAAATGAAAATGTTATTGGAGTAGCTTTCGATGGAACTGGATATGGTATCGATAACAATATTTGGGGCAGTGAATTTATGATTTGCAACCTTAGAGAGTTTAAACGTGCTTTTCATTTTGAGTATATTCCTGCACCTGGTGGCGACAAAGTTACTTACGAACCTTGGAGATCGGCAGTTTCTTACCTTTATAAATATTTCAACCAACAGTTTTTGCAATTCAATTTGTCGTTTTTAAAAAATGTTAATCCTACACATCTTAATATGATAATATCGATGATAGATAAAAGAATTAATTGCCCACTTACTTGTGGTGCAGGTCGTCTTTTCGACGCTGTTTCTGCTCTAATTAATCTTTGTACTCATGCAAAATTTCATGCCGAAGCACCTATGCGCTTAGAATCAATTATAAATGAATCAATTACTGAAGCTTATTCCTATAATATTTACGACAACTTAGTTAGTTTTAAAAATACTTTTTATGAAATCATTGTCGACTTAAAAAATAACGTTCCTTCTAGCATAATTTCAACAAAATTCCATAATACGGTGATTAACATAATTATTTCTATTGTTAAAATTTTACGTGAAAAATATAACATCAATAAAGTTGTTTTGTCTGGCGGTTCGTTTCAAAATAAATATTTACTAGAAAAAGTAGAGAGTATTCTTTCTAGTTATGAATTCGACGTTTACTCTCATAAAAAAGTTCCTTCGAACGATGGAGGTATTGCATTAGGACAATTAGTATTTGGAGCAGTAAATAAAAATTTATGACTAACTTTTTACTTTTTTTTTAAAAAGAATAATAATTTTAAAAAAATATTTTTGTTCGTATGTGCTTAAGTATACCATGTAAAGTGGTTTCAATAGAAAACGATAAAGCTGTTGTTTCGATAGGAGGGAACTTATATGAAGCATCGCTTCAACTTGTAGATGATGTGAAGGTTGGCGATTATGTTTTGTTGCATGCAGGTTTTGTTATTCAAAAACTTAATGAAGACGAAGCATACGAAACATTCGAATTACTTAAACAAATTTGCGAACTAGATGATACATCAATAAATAACAAAAGCTAAGTTATAAATTTATGAAATACATCGACGAATACAGAAATAAAGAACTTATACAAAAACTCGCTAATAAAATATCTAATTTAACCAATCAAGAAATTACTTTAATGGAAGTTTGTGGAGGGCATACTTGGAGTTCTCAAAAGTTTGGTTTACCTTCTTTGTTGCCATCTAACATTCGCTTAATTTCTGGACCTGGATGCCCAGTTTGTGTAACAAGCAAAAAATTTATTGATTATGCAATAAAACTATCCAACCTTCCAAACACCATAATTACTCTATTTGGCGATTTAATAAAAGTACCAGGTTCTTTTTCTTCTCTTTATTACGAACGTAGTAAAGGTAACGATGTTAGAATAGTATATTCAATAACCGATGCAATAAACATTGCTGAACTTAATCCATCGAAACAAATAATATTTCTAGCTATTGGTTTCGAAACAACAGCACCTTCTACAGCCGCTGCAATTTTAACAGCTACTCAAAAAAAATTGAGAAATTTTTTTATTCTAAGCTCACACAAAATTATGCCACCAGCAATGGCTGCTTTAATCGACGAAGGCATAAAAATAAATGGATATATTGCTCCGGGCCATGTAAGTACCATAACTGGATCCTATATATACGAAAATTTGGTAAAAAAGTACAGAGTTGGTTGTGTCATTTCGGGCTTTGAACCTTTAGATATGCTGCAATCTATTTATATGTTAATTCAGCAAATTATAAATAATGATTTTAAAGTTGAAATCCAGTATCGAAGAGCTGTAAAACCAGAAGGAAACATGAAAGCTAAGGAACTTATGTGTAAAGTTTTTACTTTGAGAGACGATTGGTGGCGTGGACTTGGTGTTATTCCAAACAGTGGTTTGCGCTTAAATGATGAATACTCTTGCTTTGATGCTGAAAAAGTGTTCAATATTATGGTTGAAGAAGTCGATGAAGACCCAGCATGTATTTGCGGGCAAATTCTTAAAGGCTTAAAAACTCCAAACGATTGTAAGCTTTTTGCTAAAACTTGTACTCCCGATAACCCCGTAGGTGCTTGCATGGTGTCGCACGAAGGAGCTTGTAACATATATTACAGATTAAATAAATATGAGTAAAAAAATATTACTTGAGCACGGTAGCGGTGGAAAATTATCTCATCAACTTATTAACGAGTTGTTTGTAAAATATTTTTACAACCCCCTATTGGCTCTTCAATCAGATTCTGCTATAATTAACCTAGAAACAAATAATATAGCTTTTACTACCGATTCGTTTGTAATAACTCCAATTTTTTTTCCTGGAGGTAATATTGGGAAATTGGCGGTTTGCGGTACAATTAACGACCTTGCTGTTGCGGGAGCTATACCTAAATATATTAGTGCTTCTTTTATATTAGAAGAAGGTTTACCTCTGGCCGATCTTGAAGAAATTGTATCTTCAATGGCCGAAGAGGCACGGTATGCTGGTGTTTTAATTGTTGCAGGCGATACTAAAGTAGTAGAAAAAGGTCATTGCGATAAGGTTTTTATTACTACTACCGGTATTGGAATATTAGAAAAAAAATTTAATCATATAAGCTCAGGCATAAATATTGGCTGCGGTGATAAAATTATTATAAATGGCCCTATTGCTGAACATGGCATGGCAATTATTTTAGCAAGGAATTTTCAAAACTTTAAATCAGAAATTACTTCAGATTGTGCATCTCTTAATCATTTGATAAGAGAAATCTTAGAAAGTGATTGCAATATTAAGTTTATGCGTGATGCTACACGAGGAGGTTTAGCAACGGTTCTATGCGAAATAGCACTTAAATGCAAGGTAAATATTATTGTAGATGAATCGCTTATACCAATTAGTGAAAATGTGGCCGCTATGTGCGAAGTTTTTGGTTTCGATCCTCTTTATATCGCTAATGAGGGGAAGATAGTTATAGTTTGCGATAAAAACCATACTGAAAAAGTACTTGAAATTATGCACAGAAACCAATATGGTAAACAAGCTGCCGTAATCGGCGAAATTGTAAAAGTAAATCAATACCAAAAAGGTAATGTTGTTTTAAATACTAAAGTAGGTGGAAAAAGAATTATTAATATGCTTTCAGGCGAACAAATACCAAGAATATGCTAATTCTTTTTATTTATGCATGAAGCTTACATATTACAAAATATCTTAGAAATTGCCGAAAATTACGCAAAAAAATACAATGCAGTTAAAGTACACGAAATCGAAGTCGAAATAGGTCAATTAAGCGATGTAAGCATAGAAGCTCTTGAGTTTGCTATGCAATGTATTGAACGTAATAATTTGTTTGAAAATACCACTCTAAAAATTAAAAAAATTCCGGCTAAAGCTAAATGTAATAAATGTAGCCATGAATTTGAAATAGAAAACTTACTATCTCAGTGTACTCTATGTAAAAGTTTCGATTTTACAGTTTTACAAGGAAATGAATTAAAAGTTCTGGCAATAGTCGTTGATTAATGCAATTTGTTATTATAAATTCATTTTTTTTATACAATAAAAATAAAATGTCCTTTTATTAAGCATTCTTAGCACATGAAGTGGCATTAATAAAAAACATAACAAAAAATTTTGAATTAATTAAACATTTTGAATTATTTTGCTAAAAAAATTAAGCTTATGTGCAATACATGTGGTTGCGGAGAAAGCAATAACCAAGTAAAATATCAAATTTTAGATTCGGATAATGAAAAGCACTTAAATTTACATGATAATACTCATGTAGATAGCTATAAGAATGATCATCATAACCATGAACATTCTCACAGGTCAATTGAAATACAAGAAGATATATTAAACAAGAACAAACTAATAGCCGAAAGAAATCGTGGGTACTTTGAGGCAAAAAACATCATAACCTTAAATTTTGTTAGTGCACCAGGTGCAGGTAAAACAAGTTTACTTATTAGAACTATTAATGCTTTAAAAACTCAAAAAAATATTTTTGTTATTGAGGGGGATCAAGAATCTTTAAACGATGCAAATAAAATAAAAGCTACTGATGTTCCAGTTATTCAGGTTAACACAGGTAATGGTTGTCATCTCGATAGTACTATGATAAACAATGCTATTAAAAAACTTAATATTACAGACAATTCATTTCTGTTTATAGAAAACGTAGGTAACCTTGTTTGTCCTTCTTTATTCGATTTAGGAGAAAAATATAGAATTTTGATATACAGTGTTACAGAAGGTGATGATAAACCTATAAAGTATCCAACAATATTTCGATCATCCGATATTTGCATAATAAATAAAATTGATTTATTACCATATGTCGAATTTTCGATTGATAAAGCAAAAGAGTATGCTTTAAGAATTAATCATCATTTAACATTCTTTGAAGTTTCAGTAAAAACTGGCGAAGGCTTAGAAAATTGGTTTAATTGGTTAAAAAACATAAAATAATTTTTTTTGTTATTAAAAACATATTTAATTTTGTGCCAACTTTTTATAAATTCGTGACATAGTGAAGCTTAAGCGCTTTGGTGTATCACTGGAAGATGATATTTTAAAGGAATTAGATGCTTATGTAAAGAAAAATAACTTTCCTAACAGGTCTCAGGCATTACGAAAACTAATAAAAGATTATCTTGTTGAAGAAAAAGTAAATGAAAATAAAACAGTGGCTGGAGCAATGGTTATAGTTTACGATCATCATAAACGACTTTTAGTTAATAAATTACTTAATATTCAGCACGATTATAATAAAATAATCTTGGCTACTCAACATATACATATTTCTCATAATTTATGCCTCGAAATTATCGCTTTAAAAGGTAAGGCAATAGATTTAATTAATCTATCAAAAAATATTTTGAACATTAAAGGTATTTTACATGGAAAGCTCGTTTTTACTGATATAAGTTAGTTTTTTTTATTTTTATGGTAACACCTTATTTAAATATCATAACACTATTTATGTTGCAGGTTAAAAATATTGGTGAATATGTTTTGTTATATTTCATAAATCATATAAAGACCGAAGTAAATGTGATAAAAAATAAAACTATGAAAACAAAAGGGATTTATAGGTTATTACAGATGGCGTTTTGTGTAGCAATCTTTAATGTTTTATTCTTTAAAATATTAGGTCAGAATTATGAAAATGGTGTTATTATTGGTACAGTAAGGGATAGTGAAAGTAATGAGGTAATTCCACTTGCAAATGTTATTGTTAAAGGAACTATAATAGGTACTACAACAGACATAAATGGTATGTTTAAGTTAAAAAATTTAAAAAAAGGAGATTATGAGATTCAAGTATTGCATTTAGGGTATGAACCATATACAGAAAAAGTTTCAGTTAAAGCTGAAGAACCAACATTTATAACAATAAAATTAAAACCCACTACTTTGGAAATGAAAGAAGTGTTAATATACTCAGAAAGGCCAAAGTCGGCAGCCTCTTCGAAAGAAATAAGATTGGTAGATTTAGAAGTAAAACAAAATCGAAGTACTCAAGATTTATTACAGCGTGTACCAGGTTTAATAATAACACAACATCAAGGAGGTGGAAAAGCTGAACAAATTCTTATTCGTGGTTTCGACTGCGATCATGGCACAGATATTAATATTTTAGCCGATGGAATACCTGTCAACATGGTTACTCATGCTCATGGCCAAGGATATGCCGATACTCATTTTTTAATAGCCGAAACAATCGATGATATAGAAGTTTATAAGGGCCCTTATTTTGCCGAATTCGGCGACTTTTCAACAGCTGCTACAGTAGTCTTTAAAACTAAAGATATAATTGACAATAATTTTATTAGATTTGAAGTAGGCGAATTTAATACATACAAAACAACCTTGTTATATCAAATAAAAGATGGAGGAGCACAACAAAATGCATATTTTGCTGGTCAATATTATACTACTGATGGGCCTTTTATTAACCCTCAAAATTTTAAGCGTTTAAATATTTTTGCAAAATATTTTAACCTTTTGTCGGCTAAAAGTAAGATTTCCCTTTCGTTTAGCTCTTATACAAGTTGTTGGGATGCTTCTGGCCAAATACCAACAAGAGCTGTTGAACAAGGTATTATTAGCAGATTCGGAGCAATTGATCCACTTGAAGGAGGAACGACTGGCCGTCAAAATGTAAATGTAGAATATACATTAAAGGGTACCGACCAAAATACATTTGTAGTACAAAGTTATTTTAGTAAGTATAATTTTAAGCTATTCTCAAATTTCACTTTCTTTTTATTTGATCCTGATGATGGCGATATGATTGAACAAAAAGATAACAGAGATATTTATGGATTGAATGTAAAATATTCCTTTTATAAAGAACTTATTAATTCTATTTTAAAAACCTCCTTTGGCGGAGGATTTAGAGCAGATAATATTAATGTAGCCTTATATCATAGTCCTAATAGAGTGTTTAAAAATGCTTTTGCCGACGACATTGTTTACCAGCGAAATTTTTATTTGTTTGCCTCAGAAGATTTTATTTTTTCAGAAAAGTTTAAAATAAATGCAGGTTTAAGAGCCGATTACTTTACTTTTAATGTTGATAATAAGCCAATAAATGATTCAGTGTACATGAAACTTCCGCATGCCTCTGGTTTTGAACATAAAGTAATTGCATCGCCTAAATTTAATATAATTTTTAGTCCGTTAAAACATTTAGATTTATTTTTTAATGCAGGAACAAGTTTTCATTCTAACGATGCCAGATGTATTATTATAAGCAAAGCTATTAATGAAATAGTAAAATATTATCAAAGTCATAATTATTCTGAAGAAGCAATCGATTCAATTTTAATTAGTAAAAATTATGATCCTCAGCAAAAAAATGTTACAACTATACCCCGATGCATTGGAAGTGAACTTGGATTAAGAACAAATATTAAAAATAAAGTTTTACTTAGTAGTAGCTTTTGGTATTTATTTCTTGAAAAGGAATTTGTATACGCTGGTGATGGTGGATTCACTGAATTAAACGATCCTACTAAAAGAATAGGTGTTGATCTTGAATTACGATGGAAAATATACAAATGGATCTGGACAAATATTGATTTTAATTTTTCAAATGCCAGAATTATAGGAGCAAGTAAAGGTAACGATTTTGTACCTCTATCGCCAAGAATTGTATCTACAGGAGGAATTAGCTTAATAAATTTTAAAAACATTACTTTTGACTTACAATATCGGTATGTAAGTGATAGACCTGGAAACGAAGATTTTTCAATAGTTGCACCAGGGCACCTGATTTTTAATTCTGGTATCTCATACAAATTTAAACAATTTCAGCTGTTTGCATTTGTTGAAAATATATTTAACGTGGATTGGAACGAAGCTCAATTTGCAACCGAAACAAAATTAAAACATGAAACTACTCCTATTACCGAAATTTGCTTTACTCCTGGTAACCCTCGCAATTTCCAATTTGGAATAAGTTTTAATTTTTAGATGTATAAAAATATATAAGTTTTTTTTATTATTAAATTTTGTATGTTGCAATTTTATTTATACCATAACGTATGAATACAAATGAATCTATTGTGATTTTAAGTACTTGTTTTATTGCTTTTATTCATACTATAACTGGACCAGATCATTATGTACCTATTGGTGTTTTTGCAAAGTTAAAGAAATGGAATTTAAAAAAGGCACTATGGTTTACTTTTTTTGCTGGACTGGGGCATATTACAAGTTCAGTAATTATTGGTGTTGTGGGAATTGTATTAGGTATTTCTATTAATAAAATAAATATATGGGAAGAAGTACGCGGTAGCATTGTATCGGTTTTATTTTTTAGCTTCGGTTTTATATATTTTATATATGGAATAATAAGTGCAGTAAAAAATAAACCACATAAACATTCACATTTCCATAATGATGGTACTTTTCATGAACACGAACATGTTCACAATAAAGAACATATTCATTTTCATGATGAAGAGAAAAGTAAATTAACAGCGTGGATTTTTTTTATAATTTTTATTTTTGGGCCTTGTGAACCATTAATACCGTTAGTTATGTATCCGGCTGCTAATAATAATATATTTTTATTAATTTTTGTAACATCATTATTTGCACTCATAACTATATTAACAATGATGATCTTAGTATTTGCAATCTATAAAGGCCTAAACTTAAAGTTTATAAATAAATACATTCGTTATAACAATCTTATAATTGGAGCCACTATTTTGTTATGTGGGGCTGGCATGGTTTTTTTCGGCCTATAAAATATAAAAATAGTTTTAAAAAAGTTAATTTAGTGGAAAATTTTGCTTTTTTATTTAATTCAATGACTAAATAAATTTGGTTATAAGGAGAAAAATGATGTTAAATATATTATTTTCCTTTTTAATTCGTCTAACAAAAAAATAAAAAAATTTTTTTACTAAATTATTATTTTGTATATTTGCGATCTAAATTTAATGGTAAGTGGATACATTAAGTTATAAGACTAGTTTTTTACCAAAAGAGAAAGTTGAAAAAAGATGGTATTTAATTGATGCAACAGGTATTCCTGTTGGAAGATTAGCTTCGAGAATTGCATTTATTTTAAGAGGTAAAAATAAGCCAAATTTTACACCAAATGTTGATTGTGGTGATAATGTAATAGTTATTAACTGTGAGAAGGTTGTTTTTACAGGTAAGAAAATGACTGAAAAAAAATATGTAAAATACACAGGATATCCAGGAGGGCAACGTTTTACTACTCCATCAATATTACTCCAAAAAAATCCCAAAAAAATAATAGAACATGCTGTAAAATGTATGTTACCTAAAAATCGACTTGGAAGAAAAATGTTTACTCATTTAAAAGTATATGTGGGTGAAAATCATCCACATAAAGCTCAAAAGCCTGAAATAATAACTTTTGAGGATATAAAGAAATAGTATATGGAAGTAATACATACTGTTGGAAGAAGAAAATGTGCAGTTTCGAGGGCATTTGTAAAACCAGGAAAAGGTAATATAATAATAAATGGTAAACCATATAAGGAGTATTTTGTTAACGATTATTTTTATACAAAGGTTGAACAGCCATTAAAATTACTTAATTTAGAAGGAAAATATGATATTAAAATAAATGTACATGGTGGAGGGCCAAATGGCCAAGCCGAGGCTATTAGACATTCAATTGCGCGTGCATTAGTTGAAATTAATGAAGAGTATAGAACTGTTCTAAAGAGTGCAGGGCTTCTTAAGAGAGACCCACGACAAGTAGAAAGAAAAAAACCTGGAAGAAAGAAAGCACGTCGTCGCTTCCAGTTTACTAAACGTTAAATTGTGTATAATTAAACTATCAGGACTTCTTTTGTTAAAAAAGAACTACCTGATAGTTGTTAAAAATAATGATTATGAATGTACCGACATTTGAACAAATGTTAGAAGCAGGTGTGCACTTTGGACACTTGCGTAGAAAATGGAATCCCGCAATGGCTCCTTATATTTTTATGGAGAAAAATGGGATTCACATTATTGATTTATACAAGACAAGAGCAAAACTTGAAGAAGCTTGTAATGCTGTAAAACAAATTGCAAAATCGGGAAAAAAAATATTATTTGTTGCTACAAAAAAACAAGCAAAAGAAATTATAGAAGAAAAAATTAAGCCATTAAAAATGCCTTATGTTATAGAACGTTGGCCAGGTGGCTTGTTAACTAATTTTCCTACAATAAGAAAAGCAGTAAAAAAAATGGAGCAAATCGATAAAATGTTACTTGATGGTACTGTCGATAAATTATCTAAACGAGAACGCTTACAAATAGAACGACAAAGAGCAAAACTTGAAAAAAATCTTGGTAGTATTGCCGATTTAACCAGATTACCTGCAGCTTTATTTATTGTTGACATTGGAAAAGAAAATATTGCTGTAAAAGAAGCTCGTCGTTTAGGAATTCCTATTATAGCTATTGTAGATACTAACTGTAATCCAAATCTTGTTGATTTTCCAATTCCAGCCAATGATGATGCTTCTAATAGTATTGCATTAATTATAAATACTATAGCAGAAGCAGTTAAAGAAGGTTTGGAAGAAAGAGAAGGTGAAAAAAAGGCAGAAACACAAGTACAACAAGAAATTAAAGACTCGAAAGAAAGATCTAGAATTCGTTTTGTTAGAAAAAAAGAAGAGATAAGACATAGAAAAAAGAATCCTGAAGCATGAAGTTTTCTTTATGTTTTAGATAGTAAGTTATAATTTTAAAATTTAAATGTTTATGGCACAAATTACATCAGCTGAAATTACAAAATTGAGAACATTAACAGGTGCGGGTTTAATGGATTGCAAAAATGCTCTTATTGAAGCGAATGGCGATATAGATAAAGCCATAGAGATAATAAGAAAAAAAGGTCAGGCTGTAGCAATGAAAAGAGCCGATCGGGTAACTAACGAAGGCCGTGTTGTAGCCCTTGTTACACCAGATAATAAATTTGGCATTTTGCTAGCTCTTGGTTGTGAAACAGATTTTGTTGCTAAAAACGAATCTTTTATCACTCTTGCCGATATCATTGCTAAAACAGTTCTTGAAAATAAACCAGAAAGTATTGAGCAATTAAAAGAGTTAAAGGTTAATAATTTAACCATAGCAGATTTGATTAACGACAAAGTTGCTGCAATTGGCGAAAAAATAGATGTTGTTTATTATCGTTTTTTAAATGCTGAATATGTCGCTTACTATACACATTTTGGTAATAAGATAGGAGCAATTGTTGGTTTTAATAAAGCCCCTATCAACGATCAAATTGGTAAAAACATAGCAATGCAAATAACTGCTATGAACCCTGTGTCGATTGATAAGGATGATGTACCACAAGATATTATTAATAAAGAACTAGAAATTGCAAAAGAGCAAGCTAGAAAAGAGGGAAAACCCGACAATATGATTGATAAAATTGCTGAAGGTAAATTAAATAAATTTTACACTGAAGCTACTCTCTTGAATCAACAATTTATTATGGACAATAAAATTACTGTTAGACAATATTTGGAAAGTAATGATAAAGATTTAAAAGTAATTAAATTTTACAGATGTTCTGTTGTTTTATAGGAATTATTTACTTCAAAAAAAATTGTTCGTTATTTAACTTCTTTTTGGTGTTTTAGCTTACATTCATAAGGGTTAAAAGTGAGTAAAAGTTTTTGTTGTTTTTATTTTTTTAATTAAAGAGTGTATCGGCAAAAAAGCTTTTAAAATAAATTACTGTAATATTTGTTAATATGCTATTTTAATGATTCCTGGTTTTCGAATTTGGCAATTTTAAATCTGCTAATAATTTTAATAAAAAATATAAAATTTAGATAAGAAAAATAAGCTAAAAAAGAATTTTTTATTTTCATTAAAACAAATGTTTAAATCCAGGCAACTTTTTTATAGAATTTATGTCTTATCTTATAACAAATTTATATATTTGTAAAAAAGTTTTTTAATGAAAGGCGTGAGGAATTTGGTTTTAGGCTGCTTATATTTTAATTTATTATTTTCTCAAACTTACACAGTTAGTCATTTTTGTTCTTGGAGTGCGCATCATCAGAGTATGTGGGGGCCAAATAGTAATCCTTTTTATTTGAATATACAACAACCGTTATTTAACATAAATTATAATGATACCATTACATTTGGTTCTATTCAAAATATATTTGGTTTACAATTTGGTGCTTTATTTACTATAAATCCACACTTATTATTAAGTAGTACTTTTATTGTACAAGGATTTCATAATGGTTGGGTAGATGTAGATTATCCTGTAAGGATTGATCTTACATTTCCTATGCCCTATACTTTTATGCCAGGAGACTGGCTTACAATAAATTCTAAATATTATGTACAACCAGGATGGAATTTATCAACTCAATTCCCTCAAGATGGCATAATTAATCTTGATCTAGAATATGGCTTTGGAATAGATGCTTTTGCTACCATTTGTTTTGGCGGTTGTACTAATTATAACTTTCTAAATCTTGGAGTACCAAACGATAGTATTTCAATAATAAATATAAACTATCAAAATGGAGATATTACTTACCCATGTATGCAGAATGGACAGTTTACATTTTGTCATGATACAATATTGCCAATTGTATTTAACGATTTATTTGGCACAGGGTTATCTGGTTATATAACTTTACCCTATGTTACAACTACAGATCATCTGGACACAACAAATCAATGTCATAAAAAAATAATTGCTCAGGGCGATAGTTTATATGCAAACTTTAATCTTGATATTATTCAGTTTTTAACGGCAGTGGCAACGTGGTTACCCGATTCTTCAGGTCAACCATTGATCGACTTTATTAATCAATTAAATGGTACTATAAACATTGGAGGAGGAATTTCAATTACTTATCAATTATTAACGGCGAATTTACTTATAACAAATACTTTACAACAAGATTTTACATTTAATCCTACTATATGGAATCATTTTCACATGCCTGTAGCAGTACCTTATTATGTTACCGACCCTACAAATAATAATGCAGTTGTAGATTCTGGTTATTCTAATTATATAGTGTGGAAAGCTTGTCATGATTTACACTTCAAATACCCATGTTTTGGCTATCCTCAATTTACTATAAATTATTATCATACACTATCTAATCAATTTACAAATCATACGTGGGATAGCGTTGCATTTACATTGCAAGTAAATGCTTTTGAATTTTGGATAAACTTACCATTTTTTAAAATTACAAATGATAGTAGTAATAATAACCAACTTGAGATTATTCCGCAGAGTATTCCTCCCATTATGCTAGATAGTTTAAAAGAACTTGTAAGATTAATAAACTTAAAAACAATTCCAGAAAAAAATTATTTTAATGTAGATAGTTTGCTTAGTAAATTGCCCGATAGCATATTAATTGATATCGCAAATACAAGGAGCACAATACATATAGGGCCTTTACTTTCTTATAGTATCCCTTTAGGTTATTTACCAATTACTTGGTTTAATCAAACATGGGAATTAGAAGGAATGGATGACACGTGCGGTTATTTTCATGAGGTGTTATATTCGTTGCCAGAAATGAGCATAAATTTAACAGGAAAAAAATGTTTCGAAGATAATACTGCAACTTATACAGTAACCGTTTCGCATGGTCGACCACCTTACACATATCAATGGTCGAATGGTGTAGTGGTTACAACAACCGATACTTTTAATATTCAAACAGGATTTGGTTTTGGTACACAATATGTAACCGTAACAGATGCAAATGGTTGTTCTCTTGTCGATTCATATACTGTTACTGCCACAAATCCACAAATAACTTATCAATTTAATGTTAATAATGTATCTTGTTATGGTTTTTCTAATGGGTCTGTAACAGTAATAGCAAGCGGAGGTACCCCTGGATATACTTACCAATGGAGTAATGGTGATAATACTCAAACTGCCGATTCTTTGGCTGCAGGAACATACGTGGTTACCATAACCGATGCGATTGGTTGTACAACTACTGCAACTGTAAATGTTTCTCAACCGGCTAGTTACGTTTCAGTTTATATAGATAGTATTGTTTCTGTTGCTTGTCTCGGAGAAGCAACTGGTGCTATTTATATCACTCCTCTTGGAGGTACGCCAGGTTATACATACTTGTGGAGCACAGGATCAATGTCTCAAGATCTTGTAAATGTAGTTTCTGGAACATATACTCTTACAATATATGATAGTCAGGGTTGTTCATTAGTACAAACTTATACTATACCTCAGGTGCCACATTGCTGTATTTATCCTAATGCTGGTCCTGATAAAACTGTGTGTGGTTACATAACTCAATTTGAGGGTAATCAGCCAGCACCAGGAATTACAGCTGTATGGCAATTGTTAAGTGGCCCTGGTAATGCAATAATAAACTTACCCGGGTCACCAAATTCGAGTGTTATGGTAACTCAGCAAGGTACATATTATTTTGCATGGCACCATTACAGTCATGTTTGCGATACACTTGATACGGTAGCAATAACATTTATTACTCAACCACAAGCCCAGGCAGGACCATCGCATGTTGATGTTTGTGGCACAAGTTACAATCTTAATGCCCAATTTAGTGTAAACGGTTCAGTTGGCTCTTGGCAATTGTTACCTCCTCAAATAGGTTATTTTACTCCTAATAACACTTTACCAAATGCAACTTTCAACATTGGATCGGGTTATACTTCATATTACCTTGTGTGGACTGAAAATAATATGGGTTGTATATCAAAAGATACAATTGTTTTAACATTTCATGAAATGCCAGAACCAGATGTTGGACCTGATCTACAAACATGCGGAAATTCAATTCAATTGCATGTAAATACTACTTATCCTGGACATTGGTTCTCTACCGATCCCACAGCTCAATTTTGGCCATCTGATACCTCAACAACAGTTACTGCTACAATAATATTAACACAAAATGTTGTGGTAGATACGTTTATTTTTATGGCTCAAAGTCAATATTGTACAAATTATGATACATTACTTGTTTATTTTGCTAAAACTGCTCATGCAGAGGCTGGTGCTAATCAATCAGTTTGTGGTTACGTTACTAATTTACATGCCGATACTCTTGGGAGCATTGCACTTACGGGATATTGGACAAGCTCCTTACCAGGGGTATCCATAATTTATAATGGAACAGACCCTTTACCATGGAACCCACAGGTAACAATTAGTCAAAATTATTTTGATACAACAGATTATGTATCTGTATACTTTTACTGGCATGTAAGTTCTGGCCCCGGCTGTAATGATTATGATTCAGTGCTTGTTACTTTTCATAAAATACCAAATGCTTTTGCAGGGCATGATACAACTGTTTGTGGTAAACATGTTTTTTTAAATGCTCATCCAAGCTTAAATAACTCTACTGGTATATGGGTCCAATTAAATGGGCCTGGCAACACAACATTCGCAAATGCTACGCAACCACAAACAATGGCTTATGTTTCACAGTATGGTACATATAATTATATTTGGACCGAAATGAATGCTCACATGCCTGCTTGTAATGATAAAGATACCGTAAAGATAGAATTTCTAATAGCTCCAGAGCCTGATGCTGGCTTAGATCAGGAAGTATGTGGAAAGTTTGCATATATATGTGCAACTCCTGGTGGTGGTTTGCAGGGGCACTGGAGCGGGCCAACAGGTATTGCTTTTTATGATGGTCCTCCTCCAACTGGTCAATACAATCCAGCTTATGCAGATTCACCTTGTACATGGGTAAGATGGCCCTCAGAAAATGACACTATAAAATTATATTGGGTAGAATTTAATGGCATATGTTATGGAATGGACTCTGTGAGTATTTATTTTGCTGCATTAGAACCAGCTATTATATTAAATAATCCTGCCGATTCTTTAGTTTGTGGTCCGTCGTTTTCGTTTTTAAATGCTCAACAACCTGTTAATGGATATGGTTACTGGTATGATGAAGTTCCTAATACAACTTTTTCGCCTTCACCATTCGCATCTACGCAAGTAACAGCAACAATAGGTCAGGGAAGCGATTCGTATTATGGACCTCATTATTTCCATTGGGTTACAGTAAATGGTAATTGTAGAGATACAAGTCCTCCATTATATGTTAATTTTATTAAACAACCAGTTGCAAATGCTGGCGGAAATTATTGGCCAGGGCTTTTCGGAACTAATAGCGATATTAAGACCGACACTGTATGTGGACTTCAATATATGATGAATGCTCAACCATCTGTTGTAGGTTCTACAGGAACGTGGTATTCTATTGATCAACAAAATGTGTACTTTGCTAGTACAGGATCGTATATATCGCATGTTGCTAATGATAGCTTGTATTTAATTTGTTCTGCCTGTTATTCAGTCTTTAACCCTGTTAAGCCTTATAGGGAATTTGTATGGCAAGAAGTTAATCATGGCTACTGTATAGATAGCGATACACTTCGATTATATTTTGCACCGCGTCCATCTGGTCAATTTACAGCAACAATGCCACCATGCCGGTATGATAGTTCAATGATAATTGCTCATACTTGGCCTTTACCTAACCATGTAGATTATGGAATAACTGAGTTTCATTGGGAATATCCAGGAGGTACTTTAAGCAGTGTTATAACAGATCCATTGCATAGCGATACTATTTATGTTTCATGGAACTCAGGCGACCAGCATACTGTGAGTTTATTCACTGTAAATAAATGGAATTGCTATAGTGGTATTGTTACTGTTATTGTGAAAGAACCCGATCCTTTTAAACCAAATAAAGTGCTCGAACACGCAAAATGTGGTAATTGTAATGGTAAGATTGTATTATCTCCAGATTACATAGATAATCAAGGTAATGTGCACACAAATTACTATACTTTTTCTTGGCTAGATGGCTTTACTCCTTCCGATACTATGGTAAGAGAAAATTTATGTCCAGGTATATATTCTCTGGTGGTTCATGGAGAATCGCAGAGCCCCGATGCAGCACCAGGTACAATATGCCATGATACCATAAGTATATACATTGCAGATACGGGTAAAGTAATTGCGGCATTCGATACAACTTCATTTAACGATGATCCTATTGTGCCTTATACATTTCAAATTATTAATAATAGCATAAATGGTAAAAAGTTTTCGTGGCGAATTTACGATGAAAATGGAAATTTGGTAGCTACCTATAATGGGGCAATGCCAATAATAACTATTAATAAAGAAGGATGTTATAAGATAGTGCTTGTAGCTACTAGTAAAGAAGGTTGTACCGATACGGCAAGTTATGCTTACTTATGTGTAAGTAAAGCACCTTTGCTTGAAGTACCAAATGTTTTTACTCCAAATAACGATGGCATAAATGATGTATTTATTGTTCATGGCGAGTCTATAAAAGAGTTCAATGCAATAATTTATAATCGCTGGGGAAGGAAAATTTACGAGTGGAACGATATAAACAAAGGTTGGGATGGCAAAATTGATGGTATCGAAGCCTCTGATGGCGTATATTATATAGTAATAAAAGCAAAAGATAGGAAAAATAAAATTCATAATTACGAAGGTTATTTTCACTTATTAAAAGAAAAATAAACTGTAGTTTCTAAACTACTGAATATAGGGATTTTAAGTCTATAAAGTTAATAATTATTTTTTCAAAAAATTTTAAAAGTTTTGTTTTTCTTTTTGCGTATGTTTATATGTTTTGTGTTTTGAGATAATCTTACACTATAAGATGCTGTTGCACAATAAACTAAACACATAGATTTGTTTTTAGAATTGCTTTGTTATAAAAAAATTGTAAGTAGCGTTGCTTAGGAGTAACTATTAATCGAAAATAAACAAAATTGTAATAGTTAGTGATTATTGTAATTGGAGAATAACATTTAGGATGTCACCAAATTAATTAAAAATAAAATGAAATTTAAGGGTAAGTGGCTATTTTGTTATTTATAACAATAAAAGTTAAAAAATTTGAAAGACTTAATTAAATTTTAATGTAGAAATTTAAAATTTTTTAAATATATTTACTTGAAAAAATTATTTTTTTGGTAATCTTAGCAAAGTCTTCATAGTAGAAAAGACGAAGTTTTCAATTGTGCTAATTAAGAAAAAATTTGAAAGATAAAATATAGGTCGAGTGATTTTTAATATTATTAAAGATAGAGATTAAATAAATATTTTTTTTAAAAGATAATCTAGTAACAACCATTTTTCTTCGCTTATTCGGTATGCATTCTTGTATTTTTCGAAAAAAGACAAATTTTTTGAAAAATTATTTTTATACCATAAATTGAATAATTTGTTATCGATCTTTTTTAAATCATTGATTTTTATTCCTTTATTAGTTCTTAATCTTGTCATTAAATATTCATTAAATAGTTTACGTTTTGATATTTTCTCGTAGTTATAACAAGGTTTATTAACTTTCCAAGAGTCAATATAGCATTTAATATTCGATGGGTTCCAAAGGCGGTAATTAGGTAAGTATGAATGTGCAGAAGGGCCAATACCAATATAGAATGTTCCATTCCAATAGTTACTATTGTGGATTGAAATGAAACCTTTTTTAGCAAAATTTGAAACTTCGTAATGAATAAAATTATTGGATTTAAGTATCTGACAAAGAGTAGTGTATTGTGTTAAGCTGTCTTCCTCAGATAATTCTTTTATTATATTATTTTTTAGTAAACTATATAATTTAGTTCCTTTTTCGTACGATAAATGGTAAGCTGAGATATGAGTAATAGGTAATGTTAAAATTTCGCTTAAAGTTTTTTCCCATGCTTCGTTTGATAATCCTGGTATACCATATATAAGATCGGCGCTTATGTTTTTAAAACCCACCTTAACAGAATTATCAATAGCAATGTATACTTGTTTTTTAGTATGTCTTCTGTTTAAAAATTTTAATATTTTATTATCAAGCGATTGAACACCAATACTTATGCGATTAAATCCTATATTTCGTATGTCTTTAAGTACATTGTATGTAACATCGTCGGGATTAACTTCAATAGAAATTTCAGGGTTCTTTGATACTTTGAATAATTTAAAAATTTCTACAATAATTTTTTCAATGTATTTGGCATTTAAAACACTTGGAGTACCACCACCAACGTAAATTGTTTGAACTTTATAATTAGGTAAATTATTTGAAAAATTTATTAATTCTTTAATTTCACATTCTATCAGATTATGGACATTTTCGATGCTTGTGATTGAGTAAAAATTACAGTAACTGCATTTAGTTTTACAAAATGGAATATGTATGTAAACAGATAGCACTTAATTAAGTAAATTGGTTTTAGCGAACTCGAAGAAATTTTGAATACGACTTATTGTTTCAGTTTTTCCAATTATTTCCATTATGTCTGTCAAATGTGGACCACTTGCGTCGCCTACAATTGCTATTCTCAGAGAAGTCATTAAATCACCTAATCTTACACCCTGTAATTGACAATAATTTTTAATTGCTTCTTCAATCAATAATTTTTCCCATTTTATGTTATTAAAACATTTGATGATCTCTAATAAATGGTTAAATACGTGTGATTTTATTTTTTTTTGAATTAAGTCAGTGTTATAGCTTGTAGGTGGTTCGAAAAAATATTTATTAATTATAAAAAATTCGCTTAAAATGTTAATTCTATTTTTTGTTAGTTCAATTATTTTTAGCAGGGTGTGATCATCAACATTATAATGGGTATTGTAATTTTTTATTAATTTCAGTAAAGTTGTGTTATCGGTTTTTTGAATGTATTGGTGATTAAACCATTTTGCTTTTTCGGGGTCGAAACGTCCACCTGCTTTGTTAATTTTATCCAGTGAAAATTCTTCTATCATTTCTTCTAATGACATAATTTCTTTGTTATTACCGGGATTCCACCCAATTAGTGCTATCATATTAATAAATGCTTCGGGTAAAAAACCCCATTCTTTGAATCCAATTATTTTTTCACCTTTTTCATTTTCCCATTGACATGGATAAACAGGGAAGCCATGTTTATCTCCGTCGCGTTTACTAAGTTTACCATGTCCTTCTGGTTTTAAGATAAGTGGTAAATGAGCAAATTGTGGCATAACGTCAAGCCAACCAAATGCTTCGTATAATAAAAAGTGAAGGGGATAGGAAGGTAACCATTCTTCTCCTCTTATTACGTGAGTTATTTTCATCAGATAATCATCAACAACATTTGCTAAGTGATAAGTTGGCATTCCATCCGATTTTAATAATACTTTATCGTCTAATACATTAGTGTTTATTTCAATTGTTCCCCTTATCAGGTCGTATAATTTTAAATTTCTATTTTCAGGAACTTTAAATCTAATTACAAATGGAATGTTTTTACTTAATAATTCCTTAGTTTTTTCTTCGCCAAGAGTAAGACTGTTTTTCATTGAGTCTCTAGTTGTTGAGTCATATTGAAATGATTTACCATGATTTGCGTAATGTTCATGTATTTGTTTTAAATCTTCAATAGTATCGAAAGCATAGTATGCATGCCCTTTTTTAATTAGATCTAAAGCAAATTGTTTATAAATTGCTTTTCTTTCTGACTGTCGGTAAGGGGCATATGGTCCACCAACGTGTACGCCTTCGTCGAATACAATACCAGCCCATGTAAGCGAATTAATTATATATTCTTCGGCACCTTTTACGAATCTTTCCTGGTCGGTATCTTCAATTCGTAGTATAAATGTTCCGTTATGCTTCTTAGCGAAAAGATAATTGTATAAAGCTGTTCTAACTCCTCCTATATGTAAAGGACCTGTGGGACTTGGTGCAAAACGTACTCTTACGTTCTTCATATTATGTACTGATATTGGATAAATAAAAAAATAGCGAGAGAGGGAATCGAACCCTCGACCTCGTGATTATGAATCACGCGCTCTAACCACCTGAGCTATCTCGCCAAATGATGTTGCAAAGTTACATTAAAAAAACGTGAGAAAAAAATTTCGTTCATTAAATGATTCATTTTTCTTCGGTATCTTCGAAATCTGAAATATTATCGCTATCTTCATAATCTTCTTCACTAAAATAATTTTCTAATTCGTCGTCATAATATTCAATATTTTCTTGATAAGATTCATATTCGTTTCCTAACTCTTCAAAATCGTCATCATAAGAATAAGTTTCATTTAAATCGTAATTTTCTTCATCATAAAAATCGTCGTCTACTTTCTCAAAATCTTCATAATTTTCTTCAGCATATTCATCATCTTCAAATTCTTCGTAATTTTCTTCTGAATCTTTTTCTTTCTTAAGGTTTAAAACAGACATAACATTAATATATGCTATGTCAAACACTTTTACTTTATTACTATACTGATTTATAGGTATCATTTTTGTATTTAATTTTTAAAAAGAAAATCTTTATTTAACTAGCTTAAATTTATAAGTATTATTAATGGAATTAAGAGTTAATATATAAATGCCTGGCTTTAGACTTTCAGTATTTATTTTATGATTTATAATATAACCTTTGTGGTAATGGTGTTTAATTAAAACTTTACCTTCAATAGAGCTTAAATACATGTAGATGTCGTTGTCGATTTTGTCGGTTGAAGTTATATATATAAAGTCGTTAAATTTTGATGGAACAACAGATATAAAGTTATTATTAGAGAAAGACACAGAAAGAGGATATGTTACAAAAATAGAGTCGGAAGCTGAGCAATCGTCGTACGTAACAGTAACATAATACCAACCATATTGGGGTGCATTAAAATATGGTAAAGTACCAGTAAGGGTTCCTGTTGAATTACTCCAAAAATAAGATTGATAAGGATATGGACTATATTCAAGAGTAAGAGTGTATGGTAGGAATATAGAACTTGTATATACAGTATCGCCACCTTGTATATTGACAGTTAATTGAATATGTTGAATAGTAGTTATTATAGTATCGTTTGATGGTTCAAAATCACCTGCGAATTTTATCCAATACAAAATAGTGTAAGTTGTTAATGCCGATAAATTAGCAGTTTGACTAAATATTATTTTAACTGAATCGTTGGCATTTAAAGTGTTACTTAAGACCAAAGAATCTTTTATTGGCGAATTATTGTTTAGTTTATACCAAGCATAAATTTTTTCGCCAGCAGGTATTGGTGAGCCACCGATATTTTTTACCCATATAAATAATTGTTCTTGGTTGGTTAGTCCGCAAGCATATGATGTAGAACTATCTTGTGGATATACGATAGATAAATCGTAGGGTTCAAAAATAATGAAATCGTCGAAAGCAAAGCCTTCGTAAGAATTTATTATACCATCGCTGCCGAAGACTATTCTGAATTGCACTGATGAATTACCTGCTAAATTAGATAATGAATGTAAAGCAGTTTTCCAGCCATTAGAATTACCTGTCCATCCGTGCTGGGAGCCACTAAACTGAAGGCCGCTTATTGTATTATCGTTGTACCAATTATTAGGATCTAAGTAAGCTCCAACATGTTGCCAAGTATTACCGCCATCGATTGAATATTGTAATGCAGCGCCATCCCAGCTATTTTCGGCATGTACGTTATATTTTAATGTTACATGAGGATTAGTAAGAGCACTGAAATCGAAACAAGGTCCTTTTACGTAGCTATTTTCGTTGTTATTGTAGTACCCAGTTAAGTTAGTTACCCAACATTTGGTACCAGATGCTGCAGAGTTAATATATGTACCGGCGGGGGTTCCCCATTGCCAAGTAGAATTTATGCCTCCTGAAACCCAACCTATATTAGTTTCAAAATTGTCGACGTAAGGAAATGTATTAATTAGAGGTGAATTATTTATTATTTTTATTATTGTATCGTTCGTTTGATCGACGTCATTGTTAGTATATATATATGCTTTAATATTATATGTTGTATATTGACTCAAATCTGCTTGAGTTAAGAACTCATATTCATATGTACTGCCGGGGCTTAAAGTATAATTAACTGTTTCTACAATTACTTGTTGATTGTTAATTTTATAATATGCATTAAAATTGGTGACAATACTGGTGCCGACATTTTGTATTAATATGCCAATTCTTTCGTTTGACGTCAAACCACAATAAGTAGAGGGTTTAGTAATAGATAAAATTTTTAAGTCAATAGGAGGTAAATTTTCATAAATGAAATCGTCGATATAAATTGAAGAATATGTTATTGTTGCACCATGTTTGAAAGCAATATATTGATTGTAATTATTGTTGATAAAGTTGTACAAATAGCTATTCCATGTTGTTGAAGAAGTCATTGTTATTGTATCGAAAGGTACAAAAGTTGAATAATCTTGATTGTTAGACATGGTTCCTATTATTAATTTTTCACCAGCAGTGCCTTTGTATTTGAATCTAATTCTGGTTGTATTGGTTTGTATATCGCTGAAAGGAGGTGTTATTAATAATATATTTGTATTTGAACCACTTGAGCTTGAATTATAAAGATAAATGCAATTAGGAGATGAATAAGGAGAAGAAGTAGAAGTTTGCACTGTTGCGTATGTTGAAGTAGCCACAACAATTTTAGTCCAGCATAATGGTAAGTTGGGTGCAGTAACATTATCGAAATTTTCTGAATAAGTTGCAGTAAAGGGGCTGCAAGGAACAGAAAAGGTAAAAGGCCCTGCCCAAAAGCTTGTATCGCCTGGCCCACAAATAGCCCTCACATAAAAACTGTAGTTATAGCCTCCTTGTAATCCTGTAATTAGTACGGGGTATTCATTAGTAGTAAATGTTGTACCACTTCCTAATTGGAAACCTTGCAAGCCATATTGTACTTGCCATTGAGATTCAGGGCCAACTGGATTCCAATATACTTCTGCCGATGTAGGTGTAACAGAAGCAACTCCTAAATCTTGGGGTCGTGCACAATATATAGGAATTATATTAATATCGTCTATTGCAATAGGGGGTTGTGTACCTATAGATCCATCATTTCTCCAAGTGAAAATAAGACGTTTTATTGTGTTTGTAACATTTGAAGTTAAAAATATTGTATCGGTTTTCCATGTGTTACTTAAATTATAATATTGCTTTCCAATTTGGCCAGTAGAAGGTAATACACCTTCTTGTGGAATAAAAGATTGATCTTGCAAAAATACTCTCATGTAATCGTAGGTGCTTTCACCTTGTCCTTTCCAATTGAAAATAATAGCAAATTCTAAAGCATCGTTGAATTGAATATCTTTATATAAATGGACCACACTTGCCGATGATACATTATATTGATTAGAGATACCGTTATTATTTGAAATATAAGCAGCACTGTCTGGAGAAAAGAAAGTGGCTGTTCCAACACACCATTTATTTGTTTGATTGCCATTAACAACTGTCCACCCTTCAAAACCTTGTTCGAAATTCCAGGTGAATGGTAAAGTTGCTGGTTGCTGAGGAGTTGTAAATGTTATTGGTCCAGTCCAAGTGCTTGAATTATTCGGATTACATTGGGCTGAAACATAAACGTCGTAAGTTAGAGTTGGCACTAGCCCAGTAAGTGTATAAGTATTCGTATTAATGTTATTTATGATAGTACCAGTTCCTGGAGTAAAGCCGGTTGGTCCGTATTCAATATTCCAAGAAGTTTCGTTTCCACCTGGAATCCATGTTAGTGTTACCGAGGTGGGGGTTATGTTTGTTAAAGTAAATTGAGTAGGTTTGGGGCACGAAGGTATAGGTTCATAAATAAAATTGTCGAGATAAATGTATTGGTTATTACCATAGGTTCCATGTTTAAAAACGATAAATCGTCCTGTTCCATTGTAGTTTGCAAAAGAAACTGTAAAATCTAACCATTCGTTTGTTAAATTAGAAATTGTTTGATAGTTGGTATAAGTTGCAGGATTAGTTGTATCGGTCATTGTTCCAATGTACAATACAGGAGTTCCACTACCGCTAAATTTAGCTTTAAAGGTAATTTGAGTTGAATGCGATGTTAAATCGGCAAATTCAGGTGATATTAGCATAATATAAGTTGATGGTCCAGAAGCTGTTGAATTAAATAATTGAACACAATTTGGCGATGAGTAATATGTTGAATTAACTGTTTTTACTTCTGGAGAGCCAGAAGAAGCTACTACTTTTTTATTCCAGCACTTTGGGAGTGAGGGTACCGACACAGCGTCGAAGTTTTGTGAATAAGTAGCATTTAACGAAGCACATTCTGTCCAGAATGAAAATGGCCCAGACCATATACTTGTATCACCCTGACCACAAATTGCTCTTACATAAAACGCATAATTTGTTGCAGGAGTTAATCCAGTTAAATTATAATTATTGTTATTTGTGATAATATAAGTAGCATTGTTAAGAGAAAAACCACTGACACCATATGCTATTTGCCATGTTGTTTCTGTTCCTCCAGGTTGCCAACTTATTGTAGCTGTGGTTGATGTTATATTTTGGGCATTTAAATTTGTAGGTTTTGGACATGTTAAAGCATAAAAACATATATTATCAACAGCTGCTGGAGGTTGAGTTCCAATTGAGCCATCGTTACGCCATGTAAATACAATACGTTTAGTTTTTCCTTTTAGAGAGTCAGGTAATAATAATGAAGCAGATTGCCAATTACTTTGTAGATTAAAATTACTGCCAATTGATCCTGATGAAGGAAGTGTTCCAGCAATAGGCACTTCTGTGGTGTTAAAAATATAAACTCTTAAATAATCGTAAGAGCTTTCGCCGTATGCTTTCCAGTTGAAATCAAGATATAGTGGATATGTTGTTGAAGGGAAAGTTACATCGCGATAAAAATGTACAACACTACTGCTAGTTGTAGAATACTCATTTGTAGCTCCATTTGTGTTTGAAATATATATACTTTTTTGACTATTATATGCTGTAGCATTCCCTATGTACCACTTATTGGTTTGATTACCATTTACAATAGTCCAATCGTTTGCTCCTGATTCAAAGTCTGTACAAAAAGGTAGCGTTGCTGGAATTTGTGCTGTCATGAAATTTTTTGGTGACGACCAAGGGCTTGTTTCATTTCCGCAATTTGCTTGCACATAAAAAGTGTAATATGTATTAGGTTGTAAGCCTTGAAGTAAATAAGGATTAGTAACATTATTTATTATTGTCCCTGTTCCTTGTGTGAACCCTTGAGGTCCATATTCTATATTCCAACTAGTTTCGTTACCTGTTGGTAACCAGCTTAATAATGCTGATGTTCCTGTAATATTTGAGGCACTTAAACCAATCGGTTCAGGACAATTAGTTAATAAGCTTATTTTTACATTATCTACAAAAAGATCATTATCTCCATTAGATTGAGTAGATTCAGCGTAAAAACCAATTTTAACAATTCCTGTATAACCAGTTAGTGGTATAATGACATGCTCGCCTGTATATGAAATATTATTGTAAACAAACTGTGAACCTTGATTATCCCATTGTCGCAAGGTATTAAGTGATGACCATGTTAAGCCATTATCGGTTGAAATAACTACTGCAAACTTATCGTCAGCTGCAGGTTGTGGGGGTAAAGGATCATTATATTCTGTAAGTGCAAGATCAAATTCTAGTTTGTAATTAGTAGAACCATCGCCTAAATTAATAGGTGGTGTAATTAGCCACTCATAACGTCCAGTGCCATAGTTATTAACTCTTGCAGAAATATCGTTTCCTTGATTTGCAAAATATTTTGTTGTCCAATATGATGTGTTTGATGTAAATGTAACATTTTGTGTTAGTTGGCCTCTGGCTCTTGACCAGCAACTTGGAGGAAAAGTACCACCATTGAAGTTTTCTAACCACGGGAAAGTAGAGATTTCTAAACATTGAGTAGTAATTGTAATTAATGCCCATGAGCTTGTATCGCCAGCGTTACAAATCGACCTTATGTATATATCGTAAGTGGTAGTCGGGTTTAATCCTGTAATAGTATATGTAGAATCTGTTACATTGTTAATTAGAGTTCCATTACCTTGTGTAAAACCTTGAGGACCGTATTCTATTTGAAACTGAGGTGCATTTGACGACCAGTTAAAGGTTATAGAACTTGAGGTTAGTTGAGTGATATTTATATTAGAAGGAGGCGTACAGCTTGCAGCTTGTCCTGTTATTCGAATATTTGGTCTGGAATTTAATGGTATTCCTGAACTGGTAGTTCCACATGCAGTATAAGTATCGCTCGCATAATAAACAGTCATTGAAGTAGGAGTTGATGTATAATATGTAGAAGCATTTTGCGTGTAATTAGATACCATACTAAAACAAATGTCGATTAATATGTTTGAAGTACCATTCCAAGTAAAAGGAGTATTAAATGTATGAGTATTCCAACCTGTTGTTGGCATAAAAGATGGTGATGTATAAACAGTTGTAAATCCAGAATTATCGAATGTAGAAGTAACAGAAGTAGCTGAAGTATGTTTCATTTTAATTGTATAGTTTGGCATAGCTGAACAGTTGTTAACAGAAGCAACATTAAAAGCTATTGCTGTTATATTTCCTGCTGTTAAACCTGCTCCTTGTAATTCCGAAGCAAGTAATAATATTTGATGTCTGGAGTTTTTGTACCATGTGCCATATGGTGCAGGGTAAGTTGTTGTACTATTAGTTAATGTACCTGTACCAATTTGAACTGTAACAGTTTGGCTTATTGCCTCAAATAGTAAAACAATATTTAATGTAAAAAAAGAAAATAACCTTTTCATATTTTGTATTTTTTTACAAAGTTACATTAAAAAAATAAAAAAAAAACTATAAATGGTTTTCTTTTAAAAGGTCAAAAATAGTTTTTACAGGGTTAAAAGTCGATAAAGGTACTTCAACAAAAATAGTATTCCAATATGCCATAGAACCATTCCATAAGCCTGGTAATTCTAGAGCTTTTAATGGTTTCCCATCTTTAGATTTTTCAGAAATAAAGCAAGTATTGTGATCTATAAATTCTTTTAAATTATATTTTTCACCTTTGTAGTTTTTTATACAACAAACAATATCGACTGGATTAAAGTGAGTTGCTTTGAAAGCAATTTCGTTTTGCTTGGGATCATTAATGTTAATTTGAGATAATTCAACAATTTGTAATGATACATTATTTTTTCCATCTATTACCCAGAATGGGCCACCTCCTGGTTCGCCAGTGTTTCGAACCATTCCACATACTCTAATTGGTCTAAAAAGTAATTCTTTTATTTCTTCAATTTTGTTTGATATGCTTATATGGAAATTTTCTTTGTAAAAGTTTTTTATTTGTAATATTAAAGTATCATCAATTTCTGAGTTATCTATTTTTTTCTGAAAAAAGAAAATATTTTCAATTATTTTCATTAAGAAAGCACCTAAAACTTTTTTGTATTTAATAGTATCATCTTTTAATTTATCTGGGCAAACATTATCGATATTTTTTATAAATATAATATCTTCTTCTAAATTATTAAGGTTATAAATTAAAGCGCCATGGCCACCCGGTCTAAATAATAAAGTACCATCACTATTTCTGAATGGTTCATTTTCTAAGGTTACAGAAATAGTATCGGTAAATGGCTTCTGTTCTGAATATTCAATTATAATTTTACCTTTTTCGTTGTATTTAGGTACTACTTGTTTTTCTATATTGGTAAAACTTGTGTAGTGTTCGGGAGTTATAGTAAAATGAATTTTTACAATATTAGTTTTATTTTTTAAATAATTTATTGCTTCTACAATATGCTCTTCAAATGCAGTTCTTATTTCGTAGTTATAATCATGAAAATGTATAAGAGCTTTTGGCAAGTTACCATAATTTAAACCATTTGGTTTTAAAATATAGTTTATTAATTCTTTTGGTTCAAGATTATCGGGGTCTATATTTTTTTGTTTCAGTAATTTATAAAAGTGAGTGTTTTTAAAGGTCTTTATAAAGTTATTGACTTTAGGATATTCGGATAATGGTTTATTTGAATTAAGAAACTCGTAGAATTCTTTAAACATTCTTGTTGCTGCTCCAGAAGCTGGAACGAACTTAATTAAAGAATATTTATCCTTATTGTCGTCGAAATACTTTACAAGTTTTTCTACTTCATTATAACTTAAATGTATTATACCATCGTCTATTGTTGCAGGCCTTACTAATGTTGTGTAGTTAAAACCATGTTTAAATATTTGAATTTGTTTTTCTACGTCTTGTATTGAAAGACCTTTTTCTTTAAAAAGAATAAGATCTTTTTCAGTCCACATAATACAATTTTTTATTTTTTAATATTATAATAATTTTTTTTGAAAGGGTATAAGATACAAAAGCCATAAATGGTGCAATAAAAACGTCAATAGTATAATGTGCATGCTGAATTAATAAAAGCACCGCTATTAAAATGCTGTAAATTAAAAAAAAATAATTCAATTTAGAGTGTTTAAATATTATATAGAACATCACCATTGTAGCAGTATGACCCGAAAAAAACAAATCTTTAAGATTTGGTTCGCCTTGATAAAATGTTAATTCTAAAACCCAATCTCGCAGTGGAATAATATTCAACGGAGGATCTAAAGGAGTTAGGTACATACATATAAACCGCAATGAAAGCAATATTGCATATGTTATAAGAGTTAGAATAAAAGTATCTGGAGTTTTTATAGCTAACATAATTCCAGCAATTGAACCGGTGTAAGTTAAAAAAAATAGAATTTTTGACACATCGTACGAAGGTATTAATTTTAAAATGGGATCGTCCAGCTGAGCGCCTTTTCTCATCTCTACAAAAGATAATGCTTTAAGAACTGTAAGTAGTTCGGTAGCAAATATTATTACAATAATAATTAAAAAAATAATATTTTTTTTTGTATTTATAAATTTTTTCCACTCATTCATTGTTGATAAATTTCCAATATAGCCTGTACGTTTTGTATTTTTTTGCATTTATATTGAGTAGAGCTTTATTCATCATGTCATTATTTTCTAAAACCCATGAAGCTTCGCCAACATATATACCTTTCTTTTTAGCTTCGTTTGCAACTTTAACATAAAAACATAATTCAACGCCTTGCTTTCTGTATTGTTCTATGACACCCATTAATATTATTCTATATTGTTTTATTTTACTTTTATATAACAAGAATTTTAAAATACCAAAAGGAAATAATTTTCCATTATTTATATTTCTCAAAATTACATTAATATCTGGAATGACAAGAATAAAGCCAATAGGTTCATTATTTTTTTCGGCAATAAAGGCAAAATCTTTGTCGAGTATTAGTTTTAAGTCTTTAGCTGCAAAGAAAAATTCTTCTTCGTTCATTGGAATAAAACCAGTGTTTTTATCCCATGCATTATTGTAAATAAAATGTATTTTTTTAACTTCAGAGTTAAAATCTTTAAGGTTTATTTTGCGGATGTTGATATTATTTTTTTTTAATCGATCTTCTATTTCATTGGTAATTTTAAAGACTTTGTCAGGTATATCTTTAAGGTGGATTGAGTATGCCCATAAATCTATGTATTTTTGAAAGCCATAATCTTCTATTAGTTCTACATAATAACTGTAATTATAAGGCATCATTACATAAGGAGGAGAGTCGAAACCCTCTATTAGTAGTCCAACTGTTTCGTTTGTGCTAAAATTGGCTGGTCCTATAATACGAGTTACACCTTTTGATCTTAGGAATGATATAGAAGCCTCAAATAGTTTAAAAGCAACTTCTTTATCGTTAATTACATCGAAGAAACCGAAGAAACCATCGTTTACTTTTGAAAACTCATTGTGAGCGTAGTTAACATGAGCTGAAATTCTACCAACAATTTTTTTGTCTTTATAAGCAAGAAAATATTGAGCTGTGGCATGTTTAAAAAAAGGATTTTTCTTTATGTTTAATAACCTTTTTTGAGAAACATTTAATTGTGGAACATAATACTTACAATTTTTGTATAAAAAATGTGGAAAATTAATAAACTTATTTAGTAGTATAGAGTTTGTTACAGGTATAATTTCGATCATTTTTTTAGTATGTTATTAAGTTTTTTAGCTACTTTAACCAGTTTTTCAACGGCTTGATCTATATGATGTTTTTCATGTGTTGCCATAATAGAAAAACGTATTAAACTATCAGAAGGTTTAACAGCAGGGCTTATTACGGGATTAACGAAAACACCTTCTTCTGCTAATAGTGTTGTAAATGTGAACGTTAAATGATCGTTTCGTACATAAATTGGTATTATGGGAGTTTGGCTATTTCCTGTGTCAAAACCAGCTTCGTTTAATAATTTTCTTGCGTAATGAGTGTTATCCCATAATTTTTGTATACGTTCTGGTTCGTCGCGTAAAACATTTAAGGCTTCAATTACTGCGGCAGTAGAAGCAGGAGGTAGGCTAGCACTAAATATCAACGAGCGAGCATTATGTTTAAGATAATTAATAACTTCTTTAGAAGCTGCTATGAACCCCCCAACTGTAGCAAGCGACTTACTAAAAGTACCCATTATTAAATCTACCTGACCATCTAAATTAAAGTGGTTTACTGTACCTGCTCCATTCTTTCCTAATACACCAAGACCATGAGCATCATCAACAAGTACAGCAGCATTGTATTTTTTAGTTAACTCAACAATTTCTGGGAGGGGAGCTATATCGCCTTCCATACTAAATACTCCATCGGTAATTATTAGTTTAACTGCTTCAGGAGGCAAGTCTTCCAGTATGTTTTTTAACGATTCTACATTGTTATGTTTATATTTTAACACTTTTGAAAAACTTAACCTTGTACCTTCTATTATTGAAGCATGATCTGAATCGTCAATGATAAGATAATCGTGTCTGCCAGTTATAGAAGAAATAACCCCTAAATTAGTAAGAAAACCTGTACTAAAAACAAGGGCATCTTCCATGTGGACAAATTCAGCTAATCTTTTTTCTAGTTCTATGTGTAAATCAATAGTTCCATTAAGGAAACGCGAACCTGCACAACCTGTCCCGTATTTTTGTATTGCTTTAATGGCTGCTTCTTTTATTCTTGGGTGATTTGTCAGACCAAGATAACTATTCGATCCAAACATTAGTAACTTTTTGCCCTTGTATATTACTTCTGGTTCTTGTGGCGACTCTAATACTCTAAAATAAGGATAAATACCTGCTTTCATTACTTCTTGAGGAGCTGTGTATGATACAAATTTTTTTTGTAAAACACTTTCTCTAATCATAATATAGATTTTCAAGCTTCAAAGGTATAACATTTTTATTAAACATAAAAAAATATTTTTATAGTCACTGAGTTGTTACTATTTAAAGTGTTATTTGTTTTTAAACTTTAGAGGTTATTTTTTGTCAAACAAAAAAAATAATATGAAAACTACAATACTTTTTATTTTATTTCTTATTTTCTTAGGTAACGTAAAAGTTTTTTCCCAGAAACAAGAAATAACAAACTTTGAAGCAAAAATTAGCGGCTATGTATTAGAAGAAAAAACAAAAACTCCTTTAAACTATGCTAATATAGTTTTAATAAGAAGTAGAGACTCTATGATTGTAAATGGAGCAATATCAGATGAAAAAGGTTATTTTCTTATTGATAAGGTTCATATTGGAAAATATATCTTAAAAGTGCATTATATTGGCTTTAATACATACAAAACAGAGATTTTAGTAACACCAAAGAATTCATATATTGAGTTAGGAAATATATATTTAAAACCTTATTCTCATCAATTAGCTGAAATAGAAATTGTAGAAGAAAAACCACAAATTGAATTCAAACTTGATAAAAAAGTTATTAATGTTGATAAAAACATTACAACTATAGGAGGAAGTGTTATTGATGTACTTAGAAATACTCCAATGGTTGATGTAGATATGGATGGTAACATAAGTTTAAGAGGTAATACAAATGTTACTATACTTATAGATGGGCGACCTTCGGTATTACTAAGTGGAAGTGATAGGAGTAATGCTCTTGAACAAATACCTGCAAATTCAGTCGATAGAATTGAAATAATAACAAATCCATCGGCAAAATACGATCCTGAAGGTACTGCAGGAATCATAAATATCATAACCAAAAAAAGTATAAAACAAAGTTTAAATGGGCAAATATCTGTAAGTTATGGTACTCTAAGAAAATTTGGTGGAGGTATAACATTAAATAAAAGCTTTAATAAATTAGCTACTTTTGTATCTTACGATTATAGGATTGAAGATAGAATAGGATACAGAAATATTGACAGATATTTCATTAAGAGTGATACTGTGACATCGCGAAGTGTTGTGAATGCAAATAATTTAGGTTATCATTTTTCACATTCCTTTAAAGTAGGGGCTGATTATAGCTTAGATAAAAATACTACATTAAATATAAATTTTTCTGGTCGAGTGGGTTCAAGAAAAGGTGTTGATTCAACTATATATAAAAACTATGATTACAAAGGTATACCCACAAGTTATTACAGACGTGATGAAGATAATAATAATCCAATGAATAATATAGATGTAAACATTGGCGGTAGAAGAAAATTTAACAAACAGGGTCATGAATTAACTTCTGATTTTTTATTGTCGTTTAGCGATAGAGCAAAAAATGAAAAATTCACTCAAATAAATTATTTCCCTATTTTAACTATTCCACCTGAAAAATTGGAAGATAAAGATAAAGATAGAAACATTACATGGCAATTAGATTATGTAAATCCTATTAATGGAAAAGCAAAAATTGAAGCAGGCATAAAATTAATGAATAGAAATAACAATAACGATTATATTTATTATATTTATTCCGATGCTTTTTATTCTTATCTTATCGACACTACAAGAACAAATAATTTTGAATTTAGCGATTATGTTTATGCGGGCTATTTAACGTTTGGGAAAGAGTTAAAAAAATTTAGTTTCCAAACAGGTATTAGAGCTGAATATACTCAAATTGAAGGTAATCAGAAAACTACAAATTATAAATTCAACCGAGATTACTTCGATATTTTTCCAACAGTACATTTAAATTATGAATTACCTGGCAAAAATAAACTTCAGATAAGTTATAGTAAAAGAATTAATCGCTCATGGGCGCGAGAATACAATCCCTTTGTTAATAAGTCTGATCCAATGACATGGCATACAGGAAATCCAGATTTAAAACCAGAATATGCTGGTTCATATGAATTAAGTTACCTTAAAGACTGGAACACACTTTCTATAACAGCATCAATTTTTTATAAGTTTACTAATAACGTTATTAATAGGTACCGTAAAATAGATACAGTAACAAATATTGTAACCGTTTACCCTTTTAACATGGACAAACAAGAAGATATTGGCTTTGAAATAGTTTTTAATAAAACTTTTTTCAGGATTATACGAAGCACAGGTACATTTGCGTATTATAAGCAAAATATTTATGGCTCAGCAAACAATTATGATCTTTCCAATTCAACATATACCTATAATTTTCGAATAAATAATTTTATAACACTTCCAAAAAGCTTTGTAGTTCAAATTAACGGTATGTTTAATGGTCCATCTATAATGGCTCGGGCAAGAAGAGAAGCTTTTTATACAATTGATATTGGTTTAAGAAAGGATATTTTAAATAAAAGAGCAAATATATCTGTAAGAGCAAGTGACATATTTAATACAATGAAATTTAGAGTAAAAACTAATGATATAAATATGAAAGCAACAATGGAGTTTAAACGTGAAACAAGAGTAATATATATATCTTTTACTTATAAAATAAATGAAGGAATAAAACAAAAAGAAAGAAAACGTCAAAGTGAACAAGAAATGTATAATGAAATGATTGACTTCTAATTTTTATTTTTTATTTTGAGTTTATACTTTTGTAAAGTGAAATTTAGAAAATTTTACCTGTTAGTATTAATTGTAAGTTTTAATTATACTTATTCACAATCAAAGAAGTTTAAATATTATTACGAAAATTCTCATTCAATATTTTGCGAAGCAGGTTTTTTCTTTTCTAATTATTATGGACCACATTCAACTATTAACTATGATGGTATAGTAAAAACATTCCAACATTTAATTGTTTCGTTAAGAGGGGGAATAGGTTTTTCTTTTGCAAAACAAAAAGATTCTTTAATTATGCATAATGTTATTATACCAACAGCGTTTCATTTTCAGTTAACAAGAGTGAATACCCAAGTAGGAGGAATGAAAAGATATAATGTAAGGGCAATGGATAGGTTAACACGTTTTAAAAATTTAGATATTGGATTTGGATGGTATAATTTTATTACACGTAAATTTTTAAGTCCTTTTCTTTTTATTGGAATAAGACATCAACGACCCGACGGAGGAATAAATTTTAAAATAGGATTTCTTTCATCGTTAGATATTGTGCATAATAGAAATGCTTTTAAAACATTATTTTTTTCACCAATATTTTCATTAGGAAAAACGTTTTAATGGTTTTATATTCGTTCAACAAATTCAAAACAAAATACCAATATTTACTATTTAGAGCTTCTTTAAATCTTTTCTCATTAGAATACTTTACTTTAATTTCAATTGCATTTGGATTTTTGAAATATATGATTTAACATATAAAAAGTTCTACTTCTTTTATTTTTTCTACAGATTTTTGGAGTGTATTTTGAAGTGTATACTGTAACTAATTAACTATTAATAGTTATTGTTTTTCTTAATAAAAAGAATTATTTTATCTTTCACATAAAACATTATGTAAGTATATTTGTGAAAAAAATTGAAACAATTAATACTACTTATATTACCTTTTTACATTGCTTTTTCTAATCCCGATACCTTGTATAAAGTAGAAAAAAAATTGAAATTTTATTATGAAACTTTGTATTTTTCAAATTCGTTGTCCGATACTCAAAAATTAGTTTTAGCCGATAGTATCAATTTTTTGTATAGAAATTTAAACATAAATGATTTATTTTATTATAAATTCGATTCATTAAAAAAATATATAAGTAGTATATATGCTATCGATAGTTCTTTAAGAATAATTACGTGGTTTGTTAGATTACAAGAAAATTATAAATACTATGGATATGTAATAAGAAAAATGAACAACGATTTTTATAAACTTTATGTGTTGGACGATATGAGAATAGAGTATAACGATACAACAAGGCTTAATGAAGTATTGTGTAACGGCAAATGGATTGGTAGTATATATACTTATGTGCATGTTTGTAAGTATAAAGATAAGATTTATTATATTCTATTTGGATTTGATGATTATAATAAATACGTAACCCGAAAAATTGTAGATGTCTTGTATTTTAAGGGTAATAAAATATGCTTTGGTGCTCCTGTTTTTTATGATCATAATTCTGTTAAAAATAGATTGGTTTTTACATATAGCGAAAAGGCAAAATTTTTATGTCAGTTCCGTACCGATATGAATGCAATAGTTTTTGATTACTTGTGCCCTATAAAGCCAGAATTTAAAGGAATGTATGAATTTTACGGCCCCGATGGAACATACGATGCTTATTTTTACTCAAAAGGAAAGTGGTATTTGAAAAAAAACATAAAAGTTTTAGGTACCGATATTAAAAAATAGCTTATTTTTTTAATTTAAAATTGTTTTACTATATTTGTTTTACAATAATTAAATTTATAACATGTTTAAACTTAAAGATAAAAATGTTAATGTTTTTATAGTTGACGATGATGAATTATTATGTAATATGTTATACACAAAATTTACTAAAACTACAAACTATCACATTCATGCTTTTCCAAAAGGTGAAGAATTGATTGCCTTTTTGCAAAGGCAAAAATTTTCGCCTAAAATAATTAATATAGTAATAATGGATTATATATTTAAAGATCCATACGGAAAAAATGAAAAAAAAGGTATTTATTACATAGAAAAAATAAAAAAAATATTTCCTTCAACTCACTTTATTATTCTCACCGATGGTAACGAAACCTCGTTTTATGTAGAAGCACATGAAAAAGGTGTTTCAGCTATCATTAAGAAAAACGACAGTGCCTTTTTACAGCTTCAAAATCACATAAATTACATAATTAGCGAAATTAAAGTAAAACATTACAAACAAATGTTTATTAAATATTTATACATAACAAGTGCTTTATTTTTAATGATTTTGGTTATACTTTTGCTTAGCTTTTATTTTAGGATTTGATTTATTTCTATACCAAATAATTAATGATTTTTTAATAGTCAACTTTTTATTTTTTAATATTTTTTTCTTTTATGTGAAAAGTTTTTTTTCATTCAATAGTATATTTTTATTAATATTTTACCCGCATGAATTACTTTTTTTAACAATATTAGATAATAAATAGTAAAAAAATTAATTGTAAACATTTTGACATATATCATGTGTTTATATTTTAGGTAATCTTAACTTTACATTGTGAAAGCATTAGTTGATAAACTAATAAAAAACGAGATTTTACCTGTCAATGAAATAGTATTATTACTACAATCAAAAGATTTCGATCAGCAATATCTATTTAAAAAAGCTAACGAAATAAAACTGAAATATGTAGGTAATAAAGTATATTTTCGAGGTTTAATAGAGTATTCAAATATTTGTCGGAAAAATTGTTATTATTGTGGAATACGACGTGGTAATAAGAAGGTACAACGTTATACTATGAGCAATGAAGAAGTAATAAATGCAGCTCTTTTTGCATATAACAAGCAGTACGGAAGCATTGTTATTCAAGCAGGTGAAAACAATTCTGATTTTTTTGTAAATAACATAACATATCTTATAGGAGAAATAAGAAGAAAGACTAATTCAAAACTTGCCATAACATTGTCTCTTGGAGAACAATCGGAATTAATATATGAGCAATGGTACAAGGCTGGTGCATCAAGATACTTATTAAGGATAGAAGTAAGTGATAAAAAGTTATATAAAAAATTACATCCAAATAATCAAACACATGATTTTGAAAATAGATTATTATCATTGTATGCATTAAAAAAAATTGGTTATCAAGTGGGCACAGGAGTAATGATTGGTTTGCCTTTTCAAACATTAGAACATCTTGCAAACGATTTAATTTTTATGAAAGAATTTGATATTGATATGTGCGGAATGGGACCATATATTGAACATTCAAATACTCCTTTATTTAAAAAAGTAAATGAAATTCCATCACCACAATTGCGTTTTAATCTTTCTTTAAAGATGATTGCTTTGCTTCGTATTATGATGAAAGATATTAATATTGCAGCAACTACTGCTCTTCAAGCACTTGATAAAATGGGGCGAGAGAAGGCTATTGCTGTTGGCGCTAATATAATTATGCCTAATATTACTCCTGTTAAATATAGAGATAAGTATTTTCTTTACGAAAATAAACCATGTTATACCGAAGAACCTGAAAATTGCTCCTTATGTATTGAAAGAAAAATTCGAAATGTTGGCTGTGAAATAGCTTACGGAGAATTGGGCGATTCAAAACATTACCTCTCTAAATTTAAAAATTAAAGATTTATTTCCATAAAATGATGTTTTGGCTTTTGAAGTATTATTTTTTGTTCGCAATTTTTACTTTTTATTAAAAGAAGAAAAATTCTTTAATTTATCATTAATTATCTTTAGATATACGTAAAATCTTTCGTTCATATCTTCTGAAATTTTAAGGTTGTAAAATACATAAAGAAAAATAATAGTTATAATACTACTTCTTACAAAAATATCTATTAGAAAATTTTTAAATTCTGGAATTAATGACTGAATCAAATATATTATTAAACCCAAAATTATTCCTATTGCGAATTTATGATTAAACGGTTGAAATTTGTATTTCTTGTAAAGATAATACCATCTTATAAAATTAAATAAAAATAATGATACTGCACTTGCAAATGCTGCTCCTACAATACCATATATAGGTATAAAGATGGCATTTGTTAATATTATTATTATTACAAAAATACTCATAAATAAGCTTTGCATTTTGTAATTGGGTGATGTGGCAATAATATTATTATTGATACCAGTACTCATATCAATAAAATTACCAAGTAAAATCCAGAATACAATAGTTTGAATGTTATTATATTGCGAAGGTAAAAGTTTTAGTATAGAGTTGAGATTTGCATATATTAAAATGAAGAGAAAAAGTGAAAAAACAAACTGATTGATGCAACTTTTGTAATATATTGAATTTATTGTTTTATAATCATTATTTTTCCAAGCATCGGCAATTATAATAGAGGCAATTTTGTTTAGTACTCTCGATGGCATTAACATTATTGTGCCAAAATAATAAGCTATTGAATAAATTCCAGCTGCTTTTAAGTTTATATAATGCTGTAACATTATTTTATCAATATTTAATACAATTGTGCTTGAGAAAATTGTTATTATACCAAACAACGAAACATTAATTATTTCATTTTTGAGATTTTTTGATATAATTAACGATAAATTTCCTTTAAATGATAGTTCTTTTTCATAAATAAGTAATAAAAATAACACCAAAGTTGGTATCATAATGCAAATCACATATATTACTGCAAACAAACTGAATGATTTGATTATTGTAAGGCCAAATAATATCATTGCTATTATAATGAGAATTCGTTGTATAACTTCTTTTAAGAATGTGCCTCTAACACTTTTATAAAGTGCTCTGGAGTAAGTATCAAGAGTATTAAAAAATAATGTTGCCCAAATTAGCGGTACAGTAAGAATTCCTAATCTTACAAACAATTCATCTTTGAAATTACTTGTTTTGTAAAAAATGAAAAAAATAACTGTTGCTATTAACCCACCAATTATGTTAACACTAAAAAGTAATTTTGAATAACCAAAATGATATTTTTCTTTATTTCGAAAATATGTAAAAAGACGTGTAGTTACATTATCGAACCCAAGATTTCCAAATTGAGCAAATATTAAAGAATAAGAAATAAGTACATTTAATAGGCCTATTTGTTCGGGTGTATAAAACCAAGCAAGTAAAATTAGGTTTGTAAAAACACCAAGCCCTGCCCCCAGATAAGTATAAATTGTGCCTAATATTGTTTGTTTACGTATTACACCCATTTATAATATTTACAAGTTTAGTTGCATTTTCAATGTTGTTAAATTTTTTTAACATTTGTTTTCTATATTTGATGTCAGTTTCATTAAAATCTTTGTTGAAAAGTTCATTTATAGCATTTATGTATTCTTCTGTAGTGTTGGCAATAATGCATACTTTATTAAGCAAAGTATCAGAAATGCTTTTGTTATTGCAAATGCAAAATCTTCCTGCAAATAGTGAGTGTAGTACTTTTATCTTAAAACCTTCAGAATTAAAATTATGAATTATGCAAATATGAGAATTTTTTATTAATTGGTGCATTTCTTCCTCAGAAGGGTTGGGTATAACTTCTACATTTTTGTTATAACTTACAGTTTTATTCATCTTACCTGCTATTATAACCTTATAATTCAATTTTGAAATTACATTTTTCAAAAGCCAATATAGCGACTTAATATTTTGTTTTATTGTAAAATCACCATGAATTAAGATGTATTTTCCTTTGCCAGGAATACTTTCAATATCAGAATACTTATGAAATGGATAAATTACATGTGTATTATTATTAAAATGTTCAAAATAATCTTTATCTCTTTCAGAGATGGTTAAAATAGCATTTGCTTTAGCAACTACCTTCGTTTCGTATGTAGTTAATTTTAAAAATTCTGGTAAAAAGTAAAATTTTTCAAATAAATTACTGTTTTTAAATAACGTCCAATAATAATTTTTTTCAATATTATGAGTTCTAATGTAACATCTTTCTTGGGGAATGTTGTTATTAAATAAATGGTAGGTTGTATGTATGCCTTCTAAGATTATAGGGTAATTGTTGTTGTAAATATTTTTCAGTAATTCATTACTGTTTCTGGTTGTTACTATGAAAGGCAAAGTTGAGAAAAAGTATCTTAAATGTTTTTTTCTCTCGTAAATATATATTTTGTTACATAAATATTTTAATTCTTCGTTTAGCTTTCGTCCATAACTGAAAGTATGAAGAAAAACATCGTAAGATAATTCTTTTAGTGTTTTAATTTTATAATAAACATCAATTACTCCTCCATAATTAGGAGGGTAGGGAATGTTAAAAGATACAATGTTTATTTTTTTCATTCTGCTTTTTTGCTATCGTGAGGACATGCTCTTTTAATTCTTTTCTTTTTATCGGAATATTGCGTGTAATAGCCAATTCTCTCAATTTCATTAATTATTTTATTTGTATCGCATTTTGCTTTATCGTATTTAACAGTTACTATTTTTGTGTTTATATCGGCATTTACGTATGTTATACCTTCTATTTTTGACAATTCCTTTTCAATTTGAATTTTTCCATTAACACAATGAAAAAAAGTTTTAACCTTAAATTCAGGAAAAGTTTGTGCTATCAAGAATCTGCAAAAAATAAGTAATAGAAAATTAATTATTAATGCTCTCATAATATGAATTTTTGCAAATATACTCATTTTAGAAATAATCTATAAAAGGTTTTTTTCTCATTAGTTTAAGGTCTTGTAATATTGACGATTTTACATTAATTTGAAAATAATAGCTTTTATAGTATCCAAAAGGCACCCACGATAAGCGCATTTCCCAACAATGTAGGTCGCGATAAATATTTAGGTTTGTATATGTAAATTTTTTTGTGGCAAAGTCGTAACCTGTAGATACAGAAAGTTTCCATTTATTAGTTATATTTATATCGCCTGAAAATAGTAAGCTTTTAACAGTTTTATAATTATAAAGATCTTTCTCTGAATTATACTTATCAATTAAGTAATTTAAAGAGTAAGATATGTTAAATGACCATGGCACAGAAAAATCGATAAACTTATTTAGTTCTTCTTCGGTAATGTCGGTGTATTTTGCAATGGACTTATATGAAGTTTCTTCTTTTTTTTGCTTCTTAAGTGTGTTGTGATTTATTGTAATGTTAAACGATAAGTTTGCATTTGTTAGGTTAGCTATTTTTTTATTTTTATGCCATTGTAGTTTGTTTATAAACTTGCCCGTGTTATCGTATGTATACCACTGGTGCGAAGAACTGAAGTTTATATTAAGTATTTGTAAAAGATTTGTTCTTGCAATTATACTTAGTGGTTGCATTTTCATGCTGTCAGCTGCAATGTTATAACCTGTACTTATTAATAATTGATCTAATAAAGAATACTTATTAATTTTATTTAAGGTATCGTTTTTACTTTTATATTTCATTTCAATACTGTTATTTAATGAAAAAGAAAGTACTCCATATTTTCCAGCCGGAGGACAACCAAAAATATTGTTTGAAAATATTGAATATGTTTGAGTTCTACCTGTTGTGTCGATTTGAACTTGCTTATAATACCATTTTTTTGAATAATCGGGACGATAAATAAAATTTATTGTGGGAATAATTAAATGTCGAACTCCTTGGAACCATCCATGTGTTTTAGTTGGCATATAGAATCCATATATTTGTGTATTTAATGGTGTTGCAAAAGTCCATTCTCCTGCTCTCATAAATCTTTGAATTGTGTCGGTTTTTAAATAACCATTAATTGTATCGGTTTGAAGGAAATATTTGTTGTACCAATTTTTTTGAATATAATTAAAATACCACCGTTCGGTATAATTAAAGCTTGGCGATAATGTAAAGTATCTAAACAATTTTATGTTTGTACTTATTGGTATGTTGTGCTTTATTCCATTATTCATATTTTTTAAACGAAGGTTTTTAATAAAGTCTTTTTCTTTTGTATTATAGGTATTTTGAAATGAGCTATTGGCAGAGAAATATATTTTTTTTAAAACATTTTGCCTGTTAATTGAGAAAAATAAATCGGGAATGATTAAAGAAATAGTTGAATCGCTATAATTCTGATTGTGTCGGAGGTTGATTGATAAATTAAAAGGTAAATTTGGAAAATTTTGTTGATATGAAATACTTGATTGCATTGAACTTCTTAGTCGCGATTCATAAGAAATTGTGTTGAACTGGTTATAAGTTTGAGATCCAATATTTACGTTAGCGCTAAATCTGTGGTAGGGATGTGCTTTACTGTCTTGATTGTGATTCCATCTTATGTAGTAAGCTTTATTTTCTTGATAATTTGGCAAATCTTTTTCTCCAATTTTAATTATGCTATATGAAAATGACAGGTTACCATCAAATTTATATCTTTTTTTATATCTGTTAAGAATAGTGGCGCCCCACGATGTATTAGTGTAAATATCGCCAGTTATAGTTATATCGCTGTAATCATTTATTGCTAAATAGTAACCACCATTTTTTAAAAAGAAGCCTCTTATTTCTTCTTCACCGTATTCTGGTAATACGATACCCGATTTGTTTTTTTTCTTTTGAGGAAAAAAACCGAAAGGAATACCTAATGGTAGTGGCACATCTTCGATAACAAGGTAAGCAGGTCCAGTTACAATTTTATCGTTAGGGATTACCTTGGCTTTTGTTAAATTTATATAAAAATGTGGATGTTCTAAATTGCAGGTTGTAAATTTTGCATTTTTTACGCATATGTCGTTATTTTCTAATTTCTTGGTTATATAACTATGCAAGTATCCACCTGCCTGTTCTGTAAACACATTGTAAACGTAACCTTTTTTGGTTTTAAAGTTATACTTCATCCATTCCGATGTAAATTCGTCGTCTGAGCTTTTAAAAACTGGTTTATCTTTAATAATATTGTTTGAATCTATTTTACCCGTGGAATATGCTTCGTTTTTATTTAAATCAATTTCAATGTAATAAGATTTTAGTTCCATATCTTTGTATTTAATTTCAGAATTGTTATATAGATATGCTTTAGAAATTTTTAGGTCAAATATTAATGAGTCGGAACACTTGTATGTTATCGGTTCTTCTATAACATTTTTTTTCTTTTCATTCTTTTTTAAAGTAGTGTCGATGTTAACATATGTAGTATCGTTTTGCGAAAAAATATAGTTTTTTATTATTAGACAAAGAATTAATATTTTAGTATATTTGTGCAAAATTTAGAAAATTAATTGCCAAAACTAATTAAATTTAATGAATTTTTTATATATAAAATTGGTTATAATAAACTTAATTTTAATAAATAAATTATTTTGTCAGATTATCGACAAAAAAGTAGATGTTATTGTTATTGATCCGGGTCATGGCGGAAAAGATCCTGGCGCTACATATAATGGTATAAAAGAAAAAGATATTACTCTTTCAGTTGCTCTTAAGTTAGGGGAGTTAATAGAAAAAAATTTACCAGATGTTAAGGTTATTTATACTCGTCGTACCGATGAGTTTGTCGAATTACACAAAAGGGCGAAAATTGCAAATGAAAATAAAGCCGATTTATTTTTGTGCATACATGTAAATGCCAGTAAAAAGAGTGAAATATATGGTACAGAAACTTATATAATGGGATTATCAAAATCGTCGTCGAATCTGGAAGTTGCTATAGCCGAAAATGCTGTTATACTTAAAGAAGATAATTATAAAGAAGAGTACGATGGTTTTGATCCTTATTCCCCAGAAGCCTATATAATATTTACCTTATACCAAAGTGCAAATATGGACTTAAGCATAAGTGTTGCTTCTTTTATTCAGGAAGAGTATAAAAAACTTAATTTTGAAGAAAGAGGTGTAAAACAAGCAGGCTTTCTTGTTTTATGGAAAACTACTATGCCAGCCGTTCTCACCGAAATAGGGTTTATAACCAATGAAAGTGAAAGAAATTATTTGAAAGATGAGAAAAATCATTACAAGTATGCAAGGTGTTTATACAATGCTATAGTTAGATATAAAAATTATATCGAAAATGCTAATTATAAGTTATTAGCAGAAAATGAAGATTATATTGAAAAAGATAGTATAATAAATTGTAAATTAGAAGCTAATATAATTAATAAAAGCAAGAGTTTAAAGAAAGAAGATTCTAAAAAAGAAGATTCTAAAATCGAAAATAAAACTTTGAATGATTCGTTAATTTATAAAGATTATACAGCCAAAAAAGCAATATGTAATATGGATACTATTTATAAAGAAGATAAATTTCAGAAGTCGCTTGAAAAATTAGTTAGTGCTATATACAATGATACTGTATATTTTTTAATACAAATAATGTCTTCTGTAAAAAGGGTACCTAAAGAAAAATTTCAGGAAAATATTAAAGTTGAAGAATTTTATTTTGATAACGCATATAAATACATGTGTTGTAGAACAAGAAGTTATAACGAAGCTTTAAATAGAATATCAGAAATACGTAAACAATACGAAGATGCTTTTATTGTATCAATTAAAAACGGAATAAAAATTCCTATTAAAGAAGCATTGAGAATAGTTAATGAAAGAAAGTAATGAAAATACCTAAAGAAATAACAATAGCTATTGTTTTTATTATTATTCTTGCCCTTTTTATATGGGGTTATAATTTTCTAAAGGGGCTCGATATTCTTAAAAAAGACTGTTCGTATTATGCATTATATAATTCTATAGAAGGATTAAAACAATCGTCTTCTATTTTCTTAAATGGAATAGAAATAGGTAGAGTAGGTAAGATAGATTTTTCTAAAAACGATTACAGACGAATTATAGTTGAATTAAAAATTGATAAAAAATATTTAATACCAGTTTCAAGTATTGCCGAAATATATAGTGCAGATATAATGGGTAACAGAGCTATTAGAATAATTTTATCGAACGAAAAAGAATATTACAAAGAAGGAGATACTCTTATTTCGCAGGTTGAAGCTGATTTAAAAGAACAAGTTAGTGCTCAAGTCTTGCCTCTTAAAATAAAAGCTGAAAATCTAATTAAATCGATCGATTCAATGGTAGTAGCTGTGAGAAGTATTTTAGATCCAAATACTCGCTATAATATTTCAACCTCGATTGCTTCTTTACGAAAAACATTATCGAGTATAGAACATTCTGCTGTAATACTAGATACCCTCGTGGCAAGTGAAAAATATGCATTGGTTAGAATTATTTCAAATATAGAATCTATTTCTTACAACTTTCAAAAAAATAATGATCTAATTAATAACATCATTGCTAACTTATCGAGTATTACAGATACATTAAGAAAAGCAAATATAAGTAGTGTAATTTATAATGCGCAGCAATCACTTGCAAGAGCAAATAATATTCTCGAAAAAATAGAAAAAGGTAAAGGTACCCTTGGATTACTTGTTCACAATGAAGAATTATATTTTCAACTAGAAAAAAGTGCTCGCGATTTAGATAAATTGCTAAAAGATATAAGAGAAAATCCAAAACGTTATGTACATTTTAGTATATTCGATTTTGGCAAAACAGTAATATTGGATGAAAATACTCAAAACAAAAAAAAATATAATAAAAATATTCCTGATTCAACTTCCTATATTAATGTTGAATCTGATACTACTTTAGTTTATAGAGTGCAAATTCGTAGTTCAAAAAAACAAATAATAAATGAAGAAGAATTTAAGGGAATAAAAGATGTTAAAGTTTTTTTTCACAATAACAGGTATAAATATACTGTTGGTAAGTTTTATAATAAACATGATGCAGATTCTTTAAGAAAGAACATTATACATTTATTTCCCGATGCTTTTGTAGTTAAAACAAAAGGAGAAAATTTTTATTATTAAATGGTTTGTTATATCTTTCTAACAAAGTTTCTTTTTGTGTAATTACATAATTGAAGAAAAATTTAAAGTTTTTATAGAAGTAACTAAATTGATGCGACAAAAAATCAATTTTGTAAAAAGATATACTGAAATGCCTAATAGTAGAGTGCTGTATAAAAAACTTTTTTAAAAAATCAATATGAAAAAATTTTTTTTTTAAGGAAAAAATTGTGAATATTGTAAAGAAAAAATTTGCGTTTCCCCCTTAAAATAAGTTATTGAAAATGACAAAGAAAAATCATATTGAAGTATGGAATAGATGTTTGGCTTTATTAAAGGATAATATAAATGCGGTTGCATTTAAAACATGGTTCGAGCCAATTGTACCTGTTAAGCTTGAAAATAATGTTCTTACAATTCAGGTACCAAGTCAGTTTTTTTATGAATTTATAGAAGAAAAATACATACACATTTTAAGTAAAATTTTAAAAAAAGAATTAGGAGAAGATGCAAAACTTGAATATAACATAGTAATGTATAAAAATTCGCAACCTTATGTTGTCAAAATGCCAACCCAAAATAAGGTTGATATACATAATCAAGAAGTTAGATATCCATTAGATATTTCGGAAAAAAATATACCCAATCCTTTTTTAATTCCTGGCATAAAAAAGATAAATATAGATCCTCAAATAAATCCTGCTTATACTTTTGAAAATTTTATTGAAGGCGACTGTAATCGTTTGGCAAGAGCAGCTGGCTATGCTGTTGCCACTAACCCTGGCTCAACTCATTTTAATCCATTATTCATATATAGTGCAAATGGATTAGGAAAATCACACTTATGTCAAGCAATTGGAATAGAAACAAAACGTCGTCATCCCGATAAAATTGTATTATATGTTCCTTCGCATAAGTTTTATACTCAATATGTAGATGCTGTAAAAAATAATAAATTCACTGATTTTGTTCAATTTTACCAAATAATTGATGTGCTTATTATAGACGATGTTCATGATTTAGCAGGTAAAGATAAAACCCAAGAAATATTATTTCAAATTTTTAATTATTTACATCAGTTTAATAAACAGCTTGTATTTACAGCCGACAGACCTCCTGCCGAATTGTCTGGTTTTGAGCCACGAATTTTGTCACGTTTTAAGTGGGGCCTCGCTGCCGACTTGCAAATACCAGATTATGAAACCCGCTTAGCCATCTTAAAAAGAAAAGTTTATAACGATGGTATCGATATACAAGATGAAGTACTTGAATATATTGCTGCTCACATTACAACTAATGTACGAGAGTTAGAAGGTGCTCTAATATCTTTACTTGCTCAATCTACCCTCAATAGAAAGGCCATTACCCTCGATCTTGCTAAAAGCATTGTCGATAAAATTGTAAAAAATACCAAATACGAAATGTCTATCGATTTTATTCAGAAAGTTGTTTGCGAATACTTCGATATAACCCCCGAAATGTTAAAACAGAAAACTCGTAAACACGAAATAGTACAAGCTCGTCAAATAATAATGTTTTTTGCACGAATGTATACTAAAAAATCGTTGAGTGTAATTGGTTCAATAGTCGGTGGAAAAGACCATGCTACTGTGCTTCATGCATGTAAAGCAATTAAAAATTTAATGGAAACAAATAAAAAATTTAAACAACAAATCGAAGAGATTGAAAGAAAACTAAAATTGTAATTTAAAAGCTTTAAAGTGGTATTTTATTTATAAAGAATGTTTAAAGTTGATAATAAATGAGTAAATGCAAAATTAAGAATGATAATTTTAATGGAATAACTCTTAATTGTGATGGTGAAGTTTTACTCCACATAAATTATAATTATGGTGAAACCAATAGTAGATGTTTTATGTATACCTCTTTTAAAACAAAATAAAATGAATTTTCAAATTAAATTTTTTTTTAACAATACAATAGATCCAAATAATTCAGAAAATATTAATAATTCATCAAGAAAATATAATAAAACATTATTTTTTATTGGAATTAGTTCAAGTACATCAGGTTTAATAGGTGTTAATAGAGAGTGGAATTATAAATGTTTTTGTTATTTAAAAAAATTAAAACTTTACAGTAAATATAAACTTAATATGCTTACAAAGCATTCATACCTTATGTGTAATATATTAATGAAATGTACATAATTTATTATTACAAAATAGTAGATTTTATCGTAAACTTGTGTATTAGTGTACCTTTAAATAGAAAAATTATTAGATTAAATAAAGTTAAGGTATTTAATGTTAGATTTTCATAAAGATTATAATTTAATTTATGAAGTATCTTCGGTTCATGCACCTTCGGGAAATGCAGAAAAAATAATTAATTATATTCAAAAACACGTGAATAATTCCTTACATAAATACAGGGTTGGCGATTCATTAGTGATTCGAAAAGGAAATCCTTCTTTTGTTTTTTTTATTCATGTAGATACAGTAGGATTTATTTCGCAACATGAAAATATTTTATTAAATATTGGTCATATTAATGTTGATGAACAACCTTTTCAAATTGTTTCTGAAAATAACGAAAATTATTATGCATTAATGTATGGACCAAAGTATAAAATTTCTTTCTCGCAAACATTTATTGAACCTGGAGTTTTTTTTACTTATAAACAAAAAACACACATCAAAGATGATTTATTATATAGTACATATATAGATAACAGAATCTGTTTATTTCTTGCACTTAAAGCATTAGAGAATGTAGAAAATATTTTGTTAGCGTTTTCAACCGATGAAGAAATATGCGGTGGAACAACAATTAAATTAAGTAAATTTATTTTTGAAGAATTTAAAATTAGAAAAGCAATAATATGCGATGCAACAATAGCTACACCAAGAGTTAAACTATCTAATGGAATAGCATTAACTTATAAAGATGAAGCTATTCCGTCTATTAATTTTGTTAGGAAAATTGAACATTTTTTGAAAATGAATAATGTAAAACTTCAACGTGAAATAGAAGATTTTGGGCAAAGCGATGGCGCTTTAATTGCTAAATGTCCTTACCCAATAGAATGGGCTTTCATTGGTATTCCTGTTCAAAATAATCATTCTCCTCTTGAAGTTGCATCGCTTTATGATATTACTGAAATGTATAACGCAATTTACCTATTAGCATTAAATAACTTAAATATATAAAAAAGTTATGAAAGGTAAAGATCTTATTTCGATAAGTGATTTTAAAAAAGAAGAATATTTACAGATTATTAATCTTGCCGAATATTATTACAATAATCCAGAAGCATATAATGATGTTTTAAAAGGCAAAATAATAGCTACTCTTTTTTTTGAGCCATCAACACGTACTCGCTTAAGTTTTGAGAGTGCAGTGCAAAGAATGGGAGGTAGAATAATAGGCTTTAGCGATCCTTCGTCTTCAAGTGTTCAGAAAGGCGAGTCATTAAAAGATACTATTTTAACTGTAGCTCAATATGCCGACTTAATTGTAATTCGTCATCCGCTGGAAGGGAGTGCCCGATGGGCAGCAGAAGTTTCTCCTGTGCCTGTTATTAACGCTGGCGATGGTGCTAATCAGCACCCAACACAATGTTTACTCGATTTATTTACAATAAAACAGTCACAAGCTACCCTCGAAAACCTCTCTATAACATTAGTAGGCGATCTTAAATATGGCAGAACTGTCCATTCTCTTATACAAGCTCTTTCTTATTTTAATCCTACTTTCTATTTAGTTTCACCTGAAGAACTAAAACTACCTTACGAATATAAAATCTTTATCGAAGAAAAAAATATTAAATATTACGAAAGTAGCGACATTAATGAATATTTGCCAGTGTCAGATATAGTTTATGTTACACGAGTTCAAAGAGAACGATTCTCCGACCCCATGGAATATGAAAAAGTAAAAAATGCTTATATAATAAAAGCAGATATGCTTAAAAATACTAAAAAGAATATGAAAATATTACACCCATTACCTCGTGTTAACGAAATTAGTGTAGATGTTGATGAAACAGACAAAGCATATTATTTTCAACAAGCTCTTTATGGTGTGTTTACAAGAATGGCTATTATTAGCATAATACTTGGATTAAATTAAAACTTACATATAATATGGATTCTAAAAAAGAATTAATTGTAAGTGCAATTAAAGATGGTACTGTTATTGATCATATTCCAGCACGTAGTTTATTTAAAGTTTTATCTATCTTAAATTTACATAACATTGATACACCTATCACTATTGGTTGTAATTTGAGAAGCGAAAAACTTGGTAAGAAAGGAATTATTAAAATTTCTGAAAAATTCCCAGATGAACACGATTTAAATAAAATTGCACTGTTTGCTCCTCAAGCAAAAATAAATATTATTAGAAATTACGAAGTAGTTGAGAAAAAAATTGTAGAAGTACCCGATACTATTGAAGGAATTGTAAAATGCATGAACCCTAAATGTATTACAAATCATGAACAAATTAGAACTTTTTTTTATGTTATCGATAAAAAAAATGTTTCACTAAAATGTAAATATTGCGAAAAAATAACAACTCAAGAAAATTTTGAGATAATAAAATAGTCTTCATAGAGATTTGATTAAATGAATTTATGTTTGTAAGTACATATTTTAATTTTGCGGGAATAAATAGTATACCCCTTTTTTCGAGTTAACTATCTATTATGTTACAAAAATTCATAATACAAGGAATTTATAATAAGATCATTTTATAATATGAAAAATTCGATTACTTTTGAAAGTAAAATAATTTAACATGGACAAAGACCAACTAAAAGACCAACTAAAAGAAAAATTAAAAGCCTTAAATGCAGCGATTGATAAAATAGAAAAAGAACATGGAAAAGGTTCCATAATGAAACTTGGCGATGAGCGATTTGCCGAAGTCGAAGTTATACCATCGGGTAGCTTATCTCTCGATTATGCCTTGGGAGTTGGAGGATACCCCAGAGGAAGAATTATAGAAATATTTGGTCCGGAAGCGTCGGGTAAAACAACTCTTGCAATACATGCTATTGCCGAAGCTCAAAAAGCAGGCGGAATTGCTGCATATATCGATGCTGAGCATGCTTTCGACAGAAATTATGCCGAAAAATTAGGAGTTGATTTAAATAATCTTTTTATCTCTCAGCCCGATTTTGGAGAGCAAGCTTTAGAAATAGCCGATTCCTTAATTAGAAGTGGTGCAATAGATGTAATAGTAATAGATTCTGTTGCAGCTCTTACCCCCAAAGCAGAGCTAGAAGGTGAAATGGGCGATGCTAAACTAGGTTTACAAGCAAGGCTAATGTCGCAAGCTCTTCGTAAGCTAAATGCAAGTATAAGTAAAACTAAAACATGCTGTATTTTTATTAACCAATTGCGCGAAAAAATAGGTGTACTTTTTGGTAATCCTGAAACAACTACAGGGGGCAATGCCTTAAAATTTTACTCATCTGTTCGCTTAGATATTAGAAAAATAAGTCAAATTAAAGAAGGCGAAGAAACATACGGAAATAGAGTTAAAGTTAAAGTAGTTAAAAACAAAGTAGCTTCACCTTTTAAAAGTGCTGAGTTCGATATTCTTTTTGGTGAAGGTATTTCTTTTGTAGGAGAAGTAATCGATCTTGGTGTTGAGAAAAATATTATAAAGAAAAGTGGTTCATGGTATGCATATAATGAAATTAAACTTGGACAAGGCCGCGATAGCGTTAAACAAATGCTAAAAGAAAATCCTGAACTGCTTAATGAAATTGCATCGAAAGTAAGAGAAGCTTTATTCAATACTTCTAAACAGTCATGATTTTAATACTTGTTGTACTATTTGCTTTTTTTTCTTGTCAAAGAGTTGGTAATACAAGTACTGAAATAAGCGACACAAGCAAAATTGCTTTAATAACAAAGCAAATACGTAAAAAACCATTCGATAGTAAATTATATTTAAAAAGAGCAAAACTTTTTTGGCAACATAATCAAAAAGATAGTGCTATAAGAGACGCAATTATAGCAGCAAGGATCGATTCATTATCAGATTCGGTAACTTTTATTTTGAGCGAATATTTAATTTACTCTGGAAAGGTAAAAGATGCTATACAATGGTTAGAAAAGTATATTAATAGAAAACCCGATAATGTTTTAAACTTAACTCAACTAGCTAATTGTTATTTTATCTTAAAAGATTATAGGAAAGCAAAGGAATATTTAGACAATGTGTTTTTAATTGATAAAAATTATTCTCGTGCGCATTTTATAAAGGGAATGGTTTTAATAGAAACTAATCAGCCTAAAGAAGCAATAAATGCTTTTCAAACAGTTGTTAATTACGAACCAGAAAATTACGAAGCTTATAATATGCTTGGTATTTTGCATCATGAATTAGACGATACACTTGCTGCAAGTTACTATAGAGCAGCGATACGTTTAAAACCAAATGAACCACAATATTATTACAACTTAGCTTTTTATTATCAAGAACAAAAACAATATGAAAAAGCATTGAACTTGTACAATCATATAATACGTAAAATTAATAATAAATACGAAAATGCCTTTTATGGCATGGGATACATTTATGCGGCTTATTTAAACGACTATGTTAAAGCAATAAATTATTTTGATACAGTAATTAGAATAAATCCAAATAACGTCGATGCAATTTACAACATGGGTTATTGTTACGAAAAAATAAAGGATTTTACTCGAGCTCGAAGTTGTTATATTAAAGCAAAGGCTATTGTCCCTAATTTTCAAAAAGCAATCGATGGTTTAAATAGAATAGATGAAGCTTTAAAATAAAAATTTTATACTATGAAAAAAAGTTTATTATACTTTACAGTTGCATTAGTGTTTTATAGCTGTAATAGAAAAACTGAACAAAAGGTTATTTATAATAAAAATATTTTTGATTCTCTTGAAAGAGTTTTAATAACCGAAAATAAAGTCACCCCCGAATTACTATGGAAATTTGCAAGAATTACAGAATTTGATGTTTCGCCTAATGGTGAATATGTAGTATATACTGTAAAAAGATTTTCTGTAACACATAATAAGGGTTTTTCTGATTTATTTTTAACAAATATTGTAAACAAAAAAACATTTAAATTAACTAGCTTTGCTGGTAATGAATATAATCCATTATGGCGACCCGATGGAAAAAAAATTGGCTTTATATCCGACGAAAGTGGTGAACCTCAAATTTGGGAAATTAACATAGATGGAACACAACCAATTATGATCTCTAAAATAAAGGGTGGAATTAATTCGTTTAAATATAGCCCTAAGGGAAACTTTATTTTATACACAAAAGATGTTAAAGTAAAAAAATCAATCGTAGACATATACCCCGATTTACCACTTGCTAAAGTTTATATTGCTGATGATTTAATGTATCGCCATTGGGATCGGTGGGAAGATGGTGCTTATTCACATATTTTTATTGCTGAACGCAAAGGCGATTCTTTAATTAATGACATTGATATTATGAAAGATGAACCTTATGATGCCCCACTATCACCATATTTTGAAATGTCGGAAATAAACTGGAGCCCCGACGAAAAATATGTGGCTTATACTTGTAAAAAACTCGAAGGGAAAAATTATACAATAAGCACAAATAGTGATATTTATTTATATAACCTGACAACAAAAGAAACAATAAACATTAGTGCCGATAATCATGGTTACGATAGATATCCGGTATTTTCTAATGATGCATCGAAAATTGCTTGGATGAGAATGTTAACACCATCGTACGAATCTGATAAAATGAATATTGTTGTCTACGATATTAATTCTAAAACCATCAAAAATTATACCGATAGTTTTGATTTGAATGCATACAATTATATATGGTCGAACGATAATAAAAAAATTTATTTCATAACTGAAATAAGAGGAACAAAGCAAGTATACTCAATAAATTTAGAAAATAAATTTATAAAAGCAGTTACTAACGGAATTCACGATATAAATGAAATAGTTAAAGGTGGAAATACAATTATAGCTTCTATTACTTCAATGAAAAGAGCTACAGAATTGTTTAAAATTAACATTGAAGATGGAAGTCTTACTCAAATAACTAATATAAATAATAAAATATACGAAAAAGTTAAAATGGGCGAAGTAAAAGAAAGATGGGTTACTACTACCGATAAAAAAAAGATGCTAGTATGGTACATTTACCCACCAGACTTTGATTCTACTAAGAAATATCCGGCAATCTTATATTGTCAAGGAGGCCCACAAAGCATGGTTAGTCAGTTTTTTAGTTTTCGTTGGAACTTTCAAATTATGGCTGCTAATGGTTATATTGTTATTGCTCCAAATAGGAGAGGCGTACCTGGTTTCGGATACGAATGGGTAAGACAAATTTCAGGCGATTATGCTGGCCAAAATATGCTAGATTATCTTACTGCAATTGACGACGCTTGTACCTTGCCATACATTGATAAAGAGCGTCTAGCTTGTGTTGGAGCAAGCTACGGCGGATTTTCCGTATTTTGGCTTGCAGGTAATCATAACAAACGATTTAAAGCTTTTATTGCTCATTGTGGAATGTTTAACTTAGAAAGCCAATACGCTTCTACCGACGAAACCTTTTTTACTAATTTCGATTTTGGAGGCCCCTTCTGGGATAAAAATAATAAAATTGCACAACGAACCTATCAGAATAGTCCTCATAAATTTGTTGATAAATGGGATACTCCAATTCTTATTATATCTGGCGAAAATGATTTTAGAATACCTTATACAGAAAGCATACAGGCCTTTAATTGTGCGCGATTAAGAGATGTACCTGCAAAACTGCTTATCTTTCCAGATGAAACACATTTTGTATTAAAACCCCAAAATAGTATTCTATGGCAACGTGAATTTTTTGCTTGGCTCGATATATGGTTGAAAAAATAATATTTAGTCTATTATTAATTCTTAATTTATTTATTGTCTATCCACACGACAACATAGGTATAAAAATTTTTGGTTTTACTATTCATCCGTTAGGGGAGGAAAGAAATGCCCATTTAATGCCTCTCAAGCTTGATAAAAATGCGTATTTTGTTATTAACTTAGGTGCTCTTGTTCATTATGAAAAAAAATTGCACAAAGATATTTTTACTTTAAAATTGGTGCAAGCTCTTTATTCCGATTGTGCAGCACGTCTTGGCGGATTTTCTCATATTGGTTTTAGAGGTAGAATTTGTAAAATAAATAATTTTTCAATATGGGCTGGTTGTGGTCCTACTTTAGTTTTTCGTCGTAATTGGATGAAATTAGAAGGTTATTATAACCCAAATTTTTTTAAAGGCGATGTAGATGATATGTGGCAATATAAGTTTATTTTATATGCAGGTGAAATAGAGTTGAAATATAAAATAAACAAAGTCTACGAGTTTGTCTTTACTATAATTCCAGGGTTCCCTCATATCATAAATTTTTCGGCAGGAATGAATATTTTTATTAAAAATTCATAAATAAAAATATATTATCTTTTCATATGCTAGTAAATGCTATTTTTGCATATTCGCAGTTACTTATTCACTTTTTTATTTTTTTTGGTTTATGTATAAAATATTCCTTATGCTTATTGGTAGTATATTTTTGGTTATAGGTATTATTGGTATTTTTATACCATTATTACCTACCACTCCTTTATTTTTAGTTGCAATTGCTTGTTACCTTCGAAGCTCAAAAAAGCTATACAATTTTGTGTTAAACAACAAATGGTTTGGATATTATATTAAAAGCTACATAGAAAAACAAGGAATACCATTAAAGATTAAGATTTTCACCTTATTATTTTTATGGTTAACAATTTTGTTTTCAGTTATCTTGGTTGAAATGTGGATTATCAGATTACTTCTATTAGCTATTGCTCTTGTTGTAACTATACATATTATTTCTATTAAGACGAAATACTAAAAGTGATTAAAGAAAAAGTAGATATTTCCAAAAAAATTAAACTCATTGTTATTGGTTAATTAAAAAGGTTTTAATGCTTTTTTCTTTTTTTAATCTCTTTTTTCGATATTTGCTAAATTATGTTAGGTTGATGCTATTACTTTTGAAACCAATTTTGAAATATCTTATTGTTTTTTTTCCAGTAGCTATATTTATAAATTTTAAATTTTATACTTATTATTTTGCCGTCCTTTTAATCTTTGCTTTTTTATACTTTTTATTAGAAAAAAAGAAAATTGTAATTTTTAAAAAAGAAATATATTGGTTTGCTTTACCATTATTTTATTTTATTCATTTTATATTTTTAATTAACACATCTAACATGCGTAGTGGATATTTTGACTTAGAAGTCAAAGCTTCACTTTTATTAATGCCAATAGTTTTTTTCATTGTTAAAAATGATAACGAAATAATTCATGATCGTAGTATTAAATTTATTTACTATATTATTTTTATTAGTACATTAGCAATGATATTGATACATGTAATTATAGGGTTAATAAACGTTTTTAAAGTAAAAGATATTTATCCTATGTTTTATGTTTACATTGCTAAACCATATCATCCTGCTTATTTAAGTTTATACACTATGCTTGGGCTAGTAACATTTTATAAAATGAATCATTATTCGTTATGGAGAGTAGTATTTTTATCAATGATTTATATATTTCTATTTTTACTATCATCGAAAGCTGGCATTGTTTCGTTGCTTTTAATGTTTTTTTTATTGTTGTATTTAAAATTTAAAGAAAAAAAGTTTAAAGCTGTGCTATCTTATTTTTTTATGATTTTAATATTCATATTAGCAATTATGAAATATAATCCAAGAATTTATGTAGAAAAAATGCTTTATAGTGAAAATATTAACATAATTAAAGAAAGTAACTTCGATTATTCTAAGTATCATGCGAGTACACCTGTGCGTATTCTAATATGGAAAACCACGCTTGAACTGATAAAACAAAACTTGTTATTTGGTGTTGGAACTGGAGATATTAAAGATGAATTAGTTAAGAAATACAAAGAAAAAAAATTTGTTTATGCATTTGAGCAAAAACTTAATGCTCATAATCAATTTTTAGAAACGTTGCTAGCTCAAGGAATTTTAGGTTTGCTGTCTTTATTAAGTATTTTTGGATTATTATTTTATTTAAATTTGAAAACAAAAAATGTTTTCTTTTTTGCTTTTACTTTGTTTGTTTTTGCTAACTTTTTCTTTGAATCTATGCTCAATACACAAGCTGGAGTTGTATTATTTAGTTTTTTTTATTGTATAAATTTACTTGATTATGAATTGGAAAAAAGGCGATTTTGTTCCGTTTTCGCCACCACGCATTGATGATTTAGTAATTAACGAAGTTGTTGATACATTAAAATCTGGTTGGATTACAACTGGCCCAAAAACTAAATTATTTGAAAAAAAAATAGCCAAATATTGTGGTGTTCAAAAATGTGTAGCAGTTAATAGTGCTACTGCAGGACTTGAATTAGTTTTGAGATGGTTTGGTGTTAAAAAAAATGACGAAGTTATTGTTCCTGCCTATACTTATTGTGCCACTGCTAATGTTGTTATTCATTGTGGCGCACGACCAGTTATAGTAGACATCTATAACGACGACTTAACAATTAATGTTGATGAAATTAAAAAAGCTATTACTCCTAAAACAAAAGTCATTATTCCTGTCGATATAGCAGGATTACCATGCCGATACGATGAAATATTTGAAATAGTTAACGATCCTCAAATAAAGAAATATTTTACCCCATTAAATCCAATTCAACAAAAATTAGGAAGAATACTAATACTTGCCGATGCTGCTCATTCATTTGGTGCTGAATATAAAAGTAAAAAAATAGGATCGGTTGCCGATATTACCGTATTTTCGTTTCATGCAATAAAAAATTTAACAACTGCCGAAGGAGGTGCTATAACTTTTAACCTCCCTCAATTTGAAGCCGACGAACTTTATGAGTTTTTTAGTATTATGGCTTTACATGGACAAACAAAAGACGCTTTTTCTAAAACTCTTACAGGTAAATGGCAATACGATGTTATTGATGCTGGATTTAAATGTAATATGACAGATATTCATGCTTCTATTGGCCTAGTAGAAATTGATAGATACGAAAATGACACCCTTGTTAAAAGAAAAAAAATCTTTGATACTTACACTAATAATTTCGTGAAATATGAATGGGCAATTGTCCCACTTTACGAAGATGTTAACCGTAAATCGTCTTATCATGTGTATTGCCTACGAATTAGGGGAATTACTGAAAATATAAGAAACAACATTATCGATGAAATATATAAAAATAATGTATCAGTAAACGTCCATTTTCAGCCACTTCCATTATTGTCGGCATATAAAAAAAGAGGTTACACTATAGAGAATTATCCTGTAGCATACGCGGCATATTCTTGCGAAATTTCTTTGCCAGTTTATTACGATTTAACCGAAGATATGCAACAACAAGTTATTGAAGCTGTAATTAAGTCGACAACTAAATTTGTATAATTAACTTATGATAAGAAGATTAATGGATATAATAATCTCACTTGTGGTATTGATTGTTTTTTCCCCTTTTATGGTGATTATTGCAATTTTAATAAAGCTCGATAGTAAAGGTCCTATAATATTTAAACAAATACGAGTTGGAAAAGGAATGAAAGAATTTATTATGTATAAGTTCAGAACAATGTATACAAATGCAGAGCAATTTGGAAAACTTACCATAGGCAACGATAAGCGCATAACAAAAATAGGTAAATACCTTAGGAAGTACAAGTTAGATGAATTGCCACAATTTTTTAATGTTCTAAAAGGCGATATGAGTATTGTGGGGCCGCGACCCGAAGTGCCAGATTACACTAAATATTACTCAGATTCGCAAAAGGAAATTTTTAACTACAAACCAGGAATTACCGATGAAGCTTCGTTACTCTTTTACAACGAGTCAGAAATTTTAAGTAATTCGTTCGATCCTCATAAATTTTACATAGAAAAAATTATGCCTTTAAAAATTGAAACTTCTTTAAATTATCTTAAAAATCGTACTATTTTTTCAGACTTGTTGGTAATTTTAAAAACTTTTTTTAGAATTAGTAATTTAAAAAATAAAAAATTTTATGGCAGTAGAATTTGTTTTTAATCCATTAGAACGATATTCGATTGAACACATAATAATGGATTATAATGGCACTATTGCAATAGATGGTAAATTAATTCCAGGTGTTACAGATTATTTAAAGAAACTAAAAGAAAAATACATGCTTCACGTTATTACTGCCGACACTTTTAAAGAGGTGGAAGAACAAATAAAAGATTATGGTGTTAAATTAACAATTATTAAAGATGGTTATGAGCGACAACAAAAACTTTTATATCTTGAGCAACTTGGAAAAGATAAGTGTATTACTATTGGTAATGGTTCAAACGATGTACTTATGCTTTCGAAGGCAGTTATAAGTATTGCTGTTATTCAAAACGAAGGTATTTCTTTAGAAGCCCTGCAATCTGCTAAAATTATTTGTACTTCTATTTTCGATGCTTTTGAATTATGCTTGAACCCATTAAGAATTATTGCAACTTTAAGAAAATGAGAATAATTGGTGTAGTAATATTAATTTTAACAATAAATAAATTTGTATTTTCACAAAATGTTGGGCAACCATGGGAAGAAGATAGTGTTATAAATTATATCGATATTAATGGAATGCGTCAGGGATGGTGGGTGCGTAAGTACGATAAAGATAAAATTGCTTATGTTGCTTATTTTAAAGACAATAAAATTGTAGGAGAATATAAAAGGTGGTATAAATCGGGGGCTTTAAAAGCCCGAATATTATACAATAAAGATGGTTCAGTCGGCTATGCGGAGTTATATTGGGATAATGGAAAAATTATGGCTAAAGGAAAGTACATTAATCAAAATATTAAAGATAGTGTGTGGGAATTTTATGGTACAGATGGTTACCTTATGGTAAAAGAGAACTACAGAAATGGCGTACTCGAGGGTAAATCAATATCTTATTATCGCAATAAGGAACATTCTCCAGTGAGAGTTGCTATATATAAAAATGGTAAATTAAATGGTATTTATAGAGAATATTTCGAAAACAAATTAGTAAAATTAGAAATTACTTATATCAACGGAGTTCGTAATGGCCCCATTACCGTATATTATGATAATGGAAAAAAATATATAGAAGGTTATTACAAAAACGATTTACCCGAAGGGAAATGGATCAAATACGATAGAAATGGAAATATCGAAAAAGAATATAAATATGTAAAAGGGGAATTAGAAAATCAACAAGAGGTAGATAGAGAATTTGCCCGCCAGGTAAAGGAATGGGATAAAATGAAGGGAAAAATACCAGAACCTCGTCCCGAAGATTTTTTCAAAGATAATTTTAACCCGTATATAAATGAATAAAAATATAAATAATAAAGTGCTTGTATGTTTAAGTGGTGGTGTCGATAGCACTGCTGCAGCGTTGTTACTTAAAAAACAAGGATATAATGTTGTTACAGCTACATTTAGAATTTTCGACAAAATACAAGAAGGTTGTAATTCAAAAATTGTGGGTTGTTGTAGTTATGATTCAATATTAACAGCTAAAGAAATTGCCAATAAACTTAATGTTGAACATTATATACTTGACTACCGACAGCATTTTGAAGATACAGTTATTAAGAATTTTGTCGTAGAATACTCATCTGGCAGGACACCTAATCCGTGTGTCTTATGTAATTATGAAATTAAATGGTATAAAGTACTTGAGTATGCTAATGCAATAGGCTGCAATTACATTGCTACAGGTCATTATGCACGTGTTTATAGTAAAAACCACAGATATGTACTTGCTTCAGGATTAGATGAAAAAAAAGATCAGAGCTATTTTTTATGGATGCTTTCTCAAACAATGCTTCAAAAAACATTATTCCCCTTAGGTTGTATGTTAAAATCAGATGTTAAGTTACTTGTTAAGGCTAATGGCTTAGATAGCATTGTTAACAAATATGAAAGTCAGGAAATTTGTTTTATTCCTAATAATGATTATCGAAGCTTTATTAGTAAATATTTAAAGAATTATCAAATTGAAAATAAAAAAGGTTATTTTATAACTCAAAATGGCGAAGTTCTTGGTGAACACAAAGGTATAGCTTTTTACACAATAGGACAAAGAAAGAAATTAAATATAGCTACTGGTAAAAGAATGTATGTAAAAAAAATTGATTTTATCACGGGTAATATTATTTTGTCGGAATATGAAAATTTAAAAACAAAAAAATTTTCTGTGAAAAATATTAATTTTATTTCTCAAAAAAATTTTCATAAAAACGACGTGTTTATTGCTAAAGTCCGTTACAAAACAGCACCAGTAAAAGTAAAAATTTCTGAAGTTGACGATAATGAAGCTATTATTGAACCAATTGAAGATGTATATGCAGTTACTCCTGGACAATCGATAGTCTTTTATAACGATGAAAAAGAAGTTGTGGCAGGTGGAATAATTGATATTGTTTATGATTAGAATTTTTTTATGCATTTTTGCTATATTACTCTATTCTTGTCGTAAGGAAAGCCTAAAATTAACTACGATCGATTATTCTTATGTAAATTTAAATTATGGCTATGAAACACTTTATCAGGTCGATTCAATTCACATAGATGCAGAAATAAATGTATACGATACAATTAAATTTTTAATAAAAGAAAGAATAGATACTTTTTTTTACAATTATAATAATACAAAAATATATAGAATTGAACGATATAAATATGTAGCTAATAATTGGCAATTAACCGATGTATGGAGCTGCTATTTATATAATAATCGTTTTATTAAAACCGAAGAAAATATCTCATATATTAAACTCGTTTTTCCTGCAAAAGAAGGTTTAAGGTGGGATGGTAATGCTTTGAATAATATCGGTCCTCAATTTTACGTGATTGATAGTATCGTTGAAAATAATAATGTAAGAACGTGTAAAATAGTTCACAAAAATAAAGAAACTCTTGTAGATAAGTATTATGTTTATGAAAAGTATGCTCAAAATGTTGGCATGATTGAAAGATATGAAATTAATATTTATAGTTCTTATTATATTCCAGGGTTACCAATTGAAAAAAGAATAAAAAGAGGTGATATAAAAATAATGAGAAAAGTAAATTAAACATTAAAAATAAAAAACGTTTTTTGGTTAGCTGTTAAATCATTGTTGTTCAGAATGATAATTTTAATGTTATTGAAAAAAGAGAATTTTTATTAATTAAATTAATTTTTTTTACAATTATTTTGAGTTCTTAAAAAATTTTGGGTGATAAAAAGGGGTCATTTACATGTTTTTTATAAGTTTTATCTAAAAACTTCTTATGTTGTAAATTAAATTTTAGTGTCAAAGGGATATAATATTATTTGTTTTCAAGAACTTTCATGATTAATTCTACCTCAATCTTTGTAATGCGGGCTATTTGTTCAACACTTAAGCCACTTTCATGCATCGATTTAATTATGTTTACGAGTCGTTGTCGTTCTTGTTCAGCACGTTGCCGTTCTTGTTCGAGTTCTTTTTCTTTTTGTTCGGCCCGTTGTCGTTCTTGTTCAAGTTCTTTCTCTTTTTGCTCTAATTCTTCCTCTTTTTGCTTCACCATTTCTTTTAACTCCATCTGTGTCCTTTCCCATATCCGAAACTCCTCTATTATCTCGTCCTCTAATTCCATCTG
>JAOAFV010000053.1 GCA_026416095.1 Bacteroidales bacterium | reverse complement strand
AAGTATTACTGCCTCGTATACTCTGCCAAAGTAAACATTAACTGAGTCGTATCCATAACAAACACCGTTAAATTCGGTCCAGTACATTGTAATAGTATCGTTTTCAGATGGCCATCGTATCCATACGCATGGCGAATCGGCGTAAGCAGGATTATACTGTCCTGTGGGTGGTGGCCCATCATAAAAGGCAACACCACTCGGCCCACTCCAATGCCCGCTTATCCCACCTCCCGGCGTCGCACATATGTATGCAAATTTATCGCATACGCTAAAATCTAACCCCGCATCGGGCATTGGCACCGTTAAAAACTCTATTCTAACAGTATCTTTTGTCGCACACAAATAATTGCCTGCATTCATCTCAGTCCAAATAAAAGTATAGGTACCATACTGACTAACACTAACAAAAGCATTTGGCGATGATGGCGGTATAAAGTTCGCAGTACCTGGATTCGTTAATACACTACTCCATTGCCCCGTTGAATTAGCAATACTACTTTCGCCTTGCAACGTGTACGACTTACCACATACCGATGTATCGTGCCCTGCATAAGCATTAGGAATCTCGTAAAATACAACGCGTACACTATCTACTGCAGAACACCCTGGCCCATTCGTTGCATGCCAGTAAAAGTATACTTCGCGCTGACTATTTATGAAAAAGTTTGGTATATTGCTTGCATCAACAGTAGGATTCCATGGTATTGGATCGCTTCCTGTGTAGCTTATCAATATACCTGGTACACTCGATGTCCAGTATCCTGATACTATGCCAGAACCCAAAGTGTCGGCACTTAATTGTGTAATGGTACCACATACCGACTGTTGTGGTCCGGCTTCAGTATGTGGTGGCCTTATAAATGTTACTTTAACAGTATCTGTACCAGGACAAATGCCATTAAACGCATGCCATACAAAAGTAACACTATAGCTTGATTGTCCTGTTGGAAATGAAGGTAACCACACTGTTGCATTAGGAGCAGTTGAATTTGGATAATAAATAACATTAGTCGATGCAGTCCAATAGCCCGGATATGTATTTTCAGCGTTTAAATGAGCGTATTGTCCACATCCAATTGTATCAGCACCAGCACTTACAACAGGAGTTGCCAGAAAAGTTATCTGCACAGTATCGGTCGATGTACATTGTCCGTTTTGTTCGGTCCATACGAAATAATAAATACCATATCCACTTGTTGCTGTGACTGTAGTAGAAGGAGAATTAGGATTAGAAAAAGTAGCTGTATTAGGTGGCACAACACTCCAATAACCTGTTGATCCTTGTACACTTAAAATTGCTTGCAAATTATAAACTAAACCACATGTTTGGTCTTTATAACCTGCATTTGCTATAGGTTGTTGAATAAATTGCACAGTAACAAAATCTGCTGAATCGCATGCACCACTTACTTCGAGCCACTGAAATACATAAGTACCAGCAACAGATACAGTAACGTTTGTATGCGACGAGTGAATATTGCTAAAAGTAGCTATACCTGGGCCCGAAACTACCGACCAAGTTGCAATATTCCCTGGAGCAGGATTTTGCGCTTGCATAGTATAAGTAAGGCCACATATTTGAGCATCCGGACCTGCATTTGGATTAGGATTAACGCAACAATTTGGAGTACTTGCATCATGTACTTGTACATATTGGGTATATGTACCCGATACACAACCTGTTTGAGTGTTGGTAACTTGAAGTGTAATAGCATAAGTACCTGTATTATTAAAGGTAACATTATGTGGGCCTGGACCTGTTCCTGGGGTAGCAATACCACCTCCAAAATTCCAATTATACGTATAAGGACCACTACCACCAGAATAAGTAACAATACTCGGATTACCAAGGCATATTGGGCTGGTTGCTGTAAATGTATTTGGTGGCAATGGATTTACAACTACTTGCTGAATTACAGTATCGGAAACACAACCATTCTGTGAAGTTACAAACAAACTAACATTATATGTTCCCGCTGTATTATATGTTATAGTATGTGGACCTTGAGTATAAGCCGAAGATGGATTACCTCCACTAAAATTCCAAACAAACTGATTTCCTCCACTGCCTGTGTAAGTAGCAGTAGCATTTTGCCCTGCACATATAGGCGAAGTAACATTAAAATTAGCAGTAGGCTTTTGCTTAAATTGAACAGTAACAGTATCGCTACATGTAACTCCATTGCTATTGGTTATTGTCCATACTAAATTATAAGTGCCAGGCGAAGAAGCTGTAATTGTAGGATTAGGAGCATTTATATCACTAAACGTAATACCTGGCACAGGATTCCAATGAGTATTAATATCGCCCGGATTTTCGGTAGCATTCAATTGTGCTGTTAATCCACAAACTGATATATTAGGACCTCCATTTACATAACATTGGTTGCACGGTGAAGGAGCAGTATATGTAACAGTAAATTCGCAAGTAGGTGCATCGGAAAATTGGGCATGAAGAGTATGCTGTTGACCGTTAGCATTAATTCCACTTAAAGTATAAGTAATAGGACTATTAAAAGGTGGATAAAAAGTTTGAGATACTCCACTTTGCTGATCGGTTATTGTTAGTGTCCCTGTAGTAGGTGCACCGTTAAAAACAATGGAACCCGTAACACTATAAGTATTAGTTTGCGGATTACATGCTCCCACTGTATAAGTGATATTGGTCATATCGCAGAAAACTATGTTACAATTTGTAGTGCCATGGTTAGGGTCGTTAAGGTTAGATTGATAAAAAACAACTGTTCCAGGTTGGTTTGAATAGTTAGTTATACATAAAATATAGTATTGTCCATGAATTGCATTACTTATGTGAACTGTTTCATAAGGTGCAGGGTCGTAACTACAATCAACCACATTACCAGAAGGATAAAAATTAGGATTAGAAGTATTATTAGGACAACCACTTGAAGCACAACCAGTACAGTTAGCTGTTAGTTGACCTTGACATGGAGCATGCGGGTCAGTAAATGGCCCCCAACAAACAAAGTCAATGTCGTTCCCTGTTGGCGATTGTATTTGAATTGTAATAGGTCCCGATTGATCTATTAATAAGTAATACCAAATTGGATTGGGCTTTGTACATAAACAAGCATAATTTGGCCCATTTTCGGCTTGTGTATTTGTGTTCATCGGAAATTGATATGTTGTCCCCGTACAAAACGGCTCGGATGTTGCACAGGTTGTTGCAAATTGTCCATAACTTCTCGAACATACCCAAAACAATAACAGCAAGTAAATTATATTTTTCATAACACTAATTTTATTCATATTATATTAATTTTTGTTATTTAAAAACTTTGCTCTCTCATTTATATAATAATCTTTCTTTTCGCGAAGTCTTGCAACATTACCGTTTAATAAATGATAAGGATAATTGCTAAAATAAAGAGAATGTAATTTTGCCTCTATGTTATAAATATTGTAATTATAATACTCAAGGTTATTTGGATTATTATCTGCGGGAGTTTCTTTATATGTTGTAATTTGTATACTTTTTTTCTTTTCTATTTCTTCTTTTGTGATTAAGTCTTCAAGGTAAATTTTATTCTTATTAATATAAAAATATTTAGCGTTTAACTGTTCTACAAAAAACTTAAAAATAGGAATACTTAAAGGCTGTAAAAAATTTATTTCAAAAATATTTTCTTTTATTACTTTTACATCAGATATTATTGAAAGTTTTTTGATCTTTTCGTAAATATATTGATTAAATGCACTATTAGAATTTAGAATTTCTAAGTTAATGGTGGTAGGTTCGTTTTCATAAAAAATTAGAGTCTTATCGGTTATAAAATTAAATTCGGGTATTAATTTTTGTGAGTACAATCCAATATTTAAAACTATTACTAAACAAAAAATTACATATAACTTCATAATATAGTTTTTTATTATAAAAAGACATACAAGTTTACTAAAAGTTGTCTGATTTATAAAACTTTTTACAATATTTAACAATATTTTTATTAACTTCTTTGAAACCATAATTAAACGAAAGAGAATAATTTTCGCAAGCAGATTTTATATCTTTTTTTATTCGGTAACATTCGCCTATCCAAAAGTATACTTCGCCTTTGTTAATTGATATGTCTTTTGTCTGATTAAAATAATATAAAGCAGAATCTATTTGGTTTAAATAAAATAAAGAGATACCTTTATAAACTTTAACTAGCACATTGCTATTTACTTTCTTTTCAAGTGATGTTAAGTAATAATTTGCCAAATCATATTTTTTTTGTTTGATATAACACTTTGCAAGCTCAAAAGCTGCAGAATTATTGTATTTTAAATTTATTATCTTTAAATAATCATTTATAGCACTATCATACAATCCAATTTGAGAATATGCGTGAGCTCTGTTAAACAAAGCAATAGTATCGTTGTTTATTTTACTTAAAACAATTGAATAATCTTTAATGGCTTTTGCATAATTTTTAATGGTAAAATAAGTAAAAGCCCTATTCCTGTATGCTTCGTAAAAAGTTGAATCTAACTTTATAGCAAAAGAAAAGTCTTTGATAGCATTATTATAATCGCCAAGAGTTAAGTAAGCATAACCTCTGTTATTGTAACCTACAGCATATAAATTATTGAATTTTAACACTTTATTGAAATATTCAATTGACTTATTAAAATTTCTTTTATACTTTAATTCAATAAAGCCGAGCAAATTATAAGCTTCAAAATAATACTTATTAATTCTTACGATCCTTTTAGCTAAAATTTCGGCCGAATCGACTAAACCATTATTAAGATAATAAAATGCTTTTTGTAACATTGCTTTTACGTTCTTATTAAATAAAACCAGCGATGTATCATAATATTTCAATGCTTCGGTTATTTCTCCAATATTTTCATATATTTGACCTATTGTTGTAAGGTAAAACGATTTTTCGTTTGGGTATGGGGTTTTATTTATAGCTATATTTAATAACTTAATTGCCATGTCGTAATTTTTTATTTTTGCATACGCCATAGCAAGATTAAAATAATTTTCTGCATTCAACGAATCAATCTTAATAGATTGTTTGTACATGAAAATAGCTTTTTTAGGGTTGTTTTTCTGTAAGTAATAACTGCCTAAATTATTCCAAGCAAATGGTACTTTATTATTGTTTTTTAAAACATAGTTAAAGAGCGTTTCTGTATCTTTCCATACATTCACTCTAAAAAAAATTAAAATCGAAAATAATGTGGCAATCAGGTAAAAAATATACTTTCTGGTTTTTTCATTTAATATTTGATAAATTTGAGAAGTTATTAAAAACAACCCAATATAAGCGAAATAAGTGTACCGTTCGGCAACAACAAGTCGCCCTTCTATTGGTATTATGTGTAAAACTATAGAGATATTTAACAAAAAAAATAGTAGCCCAAATACGATTATATTTTTTTCTAAATACCTTGTGAGAAATATTATTATAATCAAAAAAAGTAATAAAACTACAACTGTTGGTATAATATTTTCCAAAAAGAAATGTTTAAAGTTAATAGGATAGTTATGTATTGGAATTTGTTTTAAAGGCAAAAAAAATTGTTTTATGTAAAATGCCAAAGCATAAAAAAAATAGAAAAGTCGCTTATCTATGTTGTTCAATAGATTATGTTCCCAAAACCATACTTTTTTTGTAATAAAAAAATATGCTATTAGTGTTGTTAATAATAAAAACAAAACGAAAAATATATTCTTAGCTAATAATTTAACCTTATAAAACCTTATTACACCAGATTGTTTAAAAATTGTAAAAACAAAAATTAATGCTATCAATAAAAAAATAACATATTTTCTATCGAAAGATGAAAACACAAAAACAAAGGTGGTAAGATTAATGAGCATACGATCATAAAAAAGAGTTTTAAACTTAAAATAATCTATAAGTATTGCACAAAATGGAATTAGCATACCTTGTATTTTTGAATAACCCGACAACCAACAAAATAATACATATAACCAAAAGTATCTTAATTTCTTTGTGTTAATTAGATTAACATAATTAATTAAAGCTAAAAGCGCAAACATTGTAAATAATAAATCTTTCCATTCAGAGATCCATGCTACCGACTCTATTCGTAAAGGATGTAAAGCAAATAGCAAAGTAGAAAATCTTATAGCACTTTCGTTGTTTAAAATTTTTCTAATAAAAACAAAAAACAAAATAGTATTCACTATATGAAAAAGTATTGATATTAAATGGTAAATTTTAGGATCTTGACCAACAATATTGTATGTTATTGAATAAAGCATTAAAGGTATAAATGTGAAACGCTCAAACTTAAAGTTATGTTTTATATTATCGATAGAAAGAATTTTTACGTAATTATTATTTATAATTTGCTTGTCATCGTCCCAGTATAGAAAGTCGAAAAAAATTACTTTAAAATATGCTACAATTACTAAAACACATAGAAAGATTAGAATGTTATAATTTTTAGTTAACATTTATAGTTGCAAATGTAAACGAAAAAATTTTTTATTTCACCAAGCTATTAAAAAAAGAAGTTAATTAAAGCTTATAACGATTTTTTTAAATTACAAAAACTTTTACATAAGTAAAAAAATAGTTAATTTTTACTCTTTAAATCAGTGCAATTTACTTTAGCATTGTAAATATTGTTTACTAATTGTGTAGTAAACATAAAAATTTCGTATATTCCTTTAAAATCAATTTTATCGGGTGTATCGGTTATGCGATGATAATCGTCAAACATGCCAGTCGAAATAGTAATAGCAGGTATATTTTCATTTATAAATGCTTTTTGGTCGGCAAGAATATCTTCATTTCTTATATCTACTTTTACAGAAGAATTATCTGGTAGTATGTTTCTATCGATAAATTTCAATGGGTCATATATTTCAATTCTACCAGAAGTATATAATAGTCGACCTATCATGTCGAAGTTAATAACCAATAATATATTAGATTTTACATGCTGTGGTAAATTTTGAACTAAATAATTCGACCCATACAAACCATCTTCATGACCAGATAGTAAAACAAATACAAAATTAAGTTTTTGCTTCCAACGTTTTTGTTCAAATTTATGGGAATACCACCTACTTAATGCTAAAATCATACAAACTCCTGTAGCATTATCGTTAGCGCCTGGATGTATAGCTTTTCTAGTATATGAACGCGATTTTTCGCCACCAAAACCAAGATGATCAAAATGGGCAACAAAAAACAAATTCTTTGTAGCCTTATTATCTATCCAATAAACAATATTTGATGTGTATACAATCCCAGTGTCTTTTGAGTACGAAAAAGGTTGAATATAATTCTTAGAATAAAAAGATCTAACTTTTAATTTTTTTATTCGATTTAATAAAAATACTTGCGACTTTTTATCGCCTAATGTACCTGCTTTTCTTCCTTCTAAACTATCGGAACAAAGCACATTAACTATATCTTTGCATTGCTTTTCAAAATCAGTAATATAAAAAACCTGGCATATACATGCCAGGTTAAAAAACAAAATTATTATGAGAGTTGCAACTCTCAAGAATTATTTTCCTTCTCTAAGTTTTTTAAGTGTTTCTTCTAATTTACGTTCTTTTTCAAGCTCTTCGGGCGATTTATGTCTTAATAATTCTTTTTCTTTGTCGGGCTTTGGACCTTCTGGAATAGGTTCATAACGAAGTTTTGTGCCATCCCACCAAACTGGTGTTGCATTTTCTTTTGTGTTGCTTTCGTTAAACATGAATCCTTTCATTTTTTCGTCAAATTCTTTGGTCAAAATGAAATCGGGTATTTTGTTGTTATCGGGAGCTGCTCTCTTGGCAATAACAATATAACTAAATTCAACGTTGGAATTACCATTATTGAGTTCTCTAACTTCGAAGCCATCGGGTGTTATATCGGAAATATATAAACCATTGCACATGCCAAGTGGACTAACTGTAACAACGGGTTTATTATCTTGAATGGCATTTTTAAATTCGCTGGGAAAAGTAACAAAAGCACTACCATTGCTTAATTTTGCAAAACCATCGTGATATACTTTCATTTCGGTAGATACAGTGTTGTAAGCTACTATTTTTTTATCGTTATTACTAATTATTTGAGCCTGAAAGCCAGATGTATATTCATTGCCTAAATTGTACGATGCAAATGCTTCGCCACAGGAAATTTGTCCCATAAGTTCACCTCGCGACCAGCTTCCAACTAACCCGCCATAAAAGCCACCCCCAACATGAATCTGGTAATTTGTAGATAAAAAGCCACTACCTGAGCCCGTACTTGTACCATAAACACCAACATGAATTCCCACTGATGTTCTATATCCCAAACACCCCCATGCAGTAGCAGATGTACTTGACGCACCGAATGTTCCGCCTGTTCGGTTATATGACTGATCGAATCTATATCCAACCACACCAAAAGTGTAAGGGTAACCATAAAATGTAATTCCGTACAC
>JAOAFV010000016.1 GCA_026416095.1 Bacteroidales bacterium | reverse complement strand
AGTGGTTGCGAATAAATTGCACTAACAGCTTGTTTTAATTCGTCGGGATTTAAGAATTCGTTCAAAGCTATAGCATTACAAAAACTTTCTTCTATTATTTTATAATAAATATTATTATAACTATTTCTGTTTGAATTATGTATATAAGAATGACCTAATTCATGAAAGTAAACCTTTTTAAACAACACCTGAGAATTTATACCCAATTTATCTGCCCATTCAACTACTCTTTCTGGGCATATAAAAATAGCAGGGTATTCTAGTTTATCTAATAAGTTACTATAATCATTATATTGCTCAATTTGATTAATAGAAGCACGATCGTAAGTAAAAGAAGTTTTATGAGTAGAAAATTCTGGCTTCGATGGCATGTATAAACCTACACATATCATTGTTTCGGTTATTTTTGCTTCTCTGGTCAATTTATTTAAATCCTTTATTTCATTTATGTTGTATCTATTTGAAGATGACTTAATTTCTTTAAATTGATTATATACCTTCCTTTCGTCAAGTATTATTTTTTTCGTGGGCGGATATAATAGGTCCATCATATCAGGTTCTACTAAATATAACGGCAATTCATTAGCTTTAAGGTACAAGCAATATTGATGTGGTATTAACTCATTTTTATCTATTCCTATTTTAAAAGAAACTTTCGAATTAATATTTTCTATTTTTTTCATATTCAAAAAATTTGTATAAAGTTAAAAAAATTTACCAAAATAAAAAAATGATATTTGTCATTTTTATTACAAAAATTAATTATTCACCACTCTTTTTAATTATACTTTTTATTCGGCGATTTATTAAAATTTGGTTTATTAAATTAATTCTTTAAATTTAAAATGTTAATAGTATCTAACAATAATATTGATTTAACGAAATTTTAATTAAAGCTCCGCCACTTCACTAACATTACAACCAATAAAAAATTTTTGAATTGCTTTACAAATTTATGTAATTTTTTCAACAAAGTTTCAAAAACTATTTTGTTATTACAAAATTGGTTTTTTTTTAATGTAGAATAAAAGATTTATACCTTAATAGCTTTTAATGTTAACGGTTAAAAAAGTTATTTCGACAAATATAAATTTCTGTAAATATGAAAAAAAAAATTTAACTTTGTGAGTTACAACTTCTCAAATGCGTTTTAAAATAAACAAAAGAATAATTAGTTCGTATCTTACTACAACTGTTAGTATTACGTTATTATTGCTACTATTAAGCATAATTTTAACATTATATTTTAGTACGTCCGAAATAAGCAAGTATGTAAAAGAAAATATTTCATTCAATGTATTTGTGAATCCTAATTCAAAAGAAATAGAAATTTTTAAGCTACAAAAAGCACTCGATGCAATGCCATTTGTTAAATCAACCCGGTATATTACAAAAGATGTTGCAGCAGAAGAGCTAAAAAAAGAGCTTGGCGACACCTTTCTTGAGTTATTAGACGAAAATCCCTTACCCCCCTCAATAGAAGTTAAATATAAATCGGAATATGCAAACAAAGATAGTATTGCCAAAATAGAAAAATACCTGAAAAACTTCCCTGTTGTTGAAGACGTTTATTATCAAAAAGATTTGTTATATCTAATTTATAAAAATATACAGAAAATAAGTTTTATAATTATGTTTTTTAGTTTGCTTATGCTTCTTATTGCTATAGCACTCATAAATAATACTATAAGGCTACTTATCTACTCTAAACGTTATCTAATTAGAACAATGCAGTTGATAGGTGCGTCAAAATCTTTTATTCTTTTCCCTTTTATTAAAGCCGTCCTTGTAATTTCGTCGTTAGCTTCAATTATTACCATGATTTTGTACAAAATAATTTTTTCTGTGTTAAGTTCAAATATCAAAGAATTGAACGAGTTTATTACTCATGAAACACAATTGTCTATTTTTTTTATATTATTAATTTTATCGGCAATAATAGGGGTAATTTCTTCTTATTTAAGTGTAACAAGATATTTAAGAATGAATGTTAATGAATTATATTAAAAACATTTAATAATTATGAAACAAAAAAAACAAGAAAATACCGATATTAAATTATTCGGAAAAGTAAATTATTATATTCTTGTGTTAGGGCTTATTTTTATTGTAATAGGATTTATTTTAATGAGTGGTGGTAAAACATCCGATCCAAACATTTTTAATGCAGACGAACTATTTTCTTTTAGGCGTTTGTCGTTATCAACCATTTTCATAATTGCGGGTTATGCTCTCGAAGTTATAGGCATATTATATAAACAAAAAAATGAAATGGATTGATTTAATAATTATATCTATTGTCGAAGGGTTAACAGAGTTTTTACCAATTTCCTCAACTGGTCATATGATAATAACTCAAAAACTACTTGGTATAAGTGATTCTAATTTTATTAAAACATTTATAGTAAATATTCAATTCGGTGCTATACTTTCGGTAGTTGTGCTGTATTTCAAACATTTTATTAGATCGTTAAACTTTTACAAAATATTATTTATTGCTTTCTTACCCTCTGCTTTTGTTGGGTTTTTATTGAACAATATTATAGATAAATTTCTTGAAAATGTTTTTATTGTAGCAATCATGTTAATAATTGGAGGAGTAATATTTTTATTTATCGACAAATATAAACCTAAAAATTATGATAATCACATTACTTTAAAGAAATCATTTATTATTGGATGTTTTCAATGTTTTGCACTTATACCAGGAATATCTCGTTCGGCTGCAACAATAATTGGAGGATTATTACAAAAATTAGATAGAAAAACAGCAGCCGAATTTTCTTTTTTTTTGGCTGTACCAACTATGTTTGCAGCTTCTTTCTTTAAAGTATTAAAAAATATAAATTACCTTAAGATTACCGATTTCGAATATCTTTTTGTAGGAAATATTATTTCGTTTGTCGTTGCTATGATTGCTATAAAGTTCTTTATAAATTTTCTTACTCGTTTCGGATTTTATTGGTTTGGTTGGTATAGAATTTTAGTTGGAATAGTTATTCTTATTTTATTCCAATTATGATGTCGTATATCAACAAACTGCTTTTCTTAATTGATAAACCAATAGGGTGGACATCGTTTGATGTTGTAAAAAAAATTCGAAATACAATTTATAAACACCATGGAATACAAACTAAAGTTGGTCATGCTGGCACTCTCGACCCTCTTGCTACCGGCCTATTAATAATTGGCATTGGAAAAGGAACTAAATTACTTTCAAAAATCTCGAATCTTGATAAAACATATAGAGTAACTTTCGATATATCTGCGGTTACTCCTTCTTTCGATAGAGAAACCAATATAATTAAAACATTCGACTATAACCACATTGATGAAACTACTATTCATAATACCATAAAATCATTTATAGGTGAACAATACCAAACCCCTCCAGTATTTTCAGCAAAAATTGTTAATGGTGTGCGTGCTTATAAATATGCACAAAAAGGAGTTCATGTTGAGCTAAAAAAAATAAAAATTAATATCCGAAATATATTTATTGAAGAAATAAATTTACCCCACGTAAGAATGAAAGTAGAATGCAGTAAAGGAACTTATATAAGATCATTAGTCAACGACATCGGAAAAAAACTAACTGGCGGAGCTTATGTTGTTGAATTAAAAAGAATAGCCATTGGAAATTTTACTATTGAAAATTCTTACGAGTTTAAACATTTTCTAAATTTAATTTCAGATATTAACTTTGTAAAAAATTTTATAGAAAATAAAAATAAATAAAAAATTATGAAATTATCACAATTTAAATTTAAGTTGCCTGAGGAACTTATTGCAATGTATCCTGCCGAAGACAGAGAAGAATCAAGATTATTAGTTGTACATAGAAAAACAAAACAAATTGAACATTTACGTTTTAAAGATATCATTAATTATATTAACAAAGACGATGTTATTATACTAAACAACTCAAAAGTTTTTCCTTCAAGACTTATTGGATATAAAGAAAAAACTGGGGCTAAAATAGAAGTACTTTTATTAAGGGAGCTAAATGCAGAACAACGCTTATGGGACGCAATGGTTGAACCTGCAAGAAAAATTAGAATTGGTAACAAATTGTTTTTTGGAGCAAAAGAAGATCTCGTTGCAGAAGTTGTCGATAATACTACAAATAGAGGCAGAACCTTACGCTTCTTATACGATGGTGATTACGATAAATTTAAGAAAAAATTATATTCTTTAGGCCAACCTCCTCTTCCCCGATTTATCAAACGCGAAGTAGAAGAAATTGATTACGAACGATACCAAACAATTTATGCAACAGAAGAAGGTTCTGTTGTTGCACCTTCGGCTGGTCTTCACTTTAGTAAAATACTTCTTAAAAAAATAGAATTAAAAGGTGCTCATATTGTTTTCATAACCTTACATGCAGGTCTTTGTAACTTTAAACAAATAGAAGTCGAAGACCTTTCAAAACATAAAGCAGAGTCGGAACAAATAATAATTCCCGAAGAAACCTGCAAAATTGTTAACGAAGCAAAACTTAAAGGCAATGAAATATTTGCAGTAGGAACTACCGTGATAAGAGCTGTTGAGTCTTCCATTTCAACCGAAGGCTTCTTGAAACCAGCAAATACCTGGACAAATAAATTCATATATCCACCCTATCAGTTCAACATTCCTACTAGAATGGTAACAAATTTTCATTTACCATGCTCTATACCTATGTTAACTGCTGCTGCTTTTTGTGGCTACGAATTGTTAATGGAAACTTACAAAATAGCAATTAAAGAACAATACAGATTTGGTTCTTATGGCGATGCAATGTTAATAATTTAATATAACTATAAATGAACGAAATTATAGCAAAATTATTACTTTCGGTTAATGCAGTAAAATTAAACATTGAAAATCCTTTCTTATGGGCTTCGGGTTGGAAATCGCCAATATATTGTGATAATAGAAAAACCTATTATTATCCAAATGTAAGAAAAGAAATTATTAATGGCTATTTAAACCTTATAGATAGTTATTTTAAAAACGTAGAAGTAATAGCTGCTGTTGCTACTGGTGCTATTGGTTATGGATCTATTATTGCCGATAAACTTAATCTGCCTCTTGTTTATGTTAGAACCGAAGCCAAAAGTCACGGCCTTGGTAACCTTATTGAGGGTGAAGTGCCTAAAAATAAAAAAGTTGTAGTAATCGAAGACCTCATATCTACCGGCAAAAGTAGTGTTAGTGTTATTAAAACTCTTAAATCTTTTAATGCCGATGTAATTGGGTTAATTGCTATTTTCACATATAATTTCGATATTGCCGACAATTGCTTTAAAGAAGAAAATATAAAATATTATACACTTACCGATTATTTTTCACTAATTAAGGTATCATTAGAACTAAAATATATTTCAGAAAATCAATTACAATCATTAAATGAATGGAGAAAAAGCCCTCAAACATGGGGAACCTAAACTTTGCATATGTTAAAAATTAACAGCAAAGTTGGAATTATTAATAGGAATATCGAATACATTTATTCTCAAATCTTAAATTTTGGTAATCTGCTTAACAAATTGCCAGAAGAATATCGTAATAAAATTTATTTCGAAAACGATACAATTATTATAAATGATGAAACAATAGGAACCTTAAAAGTTAAAATTTTAGAAAAAAAAACTAACGATACCATAAAATTTGGTACCGATGAAGATTCTAAAATTAACTTTTTTTTATGGATTCAACTAAAACCCCTTGAACCCTATAAAACCAAATTTCGTTTAGTTTTGCATATAGACGTGCCTCTTTTGTTAAGGCCTTTTATAAAAGGCAAGATTGAAGACGGAATTAACGAAATAGTTGATAAAATATCAGCTTTACTATAAATGAAATTTAAAGAAAAAGAATACTTATCTGTATGGCTCGAAAAACCATACATTAAAATTATTAATCAAGCTCTATTACCATTTAAGTTTCAAATAAAAACTTTAAAAACCATAAACGAAGTAATTTACTCTATTAAAAATCTTGAAGTACGAGGAGCGCCTGCGCTTGGTATTATTGGAGCTTTTTCTGTTGCTTTGTCATATTATCTGAATAACAAAAACCTAAAAAAAACATATTTCGATTACTCTAAAATTACACAAAGCCGACCAACCGCAATAAATTTAAAAGTAGGAGCACATTATATTTTTTCTTACATAAACAATAGCAAACAACTCCCAAATTTTAACGATGTTTTCGAAAAGGCTATAAATTTTCAGGAAAAAGAAATAAATGCATGCAAAAAAATTGGCGATAACGGATTCAACTTAATAAAAGAAATTTACGAAAACAAAAGAAAAACAGTAAATATTTTAGTGCATTGTAATGCAGGTTGGCTTGCATGTGGTAACTATGGTACAGCTTTAGCTCCAATATATTTAGCTAATAAAAAACAAATACCAATACATGTATTTGTCGATGAAACACGACCATTAAATCAAGGTTCTCGACTTACCGCATGGGAATTGCATAACGAAAAAATAAACTTTTCAATAATACCCGATAATAATGCGGGTTTTCTTATTTCAAAAAAAATTATTGATCTAATTCTTGTTGGCGCCGATAGAATTGTGAAAAATGGCGATGTAATTAACAAAATTGGCACTTATATGGTAGCCCTATCTGCCTACCACAATAATGTTCCGTTTTATGTAGCTGCCCCACTTTCTACTTTCGATTTCAATACCAATTGCGGTGACGATGTTACTATTGAAATAAGAAATTCCATCGAAGTAAGAAAAATTTCTGGTTTTTACAAAAATAAAAAAATTTCAATTTCTATTTTTCCTTCCACCTATAATGCATACAATGCTGCTTTCGACATTACACCTGCAAAATTTATTAATGGATACATAACCGAAAAAAATATTTATCGACATGTAAGTAAAATACTAAAAGATTATGGAAAGTCAGAATAAAATAGAATTATTAATAGTCGAATACATGAAACGTTTGTACAAAAAAAATTATATTACAATTCTGGGTGGGAACATTTCTATTAAACATAACAATTTAATTTATATTACACCTTCAAAAAAAGACAAAGCAAATCTATGTGCCGATGATATAGCTATTGTTGATTTATATGGCAATATTATTAGATCGAACATCTCAATTAGTATCGAAAAAGAAGCACATACAAGCGTTTACTTTCAACGACATGATGTTGGAGCCATAATACATTCACACCCTTTATGGGCATCGTTGTTTTGCTTTAGCGATATTACACCTCAACTTAATTTACTCGAAGAAGCAATGTATTACATAAATAACATAGAATATGTCGATTTTAAACCAATGGGCAGTACTAATCTCGCCGAAGAAATATCCAAAAAATGTAATAATACAAATGTTATTATTGTTAAAAATCATGGCATATTTACTTTCGGAAAAAATATTACCGAAGCTTTTGAACGATTAGAACTAATTGAAAGAATTGCTTTTTATAGTTATTTACTAAATAAAAAAGATATAAAAGTTTTTACTCTTAATAATTTATTTTTATGATTATGAGAACTATTTTAATGTTGTTAATTATTATTAATATGAAAGCTCAAGAAATATTATTGCCTAAACCTTTATTAAAAGGGCAAATGAGTGTGGAAGAAGCTTTATACAAAAGGAGATCTATTAGAAACTACAGTGGCAATCCTTTAACTATTGAACAAATTTCGCAGCTTTTATGGGCAGCATATGGTGTAACTAAAAAGAGTGGAAGTATAAATTTTAAAACAGCACCAAGTGCAGGTGCCATTTATCCTCTCGAAATCTATTTACTCGTTAATACCCCACCCAAAGAATTTAACGAAGGATTATATAAGTATAATTCCAACAAGCATTCTATAACTCTTATTAAAAAAGGCTCTTTAAAAAATGAACTTTCAAAAGCAGCTTATAACGAAAACATGATATTAGAAGCTTCTATTTGTATTATTATCACAGCAAACTATTCAAAAACAATCCAGCGATATGGCGAAAGAGGCAGAGATAGATATGTTTGTATGGATGCCGGACATGTAGGTCAAAATATTTATTTGCAAGCAACATCTCTGGGTCTTGGAACGTGCGCTATTGGAGCTTTCGAAGACGATATTGTTACAAAAGTACTCAATTTACCTAAAGAAGAAACTCCTCTCTATATATTCCCCATCGGAACCTTAAAATAAAATGAATAACAAAAACATTCACACATATTTTTGGATTTTAACCATAGCATTTTTGATAATTTTAACACTACCCCGCCTTCTTATGGATGGAATGTTTTTAGATGGGGTTTTATATAGCGCCATATCACACAACTTTGCTAAAGGTTATGGCGACTTTTGGCATCCACATTTTAGTAAGTTAATTTACAACTTTTTCGATCAGCAACCACCATTATTTTTTGCTATTCAAGGCTGGTTTTTCAGAATTTTTGGAGATAGTATATATGTCGAAAGAGCTTATTCATTCGCCTTTTGTATACTTAACGCTTTACTTATATCAATAATATGGCATTTAATTTTTATAAACAATAATAAGTTAAAAAAATACTGTTGGTTACCTGTTTTGTTGTGGATAATAATTCCAGTTTGTAACTGGGGTTTTTGCAACAATATTATCGAAAACACAATGTCGTGTTTTTGCTTAACTAGCATTGTCTTCTCAATGCTTGCTATAAACGAAATAAATAAAATTAAAGCTTATACTTATCTATTATTTTCTGCTCTATTCATTTTTCTTGCAAGTTTAACAAAAGGTTTTCAAGGCACCTTTGTATTAACATTTCCTTTTATCGTTTCAATTTGTACTAATAAGATTTCTTTAAAAAAAGGCTTTCTTTACTCACTACTATTATTGATAATTCCCTCATTAATATATTTTATTTTGTTGCAAAATAAGGAAATTTACGATTCCCTTACTACTTACTTAAAAAACAGAGTTATAAATTCAATAAGAAATGTATCAACAACAAATTGTCGCCTTTATTTGCTCTATAGATTATTTACCGAATTATTACCCTCAGTTACCCTTTGTTTAATAATAATCTACATTTCTTATCGCAAAAAGAAAAACCTGAATATTTTTATTTATAAAAAAGAATTATTAACATTCTTACTTTTAGGTCTTGCAGGTTCTTTACCTCTAATGATAACAAAAGAACAGCGCGGTTTTTATCTAAACACTTCATTTCCCTATTTCGCCATTTCCTTAACCTTATTAATAGTTTCAGAATTCGAATTCTTATTAAATATTTTGTTATCAAAGCATAAAATAGTAAAAATATTTAAAATATTTTCAATTGTATTTCTCATTGCTAGTATAATACTGTCGGCAAATAATTTCAAGAAAACAGGAAGAGATAAAGAGTTACTGCACGATGTATATGCCCTTGGGAAAATAATACCTCATGGTTCAATAATTTGTGCAAATCCTGAAATGCTACACGAATGGACTTTTCAATCGTATATGATTCGACATTTTTATATTTCTCTTAATCTTAATTTAAGAGATAACTGTAAGTTTATACTTATACAAAAAGAGAAAAAGTATCAAGTACCCGAAAACTACCATGAAACCAAGATTAACTTAAAAATGTTTAGATTATATGAAAATAAAGATATACAATACTAAAGAAAATAAATTTTATTGTAACACAGAATAATTACAAATTTAATGGCGAAGTGTAAAATAATTTTTTTTTTCGTTTAACATATTCTACCTTTGCAAATTATTTATAAAAAACTTACTTTATGCAAAGTAAAGGTTTTATTCAGTTTTTAGTTATAGTACTTGCTATTGCAGTAATTTATCATCTCTCGTTTACTTTTGTTGTTCAAAAAGTAAAAAAAGATGCCAAAGATTTTGCAAAAGGAAATCCAAAATTAGAACAAAGATATTTAGATTCAGTTGCTAATCAACACGTGTTTAATATCTTAATTAAAAAATTTACATTTCGTGAATGCCAAGAAAGAGAGATAAATCTAGGGTTAGACTTAAAAGGTGGCATGAATGTTACTCTTGAAATATCGGTTGAAGATGTTATTAGAGCACTTGCTCATAACACTACCGATACCACATTTAATAAAGCAATAAAACTTGCAAAAGAATTACAAAAAACAAGTGGTAAGGATTTCGTATCACTTTTTGGCGAAGCATTTAAACAAATAGACCCTACAATTAAGTTGGCTTCGTATTTCTATTCAAAGAATTTGAAAATTGACTTTAATACCCCAAATGAAGAAGTATTAAATATCATAAAAAAAGAAGTAGAAAGTGCTGTAGATAATTCGTACAATGTTTTACGTAACAGGATAGACCGTTTTGGCGTTATACAACCAAATATTCAGAAGTCAGATATTACAGGCAGAATAATTCTTGAACTACCTGGAATTAAAGACCCCGAAAGAGTACGAAAATTATTACAAGGAACTGCAAATCTGGAATTCTGGACAACATTCGAAAATGAAGAAATTTATCAATATCTTGAAAAAGCAAATAATCTCATTGCTCAACTTTCAACCCAAACAACAGAAACAAAAGATACCACACTAATTGCGCAAGCAGATACAACATCAGCAGATTCACTTGATCTGTTACAAAAATTGAAAGCAACAAAAGATACCTCAAAATCTATAGTTAAAAATACAAAAGAAGAATTTCAGAAAAAAAATCCATTATTTAGCATTCTTTATCCTAATATAGATAATCAAGGCAGGTTACTTAAAGGTTCTATTGTAGGATTAGCCCTTGGAAGAGATACTCCTCAAGTAAATAAATACCTTTCGTTAAAACAAGTTAAGGCTTTATTCCCTTCAAATTTAAAATTTTATTGGTCTTTTAAGCCAATTAAAAACACCGATGTATTTTACTTACATGCTATAAAAGTCGATCCACGTTTACAAAAAGCACCTCTCGATGGCTCTGTAATTACAACAGCAAAAGTCGATTTCAATAATATTACAAACGAACCCGAAGTTACCATGTCGATGAATGCCGAAGGGGCAAGAGAATGGGCCCGTTTAACTCGCGAAAATATTGGAAAACAAATAGCAATAATTCTCGATAATTATGTTTATTCTGCCCCTGTTGTAAGACAAGAAATTAAGGGTGGAAATTCTTCTATTAGTGGCGGTTTTACTATAGAAGAAGCTACCGACCTTGCTAACGTACTAAACAGTGGGAAGATGCCTGCCCCCGCTATAATTATCGAAGAGGCAATTGTTGGCCCTACTCTCGGTAAAGAAAGTATTAATGCCGGCTTTATTTCTTTTATTATAGCTTTTGTATGTGTGCTCCTATACATGATATTATTTTACGGACGAACCGGTTTAATTGCCGATGTTGCACTATTCTTTAATGCCTTCTTACTTATTGGAGTTCTTGCTTCTCTTGGGGCAGTTCTAACATTGCCAGGTATAGCAGGTATTGTACTTACCCTTGGTATGGCCGTCGATGCTAATGTCATCATTTACGAAAGAATACGAGAAGAACTTAAAGAAGGTAAAGGAATAAAACTCGCTATTGCCGATGGATTCAAAAACTCTTATTCTGCTATAATCGATGCTAACATTACTACTTTAATTACAGGTATTGTTCTTTATGCATTCGGATCGGGCCCAATTCGTGGTTTTGCTTCTACTTTAACAATAGGTGTTCTTACCTCTTTGTTCTCGGCAATTTTTGTTACTCGCCTTATTTTTGAATTCGCTTTAAGAAAAAATTGGTCATTAAACTTCGACACAAACCTAACAAAAAACATATTACAAAACATAAACATAAACTTCTTAAAATTAAGAAAATTAGCTTATATTATATCAAGTGCAATAATTTTAATAGGTGTAATAAGCATTATATTTAAAGGACTTAGTTTTAGCGTCGACTTTTTAGGCGGAAGAACTTATATAGTACGATTCGACAAGGAAGTTAAAGTTGCCGATGTACGTAAAGCCTTATCTAAAACCCTTGGCGAAGCACCTCAAGTTAAAACATTCGGAGCAAACGATCAAGTAAAAATAACTACTAAATATTTAGTTAATGAAAATTCAGCAGAAGCCGATAGTATTGTAGAAGCAAAAATTTATGAGGGAGCAAAAACCTTGTTTAATAAAAAAATTTCCTACGAAGAATTTACAAAGTCTACAAAAGAAAGCTCGTTAGGTATTTTAAGTTCTACAAAAGTTGGACCAACTATTGCCGATGATATTAAAATTGGCGCCGTAATTGCTTTATTTGTTGCATTATTAGTTATATTTATATATATAGTATTCAGATTTAGAAAGTGGCAATGGGCACTCGGTGGTGTTGTAGCTTTATTTCATGATTCAATGATTGTTTTAGGATTATTTTCTATATTTAATGGTGTTTTACCTTTTAACCTAGAAATAGATCAAGCTTTTATTGCAGCAATACTTACTGTTATTGGATATTCTATAAACGATACAGTTATAATTTTCGACCGAATACGCGAACATATACGTAATCACCCATTGTGGGAGCTTGATAAGAATATTAACACTGCTATTAATACCACATTGCGACGAACTATGAATACAAGTTTAACAACACTTATAGTTTTAATTATAATATTTATTTTCGGTGGAGAAGTATTACGTGGTTTTATTTTTGCCATACTCATTGGTGTTTTTGTTGGTACATACTCATCTGTATTCATAGCTTCTGCCATTGCTTACGATATCCTAAAAAATAAAAAAAATGAAAAAAAATAATTTTTTTATCCTAACGTGGTTTTTAATATTAGTTTTTTCAATAAGCTTTGCTCAAAAAAATACTAAATACAATATTGTTGTTATAGAAACAGACTATGGTAAAATTAAAATTCGCCTATACAACGAAACACCAAAGCACCGCGACAATTTTATAAAGCTGGTAAAAGAAAAATTTTACGACAGTTTACTTTTCCACAGAGTTATAAAGGATTTTATGATTCAAGGAGGAGATCCCGACTCTAAAAGAGCAAAACAATCTCAAATACTAGGAAATGGTGGGCCAGGCTATACTATCGAAGCCGAAATAGTTCCTAATCTTTTTCATAAACGAGGAGCAGTAGCTGCAGCAAGATTACCCGATATAATTAATCCTAAAAAAGAATCATCTGGCTCACAGTTTTATATTGTTCAAGGTAAAATTTTTACGGAAAAAGAACTCAACGATCTTGAAAATAGAATTAACGAAAGAAAAAAAGGGGCAATTCTTGACGAATTATTGCAAAAACCCGAATATGAATCTTTAAAAGCAAAAAGAGATTCCATAAGTAAGACAAACGATTATCAAGCATGGCAAAAGTTTATTAACGATGTTATGCCTTTACTGAACCAAGAACTTGAAAAACGAGGAAAATTTAAATTCAGTGAAGAACAGAAAAAGATATATACCACCATTGGCGGTGCTCCACACTTAGATGGAGATTATACAGTCTTTGGCGAAGTTATAGAAGGTATGGACGTAGTCGATAAAATTGCAAGCGTCGAAACCGATCCTAACAACCGCCCACGTAAAGATATTAGAATGTTAAGAGTATATTTGCAAAAGTAAAATTTAATATGCTCGAAGATATTCAGAAACATATTAATATACTTGAATCATTACAAATAAGAAGTGCCGATGATCTTGAAAAGTTCCGTATAGAATATGTTTCAAAAAATGGAGTTGTAAACAGGTTATTTCAAGAGTTCAAAAGTTTGCCTCCAGAACAAAAAAGAATTATAGGCAAATATTTAAACGACTTAAAACAAAAAGCAGAAAAGATATGGAAAGAAAATAAAGATAAATTTGTTTTTAGCACACAAGAAAATAAAATAGTTGATTTAACATGCCCACCTGCCCCACTCATGCTCGGTAGTCATCATCCTGTAAGTATTGTGAGAAAAGAAATAATAGAAATTTTTACACGAATTGGTTACGTAGTTTCCGATGGCCCAGAAATAGAAGACGACTGGCATGTTTTTACTGCTCTAAATTTTCCTTTAGAACACCCTGCTCGTGATATGCAAGACACATTCTTCATTACAAGAAATCCCGATATTTTGCTTCGTACTCACACATCGTCTGTTCAAATAAGAGTAATGGAAACCCAAAAACCCCCAATAAGAATAATAATTCCAGGAAGAGTTTATCGTAACGAAACAATATCGGCCCGATCGCATTGTTTCTTCCACCAAATAGAAGGCTTATATATAGACAAAAAAGTTTCTTTTGCCGACCTAAAACAAAATCTTTTATACTTTTCCCAAGAACTATTTGGTAAAGAAACAAAAATACGCTTACGACCTTCTTATTTTCCTTTTACAGAACCATCGGCCGAAATGGATGTTTCATGTATGATTTGCAACGGCGAAGGTTGCCCCATTTGCAAATATAGCGGATGGGTAGAAATACTTGGCTGTGGTATGGTAGATCCTAATGTACTTGAAAATTGCAAAATAAACAGTAAAATATATAGTGGCTTTGCTTTTGGATTAGGTATTGAAAGAATTACAAATTTAAAGTTTCGCATTAAAGATATTCGCCTTTTCTTTGAAAACGATTTAAGATTTTTACAACAGTTTATTTCTGTAATTTAGTAAGTATATGGAAGACTTATTTAAAAAAATTATTAGCCATTGTAAAGAATATGGGTTTATATTTCCTTCTAGCGAAATTTACGATGGACTTTCAGCGGTTTATGATTACGGACAAATTGGTACTTTGCTGAAAAACAATTTACGCGATTATTGGTGGCGTAGTATGACCCAAATTAATGAAAACATTGTCGGTATAGATTCTGCCATTTTCATGCATCCTAAAATCTGGAAAGCTTCTGGCCATGTCGATGCCTTTCATGATCCTATGATCGATAACAAAGATTCAAAAAAACGATACAGAGCCGACGAACTCATTGAAGACTACCTTTCTAAAATAAACGAAAAAATAGAAAAAGAAATACTAAAAGCTCAAAAAAAATTTGGCAATAGTTTTAACATAGATCTTTTTCTGCAAACAAACCTTAAAGTAAAAGAATATAAAGAAAAATATGATTCTATTAAAGAAAGACTAAAACAAGCTCTTAATAATAACGATTTAAAAGAGCTGAAAAACATTATTGAAGAAGAAAAAATTTGTTGCCCTGTTTCTGGCACATGCAACTGGACCGACGTAAGGCAATTTAATCTCATGTTTAGTACTCAATTAGGACCAACTTCCGATGAAGCAGATTTAATTTATCTCCGGCCCGAAACAGCTCAAGGAATTTTCGTCAATTTTCTTAATGTATACAAAACTGGTAGAATGAAAATTCCTTTTGGAATAGCCCAAGTAGGTAAAGCATTTCGTAACGAAATTGTTGCAAGGCAATTTATATTCCGCATGCGTGAGTTTGAACAAATGGAAATGCAGTTTTTTGTTAAACCAGGCGAAGAAAAAAAATGGTTTAAGTATTGGAAAGAACAACGCATGCTATGGCACAAAACTTTTGGCCTTGACGATAAATTCTATCGCTATCACGACCATGAAAAACTTGCTCATTACGCTAATGCTGCAACCGATATTGAATTTCTATTTCCTTTTGGTTATAAGGAACTTGAAGGTATTCATTCACGCACCGACTTCGACTTGTCATCGCATCAAAATTATAGTGGAAAAAAAATGAGCTATTTTGATCCCGATACTCAAGAATCTTATATTCCTTACGTAATTGAAACTTCGATAGGACTCGATCGCTTATTCTTAGCTATAATTTGCGGTACTTATAAAGAAGAAAAACTCGAAGATGGATCAATTAGAGAAATTTTATCTTTACCCGATTTTATTGCTCCCATTCAAGTTGCTGTTTTCCCACTTGTTAAACGCGATGGTATGCCAGAAAAAGCTTTAGAAATATTTGAAATGCTACAACCATACTTCTATACTTTTTACGATGAAAAAGATAGCATAGGACGCCGATACCGCAGAATGGATGCTATAGGAACACCTTATTGTATTACAATAGACCAAGAAACCCTAACACACAATACAGTAACTATACGAAATAGAGATACTATGATTCAAGACCGTGTAGCAATCGATAATATTATAAATTATTTACAAAATAAATTGTGTATCTCAAATAAATTGAAAATTATACAACAAAATGCGCGAATGGCTCTACAATCATTATGAAAAATTTTTCAACACTCTTGTATCGTTTTTAAGGTTATTTTTATTTACCAAATTTTATGTTAGAGTTAAAAATATTAAGCCTTCTAACAATTGTCTTATTCTTGCTAATGGTCCTTCTCTTAACGATTTAATAAAAAATAATAAGCAATTCTTAGCAGACAAAGATTTATTCTGTGTCAATTATTTCCCTACTACCAACTACTTTGAAGAACTAAAACCAAAATATTTTGTAACATCTGCACCAGAATTCTGGTTGACTCATCTAAATGAAAATTTTAAGAATGAAACAAAAATTGTATTTTCTGCTATTGGAAACAAAACTAAATGGGATTTAACTCTTTTTATACCTTACGAAGCAAAAAATTCGGAATACTGGAAAAGCTTTGTAATAAACAACAAACATATTAAAATAAATTATTACAATATTACTCCAATCGAAGGATATTACTGGTTTAGAAAAATTTGTTACCGATACCAATGGGGAATGCCAAGAGTGCACAATGTTCTTATACCAACAATAATGTTAGCAATTAAATTAGGTTATAAGAATATTTATTTATGGGGTACCGATCATTCCTGGCTTAAAGATATATCTGTCGACGAAGATAACAATGTTCTTGTTTGCCATAAGCATTTTTACGATTACGATATTTCAAAGCCACAAAAAATGCGAAAATTAAAAGGTACAAGAAAAATGCATGAAGTACTATATAAATTTATGCAATCATTTAAAGCCTATCATGAAATTGAAGAATATGCTCGTAAAAACAATATAAATATCTTTAATGCTACACCTGGTTCTTATATAGATGCTTTCAGAAGATTAAAAATGTAAGCTTATTTTAAACTCTATTTCTTTTCTCCATTATTAACAAATTTAAAAAAATTGTTTCAATAATGTTGATTTTAACCAATTACTCCGCATAGAAGCTAAGGAGTATATGGTAAGAATTAGTTCAATTTTTTTTGAACGTTAAAGGTTTCGCCTGTAATTTTGGCATTGTACCATACTTTTCTTATCTTCATTTGCTTTAATATTAAGCAATATATCTTGAAGTCTCTGATCAATTATTTTAATATTAAATCTTTTTCAGTTAACATTATATACACTTTTATAATACCTTTTAAAACCATGTACCAAATAAACATACAGCCATACACCGCATTCTCACTTTGCATATATGTCTTATATCGACTCTAAATATGTGCTTCAGTAAACCAAACATATGTTCTAATTCGTTCGGCTCTGGTATATAACATTATATAAACCTCATCTACCTTAAAATTCCTTCGATTGGGTTAATTACTATCGTCTTTCATCAATGTCGTTTCACAGAATTTATGAATTACTTCTTTGGCTTTAAGGTATTTATACTATTTTACATGCCTTTCTTTTTCACAAGATCATATACTTTTTTTTTGCTTTGTGCAGACATTTACTTCATTGGATACACATTTAGTTGTAAGCTAATACTTTAATCTTCTCATTTTGGATATACTTTTTTTTCATAAAGTTATTTTTTACACAGTGCAAAAAACTATCAAAAATCTTTAAAATAACTTTTTAGATTAATCTACCAGATCACGTTAATTTTTTTATTTTAGACCGAAAACCTTATATTTCAATCTCTTACCACGAAGTATTTTTTCTAAATGCACATTTTATAAAAATTACGAAGATATGATTTATAATTTCCAAAAAGATCTATAAAAATTTTTTATTTTTTCCCAGCTTACGTTTTCTTTTGTATACAAATCTTGTTCTTTATCGGCTTTTTCAAAGTAATTTATTGACATAGTAATAATAGGAGGAATAAAATTTCCATAGCGATTATTAAAATGTTCTATAAAAAATACTGGTGTTAAGTTTAAATATTTTACAAGAAAATAAAAATCTATAAAATCTTTTTTTCTACCTTTATCAAGTATAGCTAAAAATTTCATAAAAGCTAAATCTTCGGGCGATGCAATAAAAATATTATCTATTTTATTCAATGTATTAATTAATTTATAGTTGTAACAAATAAATGAAATGTTAACACCATTTGCATATTTTAAGAGTTTTTTATCTTTCTGATGTAATATTACCTTAAAAGTATTTGGAAAATGTATTTTCTCTAAATTTATCTCTTTTTCAGTAAAAAAGTCAAGATCTTCTGAACTTCTATAGTCAAAATAATACATTATAGCGCTGCCACCTCCTAAATAGAAATTAAATTTTTTTAAATTTTCTCCTATTTCATCTACAATTATTTTATGTTTACTTATTAACTTCACCTTTTAAAAATCTAAAAACAATTTCGGCTTTACTTTTCCCTAATAACTGTTTTAACTCTTCAAAAGATGCTTTTTTCAAAGTATCAATATCATCATATTTTTCAAACAATTTTTTCTTTGTTTTTTCGCCTATTCCTTTAATATCATCAAACATAGAGGTCAATAAATTTTTTTGTTTTTTATATTTATGAAACGAATTAGCAAAGCGGTGTGCTTCGTCTCTAATTCTTTGTAAAAATTTTAATGTTTCGCTTTTTTTTCCTAACACAATTGGTGTTTTACAATCAGGTTTATATATTTCCTCTAATCTTTTTGCAATACCAAGAACATCAGCATTAATATTATCAAATTTCTTTAAAGCATTAATCACTGAAGTAACTTGCCCTTTCCCACCATCTACAATTATCAAATCTGGTATTTTTTCATTTTCTTCTATTATTCTTTTATACCTTCTATATACAATTTCTTCTATTGCGGCATAATCATCGTTATAATTAATTGTTTTTATATTATAATGACGATATTCTTTTTTTGAAGGCTTTCCATTTACAAAAACCACACACGAACCAACAATTGTATTTCCATGAAAATGTGAAATATCGAAACATTCGCATCTAAAAGGTACATTATTTAAACCTAACTCGTTTTTTACTTTTTCCAATAATTTTAAGATACTTTTATTATAGTTTTTTTTAAGTTTATTGACAATAAAGTGATTTGCATAAGTAAGTGCATTAATTTCAGAAAATTTCAATAGTTTTAATTTTTTTTCATCTTCAGAAGGAACAATTATATTAATATTATTCAATTTCATTTCTGGCTGAATAGAGACCAAGATTTCTGGTGAATTTAAACCATATACTTCACTAACATAAGATATTGCGTTCGATAAAACTTCAGAAACAGTTTCATCGAAAAGGGGCTTCAAATGAAAATTACATGATTGAACAATAAAACCTTTATTTATTTTCAAAAAATTAAAAAAATACATATTTTCCTTAAAAACAAAGCCAAGCACGTTTATGCTTTTTACACTGGGATCACATATTATTGATTTTCCTTGGTAATTTTTTAGAGCCTCTATCTTTAACTTATATTCATTAGCCTTTTCAAAATTAAGTTTTTCTGCACATTCGAACATTCTACATTTTAAATGTTCCAAGATATTATCTATTTCTCCATTTAAAAAACTTTTTACAAATTCGATATTTTTCAAATAATCATATTTTGATTGAAGTCCTTCGCAAGGGCCGTTGCAATTTTTAAGATGATATTCCAAACAAACTTTCCATTTTTTTCTTTTAATCGAATTTTCTGTTAGTTTTAACTTGCATGTGCGAATGTTAAAAACCTTAATAATAAGATCTTCTAAAATTCTTAGAGTTTTCAACGACGTATATGGTCCAAAATATAAACTATTGTCGTTTTCAATTTTCCTTGTTCTAAGAATTCTGGGGTATTCTTCATTTGTAATTTTAAGCCATGGATAAGTTTTGTCGTCTTTTAATAAAATATTGTACTTTGGCTTTAAATTTTTAATTAAATTATTTTCAAGAATTAACGCATCATGCTCAGTTTCTGTAACAACATATTCAATTCTATTTATTTTTAAAAGCAACACCTTTATTTTTCCACTTAAATTTTTATCTGTACAAAAATAAGAATTAACTCTTCTTTTTAAATTCTTAGCTTTACCAACGTACAGTAATAAATTAGATTTATCGTAAAACAAATATACGCCAGCTTTCTCGGGCATTAAATTTGCAAAGTCTTTTAATTTTTTTAAATGTTCCACGTGAAACATTTTATTCAACCAGTGGTATAAATTTAAAATCTTTTACATTAAAAATTCCCTTATCGCCGATTTTAATAAATGGTATAACTAATAAAGACAAAAAAGAAAGCGTCATAAAAGGCGATTTTAAATTTGTTCCTAATACTTCACGAGCAATTTTATTAAACCTTTTATACTTTGCTGCAACATTTAAAATATCATCATCCGACATTAATCCTGCTATTGGTAATGGAATAATTTCTGTATTGTTATTAAAATTAATTGCAATTCCGCCTTTTTCTTTATAAATTTTATTATAAACTTCCAGTATTGAATAATCGTTATCTCCACAAATAATTATATTATGACTATCGTGCGCAATTGTAGATCCAATTGCACCATTTCTTATATTGAAATTTTTAACTATTCCTACAACAGGTTTAGAATCGTAATATCTATTTATAACAACAATTTTATTAAAACCTTCCTTAAATTTTTTACTATTATCAAAAATTTCATTATATTTTAATTTTAAATGATTGGTAATCAATTCACCATCTATGCACTCAATTACATTAAATATTTTTCCATTATCAACATTAATGTTTATATCATCAATTGTTATGCAATTTTTTATTCCCCATTTATTTATGTATGAATTTAAACTAATTTTTTCAATATTATTTTTAAACATTTTGCCATTAATATATACCTTAGTTATATTTTTATAATATTTGTCTTCAGAAACAACAAAATCGGCATAATCGTTTTGTTGTAAAAGTCCAACATTTAAGTTATAGTATTTTATTGGGTTATATGTTGCAGCTCTTAAAACATTAAAATAATCGTAATTATTTTCCCAAACTTTTTGCAACAAAATGTTTATATGCCCATTCTGTAAATCATCGGGGTGAATATCATCGGTACAAAGCATCACTTCGTCGGGAAATCTATCAAACAATTGCATGAGGTTGTCTAAGTTTTTTGCGGCACTTCCTTCTCTAATTAAGATCTTCATTCCTAACATTATTTTTTCGATTGCTTCTTCTAAAGTTGAGCATTCATGATCGGTAGAAACACCTGCACTAATGTATTTTTTTAAATCTTCACCTTTTAACGAAGGAGCATGCCCATCTATTATTTTTTTAAACATTTTGGCTATATTTAATTTCATTAAAATTTCGCTTTCTTCGTTTATAACAGCAGGAAAATTCATAACTTCGCTTAAGCATACAAACTCTTTGTACTGCTCGAACAACATTTTTACCATATTTGCATCGATAGTTGCACCCGATGTTTCTAACTGTGTTGCTGGCACACATGAAGGTACACCAAAGAAAAATTTTAACGCTGAATTCTTAGAATTTTCAATCATAAATTTTATTCCTTGTATTCCGCATACATTAGCAATTTCGTGAGGATCGTTTATTACTGCTATTGTTCCATGCTTAACAGCAGCATTTCCGAATTCGAAAGGTATTAGCATTGTACTTTCTATATGCATATGTGCATCTACTAGGCCAGGCAATATATAAACATCTTCGTCTACTTCTTTTTCTATAATTTTTATAATTTTCTCATTAAAATAAATTTCTCCTTTAAAAATTCTTCTATTAACTACATCGACAATGTTACCTTTAATTACATCCATAATATTTATCTTTTAAATTTGTTTCACGCGAAACAATTTATCTCCCAAAGTAAACTAACAAAAAATGAATATCGGAGGGTGAAACACCAGGTATTCTTGAGGCTTGTCCAATAGTAACAGGTTTAATTTTATTTAATTTTTCTCTTGCTTCGGTTGAAAGAGATTTTATTTTTTCATAATTGAAATTTTTTGGTATTTCTACATCTTCGTATTTCTGAATTTTTTCGGCTAAAAATTTTTCTCTTTCTATATAGCGTGAATATTTAATGTTTACTTCGGCTCTATTTAATATTTCCTTTTGTATTTTATCATCACTTGGGTAATTAATTTGTAATTCTGCTTTTATACGGTTTAAGTGATTTATTAAATCTACCAATTCAATTTCTGGTCGCAGTACTAGTGTTTCAAGTTTAACCTTTTGATCGATCAAAGAAGTACTTTTTTTAGATAAGTATTCGTTTATTTCTTGTGGTGAAACTGATTTATTTTTAACAAACTCTACTATTTCAGATATTTTTTTTAATTTATACATTAATAATTCCATTCTTTCCTTAGAGGCAAGGCCAATTTCATAACCGATAGGTGTTAAACGTTCATCGGCATTATCCTGACGCAACAGAATTCTATATTCTGCTCTTGAAGTAAACATTCTGTAAGGTTCATCTACTCCTTTAGTTGTTAAATCGTCTATTAAGACTCCAATATAAGCTTGATTTCTTTTCAGCACAATTTGATTTTTTCCTTTTAACTTTAAGGCAGCATTTATTCCTGCAATTATTCCTTGAGCTGCTGCTTCTTCGTAGCCAGTAGTTCCATTAATTTGTCCTGCAAAATAAAGGTTTTTGATAAGTTTAGTTTCCAATGTTGGAAACAATTGAGTAGGGTCGAAATAATCGTATTCAATGGCATAACCAGGCCTGTAAATTTTAACATTTTCTAAACCAGGAATCTTCAACAAGGCTTTATATTGTACATGCCATGGCAAGCTGCTAGAAAATCCATTTAAGTAATATTCATTAGTTCTAACACCTTCGGGTTCAACAAATAAATGATGAGATTGCTTATCTTTAAATGTTACCAATTTACTTTCGATGCTAGGGCAATAACGAGGTCCTACACCTGTAATTGTTCCATTAAATAATGGAGAATCGGAAAATCCTTCTTCTAAGATTTTATGAACTTCTGGATTAGTTTGAGTTATGAAGCATGAACGTTGAGGCAAGTTTGTTTTTATATCGGGCAAGAACGAAAACTTTTGTGGTTCTTCATCGCCTGGTTGTTCGATCATTTTAGAAAAATCGATAGTTCTGCCATCGAGACGAGGTGGTGTTCCTGTTTTTAACCTTCCCGTAATAAAGTTTAACTGTTTCAATTGTTCAGTTAAACCTTTTGATGAAGGTTCTCCAATTCTTCCTCCTTCTACAAAGAATTTACCAATATATATTTTTCCATTTAAAAAAGTACCATTTGTAAGTATTACTGCATCAGATTTAAAAATAACTCCAATTTTTGTTTTTACTCCTTTAACTGTTTTATTTTCTATAATTAGTTCTACAACATCATCTTGCCATAATGTTAAATTTTGCAAGTTTTCAAGAAAATATCGCCATTCTAAAGAAAACAAAGCTCTATCGCATTGAGCTCGTGGGCTCCATACAGCTGGCCCTTTACTTCTGTTTAGCATTCTAAACTGTATAGTGGTTATATCGGTTATTATTCCTGTTACGCCACCAAGAGCATCAATTTCTCTTACAATTTGACCTTTAGCAATACCACCAATTGCAGGATTACAAGACATTTGAGCAATTTTTGTCATATCGTGAGTTATTAATAACGTAGAAGCCCCTAGTTTGGCTGCTGCTGCTGCTGCTTCGCACCCAGCATGGCCTCCTCCAACTACAATTATATCGTAATCTAACTTTATCATATTAAAAAAAACTACAAATTTATTTTTTATTTTTTAATATAACTAACGTTTCTATATGCGATGTTTGCGGAAACATATCAAAAATTGTTATATCTTCAATCTTATATCTATCTATAACAAAGCTTAAATTCCACGCAAGCGATACAGCATTACAACTAAGATAAATTACATATTCTGGCTTTATTTTCTTTATTCTTTTCAATGTTTCAATATATGCACCGCTTCGTGGAGGATTCAAAATAATTATATCGCTATTAAAATCATAATTATTAATACATGTGGCAACATCTTCAAAAATAATATTAACAGAAAAAATTCTATTATTCTTTACTGTCTCTTTGGCCGATAAAACCGAGTAAATATTATTTTCTATACAAGTAAGTTTTTCGAAATAGTCTATCAAAGATAAGCCAAGCATTCCACAGCCCGAATATAAGTCAAGGCAATGTTTAAATTTTTTGTCTTTAAAATAATTCTTTAAATAATTTATAATTTTCGAATAAATATAAAAGTTTCTTTGTAAAAAAGAATTTGGGTGAACAGTGTAGTTTATATTTTTAAATTTAAACTTAAACCAATAATTGCCTGCATAAAGTATAGGTTCGGTTCTTTCAACACAATAAAACAACGATACTTTTTTACTGTTTATCTGAGAAAGTAAATTATTAAAAAAATTAAACTCAAATAAAGACGGTCTCTTTGTAAGTTCAAAAATTAGTGAAATACTATTACCACACGATTTTATTCTAATTGATGTAAATTTACTATTTATTTCACTCTTTTTATCTTGTAAAATTTTCAACACATTGTTTAATATTGGAACTAAAACAATGCAATTTTTAATATTCACCACATTATTTTTAGTGAACAACGAATGGTACCCCAGCTTATTATTTTTATTTGCTAATACTGCTGAATTTCTATAATTTAAAGGTTTATCAGTAACCAAATTAATTTCACTTTCCTTTATGTTTATGTTATATTTTTCGAAAGATTTTAATAATATATATTTCTTTATTTCTAATTGGTGATTATAATCTATATGCATAAAATTACAAGCACCACAAGCAAGATAATACTCACATGGTGAATCCTTTCTCCACTCAGACGACTTTTTAATTTCAATAGGAATTGCTATCCTAAAACCTTTATGACGATTTATAGTTTTTGCGTAAATAAATTCATTTTTTAAGCTAAAAGGAACATAGTAATTCTTATTTTCAGATTCAGAAATACCTAAACCATTAAAATAGTAATCAATTATTTTTAAATTCAAATACTTTCCCATAGTAATAAAAAAGGGCTGCCTTTTAATTCGACAGCCCTTTTTAAACTACAAAAATCTACACTATAAATTCTACCTCAAAATATTTACTTTATAAACTTTTGTTGTAGATTTTGTGGTTACTTTAACGTAGTAAATTCCATTGTCTATGTTATTTAAATTTATAATATTTTTATTGAAAGTAGCAACTACTTTTCCATTTATGTTTATTAACTCTACAGATTTCAAATTTTGCGCTGCTATATATAATTTATCTGTTGCAGGATTAGGAAATACCGAAATTAAGTTATCGACATCAACATCTGCAACATTTCCTTGATTATCTATTCTTACAACATCAATAGCAAGAAATGCGCCATCATTATAATTATCAGCAACATGTTCATGGAATGCAAAATATACATTTTGTCCAGCATATTGATTAAGATTTATTGCATAAGGTTTCCATGCATTATGTATTAATTGGGTGGTATCTAACGACAATAGAGTTGTTGTAAAGTTAGATGGTTGATTCCCAGTAGTAGACAATTTTATATCGATTCGGTCCTGATAAGCTCCAAACCAGAAAATATAAAAACGGAAAAATAATCCTTGAGTTAAAGTGAACTGAGGTGTAACTAACCATTGATCGTTATAAGTTGAACCACCTGTATTCCATGTACAATAAGCTGCCGCATTACCAGCAGAAGGATCAGATGGAACACTCATAGTTCCTCCCACCCAACCTGGTAGTGGTGAAGTTCCAGCGGTAATTTTTGCCCAACCAGTTCCACCATCAGGGCTATATTTTGTCCAGCAAGCAGGAGGAAAGTTACCTTCGAAGCTTTCTTCCCATGGAAATTGAGTAATAGTACAACCGCTAATTGCAGTACCACTTAAGTTTATTGTAACATTACCACCGTTAGTAGCAAGTGTACATGTTGCTGTATGGCTTCCTACTGCTGTTGGGCTATAAGTAAATGTAAATTGAACACTTTCGCCTGTATGTAAGTTAACATTAGCTGGGTTTAAAGAACAAGTAAAGGGGGTTCCTGTAAGCCCACTTATTGAACTTACAGTTAAAGTACCACCACCATTATTTTTTAGTATAAATGAAGGCGAAGTTGCACTATTTCCTACTACAACACTACCTGCATCCCACGAAGTAGGGGTAACCGATGCCACAGGGTTATCAGGTACATTTAATGAGCAAATTGCGATCATGCAATATGCACTTTTTGGCGATCCACTTAATAAATTAGAAATACTATACCATGTATTGTTGTACATTAAGTATGCTGTATTTACTGTACGATCTGGGTTCCCAAATTGTGCCATTACAACACAAAATGTATCAACAGGTGGTCCATACGATAATTCATAACCAATGTAGAAATTGCCATTAATATTTACTGGAGTTGAAAACAAAAAAATATTTAAACTATCTTCCTGAATTTGAGAATAAGGAATGTTTTGTGAGTATATAACATTACCGGGTGTATTACCATCTGCATAAACTTTTAAATTTAATGTGGCATTACCAGAAATGTTTTTTGCTTTGTAAATATAGATTGCAACACCATTTAATGTGCCTGTAAATGAATTATAAAACCTTTCGGCAAACTTGTTCATATTATAACCATTATGACCGCTAAGATACCCCCATTGAGATTGCCAGGTATAAACTGTCAATGTATCACTATCGAGAATGTTAGTAAGATTTGTATCGATAGTTGCTTTTGGTGTAAGAAATACATTTTTCAACACCTTTGTTTTTTGTGTCTCAAAGTTAGCTCTTTGAGACTGTGCAAATACAAAATTAATTGCACTAACTAAAACCATTAAAAGATAAAATTTTCTCATAACACAAATTTTTAAATTTAACATTACAAAATTATAAACTTTTTATTAAACAAAAAAATTTTTTCAAGGTTGCATTGATTTTGAAAATTTTTCAACAGATAATTTTATTGCTTTATCTAATTTCGTAAAAACCAAATAATAACCCCAGTCGTTGTATATGTTACGAATAACTAATAATTTTATATTTCTCAGCAAGTAATCTGAGTTACTTTTTATATCGTCCGAGGTAAAATTAAATTTTATGCTTTTTAAAAAAGCTTCAAATTCAGATAATAATTTTTCATCGTTTAACTTATTAAAAAATTCTAAACATGAATTGCTTTCTTTCTTATTAACCTTACTTGAATATTTAAAAGCAAATTTATAAATTATAGATTGTTCATAGATCTCATTTAAAAATTTAGAATAGTTAATACTATCGTCAACTATAATATCTGGAGTTATACCACCATTTCCGTAAACTATTCTTCCTTTTTTTGTTTTATATATTTTAGATTTTTTATTTTTTATGCTATCTTCTTTAACAAAAGGATAATATAAGTAGCCATACAAATCTTTAAAAGGTCTTTGAATACATCTTCCACTAGGTGTAAAATACCTTGCAACAGTTAACCTTAAACTACTACCATCGTCAAAATTAAATGGTTGTTGTACTAAACCTTTTCCGAACGATGTTTTGCCAATTATCAATCCTCTGTCATTGTCTTGAATTGCCCCTGCTAAAATTTCGCTTGCAGATGCACTGAATTCATCTATCAAAATAATTACACTATCGTTTTCTGCAATTCCATTATTAGTAGCAAATATTTTTTCTTTTGGTCTTGCACGTCCTTGAGTGTATACAATTAGCTCCCCCTTTTTTAAAAATTCATCTGCTATTTGTATAGCCGGAGTCATGTATCCACCACTATTACCACGTAAATCTATTATCCATTTATTAATATTCTTTTCTTTTAATTTCTTTAAGCTATCAATAAACTCTTTATAAGTATTCAATGCAAATCTCGAAATTTTTAAGTAGCCAATATTTTTTGAAATAATAAGCGAAGCGTCAATACTATGTAATGGAATTTTATCTCTAACTATTGTAAAATCTAACAAGTTGTCGCTTATTTTTCTTTTTATAGTAACTTTAACTTTTGTTCCTTTAGGTCCTTTAAGGCGTTTAATTACTTCGTCGCTTTTTATTTTTACTCCTGCTACAATAGTATCATTTATTTTCACAATTTTATCGCCAGGAATTATTCCTAATTTTTCCGAAGGTCCTCCGTAAAAAACATTCATAACTGTAATTGTATCATCAATAATAGAAAATTCTATACCTATTCCTTCATATTCACCTTCTAAAGGATCGTTGTAGGTATGGTAATCTTTAGCCGGTATGTATGTAGAATGAGGATCTAATTCTTCAAGAATTTTATTGATACATTTTTCTTCTATTGAATCCACTTTTACTGAATCTACATAATAATTTACTATATAATTAAGTACTTGCTGTAATTTGCTTGATTGTTTAAATGGTTTTTGCAAAACATTTATATCATCAGTTAAGAAATTATTCTTTTTCAAAAAAAATAAATATCCTATGTAAATACCAATACAAATAAACACCATTACTATTAAGGGTGAATACACAAGAAGTTTTCTATTCATTATCAATTTCAATATAAACTGTTTCTACACCTGCTTTATTTAATAATTCTATACCAGAATTAGCCCTATATAATTCTGAAAAAACAACTCTTTTAATACCAGCTTGAATAATCAACTTAGCACATTCTATACAAGGCGAAGTGGTAACGTATAAAGTAGCATTTTCGCTGCTATTATTAGATTTAGCAACTTTTGTTATTGCATTTGCTTCGGCGTGTAGCACATAAGGATAAGTTATTCCATTTTCGTCTTCGCATATATTCGGGAATCCAGAAGGAGTGCCATTATATCCATCAGAAATAATCATTTTGTCTTTAACAATAAGAGCACCCACTTTACGACGCACACAATAGCTATTTTCGGCCCATATTTTAGCCATTTTAAGATAACGAATATCGAGCAAACGTTGTTTATCCATTAGATACTTAAGTGCCCGAAGCCGGACTCGAACCGGCATGGAATTAACTTCCACTGGTTTTTGAGACCAGCGCGTCTACCACTTCCGCCATTCGGGCTAAATTTTTTGCAAA
>JAOAFV010000011.1 GCA_026416095.1 Bacteroidales bacterium | reverse complement strand
ATTTTAACAAAGGATATGCAAAAGTACGAAATTCTGACAGAAAATGGAATTTTATAGATAAAAATGGAAAATTATTATCAGACGAATGGTTTTTAATTGTTAATGATTTTGAAGAAAACTTTGCAAAAGTACTACGAAAAGATAAAAAATGGTGTCTTATTAATAAAGATGGAAATCTAATGTTAGAAGAATGACTAGATTGAGTATTTAGAGATGCTGGCTAAAAATTTTCCATATATATCAAACCTAACGCTTAAAATACTAAATTTATCATATATGATTTTTTTCAGTGTTTTTGATGGATGTTTTCTCTATATTTGTTTGCAGAGTAGACAAACAAGGTAATATATTATCAAAAATATGATAAATTAAAACTTTAAAACTACTATGAAGTATGGAATTGGGAAAATATAGATTTTTTGACGAATTTAAAAAAAAATTTACAAAAGTACAAAGAAAAGACGGAAGGTGGAACTTTAAAGATGAAAAAGGGAAAATATTATCAAAAGAATGGTTTAGTGAAGTTTACGATTTTAGAGAAGGCTTTGCAAGAGTACAACGTGATGATGATAAATACAATTTTATAGATATTGAAGGTAAATTTTTATCTGATGAATGGTTTGAAGATGCTTGGAATTTTAGAGAAGGATTTGCAATAGTACAACGAGATGATAATAAATACAATTTTATAGATATTGAAGGTAAATTTTTATCTGATGAATGGTTTGAAAATGTTCGGGATTTTAAAGAAGGATTTGCAAGAGTACAAAGAGATGATTGGAAATGGAATTTTATAGATATTAAAGGAAAATTATTATCAGAACAATGGTTTGAAAATGTTCGGGATTTTAACGAAGGATTTGCAAGAGTGAAACGAGATTATTGGAAATGGAATTTTATAGATATTAAAGGAAAATTATTATCAGAACAATGGTTTAGAGATGCTTGGAATTTTAACGAAGGCTTTGCAAGAGTGCAACGTGGTGATATGCTATGGAATTTTATTGATAAAAATAAAAATTTCTTATCAGATGTATGGTTTAAATATGTTTATGATTTCAAAGAAGGCCTTGCAAGAGTTGAAACAGATGATAAAAAATATAATTTTATAAATAGAAAAGGAAAAATTTTGTCGGATGTATGGTTTAAATTCGCTAGTGATTTTAGAGAAGGCTTTGCAAAAGTGCAACGTTATAATGATAAGTGGAATTTTATAGATAAAGAAGGAAAAATTTTATCAGATGTATGGTTTAAACAAGTTTTTTCTTTTAGAGAAGGATTTGCAAGAGTGCAACGTCGTGATATGCTATGGAATTTTATTGATAAAAATAAAAATTTCTTACTAGATGTATGGATAAAATTTGCTTGGGATTTTAGAGAAGGCTTTGCAAAAGTGCAACGTAATGATGATAAGTGGAATTTTATAGATAAAGAAGGAAAAATTTTATCAGATGTATGGTTTAAACGTATTTGGGATTTTGACGAAGGAATTGCAAAGGTGCAACGAGATGATAAAATGTATAATTTTATAAATAAAAAAGGAAAATTTTTATCAAATATATGGTTCATAAATGTTAGTGATTTTAACAAAGGAATTTCAAAAGTGCAGCGTTACGATAAAAGATACAATTTTATAAATAGAAAAGGAGAATTTTTATTCGATGAATGGTTTAAATGTCTTGATGATTTTAAAGAAGACTTTGCAAATGAATTAAAACTTTTAAGACTACTATAAACTATGGAATTGGGAAAATATAGATTTGTTGACGAATTTAAAGAAGGGTTTGCAAGAGTACAAAGAAGCGATGGAAAATGGAACTTTATAGATGAAAAAGGAAAAATATTATCAAGTGAATGGTTTGATGATGCTTGGTCGTTTAACGAAAACTTTGCAGGAGTACAACTATCTGATAAAAGTTGGAACTTTATAGATAAAGAAGGAAAAATATTGTCTAGAGACAAGTTTACTGGTATAAGAAGTTTTAAAGAAGGATTTGCAGAAGTTGAACGAAGTGATGGAAAATGGAATTTCATAAATAAACAAGGAAAAATAGTTGAAGTGATATGTCCATTACAACAAGGATTGCGACTTGGTAGTATGTCTACCAAGCTAATATCGTTCTCAGGTTGAAGTGATATGTCCATTACAACAAGGATTGCGACCACTCTTCAAAGCACTTATCTATTTTTTCAATGCTTGTTGAAGTGATATGTCCATTACAACAAGGATTGCGACTTTTCTCCCCAAGTAGGGTATAGAAAATGTCCAAAAAGTTGAAGTGATATGTCCATTACAACAAGGATTGCGACTTTCATTTCTATCACGAAATGTGGTAGAAATGAAAATTGAAGTGATATGTCCATTACAACAAGGATTGCGACTTTTTTCCTTTTTTTCATTACTTTCCTTTTTTTCATTATTGAAGTGAGATGTCCATTACAACGAGGATTGCGACAAGGACTTTTATCAGTCCTTCGATATATATTAAGTCATGTTGAAGTGATATGTCCATTACAACAAGGATTGCGACAAGTGGGCCTTGAGGCCCTTTTTTTTAGGATAAATAGCAAAGTGAAATGTTCACCACGAAACACCGGTGCAAGAATTGCAATTATATTTCGTTTGTAATAGAAAATTGATATATTTGATAAATTAAAGTGTTATGTCGTTCCTTTAACAACTGAGTAAGAAATGCGAGAACGTTTAATATAAGTGTATATATTCATAACATAGGTTAAGTTTATTATGAGGGAAAAAAATGCCTATATTTTCTTAATTTTGGTATATAATTTATATTGAGATTATAGAAAACAAACTGTTGTTTAACCTTTTTTACAGCAATTACAAAAAAAGTGATAATATTAGACTATGTTTTATGTTAATATTTTTAGTTATAGCTCACCACGTAAATTATTCAAAGTACCGACAATGATTTACTTTGAATGATTGAAGTCGTGCATGTTTGTAAAATCCATTTATTTTATTGAGTGCTCTCTGACTTTTTTAATTTTTTTCTGAAAACATTTTAGTTTTTATGAAAAAAAATTTTTTTACTAAAAATATTGTTAATAAATTTGCTAAAAAAATGTATACCACTTTTAAAGTTGAAGAAAGAGAAAAAGTAGTAATTTTAACTTTAAATAGACCGGAAAGTTTAAATGCTCTAAATACAAAATTTTTTGAAGAGTTTAATAATTTTTTGGACAGTATTGAAAAAAGCGATACCGTAAGGATTTTAATAATTACTGGTGAAGGTAAAGCTTTTATTGCAGGTGCCGATATCTCGGAAATGAAAGATAAGACACAATCTCAAGGTTATGAGTTTGGAAAATTAGGACAAACAACTTTTGAACGACTTGAAAATCTTCCTATTATTGTAATTGCAGCAATAAATGGTTATGCTCTTGGTGGTGGATGTGAGTTAGCAATGGCATGCGATATAAGAATAGCTTCGAAAAATGCAAAATTAGGACAACCAGAAGTTAATCTTGGGCTAACGCCTGGTTATGGCGGCACACAGCGTTTACCTGCTTTAATTGGAAAGGGTAATGCAATGTATTATTTACTTACGGGCGAACAAATTACAGCCGACGAGGCTTTTCGGTTAGGTCTTGTTCAAAAAGTTGTTGAACCTGACCAACTGATTGAAGAATGCTTAAATATTGCAAATAAAATACTGTCTAAAGGACCAAAAGCTATAAGAAAAGTAAAATTTTGTGTTCAGCAAAGCTCAAGATTACCTTTTAACGAAGCTTGTGAAATTGAACTTCGAGAATTTTCTTCGTTATTTGAAAACGAAGGAAAAGAAGGAATGTCGGCATTTTTGGAAAAAAGAAAACCTAACTGGTGAAATTTATAAAATTAACATAGTATGAATTATGTAGAAAGAATGCAAAGAGTCGCTGTATTAGGAGCGGCTGGAAAAATGGGAAGTGGCATATTATTTTTGAATTTAGTAGAATGTGCCGATTTAAGTTTACTTCCCGAAAATAAAGGAAAAACATTTATAGTATATGCTGTCGATATATCTGAAGAAGCTCTTGATGGGTTACTCATGTATGTTAAATCGCAATTACGAAAAGTTGCAGAAAAGAAAATAAACTGGTTGCGTGAAGTATATCAATCACGACAAGATTTAATAGAAAATGCCGAAATAATTAATGAATACATTGATTATGTATTAAGTAAACTACGCCTTGTTACTACAATAGAAAGTAGCTATAATGCAAATATAATATTTGAAGCAATAAAAGAAGACCCACATTTAAAAGTGTCTGTATTAAAAAATATCAATGAGAATAATAAAAATAAACCATGGTTTTTTACAAATACTTCGTCCATACCTATACAATATCTTAATGAACAAGCTAACTTAGAAGGAAGAATAATAGGGTATCATTTTTATAATCCACCAGTAGTACAGAAGCTTGTAGAACTTATATCGGCTAAAAACACATTACCAGAAATTAAAGAATTTTCGTATAAATTAGCCGAACGACTTAATAAAACTATAGTTGAATCTAATGATATAGTAGGTTTTATTGGAAACGGACATTTTATGCGCGATATACTACATGCAGTAAACGAAGTGAATAATTTATTGAATAAATTTACCTTTCCTGAAGCTGTGTATATTATGAACAAGGTGTCACAAGAATATTTAATTCGCCCCATGGGAATATTTCAATTAATTGATTATGTAGGTATAGATGTTTGTAGCTACATAATGAATGTGATGAGTGAACACTTAAAAGATAATAATTTAAAGTGTAACTTATTAGAAAACATGCTTGCAAATGGCATTAAAGGAGGCCAATATGCCGATGGGTCGCAAAAAGATGGTTTCCTGAAATATGACAAAGGTAAAATTGTTGGCGTTTACGATATAAATTCTAATCAATATATTCCATTATCAGATATTCAAGAAAAGTGCGATGCAGCATTAGGTCAAAAACCACAAAAATTAATACCTTGGAAAACATTAATTAATCAAAAAGACAAAGAACCTATTTTAACCGAAATTTTTAACGAAATGAAAAATATTAACACCCTTGGAAGTAAATTGGCAATAACTTATGGATTAAAATCAAAAGAAATTGCTAAAAATTTAGTAACAAGTGGTGTTGCTAAAACAGAAGAAGATGTTAATAAAGTTTTAATTACAGGTTTTTATCATGCCTATGGTCCAATAAACAATTTTTTTGACTAAAATAATTAAAATTCAGCAATATGAGAAAAAAGGTTTTTTTAACTGCAGGCTATAATACAATCTCTATGGGCAGTGGCCGTAAAGAGTTTAATCCTAAATTGCCACGCCCTGAATTAGAAGATTACATAAAAGAAGCTGGTCAAGGAGTAATAAAGCAAATTCCAGATGCTTCTTTAATCGACGAAGTTATTATAAGTAATTTTATGGCAGCAAGGTATAATAAGCAAGCTAATTTAGCAGCCTTTGCTCCGTATATCGACGAAAAACTTCGGTATAAACCAGCAACAAGAGTCGAAGGTGCTTGTGGTTCTGGGGGATTAGCTCTTGCAGTGGCCATAAAAACAATACTTTCTGATTTTGCAGATGTTATACTTGTTATTGGTGTTGAAGTTCAAAATACAGTTAAAGCAGTTTATGGTTCAGATATACTTGCTGGTGCTGGCTGGTTTAAAGATAGAAAAAATGGGCATGCTCATTACTTTCCAGGCAAATTTAGTGAAAGGGCAGGGAAGTATTTTGAAAAATTTGGTCGTCTTGACACAAGAAAAGCAATGGCAACGTGGTATAAAAACGCTATTGAAAATGCTCGATTGTGCCCTACTGCTCAAGAATATCATAATACAACTCCCGATTTGTTTTCATTAGCAATGACCGAACCTAATCCTAAAGTATTTTTAGATAACCTTACAGTTTACGACTGTTCAAAAGTATCTGATGGTGCATCTGCTGTTCTTGTTGTTTCTGAAGAAGGCCTTAAAAAAATTGGCAAATCTTATTCCGATGCTGTAGAGATAATAGGTATTGGGCAAGCAATAGACGATATAACAAAAGCTCCACAAGATCTTACTCAGTTACTTACAACAAAAGAAGCTGTAAATAAAGCATTAAACATGGCAGGCGTATCTAAAGATGATATTGCTACAATAGAATGTCACGATTGTTTTACTATTGCAGGTATTATGTCGGTAGAAGCAATAGGTTTAGCAAACCATGGTGAAGGTTGGAAATTTGTTTTAGATGGCCATACTTCGCGAGAAGGAAAAATACCATTTAACACTACAGGAGGGCTTATTGGTTGGGGGCATCCAGTAGGTGCTACTGGTATTCATCAAGCAGTTACAATATGGGAACAATTAACAGGTAAAGCTAATCAGGCACAAATAAAAATTAATAAACCTTATGGCTTATCGGTAAATATGGGTGGCGACGATAAAACAGTGACTTCTATAGTATATAAGAAAATTTAATTGTTACAATGTTTTTAAATAATAGCATTGTAAAATTATTAAATATTACTTATCCAATTATTCAGGGTGGAATGGTTTATTGCAGTGATTACAAGTTAGCAAGTGCTGTAAGTAATGCAGGAGGTTTGGGAACTATTGGGGCAGGTGCAATGACTCCTGAAGAACTAGAAATAAATATAAAAAAATGTAAAGACATAACCAATAAACCGTTTGCGGTAAATATTCCTTTAATTTCTGAATATAGCAATACTCATGTAAGAATATGTGTAGATTTAAAAGTACCTGTTGTTATAACGTCTGCTGGTAATCCCGTCACATATACAGAATATTTGAAAAAAAATAATATAAAGGTTTTACATGTTGTTTCAAATACTAAGTTTGCACAGAAAGCAGAATCTGCTGGTGTTGACGCAATAATAGCCGAAGGTTTCGAAGCAGGAGGTCATAATGGTAAAGAAGAAACAACAACATTTGTTTTAATTCCGTTGATTTCGAAAAGCGTTAATATTCCTGTAATTGCAGCTGGTGGTATTTGTACTGGTAAGCATATCTTAGCTGCTTTAGCATTGGGAGCATCAGGTGTCCAAATTGGAACTCTATTTATAGCATCTGAAGAATCGTCGGCACATGTTAATTTTAAAAATAAGATAATTAATTCTAAAGAAGGTGATACAATGCTGTGTTTGAAAAAAATTATTCCAACCCGCCTTATAAAAAATGAATTTTATAATCAACTTCTTAAAATGGAAGAGGAAAATAATTATGAGCAAATAAAAAATATTATACGAGGGCGTCCAAAAATGGGAATGCTTGAGGGTAATATTGAAGATGGAATGCTAGAAGCAGGTCAAAATGTTTGCCTGATTGATGAAATACTGCCGGTGAGTAAAATTATTGAAAACCTTATTAATGAATTTAAGCAAGAATACTATAAATTACAAGAAAAATTTAATCTTTAATTATTTTAGATACAGTAACCGAAGTAAAAAGATCGCCTGTAACGTTTACAACTGTGCGAGCCATGTCAAGGATTCTATCAACACTCATTATTATTGCTATGCTTTCAAGTGGTAAATTAAATTGCTGAAATATTAATGAAAATATTACTATACTTCCAGATGGAATACTAGGTGTCCCAATTGAAGAAAGTACAAGTATTAGTAATAGTATTATATTTTGTTCAAGTGTTAAACTTATGCCACATAATTGCGATGCAAATAAAGTTGCTATTGCTTGATATATAGCAGTACCATCCATATTAACTGTTGCACCTAAAGGTATAACAAATTCAGCAATATGATCTTTTACTTTTAACTTGTTTTTAGCATAATTGAGTGTAACAGGTATTGTTGCTGCACTCGAGCTTGTTGTGAAAGCAAATAATTGAACAGGTAAACATGATTTTATAAATTTTATAGGTGAATATTTAAATAATAAAAACAACAACATAGGGTATATTATGTAAGCCATAATTAATAAAGAACAAACTACTACAATCATGTATTCTAGTAAAGAATATAACATAGATAAATTCCCTTGCATTTTGATAATTTGATTTGATATTAGCGAAAATATTCCAATAGGAGCAATGAGTAAAACATATTCAACAGCTTTCAAAATCCATTCAAGTAAAACGTTTAGTAATTTTAAAATGTATTCTCTTGATGAATCACTTAAGTTTCTTGACACTATACCTAAGAAGATTACAATAAATAACACGTATAGTATTGATGAATTTTCTGTAAAAGGTTTAAAAAAATTCTCAGGTATTAAATAATCGAACCAATAATTTGCTTTATGTTTTGTTGAATACATTTGTGGATTGTAATTTGTAAGGTTATTATTTATTGGGCTTTTTCCTGGAGATAAAATATGTCCCATTAAAACACCAATAGAAGCAGCAATGATAGTTGTTGTTAAATATACCAAAAGCACATAAGAAACTAATTTTGAAATATTTTTTTGAGGAATACAAATGGAGTGCATGATAGTAAGACAAACCACCGGAAGAGCAATTAATTTTAATAATTTTAAAAATAAAGGGCCCCACCATTCAACAACATACCTATGTATTTCATTAAGAGATAAACTAGTTACTATTAAGCCCCATATTATTGCCGCTACAAAAGATATAAATAATACAACAATATTTAACTTCTTTAGATTTATATACTTGGTTTATTTTTTTATTGGATTAAGAATAGAATTATTTTCTTGCTGAATAATTAATTTTAAGGGCGTTTGCTTTTCGTAGTTCTTGCTTAATATCGGTAATTATACCCATTTTGACATCTTTATCGACTTTTAGCGAAGTAGTGAGGAAAGGTATATCGCTTTCGGGGCGTGCGGCACGTTCTAGTTCAATAAATTTTTGTATGTCCGAAATTTTACCAAAAGCATCGTTTAATTGTATTCGAGGTTCAGTGCCATAAATTTTTTGAAATTGTTTTTTGGGTTCGCCTACGTAAATATAAGAAACTAAATTTTTTTTCTCCATTTTCTTGACTTCTGATATTTGCTGCGGAAGTCGTAATTTTATTTTAAGCTCAACCTCGCGTAATACAGTAGTTACCATAAAAAAGAAGATCAACATAAAAATTATATCTGGCATCGAAGCAGTGCTTATTTTAGGATTTTCTTTTTGAGTTTTTTGTTTAAATTTCGACATAATTATTTCCTCCCTCCAATGTTTTTAGGTTCTGCTTCCGAAATTCTTTGTGGATATATTAAATTTATTGCTTCGCGTTTGTCTTCGTCTAATTTATTATAGGATTTACCAAATTTTTTTTGGGCCAATTCTTCTCTGAGTTCATTATAGGCTGCTACTATTTCGTTTTGTACCTTTAGATAAATTTCGTATTTAGTTCCTCTATCGTTCTGGACAGAAATAACTTGCTTAGAAACTGGATAATTACCAAAATATGGTATGTTTTTTATTTCTTTTTCGGGCATATTAGGATCATCGTTAGGATTTTCTATAAATTCTTTTACTTTTTTTCTTAAATCTTTAATGTTACCCCATTCACCTTGAATAAGTAAATCGTTGTTGGCATTTATTAATACAGTAAAGACATTTCGGCGTTTTACTTCTGGTGGTTTAACGTCGAGATTTTCTACCCATGGAGGCAACTTTCGCATTAAACCGCTGTCAATGTCCATGCTTGTTGCTACTAAGAAAAATATTAGCAACAAGAAAGAGATGTCGGCCATTGATCCTGCGTTTATTTCTGGAATTCCTCGCTTGGCCATAAAGTTTTATTATTTAAAAAATTTGTTTAATTCGCTATACAATGCAGCAACAATTGTTAAAATAAAAATAAAATACAAGGTATATAAAGCACCACCAATTGCTTTCGAGAGAGAGGCTCCTATCTGAAATTTTTCGTATGTTTCGGAAGAACTTATAATGTACGATACAACAAACACTATAATTAATACTAAAATACCAATAAGTGAAATCCTACTAGCTTTAAAATTCTGTATAATTGATTTAACAGCAAAAAACAAAGCTAAAAAAATAGCTGCTGCTATTAAGAAATATGTTAAGTATAAAATAAAATCTATCATAATTTTTTTGTTTTTATTGTTTATTTTTTTCGGAATAATGAACTAATATGTCCATTATAGATACAGAAGCTTCTTCCATTTTTAACACCAAACCATCTATTTTATTAACGATGTAGTTATAAAATATTTGGACAATGATAGCTACAATAAGACCAAATACTGTGGTTATAAGAGCGACTTTCATACCACCTGCAACAATTGTTGGTGAAATATCACCAGCTGCTTCTATTGCGTCGAATGCTTGAACCATACCAACAACTGTACCCAAAAAGCCTAACATTGGAGCAAGAGCAATAACCATCGATAACCATGAAAGACCCTTTTCAAGATTTGTGCTTTGAACGCTACCGTATGAAACAATAGACTTTTCTATTGCTTCAAGTCCTTGATTATACCTGTCGAGCGCTTGATAACATATACTAGCCACAGGCCCCTTAACATTCCTAGCATATTCTTTTGCTTCGTTTACACCTTTAGTGTTTAATGTATTTTCTAATTCGGTTAAAAACTTTTCGGTATTTATTGTTGCCAAGTTTAAGTATATAATTCTTTCAATGCTAATTGAAAGTCCAAGAATTAATAAAATTAAAATTGGTGTCATCCATGTTACTCCACCTTCTATAAATTTTTGTTTTAATACTTGATGCATGCCCTTTTCCTCAGGTATTTCTAAGGTTTGTTGTTCTTCAGTGGCTTTTTGTTCAACACTTGTTTGTTGACTGGCAGTAGTATCGTCAACAATTTGTGTATTGCTTGCTTGTTGTACTTCTATTGGTTGTGATAGAACTTTGATACCGCTAAAAAAAACTACCATTGCACACATTAATAATAACTTTTTCATAATGTAAGTTTTTAATTAAACCCTTTGCGGAGAGAGTGGGATTCGAACCCACGTTACCACTTTCGTGGTAAACACGCTCTCCAGGCGTGCTCCTTAAACCACTCGGACACCTCTCCGTCGTTTAAAATTTTGCTCAAAGTTATAAAAAAAATTACAAAAAAAATTTTTTTAAAAAAATTTTTTCTTTTGTATTTTCTACAATTCACATTCTCTTTTAAAGAAATTTTAGATAAAAAAAATGATATATTACGTTAATTCACCTCTAATTGATGAGCTTAATAGTTTTTTTATTTCTTCGTAATCAGAAAAATTGCCTAGTAAAAACATTAATTTAGTTATTGCAGCTTCTAGTGTCATATCTTTACCACTAATAACTCCAAGATTTTGAAGATAATAGCTTGTTTCGTATTGTCCTTGTTTAACTTTTCCTTCAATGCATTGAGTAATGTTTAATACAATTATATTATTTTTTATTGCATGTTCAATACAGTTTAAAAACCATTTAAATGTTGGGGCGTTACCAGTACCATATGTTAAAATTATAATTGCTTTTAGATTTGGAATATTTACAACCGATTCAATAATGTTTTGATTAATACCTGGGTACAGATGTATAATTGCAATATTGTTGTCTAATTTATTAAAGAAAATTGTGTTGTTATTATAAACGGGTTTATTTATGAAGTTAAGATTATAATTGATTTCAATACCTGCATAAGCTAATTCGGGGTAATTGGGCGAAGCAAAAGCATTAAACTGAGTTGCACTATATTTTATGGTACGGTTGCCTCGGAACAACTTGTTTTCGAAAAAAATGCAAACTTCAGGAACAATGGGACAGTTATCTTTATAGTCGGAAGCAATCATTAATGATGTTAAAAAATTTTCTTTTGCATCTGTTCTAACTTCGCATAAAGGTAATTGAGAACCGGTTAATATTATAGGTTTTTTTAGATTTTCTATCATAAAGCTAAGAGCCGATGCAGTAAAGGTCATTGTATCTGTGCCATGTAAGATAACAAAACCGTCGTAATTGTCGTAATTTATTTTAATTAATTCAAGAAGTTGTATCCAATTATCGGGCACTATGTTCGAAGAGTCGAGTATAGGATGAAGAGTTTGAATGTTGAATTTTATGTTTAATAAAGAAAGTTCGGGAATATATTTTTGAATATTATCGAATTCAAATGGGATAAAAACTCCATTTTTGTTTGTTGTCATTCCTATTGTTCCACCTGTATAAATGACAAGAATATTTCTCATTTTAATTTATATTGAAAAGCTTTTTAGCATTTTGGGTAGTAATTTCGGCTACTTGTTCAATCGATAAATTCTTGATGTTTGCTATTGTTTCAGCAATAATTTTTATATACTTAGGTTCGTTTCGTTTGCCTCTATGTGGAATTGGCGATAAAAAAGGAGAGTCGGTTTCAAGTAAAATATATTCAAGTGGAATTTTTTTAACTACATCGATAAGATTGTTTTTATTATAGGTTATAACACCACCTATGCCAATGTAGAATCCTTTATCGATTAGGAATAGAGCTTCGCTTGGATTGCCGGCGAAACAATGAAATACGCCCTTAAGCTGCATGTGTTTATTTTCTTTTATTATTTTTATGACATCTGCTAACGAGCTACGTGAATGAATTATAAGTGGTAAATTTAAGTATTTTGCAGTTATAATTTGTTCATAAAATACTTTTATTTGTTCGTTTTTAAAAAGCTTATTTCTATAATAATCTAACCCACATTCGCCAATAGCATATATTTTTTGTTTATTTTTAGTAATAAAATCGTTAAATAAGTTCAATTCTTTTTGGTAGTTGTCTTTATTCACCGAATTGGGGTGGATACCAACAGCAGCACATAATAAATTTGAATGTGCATTAACAACGGTAATCATTTTTTCTCTACTTAGAGAATCAATATCGGGTACTATAATTTTAAATCCACCTAAAATTTTAAAGTTATTTATAATTTCATCTCGATCGGCGTCGAAGTCTTCTAAGTAAATATGACTATGGGTGTCAATAAAATTCACATTGCAAAATTACAAAATATTGATTAATAAATTAATTTTAACTATTATTGCAATTATTAAAGGTTTTAATGCTAAAAGGTATATTTTATAGCTCTAGTTCGGGAGTAAAATTTGTAATAATTTTATTTTTAATAGTATTTTGTTTTTTTTCGTCGTATTTAGTTGGAATTATTTTAGTTAATTTATTTTATAATGTTAACCTGTTTACCCACCCTGAGATACTTTACGAAATTAACGAAAAAAACATTAGCATAATAAAATTATTTCAGCTAACTCAATCGTTTGGCTTATTTATAGTGCCTTCGCTTTTTGTTAGTTTTTTAATGTACTATTCTGTTTCAGATTATTTGCGATTGAATTTTAGATTTTCATTATACAGCTTAAGTCTCTCAGTAATAGCACTTTTATGTTTCTTACCATTTACTGTTTTGCTTGCTAACATAAATAGTGGTTTAAAGCTTCCGACAATAATGAAAGATATTGAAGAATGGATAAAAAATGCTGAATTTAAATCGAGTCAACTAACTGAGTTATTTTTAAAAGCCAATAATTTTGGTTCGTTGTTGTATAACATATTGATAATGGCCATTATACCTTCGATAGGCGAAGAATTATTATTTAGGGGGGTATTTCAAAGATTTTTTACAGAAGTTTTTAAAAATATTCATTTATCGATAATATTTGTTTCACTTCTTTTTGCTATTATTCATTTACAATTTCTTAGTTTTTTACCCAGGTTTTTTTTAGGTATTTTTTTTGGATACGTACTAGAAATTACAGGTTCTTTAGTGTTGCCTATTCTTCTTCATTTTATAAATAATTTTTTGGGCATTATGTGGGCTTATATTTTTAATAATCCAACTATTTTTTCTACACCACCAACAAATTTATCGAAAACTACATTAGTGATTTCAATAACTGGTTATGTAGCGGGTCTTTTATGTTTATATCTTTTATACCGAAAAAGAAAGAAATTTATTAGTTTATAATTTAGTTTTTTAGTTTTTTATTGATAATAAAAAGTTTTTAAAACTATTAAAAATACTTTATTTATAGTGGTATTATGTATTAGTTTTAACATTAAAAATTATATTTTTTCACTTAAACTTTTATTTATTATTTTTTGCAGAGCTTAGAAATTAATATTTATTAATTTTCATAAAAATGTGAGTTAATTTTTTTTTTATACATTTGCAAAAAAAATGTTGAATGAAAAAGGCATTTTTATATGTAGTTTTTATTATAATGTTTAAGAATTTGTTATTTAGTCAGTTAGCAATAAATAATACAGGAGCTAATCCTAATGCAAGCGCTGGATAAGATGTAGATTTTGCGGATAGGGGTATATTAATTCCGCGGTTAACACAATCGCAGCGTAATGCTATAGTATCGCCGGCGACATCGTTATTAATTTATCAGACCGATAATACACCTGGATTTTATTACAATGCTGGGACACCGAGTTCGCCAAATTGGGTGAGGTTAGGGGATGCGAATCACACACATGCGAGTTTGACCTTTGATAATAGTGGGGGCGGTGCTCCGAGTGGTTCGAGTTATAGTGGAGGTAGTGCATTGACTGTATCGTATAATACTATAGGTGCGGTAGGCGGAAGTGGGGCAGCGACACGGGTGGCGTTTTGGAGTGGTACAAATACATTAAGCAGTAATGTAGACTTGTATTGGGATAATACGAATAATCGGTTAGGTATTGGTACGACGAGTCCATCAGCACGGTTACATGTGGTGGGCGAAGTATTTTCGACCAGTGGTTATAATGATATAGTGTATATAGGAGGCGATGCAGGAGGGAACGATGCAGAAGTAGGAATACAATCGTCAACGAGGAATACAATTACTTTTTGGAACAGAACACAAGGTATTGTTGCGGATATTAATATACGCGATATTATATGGTCTAGGCATATAATTTTTGCAGGGTCGCTTATGCCGAATGGAAATGCTGGCACAAGTGGGCAGGTATTAGTTTCGCAAGGTTCAGGAAACCCGCCTACATGGGCAAATATTAGTGGAGGAATAGTAAATTTTATTACACCTTTTACTATTCTTAACGGGTTTACCGGAACTCATGGGCCTACTAGTGGTACTTGTATACGTTGGCAAGTTAATGAAAATAACTGTGGATGTGGTATGTGCTGGGATTGGGAGTATGGTTGTTGGTATTGTGGTTATGAAACTACTTCAAACACTGGTTGTGCTTGTACTTATTATGATGGTTACCCTAATAATACAACTGGATATAATTGGCAAACGGCAAATTTAAGTTCGTTAGTGCCTGCTGGAACCAAACAGGT
>JAOAFV010000003.1 GCA_026416095.1 Bacteroidales bacterium | reverse complement strand
ATGGTTTCGTTTGTAGCTTCGGCATTGTAGTATACTCCAGGGGCCTTTGCAAAATTATTCTCAATAGTTTTTATTAACTTAAATGATAATTTCTTATAAATATTTTAATAGAAGTTATACATTAAAACAAGATATGCAAATGAATATTTTTGACATTTATGAAGTATGAGCTTTGCATACCCTTTTACAAAGTTCCCAAAATATTTTGGTAAATATTGATTTTTAATCATATTAAATTGTAAAAAAATTTTATTTTTAGATAGCTTTATAAAGGTTCTAAAATTACTAAGACAACAAAATTGTAAAATTTAATAATTCTTGAAACGTCAATTTCCGAATTTTAAAAATGTTACTTAAATTAGCAAGAAATTATAGTTATTCAGAATGTAAAAACTTATTTAAGTTAGTTATTATAAAAAAATTTTTATGAGGAGTGATAAAAAGGACATAGGAAAATTACATTTCTGTGAGGGGCTTTTTAATTTATATGAGCTCCCAGTAGCTGAAAATGAAATGAATAAAATAATAAATAACTTGTTAAATAGGTATTTCATCAAAGATATGAATGAATGGGAAAATATTAATGCAGATCTAATAATTACCGATCCACCCTTTGGAATTGAGTTTAGTGGTAAAAACAGCAATTATCATAGAAATGTAAATAATGTTGTAGACGGCTATGTAGAGTGGAAAGTTTCAGAATATGAAGAAAAAATACAGCAATTATTAGAAGTAATTGAGAAAAACTTAAAACCCAATGGTCAGGCTTTAATTTTTTCTGGATGGAATAATAGTAATATTATTCACAACAAGATTTTGCAATTTAAGGGATTAACGCTACGAGGAAAAATGTATTGGGTTTATAATTTTGCTCCAGTATGTAAAAGAAAAACATCTCATAATGTTTATGAAATTTATTGGTTGACAAAAGGAGATAAATGGATTTTTAATAACAGATGCACCACTCATCATTGTCAACAAGGTGAGCCAAATTTATCAACATTGAATTTTAAAAGAGATTATAAAGTTAATATGCCTAAATACCCAACACGTCTTCCATTTAAACTTCTTCAATGCTTGTTAGAACACTTTTCTAATGAAAATAATTTAATTTTTGATCCCCTTTGTGGTAGTGGAATGGTTGGCATAGTTTCTTACATGCTTAATAGAAATTTTATTATGGGAGATTTAAACGAAAACGGAAAAATAGTATTTAAACATCTTTTAGACTACTATCTAACCAAAAATTACAATCTTCAGGATATAAAATAAGCTCTTGGAAGCAAAACAAAAAGTACAAAATAAATTATGAATAAAGATGAGTTTTTAAACTTATCAAAAGAAATATCGCTTCTATTAAAAAAAATCCCTGTACATTGGAATGGTAAAAAAGCTATTTTAGAAATGAAAAGATGTGGTTTTAAACAGTGGAAACAAATGGAATGGATTGGTTTTTACTTTCAATTTTTATGTGAAAAATTCTTACAAGGTTTTATGACAATTCCAGGGCCAAAATATGGAAATGTTAGATTTGATGGTCTAAAAAAAATACCATGGGATTTTAAAGCGCACGCAATAAATACAACTAGTCATCAAATTATTGTGAACGATAGCGAAGCAACCGCGAATGCTATCAAAGATTACGGCTGTGTTGGCTTAATTCTTGCTATGGGAGAAGTAAAATATAACGATGAAAATCGAACTTTCCAAAAATGGCACGAAAAACTTAAAGGTGGCAAATCAAAATATGAATTAGAAAGAATTAAAAGAGGCGCTTGGTCTAGATTAAGAAAAGTAGAATTTAAATTAAAACAAATTTCATTTATTAAAATTAACAATGCAGTTCTTGTAAAATGTGGCTCCTTTCAAAGAGATTTTAGAAATTCCAATGGAAAACCAAGGCGAGAAAAAATTTTATTAGATTTAGAAAAAATAAATGAAGCAAAAATTTATTTTTTAGATTTTTAGAAAAATTAATATTAAACCAAAAAGTTATCTTAATTTTATTACAAATTTTATATTCTGCCATTTCATTTGAAAGTTTTTAACATTTGAAAAAACAATTCTAAAACTTATTATATCGAGCAGATTATTAATAGTTATTTTATTTTTAGAAAAGTTTTGGTAAATTTGCAAAAAAAAATTATGCATCATAATTTACCTAATAATGAAAACAGAGAAGGAAAAGAAAAAGTAACGTCAAATATTCTTGTTTTACACAATGATGATTCAAACACATTTGAATATATAATTCAATCATTAATTGAAATCTGTAATCACGATCCGTATCAGGCAAATCAATGTGCATTAATTGCTCACTACAAAGGAAAATGTGAAATAAAAACCGGCAATTATGAGGTTCTTAAAAACATGAGAAAGGAGTTCAGTAAACGCGGCATAAAAACCTCAATTCACTAAATCATGTTGGGATTAATAATTGGCTTAATTTTTGTAGCTGTTGTATTACTCTTTATTGAGGTTTTCTTAATCCCCGGATTTACAATAAGTGGTATTTTATCTATAATATCTTTTGTTTTAGCTATATATTTATCGTATTCTTATTATAATGCTTCTGTTGGGAATATCGTTTTAATTATTTCATCTTTATTTCTCATTGTATTTTTTATTTTTGTAACAAGACATAAAACATGGAAAAAGGCAGTATTAACAACTAACATAGATTCATCGATTGTTCAAAAAAACTTAAGCCAATACTTAAACAAAAAAGGTAAAACCCTTACTCGGTTAAATCCTACAGGTAAAATTATTGTAGAAAACGAGATATTAGAAGCAAAATCAGAATTAAATATTATAGAACCAAACGTTGAAGTAGAAATAATAAAAATTGAAGATCAAAATTTAATTGTTAAACCCTTAAAAACCTGACATTTATGGTAACGAGTTTTTTAGTTTTTGTTGTCATTGTCATTATTATCTTTTTATGGATACTTTTATACTTTGTACCATTAGGTTTATGGTTTTCAGCTTTGGTTTCGGGAGTAAGAGTTTCGTTACTTCAATTAATTCTTATGCGGTGGCGTAAAGTTCCACCAAAAGTTATTATTAATGCCATGATAGAAGGGACAAAAGCAGGGTTACAGCTTAACATAAACGAATTAGAAGCTCATTATTTAGCTGGAGGACGAGTTGCAAATGTTGTTCATGCGTTGGTTTCTGCTCAAAAGGCAAATATAGAACTTGATTTTAAAATGGCAACTGCTATTGATTTAGCTGGTCGTGATGTTTTTGAAGCAGTTCAAATGTCGGTAAGACCTAAAGTAATAGACACTCCTCCAATAGCTGCGGTTGCAAAAGACGGCATACAGTTAATAGTTAAAGCAAGAGTTACAGTAAGAGCCAATATCCGACGACTAGTGGGCGGAGCTGGTGAAGACACTGTTATTGCTCGTGTAGGTGAGGGTATTGTTACTTCAATTGGTTCTTCACTCAGTCATAAAGATGTTTTAGAAAATCCCGATAAAATATCTAAAGTAGTATTAGAAAAAGGTCTTGATAGCGGTACTGCTTTTGAAATACTATCTATCGATATTGCAGATGTTGATGTTGGGAAAAATATTGGAGCTCAGCTTATGATGGATCAAGCACAAGCCGATAAAAACATTGCTCAAGCCAAAGCCGAAGAAAGAAGAGCTATGGCCGTAGCTTTAGAGCAAGAAATGAAAGCAAAAGCTCAAGAGGCAAGAGCCAAAGTTATAGAAGCAGAAGCACAAATACCACTTGCTATAGCAGAAGCTTTTAGATCAGGAAATTTAGGAATTATGGATTATTATAAAATAAAAAATATTCAAGCCGATACACAAATGAGAGAAAGTATTTCGCGAAGTGGAATCGACAACCATGAAAATAAATAAATTTGCAATTTTGAAAAAAAAATTATAACTTTGTGATTGAATTCGGAGAGATGGGTGAGTGGCTGAAACCAACAGTTTGCTAAACTGTCATTCTTCGTTAAGAAGAATCGGGGGTTCGAATCCCCCTCTCTCCGCTATGATGTTTAACCTTAAAAAACTCTAAGCCATGTTTGATTTTGAAAAACTCCAAGTTTATGAAGTTGTTAGGGAACAAAACAAAAAAGTTATGACGTTCCTTCGTGAAAATTCTAAAAATATTGATCCCTTTGTTGTTGATCAGTGGAAAAAGGCTAGCTTAAATTCAGTAATACTCCTTGCAGAAGGCACCGGTAAAAGAAACATTTCTGAAAGAAGGCAATACTTTGCTAATGCTAGAGGAAACATTTTTGTATGTACAACCTTGCTCCAATTAGTTAAAGATCAGGATTTAATAGATGAGGAAACTTATAGCGATTATTATCAAGGCTACGAAAAAGCATCGAAAATGTTGCTTGGTATGTTCAAACCTCGTCATAGAAATCCTCAAGGCATACAGCAAGATAATTCCAGTAATTTCTAATAATCTAAAGGGCTAATTATTTATAGCCGCTAATAAAAAGCACCTCTTACAAGAAGAGGTGCTTTTTTGTTTTTATGAATAATAGAAAAATATTTAACGTTTAAAGTTATTTTTATTTTTTTATTTAGCTAGTTATATTATCTAACTTACTTATAAATTGGCTTTAGTAACATCTACAATCGATGATAGGAAAAGCATATATTAAAAGATTTCATTAAAAAGTACAGTTGCAATATTTAAAAAACAAACTCCACTAAAATAAAAATATTGGGTACTTATTGTATTTTTTTAATTCCTTTTAAAAAAGATGATTTATATTATCGACACGAAAAATCTACAAAATTAAAACTACATACTTTGTGTAATCTCAAAAAATTAAATTTAGAACTACCATATTAACAAAATTAAAAAAAACTATGTAACTTTATAAAAGTTTACAATTAACATTATTTTGATAATTATTTATGTTACCATAATTTCAATTATTACTTAATAATAGTTATTTTTAAAAAAATTTTTTCATGTTTCTAGAACTTTCAATACAAGTCCCTTTAAGTTTTTCTTTACTTGAAAATGAAACTTTATTATTTGAATTGACTAATTTTGGATTTGAATCGTTTAATATCGAAAACAGATTAATCAAAGCATACAAGAGTTTTAACAACGATGATATTAAGTTATATCTACAAGAAATTCAAAAAAAATTTAAAAATTGTGTTTGTTCCTATCAGATAATATTACCCGATAATTGGAATCGGTTATATAGGATACAATACCGACCTATAATAATATCAAAAAAAATCAGAGTAATTGCTCCTTTCCATAAAGTAGACAAACGATATATTAACATAATAATTGATCCTGGTATGGCCTTCGGTACAGGTCACCACCATACTACTAAAACAATTATTGAATTGCTTACTAAAAATAATCTAAACGGCAAAACCGTTTTAGACATTGGCTGTGGAACAGGAATTTTATCTATTTTGTGCGAAAAATTAGGAGCAAGCAAAATTGTTGCTATCGATATTGACGAAAATGCAATAAATTCTACTTTGAATAACATTAAATTAAATAATTGTAAACTAATTTGTATTTATAAGAAAAGTATAAAAGATTTAAATTTAAAAACAAATTTTGATTATATACTTGCAAATTTAACAAGAAATACCATTTTAGATGAATTAGACCTTTATGCGAAATTTTTAAAACTCCATGGTAAAATTATAATAAGTGGCTTTTTAAAAGAAGATAAAAATATAATGATTCATGAATTTGGTAAAAGAAATTTTTTTCTAGATAATGAAAAATCAGTTAGCATATGGCAGACGTTAGAATTTGTAAAAAATTAACTTTTTTATACTTAATATTGTTGTCTTTCGCTTTACATCAAAATTCATTTTCACAGGTCATAAAGGCTTTTTCATACGACCAAAATTTATTTCTAGAAAAATTATTTGAATTTATTGAAAGCAAAGATAAACAGCTATCAAAAGAACTTTATAAAGAAATATTACCCTATTGGAACAGCTATTATAACGAGAAGGATAAAGCCGAGATAATTACAATTAGTAATTTACTGCTATCAAAAAAAGCTCTTGCAATACCTCACTTCGAAGTATGGATTAGATTACTTATAATAATGGGGAAACAAAATTTTAACAAAAACCACTTTAATGAAGTCTGTAAAGGGCTTAAATATGCCTGTACACAAAAAACTGTTACTTTAAATTTTATTAGAGAGCTTTTAGAAAATGTTTACTTTTTTGTTAAAAGCTTTCATATTTACAATTCCCCAACCACCATATGGCAAGTAAGAACAACAAACTATAATCTTCTTTTTACCGAAGATAATCTAATTCTTTACATTAATAAGGGCGATATTATATGTAATGCAAAGGGCGATAGTAGTGTAATCTACAAAACAACTGGAGAATATAATTTTTTTACTAATGAATTAAAAGGCAGAGGGGGCACAGTAACCTGGGAAAGAACAGGGTTAAATGCAACGGAAGTTTACGTTACTTTACAGAATTACAAAATCGACACAAAAAAATCTAATTATGAAGCCGATTCAGTAATAATGATAAATAAAAGATATTTCAACGAGCCTATAATGGGAAAACTCATTGAAAAATTAATAGCCGACGTAGATACTTCAAACGCTACCTATCCACAATTTTATTCTTATTCAAAACGACATAAAATAAAAAAAATTTTTCCCCACATCGATTATGAAGGTGGCTTTATATTAAAAGGTAATAAATTCTACGGAGAAGGAACTCGTGAAAATTTAGCTATAATTAAGATATATTATAAAGACACACTTAAAATGTTATGTAATTCATTATTATATATTTTTAGTTTGAATGGAATTGTAAGTCAAAATACTTACGTGTGTATTTATATCGAAAAAGATTCAATATATCATAATAATATTGTTTTTAAGTATAGCGCAAAAACAAATGAAATAGTGCTATTAAGGACAGGCGAAGGCTTAACACGAGGTCCTTTTTATGATACCTATCATCGCCTAGAAATCGATGCTCCTTATATGGTTTGGAAAATAGGTAACCCTATGTTATTATTTAAACCCATTCCTGGTGCTACCAATAAAAAGGCAACTTTTGAATCTATGGATTACTTTAGTAGAGATCGATACCTTAAACTTCAAGGTTACGATTCAAAAAGCCCTTTACAGCATTTACGAGATTTTTCAAAAAAAATAAAATCATTAGAATTTAATGAAAAAGATTTCGCTAATTACATTGTAAAAAGCTTACCACAAACCCGTCAGTTACTTTTATCTCTTTATTTTAACGGATTTATATATTATAATCCCGAAACAGGTGATTGTAAAATTAAAGATAAAACATTTTTCTATCTTGATAGTAATGTCGGAAAAAGCGATTACGATGTAATAAGTTTCGAATCTGAAGTTGTTGAAAACGATGCTAATGCATTGTTAAGCTTTCTTGATAATAGTTTAAAATTAAAGGGCGTTAAAGAAATATATTTATCCGATTCACAAAATGTGGTTATTTTTCCAAAAGACCAGGAAATAATAGTTCGTAAAAATAGAGATTTTATTTTTGATGGCAAAATAAGAGCAGGCCTTTTTCTTTTTGTCGGGTCTAATTTCTTTTTTTCTTACGAAAAATTTAAACTAACTCTAACCGACATCAATTATATTAAAATGAGAGTAAAATCGTCTGAAACTGATGCGTATGGCAATTATATTGAGAAGGATGTTACAAGCATCATTGAAAATGCAACTGGCGAAATATATCTTGATGATCCAAATAATAAAAGCAGTACAAAAAAATATCCTCAATATCCAATTTTTATATCGCAAAAAGAATCTTATGTTTTTTATGAATATCCCCATGTTTTTAACAATATTTACAAAAAAGATAAATTTTACTTTCAGGTCTACAAATTTGAACTCGATAGCATTAATAACCTTACCAGAAAAAACCTCAGATTTAAAGGCAATTTTGTATCGGCTGGCATTTTTCCTCCTTTCGAAGAAGAATTAATTGTAATGGAAGATTATTCTCTTGGCTTCAAACATAAAACCCCCACCGAAGGTTATCCTGCTTATGGCAATAAAGGGGTTTTTAAAAATATTGTTAAGTTGAGCAACCGCGGCTTAAGAGGTGATGGCTCTCTCGAATACATAAGAGCTACCATTAATTCGAACGATTTTTTATTTTTTCCTGATTCAGCTAATGCACTAGCGCAAGAATTTATTGTTCATAAGCAAGAAAAAGGTGTAGAATTTCCAGATATTAACGGAAAAAACATAAAAACTCACTGGGAACCATATAACGACAATCTCATTGCCGAAAATACAACAGAACCATTTACCCTTTACAACGAACAGGCAAAATTTTTTGGTGCAATTACTTTAAGGCCTAACGGTGTAGAAGGAAACGGAAAGCTCGAATTTTCGAATGCTGAGCTTTTATCTTCAAAAATGAAGTTCCTAGAACATACAGTAAATGCCGATACTTCTAATTTCAATTTAAAAACTCTTGAAACAGCCGAATTTAGCTTCAAAACAAATAATGTTAACGCCCATATAGATTTTAACCAGCGAATGGGTGAATTTAAAAGCAATGGAGCAGCTTCGTTTGTAGAATTTCCTAAAAATCAATATTTATGTTTCATGGATCAATTTACGTGGTACATGGACAAATCAGAACTTGAATTATCGGCAAGTAGAAGAGCTCTTGCCACATTGCCCGATAACAAACAAGAACTTAGCCCTACAGAGCAAGAAGATATTCAATTACAAGGATCAAAATTTGTATCCATACATCCCGACCAGGATTCTTTATGGTTTGTTGCTCCTTCTGCTAAATACAATTTAAAGAAATTTATCATAGCAGCTCAAGATGTTAAGTACATAAGAGTTGCCGATGCCACTATTTACCCTTCTGATGGTAATGTTGTAATAGAAAAAAACGCTGTAATGCAAACACTAAAAGAATCGAAAATAATTGCAAACAACACAACTCGTTATCATAAAATATATAATGCTACTACAAACATTTATGGCAGAAAAAAATATTCCGCTTCCGGTTTTTATGACTATTTTACAAAAGATAGTGTTAAACAAACAATAAAATTTGAAGTTATAAGCGTAGATTCCACATATCAAACATACGCTATAGGGAAAATAGGCATTACCGACAATTTCAAGTTAAGCCCTCATTTTGAATTCACTGGTAATGTATTACTTTTTGCAAATGAACCATTTCTTACTTTCGATGGTTCTGTTAAAATTTCTCATGAATGTGAACAATTAGGGCGATATTGGCTTAATTTTAAAGCAAGTATAAATCCATCTGAAATATATATTCCAATATCTGACACTCTTTTCGATATTAATAATAGAAAATTATTTGCTGGCCTTTTAATTACTAATGATTCATCTCACATTTATCCTGCTTTTTTAATGCCTTCTAAAAATTATAGCGATATACCCGTTTTTAAAGCAAAGGGGTTTCTCACTTACGACGAAAATGATGGAAAATATAAAATTTCGCACAAAGATAAACTTCAAGAATTCAACATGCCAGGTAATTATTTAAGTTTACATCATTCTATATGTAACATGTACGCCGAAGGTAAAATAAACCTTGGAATAAATACCGGCCAATTTAAAATAAATGCTTATGGTTCGGTAAACCACGATGTAAACAATAAAACTACCGATCTCGATTTAATTTTAACAATTGACTTTTTCTTTAATGAAAATTGCATGGAATTATTTTTTAAAGATATTCAAAAAACATCTGGTTTCGAACCAGTCGATTTATCTCGAAATGCTTTTGTTAAAGGATTATATGAAATACTTGGCGAAAAGAAAACAAACGAATTGCTTTCTGACTTTAGTTTAGGTAAATTTAAACGACCACCAAAAGAACTTGAACATACTATATCGTTTTTTGATTTGAAGCTTCACTGGAATTCCGAAACTCATTCATACATTGGAGATACTTTACTTGGAATTGGCCTTATTGGGAAAGATTATATTAATGTTAAAATTCCAGGTTATATAGAAATACTAAAAAAACGTGGTGGCGATAAAGTCCATATTTATTTTCAATTAAACGATAATATTTGGTACTTTTTTTCCTACAGCAATAATTTATTACAAGTATTATCAAGCAACGAAGAATTTAATAATTTAATAAAAACATTAAAACCTGAACAACGAAAGCTAAAAACCGAAAAAGGCGAGGTACCATATTCATTCTCTGTTGGCTCGATATCAGAAGTAAAGAAATTTAAGAACAGGATGAGAACAATATTAGCTAAACAATCTATTACAGAAGATGAAAAAGAATAATCTTTTCCGTAAAAAGTCGATAGAAGAATATTATAAAGAGAACCAACTTTTTACCCTAAAAAAAGATTTAAAATTATTCGATTTAATTGCCTTTGGTATTGCTGCAATAATTGGAGCTGGTATCTTTAGTACTATTGGTAATGCTGCTTATCATGGCGGTCCTGCAATTAGCATTTTATTTGTTTTTACTGCCATAGCATGTTGTTTTTCTGCTCTCTGCTATGCACAATTTGCCTCAATTGCTCCAATTAGCGGTAGTGCTTATACTTATACTTATCTAACACTTGGCGAATTGTTTGCCTGGATTATTGGCTGGGATCTTATACTAGAATATTCTGTTGGTAATATTGCTGTTGCCATTTCGTGGAGCGATTATTTTTCTGCTTTACTTAATTCTATGAATATACACATTCCCGAATATCTTACAATGGATTTCTATACAGCAAAAAAAGCTTTTACCGAAGTAGTAAAAAATAATTTTGATTTAAATGGAATCGATAAACATATAATTTCGGGATATAAAGCATATATCGAAGCCCCTCAAATTATGGGAATTAAAATAATTGCAGATATTCCTGCTTTTTTAATCGTAGTTGTTATAACTATACTTATTTATATTGGAATTACAGAAGCAAAAAGAACAAATAACATACTAGTAATTTTAAAATTAATAATACTACTCATTGCCATAATAATTGGAGCTTTTTATATAAATCCAGATAATTGGAAAAATTTTTTTCCAAATGGATTTGAAGGAATAATGAAAGGCACATCGGGAGTTTTTTTTGCATATATAGGATTTGATGCAATAAGCACTACTGCCGAAGAATGCAAAAATCCTCAAAAACAACTTCCTATTGCTATAATTTTAACTCTTACCATTACCACTGTTTTGTATGTTGTAATAAGTTTAATTTTAACAGGTATGGTCTCATATACAGAACTTGCGGTAGGAGATCCTCTTGCCTATGTATTTGCTAAATTCGGGCTCTCACAAATTGTTGGTATAATTTCGGTTGGTGCAATTATTTCTATGACAGGTGTTTTACTTGTTTTTCAATTAGGACAACCACGTATCTGGATGGTAATGAGTCGCGACGGACTTTTACCAAAAAAATTTGGCAAAATACATAAGCGTTTTAAAACCCCTTATTTCGCTACTATTGTTACAGGCATATTTGTTGCTATCCCTTCTTTATTTACAAATCTTAATGAAATGGCCGACTTAACAAGTATCGGAACAATTTTTGCATTTGTCATTGTATGTGCCGGTATTTTGGTCCTTGAAAATTCTAAAGAAAAAAATTATAATTTTAAATTTAAAATTCCATATTTTAATTCAAGGTATATAATTCCTCTATTGTGGCTTTCGTTATTCGTAATAGTTTATCTTACAAACACCTCACTTCACCAACTTGTTGAAAAAATGAAAATTACACACCATATATTTATTATTTTATTTTTGTCTTTATCGGTTTGGGCTTTTATTAAAAAATGGTCGACTATCCCGTTTCTTGGGTTAATTACTAACCTTTATCTTTTATCGGAAATGCAATTATCTAATTGGTTACGCTTTATTATTTGGTTGGTAATAGGTTTAGTCATATACTTTCTATATGCAAAAAAACACAGTAAATTAAATCATAGCTATGTATAAATTGTTTTTATCGTTTCTTACTTTAACAATTATAGTTAATTCGATAAAGGCTCAATTAAAAACATATTTTGAGTCGTCAAATTTTCTTGAAACTCCCGACTATAGTAAAACTATCGAGTTTTGTAGAGAATTAGAAAACAAATCAAGTTTAGTAAAGTACATGCCAATTGGATTTAGTACCGAAGAACGAGAAATACCATTGTTAATACTAGCTTCAAACAAAGAATTTACACACGAACTTGCTCATAAGTCAGGTAAAATAATTATTTTAATTCAGGCCTGTATTCACGCAGGAGAACCCGATGGTAAAGATGCTGGCTTACTTTTAATCAGAGATTTCATTGAAAATAAAGAATTACAAAAATATTTAGACAGTGTTATTATTTTATTTATTCCAATTTTAAATCCCGATGGGCATGAAAGATTTCGTGAACACTCACGTTTTAATCAAAATGGTCCAATAAAAAAAGGCGAACGAACAAATGCCTTAAACTTAAATCTAAACCGAGATTACTTAAAAGCCCAAAGTAAAGAAATAAAATCATGGTTAGTGTTATTTCATCGTTGGCAACCTCATTTTTTTATTGATTGCCATGTAACAAACGGTGCCGACTACCAATATCCAATAACATACAGTTTAGAAGTTAACGGAAATATGGAAGAAAATATAACAAAATGGTTGAAAAATAAGTATATAAAGTATATTGAAAATGCAATGAAAAACAAAGGGTATAATTTATTTAATTATGTAATTTTTAAAGAATGGTACAACTTCGAAAGTCCTCTTGTTAGTTATATATCATCGCCAGCCCTTTCTCAGGGTTATGCTGCATTATTAAACTGCCCTTCCTTATTAATAGAAACCCATATGCTTAAAGATTTCAAAACAAGAGTTATGGCTACCTATCATATGATATTAGAAACAATAAAATTACTTTATACCGATAAATTTGGCCTTCTCAGTGCTCTAAAAAAAGATTACTATTTTTTTGAAAATAGACCTGACTCGCTTGTTTTAACTTATAAATTAACTTCAGATACCGATCATGTCGACTTTATGGGCTATTCATATACTAAAAAATATGACGATACCCTTAAAACATTTATATTCATGTACAATAATAAAGAAAAAAAAACTTATAAAAAGGCTTATTTAAAAACATTCATACCAGATTTAAAGGTTAAAATTCCTTCTTACTATGTTATTCCAAAAGCATGGGTGAATATTATTAAACCAATTATCGATGCCCACTCAATTGAATACACTATTCTTGACAAAGATACGATAATTGAAGTTACTAAATGCAAAATAAATTCAGCAAAATTATCGTGTTCAACATATGAAGGGTTTCAACCAGTTACTAACTTTACCTATTCTTATATTCGAGCTAAAGAAAACATACTTAAAGGTAGCATTATTATTAATACACAACAAATTCGGTATAAAATTATTGTACATCTTTTTGATTTGAATGCTCCTTCTTCGTTGTTTAAGTCAGGATTTTTTAACAATATATTACAACCACAAGAGTATGTAGAACTTTATCTATTCAAAGACAAAATTAATGAACTTTTAAAAAATGATATAATAAAAGAAGATTTCCAGCAATTTATGACAAATAATCCCAATGCAAGTGCCTTTGAAATTGCAAGATGGTTTTTATTTAAAACTGAATATGTAGATCCTATATTCATGATTTATCCTATTTTTATAATATATTGACATTTTGTCATAAAATTTCAAATTTTTTGTCTTTTTGTCATAAATGTAGATTTCCAAGGTTTTTAACTTATGTTACTGATTATTAGAAAGTTACAAAAATATCTGCTTTTTTAAAGCAAAATACCAAAAAATGGCAAATTATTTGAACTTTATAAAGTGAATAAAAAAACTAAAAAAAAGGAGGACCAGACTATGTTACCGGTAAGAAGTTCAATACCAGGTTTAATTGAAGAATTTTTTAATGACGATTGGTTCGAAAATTTCTTTGGCGTAGTTCCTGTAAAAACTACTTCACCAAAAGTCAATGTAATAGAAGAAAAAGACAAATACTTAATTGAAGTAGCTGCACCAGGTCTCGACAAAGAAGATTTTAGAATTGACCTTCACAACGACGTTCTAACAATTAGCGCAGAAAAAAAAGAAGAAAAGGAAGAAAAAAACAAAAAGTACTTACGTCGCGAATTCAGCTACTGCTCTTTTAAACGTAGTTTCAGCCTCCCCGATACTGTCGATGTTGACAAAATAGACGCAAAACACAGAAATGGAATTCTAAAAATAACAATTCCTAAAAAGGAAGACGCCAAAGAAAAAGAACCAAAAACAATTAAAATTGAATAAAAACCTGGTTAGTTAAAGATGAGCCGCTCCGTGTGGAGCGGCTTTTTTATTTTAATACTAAAATGTTTGGAACTACTACCAACTTTTGTTTGACTCCCTAACAATACACTTTTTATTTACAATTAAACATCATTATAATCTTTAATTTTCTACTAAAAAATTCAATAAAAAATTATACCTGGTTTTGGTTTTAATTTCATGTTATATATCACGAAAATTAAACTCCAAATAACCTTCATTTAGCAAATTTACCAAAAATTTATATTACTTTATTTTGTTATTATAACTTCTTCATAATTACTAATTTTATATTTCATATCTTAGCATAAAACACGAAATTCGTTTTGCACAATTAAAATCCTAGTAATAACCCTCCACATACAACTTTTAAAAACTCTTTTCATTTTTAAGAGAGTTAAACCCAACTAATTAGCATAAATATTAATACTCTTTAGACTTTTTCTTTAATTCTTATTTTTTCTAAAAAACCACGTCATTCCCCATTCTATTACATCTGCCCTAAAAAAATGAGATTTGAGCCATATATTAAATTGTAAGTTTCTATAAATATTAAAATTTATTCCTATTCTACTATATATAGGCCCATCGGGCAATTTTTTATCGTAAATATAAAATCCACTTTGAAATAGTAACTCAGTTTTTCCTATAATCATTATTAAATTTCCCCTCATTCCAATCCTCAAATAAGGGTAATAATTGTCGTAATTAGGAATATTTTGTGTTCTTGGTATTATAGAAGGATCATAAAATAAATCGAAACCACATCCATACTTAAATTTATGATTTCTAGTATTATTATAATTAAAGGCCAATGTGTTCACTATAAAATGCGGTGTTTGTGGTAAGTTTTGTCTTATCCCGCAAGCAATAAAAAAACCATATTCTTTATAGGACTTCAATTTGATTAAAGGTATTAACATTCGCGATTTATTATTACCATATTTTATCTTCAAATTTAAAGATGGTATATTAAAACCAAGATTTGGCTTACTCCATGATCCATTCGAAAAATGCGTAAAAGAAATACCTGGACAAATACAAAATTTCTTCAAACATATTTCTTTTAATATGCCAAGAGAAATAAACACATTTAAAGGAGTGCTAATAACTATATTTGTATAATTCTTTTGGTAGTCGAAGTATTTTGTTAAGTAAGCCAACCCAATAGAAATATTAAAGAAAGCAATGGTTTTAAAAACAGGAATGTTAATAAAAGAATAAAAAGAAAAAGCATTTCCAGCAACTTCTCTATTCCCCAAATTTGAAAAGTACATACCAACTCCACCTAAAGGGTATTTATACAACACTTGCCAGTCTTTCAAGGTATCGTTAAATTGTTTAGATATTTGTAAGTCGTATCCAACAATATGATTTTCAACCAAATATGCAATAGATGCTCTATGTGGAATTATAAAACCATAGCGTTGTTGATATGCAATGCTTAATTGTTTTTGAGCTGTAATAATATTTGTTTTAACAAACAATGAAAATATAAATATGAGATATTTCAATTTTTTATCCAATCCTCATAAATTTTTAAAATCTTATTAAGATTATATTCTATTCCATCGTCGGCATTCAACCAAGTTATTTTTATACCTCTTCGTTCCATTCCTCTGAAATAAGTCATTTGTCGCTTCGAAAACTGACAAATTGCTGTTTTTAACTTTTCGTAAAATTGTTGGTAAGTATACTTATTAAGCAAATATTCGGTTATATATTTGTATTCAAGCCCATAATAAATTAAGTCGTCGGGCAAAACGCCTTCGTTAAGTAAATTTTTAACTTCCTCTATCATTCCTTTTTTAAGTCGCTCGTCAAGGCGTTTTATTATTGCTTCACGTCTTTTTGAAGATTCTAAATACAAACAAAAATTTAAACTATTTACTGGAGGATAGTCATCGCATTTCACTTTATTAGCTTTATAGTATTCTGCAATTTCAATGGCTCGTATCGCACGTTTTTTTGTATCTATATCGGTTTTATTATGTAAGTTTTTGTACGACTTAAGTATTTCAGTTAGTTCATCTAGAGAAAGTTGTTCTAATTTTTCCCTTAATTCATAATTTGGCGGGACTTCTATCAATGGGTAGTTTCTTAAAATTGCTTCTATGTATAAGCCTGTACCCCCACACAAAACTGGTATTTTATTTTCCGATACAATTTTTTGAAGAGATATGTAAAAATCTTTTTTAAATCTAAATAAGTTATACTTTTCGCCAGGTTCAATAATATCTATTAGATGGTAATTAACCTTCACATTGTTTACCACATAATCGTCATAATCTTTACCTGTGCCTAAATTCATTTTCTTATAAACTTGACGACTATCGGCACTAATAATTTCTCCATTAATATGATAACAAACATTTGCAGCAAGTTTAGTTTTTCCACATGCTGTTGGGCCAAAAATAGAAATAATTCTATATTCCATTACAAGTTTTTAAAAAAACGAGGTAGCTTAAAGTTTAATATATGCCGTTCTTTTTTTACCTGATAAATATCGTCGATGGTAATTAATATCGCTGTTTCTTCTACGTTACCAAACTCCCTATTTACCGACGTCCCAAATACTTTCATTGTTGGCGATAAGTTCATATACGAATTTATTAAAGGAGGAATAAATTCTCCTACTTCTTTAAGTTTATGAACCAATATTTTATAATCTTCAATATAAGAAGTGCCTGTAAACACATTACGTAATACTTCTTGGGGCGTCTTTATTTCAATTGGGTATTTTGGTGTTACTAAATTTTCTTTATCACTAAAATACTTATTAAGAAAATAAAGAATTAGGTCGCGGGCATAAATATTAAAAGTAGGATACATAGTTACTTTACCAAAAAAGTATTTAATATCTTTATAGAGCACAATTAAAGACCCTAAACCATCCCATAGATTATCAAGTGCAAATATACCTCTTCTTTCTTTCCCTGTTGATTGATAATTTGGCTGAATAAATGAACGACCTAATTCAATTGTAAAAGGTAGATATTCTTCAATAAATTTTTTGCTAAAGTTAAAAATTTTTGCTGTTGCTATTTTTGGTATTCCATTTTCATCTTTATTAACTTCTCTGCACAAAATAAAACGGTAGCCTCCTATTATTTCTTTATATTTTCTATTCCAGACTATTAACTGCTTATAAGGTGGATGCGAAGTATCGTATTCATCAATATCAACTTCGTTTCCTGTGCCACCTCCTGCCGCCCTAAACGATATTTCTCTTAACCTCCCTATTTCTCTCATGGTATTAGGTGAATCGTAGTATGTTATTAGGTATATAAGATTATTATCTCTATTGGTTCTTCTTAAAAGCTTATCTCTTGTAAGCTCCGACATTATTAAGCTTGTATCAACCGGAGGTATTATTGGTTTCATAACTTACCTGCTTCTTTAATTCATATACAATATTATAAACCAAATTTGCCCAATATTCATTCGGTTTATCGCTGGTAAATGCTTCGTACGATATTGGTGTTCCAAATAAATAAGTAAATGTTTTATTTTTTTGTTTAAACATTTCATTAGGCAATAAAAATAATTCTATATTAAATTTAATTCCAATTAGTTTTCTAAGTTTAGCAAAGTTATAAAAGAAATTTGTATTTTTTGCCTCAATGTACACAGGTACAACATCGCGTTTATATTTTTTTGCAAGTGTTATAAATGTTTTTTTCCATGGTAAATCTTTAATTTGGCCTTTTATTTTTCTACTTACCAAGCCCGCAGGATAGTATAAAATTTGCATATTGGAACTAAACGCTTCGTCGAAAACCTTTAAACTTTGCTTACTTTGAAAACCGTAAGCATTTACAGGTATAAAAAGAGGATGAAAATTCTTTAGGTTAAGTAATACATCGTTAACCACAAACCGACATTCTCCAAAATTTTTATACACTATATCAATAAGTCCTAAACTCTCTAATGCTCCTTGCGGATGATTAGCCGAAAAAATATAGCGACCTTTCTTATCTATTTTCTCTAAACCATAAACTTTATAATTTATCTTAAACTCATTTAATATAGCTCTATTAAAATCGTACGATGTTTTATCGTGATATTTCTTTATAATTTGATTTATTTCTTCTTGATGTATTAGCCTTTTTAAAAAATTTATAACAAATTTTGGTAGTGTTTTCGCAAGCTTAGGATTTTTCGATTTTATTACACTCTCTATATCAATCTGAAATATTTGATTATTCATACTGAATAAAATTAAAATACAAATTTGCATTTTAATTTTAAATAAAAAAACTGTTCGCATTAATTTTCTTGAAAAGTTTATTTTAGCTAATTAAAAGTTTACAAAATAGAATTTTTTGTTGTTTTGTTTGTGTAATTTATTTTCTAAAAATTAAACTTAACAAATTAAGCAACAGTATACTTTTAATTTGACAAGTAAAAATTTACATTTCATTGTTTCTTGTCAAAAAAAATTATATTTTTGTCATAGGCTTTACATAAAAAAGCAACTTTTGTATAAAAAAATACGTTAAAAATATTAAAAATATAATTGAGATATGAAAACAAATTTTTTAATGTTATTGATTTTATTTATTTATATTTTGGTACAAAATAGTTTACATGCGCAGAATGTAGGTATAAGTAACGATGCATCTTTTACAACACCACAAAGTCCATTACATATATACTGGACAAGCGATGGTAATTTATTGCAATTGAGTAGAAGCTCTGCCGCTAATACGGGTTTAATTTTTTCAGTATCGGGCAATAACTTTTCTATAAATAATTATCAAGCAGGCAACCTTAGTTTATTTACTAATAACACCGAACGCTTAAGAATACCAAACGCTGCCCAAATATTAGCAGTTGGCGACGGTACCGCTGGTGCTCCTGCTTGGTCGTTCGTAAATAGCACAACCATGGGAATGTATCGCAGTGCTGCCGACCAATTAAGTTTTTCCACTGGAAGTACAGAACGCTTACGTATACCAAATGCAGCACAAATATTGGCAGTTGGAGATGGTACAGCAGCAGCTCCTGCATGGTCGTTCGTAAACAGTACAACGATGGGAATATATCGCAGTGCAGCCGATCAATTAAGTTTCTCTACTGGTAGCACCGAACGCTTAAGAATACCAAACGCTGCCCAAATACTAGCAGTTGGCGACGGCACAGCAGCAGCTCCTGCTTGGTCATTCGTAAATAACACAACCATGGGGATGTATCGCAGTGCAGCTAATCAATTAAGTTTCTCTACAAACTCCGCCGAAAGGGTTAGGATTAACAGCGACGGTAGTATTCGTTTAAGCTACTATACTTCTGGAGCAAATGGTGCTGTATTACGTACAAACAGCAGTGGCGATTTATCTCTTACTAATTTTAGCGGTAGTGCTTCCGACGTTTTACTCGGTACAGGTTCATTTGGCAGTATGAATTCGCTTGCATGGCAATTAACCGGAAATAGCGGCACAAATCCAACTTCAAATTTTATTGGAACTACCGATGCACAAGATTTTGTAGTACGTACGAATAATCAGGAACGAATTCGTGTATTAAGTAGTGGTGCTGTACGTATAGGCTATGGTACAAACGCATCCGACGCGTTACAGGTAGGAGGATACGGCTCTGTGAATCCAACTGTATTTATTGGCTCTACGGGTGGTGGTGCACCAGGGTATGGAAGTATACGATTGTATGGTACTACCTATGGCACCGATGCCATTCATATTAGAGGCGGCGGATTGACGTATTTTAATACAGGCAATCAGTATGTTTTTGGAAGAAATACACCTGTTGATGCCAACGATTTATTTTCTGTTCATGCAAGTTCTACATATCCATGGGCAATTAATGCTTATACAAACGTAAGTGGTGCTGGTGCTATTTATGGGCAAGCAACAGGTGCTTTATCTTATGGAGTAGTGGGCGAAACAAACAACAATACAAGTATTGGGGTTGCAGGATATAATTCCTCTACGACGGCTAATATTAATGCTTGTGGCGTTTGGGGGGAAACATCTAATCCTTCGGGTAAAGGTGTAGTGGGAATAAACAATAGTACTACCGCTAATGCTAATGCTCGTGGTGTTTGGGGGCAAACATCTAATCCGGCAGGCGATGGAGGGTATTTTGCAAATATAGCAACATACGGAAGTAATAATGGTACAGCTGTCTCTGCATTTTCAAAACAAACAGGAGCTTCGGCAATATGCGCAAATCTTTCATCTGACGATGTTTTTAATTTTATTTCAAATGCTGCTGTTTCTGGAATAACTGATGCTACAATAAGTAATGGTATAGGAGTTATTGGAGCTTGCGATAATACGACAGGGGTGGGTATACAGG
>JAOAFV010000060.1 GCA_026416095.1 Bacteroidales bacterium | reverse complement strand
TTTCGATTATTGCTCGCAAATTTTTTAACCTGGCCGACCATATTGTTCTGAATTCTTCGCCTTTAGTGTAAGAAACATAATTTAGTAATAAGAATAAAAAATAAAATTTTTTCATTTTATGATGTTTTATTATAAAGACGGTAAAAAAAACTAAAAGTTGTTTTTCGAATTAATAAAATTTATTGATTTTTCAATCACATTATGAAGTAGTGTATCTTTTTCAATAAAGGGTACTACTTTTCTGTACTTTTTTAAAATTTTTTCTAAGTATGGTGAAGTTTTCAAGGGTTTTCTAAATTCTAAGGCTTGAGTAGCTATTAATAATTCAATTGCCAAAATGGTTTTTGTGTTTTGCATTATTTTATATGTTTTTGTAGCAGCATTTGCTCCCATGCTAACATGATCTTCTTGGCCTTGTGAAGAATCGATGTTTCCTACAGAAGCAGGATAAGAAAGAATTCTATTTTCGTTAACAATGGAAGCAGCAGTGTATTGTGCAATCATAAAACCAGAATTAATACCTGGATGTTTTATTAAATATACTGGTAAACCTCTTTTTCCACTAATTAGCTGGTTTATTCTACGTTCAATAATGTTGGTTAGTTCAGTAAGAGCAATAGATAAATAGTCTAAAACAAGTGCTAATGGTTCGCCATGAAAATTTCCACCTGAAATTATGGTATCTTTTTCGGCAAATACTAGTGGATTATCGGTTACTGAATTAATCTCTATTTCAATAATTTTTTTAGCAAAGTCGAGTGTGTCTTTTATTGCGCCCAATACTTGTGGGATACATCGAAACGAGTAAGGATCTTGTACATTTGCTTTAGGTATTTTAGATATTTCGCTATCTTTGAGAAGATTATACATTTTTTGTGCAACATATAGTTGACCTTTGTGTGGGCGAGCTAAATGTATTAATTTTTCAAATGGTTCTAGTCTGCACATAAATGCGTCGCAAGATAATGCAGCAATAATTATGGCATGTTCCAAGATGTCATACGATTCGTTAATTATTTTCACTGCATAAGCACCCATAAATTGTGTACCATTAATAAGTGCTAACCCCTCTTTTGCGTCAAGTTTAATAGGCTTGATATTAGCTTTTTGTAAGGCTTCTTTGGAATTAACTTTATTCCCTTTATAATATACTTCTCCCAAACCAATTAGTGGTAAACTTAAATGAGACAATGGAACAAGATCGCCTGATGCACCTAACGAACCTTGCTCATAAATAACAGGTATAATGTTATTATTATATAATTCTATAAGTTTTTTAATAACTATTGGTCGTACAGCACTATATCCTTTAAGTAGTGATATGATCTTCAAAAGCATCATTAATTTTATAATATCCTGTGGAATTTCTTTACCTGTACCACATGCATGTGATATTAGTAAATTTTGTTGTAATTGTGTTATTTCTTTTTTACTTATCTTAATATCACATAACGAACCAAATCCAGTGTTTATACCGTATATAGGGCTATCGGATTTTGATATTTTATTATGCAAATATTCTGACGATTCTTTTGTTTTAGCTATTACTTTTTCGTTTATTTTTATTTTTTTTCTTGAGTTTAGAAAGTTTATAATTTCTTTTACTTTTATATTGTTTTTTTCAAATATAGACATATAAATACTTTTTGCAAAAGTAAAAAAACTTATATTTTATATAAAGTAAAAGATATATTTTTGTGTTCATAAATTTTCTGTTATGAAGAAATATTTGGTATTAATAATTTTTATTCAAAGTAAATTGTTTTCTCAAAATATTTTACTTGAAGATATATGGATGTTTTATAAGTTTTATCCAAAGCAAATAGATGAAATATATTCTTTAAATGATGGTCTACATTATACTATTTTATATAGTAATGATATTGTTAAGTATAATCTTAAAAATGGGAAAAAAGTTGAAACAGTTTTTCAGGCATCAAATTTTGAAGGTATAGGTAAAATAGATTATTATAAATTTTCGGAAGATGAAACATTGATTTTAATTGCTACAAAGAAAGAACCTATATACAGATATTCTGCAAAATATATGTATTATATATATAACATTAAAAACAAAAGTATAAGTAAAATGACAGATAAGCATGTTCAGGAGGCTTCTTTTTCACCATCAGGTAAATATGTTGCATATGTTTACGAAAATAACATTTACTATTACGATATAAATAATAATAAAGAAGTTCAAATTACAACTGATGGAAAAAAGAATTTTATAATAAATGGAATACCCGACTGGGTTTACGAAGAAGAATTTAGTTTTTCAAAAGCATACGAGTGGTCGCCCGATTCAAGATATTTAGCATATTTGAAATTCGATGAAAGTGAGGTTAAAGAGTATAATATTCAGATTTATAAAGACTTGTATCCATATGAGTATAAATATAAATATCCAAAAGCTGGTGAGAAAAATAGTAAATGCAGTTTACATATTTATGATCTGGAAAATAATAAAACACAAAGCATTATTATAGAAAATGATTCAGATTATTATCTACCAAGAATTTACTGGACAAGATTAAAAGATTTATTGTTTTTGTTTAAATTAAATAGGCTTCAAAATGATTTTAAAATTTATGCCGTAAATGCAAATACTGGAGATTACAAAATAATATATTCAGAGAAAAGCCCCACATATATTGAAGTGCCAGAAATTATATTTTCTAAAGATGGTAAAAGTTTTTTTATAACTTCAGATAAAGATGGATATAATCATATTTATCAGTATGATATAAATGGAAACCTAATAAAACAAATAACACGAGGAAATTTTGATGTTACATCTATAAATGGTTATGATGATGTTGGTAAAATTATATATTATACTTCCACTGAATTTAGCCCACTTGAGCGAAATGTATTTGGAAGTAATGTGATTACCGATAAAAAAGTATGCATTACACCAACAAAAGGTTTTAATAAAGTAATTTTTAATAAAACATACTCATATTACGTAAATGAGTATTCAAATATTAATACCCCCCCTGTGTATTCTTTATATTCAATTGACGGTAAGTTAATAAGGATACTTGAAGATAATAAAGAACTGATAGATAAGATAAAAGATGCTAATCTGAGTAAGAAAGAATTTTTTAAAATAAAAGTATTTGATACAGTTGAATTAAACGGATATATATTAAAGCCCTTAAATATCGACACTACAAGAAAATATCCACTTTTAATTTCTGTATATGGTGGGCCAGGTAGTCAGGAGGTTTTAGATAGATGGGATTATATGAGCTTGTGGCATCAGTATCTTGTATCTAAAGGAGTTATAGTGATTAGTGTTGATAATAGAGGTACAGGAGGTAGAGGAGCAGAGTTTAAAAAATGTACTTATGGAAATTTAGGTAAGGTAGAAAGCGACGATCAAATTGCTGTTGCAAGAATGTTATGTAAAAAATTCAATTTTATCGATAGTACCAAAATAGGCATTTTTGGTTGGAGTTTTGGAGGATATTTATCATTATTATGTTTAGCAAAGGCTCCAGATGTTTTTAAGTTGGCCGTTGCAGTGGCTCCTGTTACTAACTGGAGGTATTACGATACCATTTATACTGAAAGGTATAATGGATTACCTCAAACTAATGCTAAAGGATACGATGATAATTCTCCAATTAATCATGTAAAAAAAATTAAAGGTAAACTGTTATTAATTCATGGTACTGCCGATGATAATGTGCATTTTCAGAACACTGTTGAACTTGTAAAAAAACTAATTGACAATAATAAATATTTTGAAGTAATGTTTTATCCTAACAGTAATCATGGAATATATACTGGAAAAAATACGCGTTATCATTTGTTTAATAAAATAAGTAATTTTATATTTGATAATTTGTGATTAATTTTGTAGGTGTTGCCCGGATGGCGGAATTGGTAGACGCGCCAGTTTCAGGGACTGGTGTTCAGGAATGAACGTGCAGGTTCGAGCCCTGTTCCGGGCATTGACTATTAAGTGTTTTTTATTTTTAATAATTCATTATGTATTTTAATTACTTGCTCAATTAGGCTATGCCTGTTATCGTTGTATATTACATAATCGCATTTCTCTTTTTTTAATTTATCGTTTATTTGATTTTGAATGCGTTGGTAAAATTCTTCTTTGGAATAACCCTTATTTATAATTCTTTTTAATTTTTCTTGTTCAGGTGAAATTACTAAAATTATTTTATCAAATTTATGTTCAAAATTATTTTCAAAAATAATTGCCGATTCAAAAAGTATATATTTTTTTTGGGAATGCTTGCTTAATTCTTCATCAAACTTTTTAAATACAATTGGATGAATAATTGAGTTTATGTTAATTAATAATTCTTTATCATTAAAAATCTTATGGGAAATATACTTTGTATTTATTTCGTTGTCAGAAGTGTATGCTTCATCTCCTAATAATTTTATTAGTTTTTCTTTTACTTCGTGATTATTTTTTATTATTTGCTTAGCTACATTGTCGGCATTAAATACAGGTATGTCGAAACATATATTGAATATTGAAGCTACGGTTGATTTACCTGATCCAAAGTTCCCTGTAATTGCAATTTTTAACATTTTATTGGTAAAATTTAATTATATGAGGGTAATAGTATATAATTTTTATGTTATTATTTAGTGAACTTATTAGTACTCTTGCATATCCATTTTTTGGCGAAGAAAATTTATATTCCAAAATAGCTGACAAATTACTTATAATTTCATTTTGAGATATATTAGAGGTAATTTGCATCTTAATATTAATGAATTTTTCAGAGTATTTAAAGTTTTTTTGATAATTTTTAATTTCATTTAAAGGAATTTTAAAACTCAAATTAGTATGATTTGAATAATATATTTTAAGATTCACTTTATCTGGTTTAATTTCGCATTTGCTATATTTATTTATTAATTTTACATGCTTTAATTCGCTTACTGGCTGTGTTAAAGTAATTTTTTGGGTGTAACATTTGTTTATATTAAATATTGTTTCTGATGGCCCTGATATTAGGATAAAATTCGGAAAAACTTTAACACTATCTATCTTAAAGTTGTTACTTATTATGTTAATTTCTGGAACTACTGGTATTATTTTACTCTTTTTTTCTTCAAATTTCATTAAGATAATTTTTGGTTCAATATTGATTATTTGCAACTCTTCTTTGAAGTATTTTTTTAAATCGTTAATTAGGTTGGATGTTTCATAATAATATTCTTTAAGAAAAATATATCCTGGATTAACGTTTATAACTAAAGGCTTTATAGATAATATTTTGTGCTTGATAATTTGAATGCCATTGCCATATATAGTAATATTAATTTTATTTGGAAGAGGGTTTACTTGAATTTTATTTTCTGGAAAGCCAGTGTAAATTACTGGAATTAAGTAGTTATAAAAATAATTTTTGTCGACTTTATTAAATAACCATATAATCGAGGTAATGATAAAAAATGTTAGATAAATTAAAAACTTTTTGCTTTTTTTTATATTTCTAGGCCTAAATAAATTTCTGAGCTGTCTTAATAAATAAACTTTCAAAGTTTATTATCGTTTGTTTTCGATTTCGGTATAATCGCGGTATATTGAATTAATGTCAACTTTTATTTTAACATTATTATCGACTTCTAATGTAACAACATTGTCTTTAATATCGGTTATTTTACCAAAAATTCCACCTGCTGTTATAACTTTGTCGCCACTTTTTAATTGTTGTCGAAAATTTCTAAGTTCTTTTTGTTTTTTTATTTGAGGCCTAATCATGAAAAAGTAAAAAATAACGAATATTAAAATAAGAAAAATAAGAGACATTAACGGACTCTGTCCTTGTCCTTGATTTGCCATTAATAAAATTACATTCTTCATATAATAAAAATTTTAATTTTGCTCAGGTGCAACAACTTCTGCTGTAATGTATAACTCATGTCGATTAGGCTGAGTGTTTGCTATAATAGTAATAGTTTTGCTTTGATGCCCGCTTCTTCCTGAACTGTCGAATATTACTTCAATGCCACTTTCTTGCCCAGGTTCAATGGGATTTTTATCGTAATTTGCAACTGTGCAGCCGCAACTTGCCGAAACAGATGATATAACTAATGCCGATTTTCCAATATTTTTAAATTTAAAAACATACGACGCTTTTTCTCCCTGTATTAATACTCCTAAATCGTGTTTAGTTTCTTTCCACAAAATCTTTGGTAACCTAGATGTATCAGATTCTCCTTCGGCAGTAATAGGATTATTTATTAAATCGGTTGTTATATTGTTGGTTTTGTTATGGTTGGTACATGAAATAATTGTAAAACTTATAAGAATATAGATGTATAGTAATTTCATATTTTTTTTTTGGCAAAGTTAATAAAAAACTATATATGAAAAAACATTTTATATTTCTCCAATAAGACCTTTTCCTGATTTTTTTATATTATTTAATTTTTTTTCTTCTTTTAACATTTTATCGAGAATGCCATTAATAAAAATATTGCTTTTCTCAGTACCATAATGTTTAGCAATTTCTATGTATTCGTTAAGAGTAACTTTAGTAGGAATATCAGGAAAGTAAAAAAATTCAGTAACTGCAAGTTCTAGTATTATTTTATCTACTACAGCTATTCTTTCAATTTCCCAATTTTCTATATATTTTTTTAATTTTGAAATGATTTCATTTTGTTTAGAAATAGTAATATTGAAAAGATCAAGGTAAAAATATTTATCTTCTTCGCATGTGAACATATTCATTAGCTTGTTTTCATTTCCTTTGTCAAGAGTAAATTTTTTTAAAGTTTTAATTATTTGTGAAATACAAAGTTCTAACTCGTCGTTCCAATATAAGCTTTGTTCTTCTAAAAACATTTCTAAATCTTCATCGTCAGCTATTATTTTTGTATATATGTCGATTACAATTTTCTTTTCTTGTTTAAAATTAACGTTTTTTATTAACAGGAAATCTTTAAAATTTTTAAATTTCCATAGTTTTTCATGAAAAGAATGCAATATTTCGTTATAATTATTCCAATTAAATTTTATGCCGTTTATAAATTTAAATAATTGATCGTTATTTTCGATAAGCAAAATTAATCTGTTATTAATAAAATTTTTGCTATAGTCTTCTGGATTAGTAGATTTTATGTATCTTCTTTCTCTTAGTTCTAATCTTTGTTGTTCATAATTTTTAATTGCGACAATTAACGATAATAGTATGTGATAGAGTTCATAAGTTTTATTTACACTTAATTTTAATTCATTTTCTATTTGTTTTACATCAATATTTTTTTGGGTATAATAAGAGTATAATATTTGCATAACCTTAAGTCGAAGTAACCTTCGGCTAATCATATAATAATTTTCGCAAACCTAAATATAATATTAATAATTTAAAAATATTTTTAAACCTTTGAGTTAAAAAATTTTTATTTTTAATTGAAAAAAAATATCTTTGTGTAATGTAACTTATTAAGATGGGTAAAATATGGTAAATAGTTTTTCAGGTAATAGAAGATATAGAAATAGGAATTATAGGAAAGTAGTAGATGTTTACTCTAAATCGGTAAGAGCTGGAAAAAGAACTTACTTTTTTGATGTGAAGCCTTCACTAAGGGGGGATTATTTTCTTACAATCACTGAAAGAAAAAAAAGATTCAGAAAAAATGGCACTTACTTTTACGAAAAACATAAACTTTTTCTTTATAAAGAAGATTTTGAAAAATTTGTTGAAGGTTTAAACGATGTTATAAATTACATTAAAGAACACAATATTCAACTTTCCAGTCAGGAAAATGAAAAATATGACGAAATAGATCGAAATGAAGATGAAAATCGAAGCACTGAAATTTAATTTGAAAATATAACATTACACTGAAACCTTTGCAAAACTACTTGAAAATAATTTTATTTTCCAAAATTCATTAAGACCTTTACAAAAAATTTTGCAAAGGCCTCACACTTTAAAAAGTTATAATTTTTATTTTTATTTATCAAGTTCGCTAAATACTTTTTTTAGAATATCATTTACACGTGCTGTAGGGTCTTTTCTTATTTGTTGCTCTTCTTCTGCAATTTTAATGAATAATCCTTCAAGGGCTTCTGTTGTTGCAAAGGTATCGAGCGAACTTGTTATGGGTTTCCAACCTGTTAATGGGTTACACAAAGGATTATATATAGATTTAAGTTGATCCCATGCTTCATAAGCAGACATTCCAAGCACAAGCGGTTTAGATAAAGCATCTTTCATTTTAGGCAAATATAAGTTGAATAAGTGATTGTATGTTTTTGTTCTTAGGTACACTGTTGCTGCAGAATCATGGCCAAAAAGAATATTTCTTCCATCTTCTATTGTTATTGAAGTGATTGCATCTTTGAAAATTGGCTTTGCCTCTATTGCTGCGTATTCGGCTGAGCGATTAAGCAATAATATAAGTTGCTCTATTTTTTGATCTAACCCTAATCCCTGTACTAAAGGATCATTTTGATGTTCTAATACTCCATGTGCATCGGGTGGTAATAATATTTTAACTGTTATGTCTTTATAATATCCATCAATTTTATGTAATTTCGTTGTAGAGGTATCGGTGCTTACTTTAAGTGCTTCTTTGAGCCCTTCAATTATTTCTTCTTCGGTAAGCTCATTCTCTTTCTGACAGGAATAAAGTATTTTTATAATAATTAGTACTACCGTAAAAAAGAAAATTTTTTTTAAAACTTTCATAGGCTATTTTATTTTAATTTTTACCAATTGACTGCTTTTATTTATAATTTTTTTTCTTTTAACTCTTTTATTTTGTTTTGTAAGTTTTCTATTTGATCTTTTTGTATATTTTATTGTCTTTAATCCTTTAATAGCTGATAGACTTAGTCGAGCTATATCGGAAGCATCAAGTGATTTACCAAGGTAATGTAACTCAGCAAAGATATCTATGTAAAATAAATTATAAAAATATTTGTCTATAAAGTTTACATGTCGTTCTTGGATACACTTGAAGTACCATCCTTTAATGTCTAACTCTAAAGTTTTGTCTAATAATTTTTTATTACTAACGACTTCGAATTTGTTTTTTAAAGTTTTATTAAAAGAATTTGTCCATATGGCATCACTTGTTAATAAAGCTCTATTACCATTTGAAGAATTATTTCCGACAGTGAAAAAATAAATATCATCATGTCTATCGAAAGCAATTTTGTCGTTAGCAAATTCACAGGGAATTAATTGATTTGAAGAAGCATATGTTTCACTATTAATTTTATTTGAGTCTGTATTGTAAAATCCTGCTCTATAACAAATAAAAACATTATGCGTTCCATTTTTTAGAGTATAACCTGCATCATTACCTATAATTGTATTAAAATTTTCCTGTTCAAAGTAATAAGAAACACTAAATTTCCAGCACGTATTATTATATACAGTGTTAGGATTTGAATGTGTTACAATAGTCTCGCTTCTACCACAATAAATTTCAACAAAGGTGTTTTGATTACCTGCATTGTAATGCCAAACAGTATTACAACAATAAAAAGTATTACATTTTTCAATATATAAATGATATTCTATATTGCAATTAAGAATGGTACAAAACAATTCAGTTGTGCCAAAATATTCTACCCTTATGCCACCATGTATGTTATTGGATGAACTTTTGTTTTTATAACTACTTTCTTTACATGTAAAGATATTGCAGTTTATGTTTGTATTGTTATTATTATCGTATATTAAAAACACATTATATTCACCATTAATGTTATTACATCCTCTTTGAGCCCTCGTAAATAAGTTTTGTTTTATGTTTGTAATTTCAAAGCTTATATTTGTGGCTAAAAATAAATTCAGGTAACTTGTTTGATTATTATAATTACTTTTAATGCCTATGAATAAGTTTTGATTTTCATAGATATCATTATAACAACTTTCGCATTTGGTAGAAATATAGTCCCATCTGTTATAATTTTTATAATCTGTGTATTCTCCCATATGTGCGTGTTTATAACCTAAAGAGTCATTTTGATCAATATTACTCTCAATTAATACACTTTCTCCCCAAGAAGGGCGATTTATTCTTAAGTTATTGTTGTATATATAATTTCCATTAGTAGACCACACAGAGTTGAGAGTATTGTTGGAATAATATAGGCCTGTACCTGCGGTTATTATGGCGGAGCCATTAACTGGTGTCCATTGAGAGCCATTGTATTGTAATACTTGGCCGATGGTTGGGGGAGTTGGGCTAATAGGTTTATTTTGAATA
>JAOAFV010000042.1 GCA_026416095.1 Bacteroidales bacterium | reverse complement strand
GGCGGGAATAGCTCAGTTGGCTAGAGCATCAGCCTTCCAAGCTGAGGGTCGCGGGTTCGAGTCCCGTTTCCCGCTCACATGCCAATGTAGCTCAGTGGTAGAGCACTTCCTTGGTAAGGAAGGGGGCATGGGTTCAATTCCCATCATTGGCTCTTTTAATGATGATGTAAAACCTAAAATTTATAAAATTATGGCTAAAGAAAAATTTATTAGAAACAAACCTCATGTCAATATTGGTACTATTGGGCATATTGATCATGGTAAAACAACTTTAACTTCGGCTATAACTAAAATACTTTCAGAAAAAGGATTGGCCCAATTCCGTACTTTTGAGTCGATCGATAATGCCCCCGAAGAAAGAGAACGTGGTATTACTATTAATATTGCTCATGTTGAGTACGAAACAGAAAATCGTCATTATGCTCATATTGATTGTCCTGGTCATGCCGATTATATTAAAAACATGGTTACAGGTGCTGCTCAAATGGATGGGGCAATATTAGTGGTAGCAGCTACTGATGGCCCAATGCCTCAAACAAGAGAACATATACTTCTTGCTAGACAGGTAAATGTGCCTAAAATTGTGGTTTTCATTAATAAAGTAGACATGGTTGATGATCCTGAAATGCTTGACTTAGTAGAAATGGAAGTAAGAGAGCTCTTAAACTTTTATCAGTTCGATGGTACTAATGTGCCTGTTATTCGCGGATCTGCTCTCGGCGCTCTAAATGGTGAGCCAAGATGGGTTAATTCAATATTAGAATTAATGAAAGCTGTCGATGAATATATTCCAGTTCCTGTAAGAGAAATAGATAAACCATTTTTAATGCCTATTGAAGATATTTTTACTATTACGGGTAGAGGTACTGTTGTTACTGGTAGAATAGAAACAGGAGTAGTAAATACAGGCGACGAAGTTGAAATTGTTGGATTAAGCTTCGAAAAAAAGAAGACTGTTATTACAGGTGTCGAAATGTTTAGAAAAATTTTAGATAGAGGAGAAGCTGGCGACAATGTGGGTTTATTGTTACGAGGCATAGATAAAAAAGAAGTAAAAAGAGGCATGGTAGTGGCTAAACCTGGAAGCATTACACCACATACACATTTCAAAGCAGAAGTGTATATTTTGAAAAAAGAAGAAGGGGGCCGTCATACTCCTTTTGGTAATCATTATAGGCCTCAGTTCTATTTACGTACTTTAGATGTTACAGGTGAAATTATTCTACCTCAAGGAGTTGAAATGGTTATGCCAGGCGATAACCTTTCTATCGAAGTGAAATTAATTTACCCGGTTGCTTTAAATAGGGGGTTAAGATTTGCAATTCGCGAAGGTGGTCGCACAGTTGGTGCTGGACAAATTACCGAAATAATAGAATAATTAAGACACGGGTGTAGCTCAATTGGTAGAGCAATGGTCTCCAAAACCATAGGTTGGGAGTTCGAGTCTCTCCACCCGTGCTGAGAAAGTGATTAATGAAAAAAATTAAAAATTTTTTGAAAGAATCATTTGTAGAACTTACACAAAAAGTTACGTGGCCAAGTTATGAAGAATTGCGCGAAAGTTCAATTGTTGTGTTAGTGGCGTCTTTTTTAATAGCTTTAGTTATTTTTATTATCGATATCTCATTTAGTTTCATCATTCAACAAATTTATAATCTATTTAATTAAAAAGTATGAACGAAACAAACAAACAGTGGTACGTTTTAAGAGTTATTAGCGGAAAAGAAAGAAAAATTAAAGAACTATTAGAAGCTGAAATAAAGAGAAATAATATTGAACAGTATGTTTCTCAAATTCTTATTCCCACCGAAAAAGTGTATCAAATTAAAAAAGGAAAAAAAATTAGTAAAGAAAAAAATTACTTTCCAGGTTATATTTTAATATTAGCTGATTTAAGCGGAGAAATACCTATAATGATAAAAAAAGTAAATGGAATATTAGGTTTTTTAACCGATTCTAAAGGCAACCCAATGCCTCTTAAACAAACAGAAATTAATAGAATATTAGGTAAGATTGATGAATTAGCTGAAAAGATAGAAGAAATTGACACGCCTTTCAATATTAACGAAACTGTAAGAGTTATTGATGGCCCGTTTAATGGTTTTTCAGGAATTATTGAAGAAGTTAATGAGGAAAAAAAGAAATTAAAAGTTATTGTTAAAATTTTTGGTAGAAAAACTTCAGTAGAATTAAATTTTTTTCAAGTTGAAAAAGAGTCATAAATATGGCAAAACAAGTTGAAGCTATAATTAAATTACAAATTAAAGGAGGTGCTGCAAATCCTTCTCCTCCAGTGGGGCCTGCACTTGGCTCAAAAGGCGTTAATATTATGGAATTTGTTAAACAATTTAATGCTAGGACTCAAGATAAAGCAGGTAAGTTGCTCCCAGTAGTTATTACGGTGTATAGCGATAAATCATTTGAATTCGTTGTTAAAACACCACCAGTTAGCGTACAATTATTAGAAGCAGTGAAAAGTCAAAAAGGATCATCTGAACCTAATAGAAATAAAATAGGGCAAGTTACATGGGAACAAATTAGAAAAATTGCCGAAAATAAGATGCCCGATTTAAATTGCTTTACTTTAGAAGCCGCAATGAAAATGGTTGCGGGTACAGCAAGAAGTATGGGAATAACTATTGTTGGAGAACCACCTTTTAATACTAATGAAAAATGAAAAAATTAACTAAAAACCAAAAAGCAGTACTTGCAAAATACGATAGAACTAAAGTATATTCACTACAAGAAGCATCGGAATTGGTGAAAAAAATTTCCTATACAAAATTCGATGCTTCGGTTGACTTAGATATACGCTTAGGCATTGATCCGCGTAAATCAAACCAAATGGTAAGAGGAGTAGTAACCTTACCTCATGGTACAGGTAAAACCACAAGGGTATTAGTATTATGTACTCCCGACAAAGAAAAGGAAGCATTAGAAGCAGGTGCCGATTATGTGGGACTAGATGATTATATCGAAAAAATCAAAAATGGTTGGCTCGATGTAGATGTTATTATTGCTACCCCAAATGTTATGGCTAAAATTGGTGCTTTAGGTAAAATTCTTGGGCCAAGAGGATTAATGCCTAATCCAAAAAGTGGAACCGTAACAATGGATGTTGCAAAAGCAGTAAAAGATGTAAAGGCAGGTAAAATAGATTTTAAAGTTGATAAATATGGAATAATACATACATCAATAGGAAGAGTTTCATTTACACCTCAACAAATATATGAAAATGCTCTAGAATTATTGACTACCGTTATAAAACTTAAACCTTCATCGGCAAAAGGCACATATATTAAAAGTATTTATATGTCGAGTACAATGAGCCCTGGTATTAAAATTGACCCCAAATCCATTACCTTGTAAAAAGAAAAGGGAGGAATATTTATGACAAGAGAGGAAAAAAATAAAATAATTGATAATATTTATAATAAAATTAAGGAATACAACAATTTTTATTTAACCGATATCGAAAAACTTAATGCTGAACAAATATCTTTTATAAGAAGAAAATGTTTTGAAAATAAAATAAAGGTTCTTCATGTTAAAAATACTTTATTAAAAAAAGCATTAAAAAGATTTGATAATAAATTTGACCCTTTATTCGATACTATCAAAGGTAGTACTACAATTTTTTTCTGCAATACACCTAATACACCCGCTTTGCTCATTAAAGAATTAAGGCAAAAAGGTGATAAACCAATATTAAAAGCCGCATACGTTGAAGAATGCTTTTATATAGGCGACGAACAATTAACAGTGTTATCTGCTCTGAAATCGAAGAATGAACTTATTGCCGAAGTTGTAACACTTTTACAATCACCAATTAGAAATATTGTATCTTCGCTTCAATTTAGTACAATGAAAATTCATGGAATATTAAAGAAATTAGAAAATAAATAACATTAATTTATAAACCTTATAACAATGGCAGATTTAAAAGTTTTAGCAGAACAGTTAGTAAATTTAACTGTAAAGGAAGTTAATGAATTAGCAAGAATTCTTAAGGAAGAATATGGAATTGAACCAGCAGCAACTGCTGTTGCTGTATCTTCTCCTACAACTGGTTCGCCTACTGCTGGACAAGCAGCACCATCAGAGAAAACTGAATTTGATGTAATACTTAAATCGGCTGGCCAAGCAAAATTGCAGGTTGTTAAATTAGTTAAAGAACTAACTGGACTTGGCCTAAAAGAAGCTAAAGACCTAGTTGATCAGGCTCCTAAGGCAATTAAAGAAAAAATTAGTAAGAGTGAAGCTGAAGAACTTAAAGCTAAACTTGAAGAGGCTGGAGCTGAAGTTGAAATTAAGTAAAAATTTTGTTACTTTTTTTAAGTTTATTCACTTCAAGCTTTTGTTAAAGAAGCTTGAAGTGACCTTTATTTTGTCAACGTAAAAAATATTTTTTCAATGAATAAAAAAGATAATGTTATTCATTTAGGTAAGTCGAAATTAGAATTTGAAGTTCCTAACTTAATAGATATCCAATTAAAATCTTTTGAAGACTTTTTTCAGTTTAATTCAACTCCAGAACAACGTAAAAATGAAGGCTTATATAAAGTATTTCTTGAAAATTTTCCAATAACAGATACACGGAATAACTTTATTCTTGAATTTATTGATTATTATATTGATCCTCCCCGGTATACGGTAGAAGAATGTATCGAAAGAGGCTTAACTTACAGTGTTTCTCTTAAGGCTAAACTGAAGTTATCGTGTACCGACCCAGAACACGAGGATTTTGAAACAGTTATAGAAGACGTTTATTTAGGAACAATACCTTACATGACCGAACGTGGAACTTTCGTTATAAACGGAGCCGAACGTACTGTTGTATCTCAGTTACATAGATCACCTGGTGTCTTTTTCGGTCAAAGTTATCATCCAAATGGCACAAAACTATATTCAGCAAGAATAATCCCACTAAAAGGCGCTTGGATGGAGTTTGCAACAGATATTAATAATGTAATGTATGCTTACATAGACCGTAAAAAGAAATTACCTGTTACAACCTTATTAAGAGCCCTTGGTTTTCAAACCGATAAAGAAATATTGCAAATTTTCGACCTTGCCGAAGAAGTAAAAGTATCAAAAGCAAATCTTAAGAAATATATCGGAAGACGACTTGCTGCAAGAGTCCTAAAATCATGGTTAGAAGACTTCGTAGATGAAGATACAGGTGAATTACTAACAATTGAACGCAACGAAGTCATTATTGAAAGAGAAACAATTCTTACTAAAGAACATATAGATCAAATTATAAACAGTGGAACAGAAGCTATTCTTTTACATAAAGAAGAACAAAATATTGCTGAGTATAGTATTATTTATAATACACTTCAAAAAGATCCCTGCAATTCAGAAAAAGAAGCTTTAGCTTATATTTATCGATTATTAAGAGCTATTGAACCACCAGATGAAGAAACAGCACGTACAACCTTCGAAAACCTTTTCTTCTCAACAAAAAGATACGATTTAGGCGATGTTGGAAGATATAAACTTAATAAAAAATTAAACCTACAAATTGATATCGAAACAAAAGTTTTGACAAAAGAAGATATAATCGCAATAATTAAGTACCTTATTCAACTAATAAATGCTAAAGCCGACGTAGACGATATTGATCATTTAAGTAATAGAAGAGTGAGAACTGTAGGCGAACAACTTAAAGAACAATTTAGTGTTGGCTTAGCTCGAATGGCAAGAACAATTCGAGAAAAAATGAATGTACGCGACAACGAAGTTTTCACTCCTTCCGAATTGGTTAATGCTAAAACTTTAACATCAGTTTTGAATACTTTTTTTGGAACACATCAGCTTTCTCAATTTATGGATCAAACAAATCCATTGGCCGAAACAACTCACAAAAGAAGAATATCGGCATTAGGTCCTGGTGGTTTAACCAGAGAACACGCAGGTTTCGAAGTTCGCGATGTACACTATACACACTACGGGCGTCTTTGTCCAATTGAAACCCCTGAAGGCCCCAATATCGGACTTATTTCATCGTTATGCGTTTACGCTAAAGTAAATGAATTAGGTTTTATTGAAACTCCATACCGAGTAGTAGAAAATAATAGGGTAACAGATAAAGTTGTTTATCTCAGCGCCGAAGAAGAAGAAGATAAAATAATTGCTCAAGCAACTGCAAAAATAGATGATAATGGCTATTTTATCGACACCAAAACTACCGCACGGCGTAAAGGAGATTTTACAGTAGTAGATGTTTCTCAAGTTAATTTAATCGACGTAGCATCTAATCAAATAGTTTCGGTTGCCGCAAGCCTTATACCATTCCTTGAACACGACGATGCTAATAGAGCACTTATGGGGTCTAATATGATGAGACAAGCAGTGCCTCTTATTAAACCCGAAGCACCTATTGTGTGCACAGGTATGGAAAAGAAAGTTGCCATAGATTCTAAAGCCCTAATAATTGCAGAATACGATGGTGTTGTTGAATATGTCGATGCTAATGAAATTGTAATTAGATATAATAAACCAGAAGATGTTAAATTTTTAAGTTTTGACGACGACGTTGTTGTTTATAAATTACCAAAATTTCGACGTACAAATCAAAATACAGTTATCAATTTACGACCAATTGTAAAAAAAGGTCAAAAAGTTAAAAAAGGAGAACCATTAACAGAAGGTTTTGCTACAGAAAATGGTGAACTAGCTCTCGGAAAAAATATTAGGGTAGCATTCATGCCCTGGAAAGGTTATAACTTTGAAGATGCTATCGTAATTAGTGAAAGATTAGTAAGAGACGACTTGTACACTTCAATTCATATAGAAGAATTTTCTTTGGATGTTAGAGATACAAGTAGAGGACTAGAGGAACTTACTTCTGATATACCCAACGTTAGCGAAGAAGCTACAAAAAATCTCGATGAAAATGGAATTATTAGAATTGGCGCTTATGTAAAACCGGGCGATATACTCATTGGAAAAATTACCCCAAAAGGTGAATCCGATCCTACTCCAGAAGAGAAATTGTTAAGAGCAATCTTTGGCGATAAGGCAGGCGATGTTAAAGATGCTTCATTAAAAGTTCCTCCTGGATTATATGGTGTTGTGGTTAATAAAAAATTATTTACACGTCAATTAAAAGATAAAAAACTCAAAACAGTTGGTAAATCGTTAATTGATAAAATTGATGAAGAAGCAAATGTTGAATTTGAAAAGTTAAAAGAAAAACTAATAAATAAACTATTTGAAGTTGTTAATGGTAGGGTATGTCAAGGAGTTAAAGATTATAATGGGAAAACATTAATTAATCGGGGTGTTAAGTTTACTCTAAAACAATTAGAAAAAATCGACTATTTTAATGTTAATCCACATCGATGGACAACAGATAAAACCAAAAACGAAATTATTGCTAAGTTAATTCATAATTATCAAATTAAATATAAGGAAATAGAAGTTAAATATAAACGCAAAAAATTAAGTTTAACTGTTGGAGATGAATTGCCTGCAGGTGTTGTTAAATTGGCAAAAGTATATGTTGCCCAAAAAAGGCCAATAAAAATAGGCGACAAAATGGCTGGTAGGCATGGTAACAAAGGTATTGTTTCAAAAATAGTGAGAATCGAAGATATGCCATTCCTTGAAGATGGAACACCTATTGATATTGTCTTAAATCCTCTTGGTGTTCCTTCTCGTATGAACCTTGGTCAAATATATGAAACGATACTTGGCTGGGCAGGCGAAAAGTTAGGAGTTAAATTTGTTACTCCAATATTCAATGGAGCTACTCTAGAAGATATTGAATATTATTGCGAAAAAGCTCAAATACCTAAATTCGGAAAAACTTATTTATACGATGGCTTAACAGGTGAGCGATTTGATCAGCCTGCCACAGTGGGAGTAATTTATATGATGAAGTTAATACACATGGTAGATGATAAAATACATGCCCGTTCTATTGGCCCTTATTCTTTAATTACTCAACAACCTTTAGGTGGAAAATCGCAGTTCGGTGGACAGCGTTTTGGTGAAATGGAAGTCTGGGCTCTCGAAGCTTTTGGCGCTGCACATATATTACAGGAAATATTGACTTACAAATCAGACGATGTTATTGGACGAGCAAAAGCCTACGAAAGTATTGTTAAAGGCGAACCCCTACCAGAACCAGGTGTACCCGAATCTTTTAGTGTTTTGGTAAATGAATTACGTGGTTTAGGTTTAAGTGTAAAATTGGAGTAAAAAGTTGAAATATATATAAAAAAAATATATTCTATGGCATATCGAAAAGAAGAAAAACCAATAAATCCAAAATTTTCAAAAGTAATAATTGGGCTTGCTTCTCCAGAAGAAATCCTTGATTTATCTTATGGGGAAGTTTCTAAACCAGAAACTATTAACTATAGAACTTTTAAGCCAGAAAGAGATGGCTTGTTTTGTGAAAGAATTTTCGGACCAGTTAAAGACTATGAATGTCATTGTGGTAAATACAAACGAATTCGCTACAAGGGTATTGTTTGCGACAGATGTGGTGTAGAAGTAACTGAAAAAAAAGTTAGAAGAGAAAGGATGGGGCATATTCAACTTGTTGTACCTGTAGCTCACATTTGGTTTCTTCGTTCGCAGCCTAATAAAATTGGTGCTCTCTTAGGTATTAACTCTAAAAAGGTAGAAGCAGTCGCTTATTATGAAAGATATATTGTTATAAACCCAGGTATTGCTAAGTCAGAAAAAGTACAAAAATATGCATTATTAGACGATGAAGAGTATAACGAAATAATTAAATCATTACCAAGCGATAATCAAACATTACCAGATGATCATCCCGATAAGTTTGTAGCAAAAATGGGAGCTGAAGCATTATATATATTACTAAAAGAAATAAATCTCGATGAGCTCTCGTATCAATTAAGAGATCAAGCCTCTAAAGAAACCTCTGAACAAAAAAAATTGGAACTTTTAAAACGCTTACAAGTAGTTGAATTTTTTAGAGAATCTAAAGGAAGAAATAGACCAGAATGGATGATACTCAAAATTTTACCAGTTATACCACCAGAATTAAGACCTCTTGTACCATTAGACGGTGGGCGATTCGCTTCTAGCGATTTAAACGATTTATATAGAAGAGTTATTATTCGAAACAATAGATTAAAACGATTAATCGAAATTAAAGCTCCTGAAGTTATATTAAGAAATGAAAAACGAATGCTTCAGGAAGCTGTCGATAGTTTGCTCGATAATTCAAAAAAATCTATTGCGGTAAAAACTGATTCTAATAGGCCTTTAAAATCTTTAAGTGATAGCTTAAAAGGAAAGCAAGGTAGATTTCGTCAGAATTTGTTAGGTAAGAGAGTCGATTATTCTGCTCGTTCGGTTATTGTTGTTGGGCCAGAACTTAAACTTCATGAATGTGGCTTACCCAAAGATATTGCAGCAGAACTTTATAAACCATTCATTATAAGAAGATTAATAGAAAGAGGGTATACAAAAACTGTTAAATCGGCAAAAAAAGTTGTAGATCGAAGAGAGCCTATTATATGGGAAATTTTAGAAAATGTAATGAAAGGGCATCCTGTATTGTTAAACCGTGCCCCCACACTTCATCGTTTGAGTATTCAAGCGTTTCAACCAAAGCTTATAGAAGGTAGAGCAATTCAGCTTCATCCACTTGTGTGTACTCCCTTCAATGCCGACTTCGATGGCGACCAAATGGCTGTGCATTTACCACTTAGTAACATGGCAATTCTTGAAGCTCAATTACTTATGCTAGCTTCGCACAATATTCTTAATCCAAGTAATGGAACTCCAATACTCGTGCCTTCGCAAGATATGGTTCTCGGATTATATTATCTTACTAAGCCACTAAAATCAACTGGCAAAATAAAAGTTAAAGGAGAAGGACAAATATTTTATTCGCCAGAAGAAGTAATAATTGCTTATAATGAAAGAAAAATAGACTTGCATGCTGTTATTAAAGTGCGCGTCGACGACATAGTCGACGATAAACCTGTTAAACGTATTGTTGAAACAACAACTGGTAGAGTTATTTTTAATGAACTTGTGCCAAAAGAAATAGGTTACATAAATGAAATACTTACAAAAAAAACACTTCGTGATATAATAGCCAAAATACTAAAAAAAGTAGGGACCGCACGAACCGCAAAATTCCTGGACGACATAAAAGACTTAGGTTTCCAAATAGCATTTAAAGGTGGATTATCGTTCAATATCGAAGATGTTTTAATTCCCGAAGAAAAAGCAAAATTGATTGAAGAAGGATATAAACAAGTTGAAGAAATAGAACAAAATTACAACATGGGTTTAATTACAAACAATGAAAGATATAACCAAATTATTGATGTATGGACTCATATAAATGCCGATCTTACAAATATATTACTTAAAAAGTTATCAGATGATAAACATGGATTTAATCCCATCTTTATGATGCTCGACTCCGGTGCTCGTGGTTCAAAAGAACAAATTCGCCAATTATGTGGCATGCGTGGTTTAATGGCAAAGCCACAAAAATCGGGTGTTAGTACCAACGAAATTATTGAAAACCCAATTATAGCAAACTTTAAAGAGGGGCTTTCAGTATTAGAATATTTTATCTCTACCCATGGTGCACGAAAAGGCCTTGCCGACACTGCTCTAAAAACAGCCGATGCTGGCTATTTAACTCGACGTCTTGTCGATGTTACTCAAGATGTTGTAATTACAGAAGAAGACTGTGGAACATTACGTGGACTTATTGCTACTGCCGTTAAAAAAGGAGAAGAAATAGTTGAAACATTATACGATAGGATACTTGGAAGAGTTTCTGTACATGATGTTTATCATCCTTTAACAGGACAATTAATAGTTGCTGCTGGTGAAGAAATCACTGAAGAAAAAGCTGAAATTATAGAAAATTCACCAATCGAACATGTAGAAATTCGTTCTGTGCTCACTTGCGAATCAAAATTTGGAGTGTGTGCTAAATGTTACGGCAGAAATCTTGCTACTGGAAGGTTAGTTAAAGTTGGTGAAGCTGTAGGTATTATTGCTGCTCAATCAATAGGTGAACCAGGTACTCAGCTCACACTTCGAACATTCCATGTTGGAGGTACAGCCACAGGAATTACTACAGAATCAAATATTAAAGCAAAATACGATAGTATTGTTGAATTTAACGATTTAAAGGTTATTCCATACGAAGAAGATAAGGAAGGTAAAACACAAGTTGTAGTGAGCCGCCTCACTGAACTTCACTTAATCGATAAAGCAACAGGAACTATACTCTCAACACATAATGTTCCTTATGGTGCAAAATTATACGTTAATCCGGGCGACTTTGTTAAAAAAGATACTTTAATTTGTGAGTGGGATCCATACAATGCTGTACTCATATCGGAAGAAAGCGGAACTATTGTTTTCGAAAATCTCATAGAAAACGTAAATTATAGAGAAGAAATTGACGAACAAACTGGCTTTAAAGAAAAAGTTATTATTGAAACTCGCGATCGATCAAAAATTCCAATGGTAAAAATTCTTAACGATCAAAATGAAGAAGTAAAAGTTTATAACCTTCCTGTGGGGTCACACCTTTCACTAAAAGAAAATGATAAAATCTTAAAAGGATCTGTTATTGCAAAAATACCACGTGTTGTTGGTAAAGCAGGCGATATTACAGGAGGTTTACCAAGAGTAACTGAATTGTTCGAGGCACGTAATCCTTCAAACCCTGCAATTATTGCAGAAATAGATGGCGAAGTTTCTTATGGTAAAATAAAAAGAGGTAATAGAGAAATAATAATAACTTCTAGAACAGGAGAAACTAAGAAATATTTAATCCCGCTTTCTAAACAAATTCTCGTACAAGAGAGCGATTATGTAAGAGCAGGAACTCCATTATCAGATGGAGCTATTACTCTTAACGATTTACTTGCAATTAAAGGACCTACTTATGTTCAAGATTATATTGTAAATGAAATTCAAGAAGTTTACAGGTCTCAAGGTGTAAAAATAAACGATAAGCACTTCGAAATCGTTGTGCGTCAGATGATGAAAAAAGTAAAAATTGATGATCCTGGCGATACACGTTTTCTTGAAGGTGCCTTAGTAGATAAAACCGAATTTATACAAGAAAACGATAACATTTATGGGAAAAAAGTTGTAGTTGATGCTGGCGATAGTGAAACCCTTAAACCAGGAATGATAATAACAGTAAGACAACTTAGAGATGAAAATTCATTGTTAAAAAGAAATGATAAAAGATTAGTTGTTGCCCGTGATGCAATTCCTGCTACTGCAAGTATTGTTATACAAGGAATTACAAGAGCAGCTTTACAAACCTATAGTTTTATTTCGGCAGCTTCGTTCCAAGAAACGACAAAAGTACTTACCGAAGCAGCAGTAAGAGGCAAAATCGATTATCTACGAGGATTAAAAGAAAATGTTATTGTAGGTCATCTTATTCCAGCTGGTACTGGTTTCAGAAAATTCTTAAATGTACTAGTTGCTGAAAAAGAGGCTCTCAAGCGTCTCGAAACAGTGAAGGATATTAAAGAATTAAATTCAAACTAAATAAATTATGGACGAAAAAACTACACAGAAACCAGGTGAAATAAATATAGAATTAGACGAAGAAATTGGACAAGGTGTTTATTCTAATCTAGCCATAATTTCTCATTCTCAAAGTGAATTTGTTATTGATTTTATTAGAATAATGCCTGGCTTGCCAAAAGCTAAAGTAAAATCGCGCATAATACTTACTCCCGAACACGCAAAACGCTTACTAATAGCATTAAAAGATAATATTGCTAAGTTCGAGAGTCAGTTTGGAACAATACAATTCAAAGATACACCAGGCTTGCCTCTTACATTTGGTCATAAACCTGAAGCATAATGCAAAAAATAGCTGTTTTCCCTGGCTCTTTCGACCCTATTACAAAAGGACATGAATCTATTGTGAAAAGAGCCTTATTATTGTTCGACAAAATATATATTGTAATTGCTATTAACGAAAACAAAAAACCTCTTTTCCCTCTCGACAAAAGATTAAAATGGATTAAAAAAGTTTTTGGTAACGAAAATAATATAATTGTCGACACTTATAATGGTCTAATTGTCGATTATTGCAATAAAATTAATGCTAAATACATTATAAGAGGCTTACGTACTTCTGCCGACTTTGAATACGAAAGAGCTATTGCTCAAGCAAATCGTTTCCTTGACAGTAGTATCGAAACTATTTTTTTCCTTACTGCTCCAGAATTTACTCCAATTAATAGCACAATTGTAAGAGAAATTATAAGATATGGTGGCGATGTTTCAAAATTCGTTCCCGATGGAATAAATGTTTATGAATAAATCATTACTTTGCTCTTTACTACTCATCACAACATTTAATGTTATACAATCTCAAACTTTACTAATAAACAACGAATCTTATTCAAACGATGAAATATTTTTTATTAAATACAAAGATCAATTAACTTTTCTTACCGATACTATAAAAACTTCGAGGTTTTCAGCCGATGGTTATTTAAAGGCAAATTTAAGCCTTTCAGAAGTTGAAAAACTAATAATACCATTATATTATTATGAAGCTCATATATTTGTTGAACCTATAAAAGAATATGAACTCATAATTCCAGATAAAAAGTATTTAAGTGTTGAAGATTCTTTAAACCCTTATTTCACTGCTAAAGTAATTTATCCATTAGTAAAAAATAATAAACTTTCATTACAAAACTGTATTTCTGCCTTTGAAGATGATTATTATAAGTTTATAGCATTAAATTATGCTCAATTAAAATATAAAACTCAACGCTCAAAAGTCGACTCTCTTTGTAATATTTTGTTAAACAAATACAGCAATTGCAACTCAACCTATTTTAACGAATATACATTTTATAAAATTGCTCAATTAAAATATCTTACTTACGAAAGAAATATAAATTATATTATAAAAAATTACTTTAATGACAAAAAAATTCTTTACAATAATTATGCATACTGGGAATTTTTTAATGACATTTTTAGCGATTATTTCTTACTTATTTCTAATGAAAAATGGGCACAAGATATTAACTTAATAATCAACAAAACAAAAAGTCATACCGAACTTAAGCGGATGTTTAAAAATAATCCTGCTTTTACTAATGACACTTTAATAGAAATTGTTATATTAAAAGCACTACACGATGTTTTCTTCCATAATAAATACAAAGCAAAAGATTACAACCTTTCAAAAAATGCCATATCTATTATTCTTGATTCACTGAAAAACTTTGGCTTAAATGACCATATTAAAACTTACGCTCGTAATATTATCCAAAAAATTAAAATTAATAATTTAAATGATTTTATTTATGATTTGCCAATATATTCACTAAACAACGAAACTTATTATTTAAGAAACTTTTTAGGTAATAACATTTATTTAGCAATTTACGATTTTAGGGCATACAACTTTCTTACCGATATGAAACAAATAAAAGCCTTTTTAGGCAACTTAGAAAATAAAATAAAAATTATAATCTTAGTTGTAAATTGCAAAAAAGAAAAGCTTATTAAACTTATCGAAAAAGAAAAATTAGTTGGTAATTTTTTCTTAGTTAACAATATAAACAATTTGAAAAATAAGTTTAATATTATCATACCTTCATACTTTTTCATACATGCTAATGGTAAAGTAGAGAAAAATATTGTACTACCCGACGAAAATTTTAAAAGAAGATTATTAAAAATAATAGGTGAATAACTTTTATAGATGAGAATTTGAAATATTATTTTTTAAGAATTAACTTTACACGTATGAAAACAAAAGTCGACATTACTAAGAATTGGCTCCCTAGATATACAGGCAGAAAACTTGAAGATTTCTCTGATTATATTTTGCTTGTTAATTTCAACTATTATGTAGAATTATTTGCAAAATGGTACGGTACACATGTTGTTGGAAAAGACAGAAACATGCCTAATGCCTCGGCAGATGGAATAACAATAATAAATTTTGGTATGGGAAGTCCAAATGCCGCTACGATAATGGATTTGTTAACATCAATAAATCCAAAAGCAGTACTATTTTTAGGAAAATGTGGTTCATTGAAAGAAAAAAATAAACTTGGCGATTTTATTCTTCCAATTGCTGCTATTCGGCGCGATGGTACTTCCGATGAATATCTACCACCCGAAATCCCTGCACTTCCGGCATTCTCGCTACAAAGAGCAGTATCTTCTACTATAAGAGATCATAATTTCGATTATTGGACAGGAGTTGTTGTTACTACTAATCGAAGAGTTTGGGAATACGATGATGAATTCAAACAATATTTAAAAAAAACCCGTGCAATTGCAATTGACATGGAAACCGCTACATTATTTGTTGTTGGTTTTTCTAATGGTATACCCACTGGGGCTTTATTGCTGGTTTCTGATCAACCGATGATATCGTCTGGAATTAAAACCGAATTATCAGATAAATATGTTACTGAAAATTTCGTCGAAAATCATCTGAAAATTGGTATAGATGCCTTAAAGGAAATTAAAAACGAAGGACGTTCTGTTAAACATTTAAGATTTGACTAATGGTTGTTGATTACTCAACATTAATGAATGACCTGAAAAACAAAATATTTAGAAATGTTTATTTAATTTACGGAGAAGAATATTATTTCATAGATCAAATTGCCGACTACTTCGAAAATAATGTGTTACAACCTCACGAAAAAGATTTTAATCTTATAATTGTGTATGGTAAAGACACAGATATTCCAACAATTGTAACACTTGCTAAAAGATATCCTATGATTTCAGATTACCAAATCGTTCTTGTTAAAGAAGCCCAAGAATTAAAAGGCTTCGAAAAGAACGATAATAATACTGAAATTCTTATCGAATACATTTTAAACCCTGTAAAATCTACAATCTTGATTTTTTGTTGTAATAAAGAAACTTTCGATAAAAGGACAAAATTATATAAAGCATTCGATAAGACAGGTATTGTATTTGAATCTAAAAAATTGACCGAGGAAAAAATAGCTAAGTGGATTAAAAATTTTTTCTTACAGCATAACAAAATTATAAGCGATAAAACTATAGATCTTTTGATTGATTATCTTGGTAATAATTTAACCCTAATATCAAACGAACTTAATAAACTTTTACTATATTCAGAAAACATTAAAGAAATATCTGTTAACACGATAGAAAGAGTTGTAGGTGCAAGCAGAGATTTTAATAATTTTGAATTGATTAAAGCAATTGGAGTAAAAAACATAGCTAAAGCTTGTAGGATTATTTTATATTTTTCTCAAAATCCAAAAGAAAATCCTGTAGAAAGAACAATTGGGTTGTTACATAATTTTTTCACAAAGTTGTTAATACTTAAAGATATTCAAAATAAAACTGATAAAGAGATATCGGAAATATTAGATGTTCCACTCTTTTACCTTAACGAATATAAAACAGCTTCTAAAAATTATTCAACTCATATGATCATTAATGCTATACACCTTATAAAAGATTATGATGCAAAAATAAAAGGAATAGATTGCTATTTTCCATCACATGAACTTTTAAAAGAATTAATTTTTAAAATTATGTATATAAACTAAGCAAACATGTATAAATATTTTTTAATAGTTTTTCTCATTTTTTTATATATAAGTTCTGACTCACAAAATAGAGGGTGTATATGGGGCGATTGTATCAATGGCAAGGGAAAATATATTTTTGATAATGGAACTACTTACGAAGGGGAATTTAAAAAAGGGCAATTAAATGGATATGGAAAACTTGTTGACCCTTACAATAATACCTATATAGGCTTTTTTAAAAATAATAAATTCGATAGTGTTGGTATGTTTTTGAAAAACGATGGCTCCAAATACATAGGACAATTTAAAGATGGCAAACGAAATGGTTTAGGTACTCAATATTATTCTGACAATTATAAAGAAAAAGGATTATGGCAAAACGATAAATTTATCGAAGAAAAAGATTTTAAAGAATTCGAAATAAGCGAACCTTATTCGTTTTGCAGCCCTTTTTTAGAAATATTAAGTGCCATTGAAAATAATTTTGAAAGTATAAAAGGCGATTTAATTAACCCTTTACTAAAAAATCAATATAAATGCAAAATAATTATTAAAGAAGTTACTGCTCCTTACATTACCGATAAAAATGAATACCATGCAACCTATTTTAAAGGTGATTATATCGAGGCTCAAAAAAAATACAACGAATTAAATAATATAATTAAAAAATGCTTTCATGAAAGCTGTTATAAAGTAGTAAGTCAACCACTTATATCGTCTACAAAGCAAATAAACGAATATTCTATTATTTCCACCTTTGAAGGATGTAATAAAAATGCTATTGGTGCTAAAGTTACAACAACTTTATTACAAGAAAAAAATTTGGGAAAAGTTGAAATTACTATTAGCAAATAAGCTTTTAAAACTTTAAATAGTTGTTATGTAAAAACTATTTTAAGTGTATTAGTGTTCAAAGTTCAAGGAGTATTTTTTAATTTATAAAAAGACATTATACAATTATTAACACAAAAATAATTTTAACAAATACATGTACATTAATATTTTAATTTCGTATATAAACCTTTTGTTGTTTAAATTTCAATTTAAAAATACATTTACTTTGGCATTTGAAAGTATATACTTATAAATAAAAATTTTTTATCTTTTCTTTCATATTAAAAGGTTTACAGAAAGCATATGTTTTGTAGTGCATTTATGTCTTTAAATTATTTTTTTTTCGTGAATAATTCCGACGGTTAACTTTACTCAAAGTTGTTGTATATTTTTGTCATTATTTATGTCTTTCTGACAAATCCCTATTACTAAATCTTTAAAAAAAAAGTTTTGACTTTGCACATTGAATTTTTATTTAATTTCTTTTTTTAACTTGTTTATAATTTTGAATAAAAATTTACCTAATATTTAACATGATTTAATAAATGTAGTTTATTCTTTATAATTACAATGAAAAATTTTAACTTTTTTAAAAAAATAAAGTAGTAATAAATGTTTGGTATTATTTTTGTAAAAATAATACATGAACAAATTTTAAATTATTTATGAAAACCAAAATTATAAGTTTTTTTGGAGTATTAATATGTTTGATTTTATTTAATTCTTGTTCATTTGGCCAAAAAGAGAAATCGACCAGAAATCAGCCACAAGTAGACATAAAAGTAAATAAAAAATACGATGAAAAAGGGAACTTAATTCAATACGATTCGTCGTATACATATTTCTGGTCGAATGTAGATAGTAACTTTATTGATACTTCTATCTTTATGAGATTTCGAGATAATTTTAGCGATCTTTTTTATTTCGACAACGACTCTGTTTTTTTTAAAAATTTTTCATTCCCACGCTTTACACCACATTTCCGACATTTTTTTGACGATGACTTTTTTAGTTTTAACTTCGACATTGAGCGAGAACTTGAAAAAATGAGAAAGATGCATGAAGAAATGTTGAAAGAACATGAACAATTTTTTAGAAAATTTATGCAACCTCCTTTGTTGATTCCTGCTCCTGAAGAAAATAATAATGATAATAAAGATCTTAATGATAAAAATAATAACAAGCATTCAATCAAACAAAAAAATAATACACAAAAGCAAACAAAAGGTATTGAACTTTAAAGGATATTAAATTTAGTTAACTATTTTAAATACCTTATTAAATCTATTGTTTAGGATGTGCAATAAATAAATTCCATTTGGATAGTTTGAAAGTGGTATTACAATATCTTTATTATCTGTTAAGGTAGAGTATATTATTATTCCTGTAGTATTATATAGTGATATTTTAATAAATTGCCCTGTTTTATTTTCAATTATAAGCTTTTTATTATTTGAATCGTATTTAATGAAAATATTATCAATATTGATTGATGAAACATGTATGCTGTCAGAAGGATAAAGATACTCAAAAGCTTTCTTAATAAGTTCTTCTGGGTTTGAAGCAACAAACATAAGAAACTTAAGGTTAATAGAATCTCCTGAATTTAAAAAAAATGGTCCGTAGGTTAACATACACGAAACATCATTTCCATAATTTCCACCTGCACTATACCTGTTATTTTTCATTAATTTATTTAGTATTGCAGAATTTATTCCATTTGCAATTCCTACGCTTCCATTTGTCCCGTCATTATCGATAGCATAATAATATTTTGTTACAGAGTCTGGTAAAATAAATCCAACGGCTGTATATGGTATATTTTTATCTTCGAAATATAGCATATTTAATAAATTATTATAATTAACTGAATTATAATTTGAATTAAGAATATCAACGTCTGAAAATAATCCAAAATAAAGTGAGTCGTAATTTTCAGAACTGTTGTTATATAGATTGTAATTTATTACTACAACATTATCGTTATTTTTATGGACAACAACCGACATTTTGGCAGTTATACCCAAAGGAAAAGGATTCAGTGAATCGCAAAATTCAGAATGTGTAAACTTAATTGAATCGTTGTCAAATATTTTTGTACCTTTTAAGACCTTAAAATGATTGTCAGCATATAAAGCCGATGAATATTTATTGTTATGTAAAATGACAATTCCCATAGAAGAGATTAAAGACTGGTTTGACTTATAAAGTAAACCATTACCTTCTGAATTTTGATTATCATTAAAGCCAAGCTTTCCATTGGCACACACAGTAAATATTAGATTACCGTTAACTAAATCTTTGTAAGAAGGATTTATTTTTATTTTTATGTTTTTATAATCCAAGTAATTGTCGTCTTCAATTAAAACTGAAAATTCTTTAATGAAATCGTACTTGTTTTTATTGTAAGTAAATGCAAATAAATTATTATTTAATTCAAAAATTTCTAAGCTATCAACAAATCCATAAATAATTGGATTATTAAAAACATTAATTTCAGTGTCGCCTATTAACGATAATTTTAAATTTGTTAGAGGTTTAAATAAATTAATGCCTCGTAGCGATAAGTAACCGGTATCATTAATATCGGCGAAGTTATAATCAATTAAATGCACATATTTTTGTGGCATAATATGTAAAGATTTTTTAACATTAATAAGACCTTTGCCTAACATTCCAGCATACATTTGATTTGCTGGTATAGTATCAATATTTGTAGCTGAGTTTTCGATAATGGCTTTAATCTGAAGTGGATGTAATTTTTTATTATAATAACCATAAATCAAAGCAGCTTGTCCTGCAACTATGGGCGATGCAAAAGAAGTTCCCCATCCGGAGCCGTAAGAATTTTGTGGCAAAGTTGTATATACATTTTCGCCCGGTGCACATACATCTATGTGTTTACCGTAGCATGATTTATGCCATTTTTGATTGTATTGATTTGTTGCAGCAACACAAACAACTTCATCGTATGCAGCAGGATAATAAATGCTGTTGTACGTGTTGCCATTATTCCCAGCAGCCGAAATTATTAAACATTTTTTATTATATGTAACATAATTAATAATGTCTTTGGCGAATTTTGAAGGAGTTGTGCTTCCCCATGAGCAATTTATTATTTTACAGTTATGCTCAGCTGCAAAAACAACACCTTCGTAAGCTCTTAAAAGTGTGCCAATTGAATCTTTAATTTTCACTGGCAAAAAGCGACATTTAAAACCAACTCCCGAAATGCCTTTATGATTATCAGTTGTTGCAGAACAATAACCACTTACATATACTCCATGAGGATCTGGTGCTATTTTATTTTCGCTCCATTGAGGACTATTGTCATTATCGCCTATATCCCAGCCCCAAAAATTATCAATAAAGCCATCGCTATCGTTATCGTAACCATCAATTATGTCGTTCCAGTTATATGCTATATTTTGCCATAAATCTTCATGTACAAGATCGGTCCCTGTGTCAACAATGCCAATAACTACATTTGTGTCGCCTTTATAAATATTCCATGCTTCGAATGCATCTATATTGTTAAGATAATATTGAGCTCCTATTCCAGGATCATTTGGCTCATAAAATAATATAGGAATATCTTTTTTCTCGCAATATTCAATTATTGCTGGTTTGCTTAGTTTGTTTATTATGTATTCAGTGAATAAATTGTTGTTTTTATTAGTAATTATTTTTATATTTTTTATATTTGAATTAAATTGTTCTAAATCCTTGTCTGGTTTTACATAGTCAAAAGGTGATTCTATTTGTAAGTCATATTTTTGCAAAATGCTTTCGATATATTTGTTATTCTTGTCTTTTTCATTATTTTTAAATTTAATTACAATGTAATTTTGTGGTGATAGATAGAAAAATAAAACATTGAACAAAAAATATATAAAACACTTTTTCATATTAGTTATGGAACAAAAATCACTTTTTTACGTTAAAGTATAAAATATGTTTATAAAATTTTACAAAAATAATTAATTGTTACATAAAAATATAAGATATGGCGATGAATTGTATAATTATAGATGATGATCCTTTAGCAACTAGGATAATAAGTGAGTATATAGCTAAAACAGATTTTTTACAGCTTTTGAAAACCTTTGATAATGCAGTTAGTGCAATAAATTATATTGAAAAAACAAAAGAATCGATTCATATAATATTTTTAGATATAGAATTACCTGAAATGTCGGGAATTGATTTTTTAGATACATTAAAAAAATCTGATGCTCAAATAATAATAATTAGTGGGAAAGAAAAATATGCTATTAAAGCATTCGATTACGAAGTAACCGACTATCTTTTAAAGCCAATAACTTATGCGCGTTTTTATAAGGCAGTTAATAGGGCATTAAATAATATTGAAAATTTATCTGTTTCAAAAAAAGAATTAAATAGTAATTATGAATTTTTTATTAAGAAGAGTGCTACTCTTGTAAAGTTGAATGTTAATGAAATTTGCTATATTGAAGCTTTAGAAAATTATGTAACAATACATACTAATACAGAGAAACATACAATACATTTTACTATGAAAGGTATTGTTGATAAGCTTCCTCAAAAATTTAAAAGAGTACATCGTTCTTATATCGTTAATATTGATAAAGTGCTTGGATTAGATGAGAATACCTTGATAGTTAAAGTAGGAGACCAAAAAAAATTAATACCAGTAGGTAAAGTTTATAGAGAGAATCTTCTTAAAGCGTTAAATATAATTCACAAGTAAGACATGCTTTAAAAATTAAATGCTTTGAATACAGATAATAAAAAAAGAGTTTCGAAAAGATTCTTTTGGCGGTATTTAGCACATACTTCAACAAAACCCCTTGCTTTTTATGTAAAAAAAGCAAAAGGTATTTATTTGTATAATGAAGAAGATCAACCTTTTATTGATTGTATATCAGGTATAGCTGTAAGCAATTTAGGTCATAATAGTCAATTTATAAAAAAATCAATAATAAAACAATTATCTGATTATACTCACACTATGGTTTATGGTGAACATATACAAGATCCACAAATATTACTTGCTAAAAAACTTGTAGAACTTTCAGACAATAAATTTGAAAAAGTATATTTTACAAATTCTGGGAGCGAATCGGTCGATCTTGCCTTAAAATTGTCATTATTATATACTAGAAGGAATAAAATTATTGCATGTTATAATTCGTACCATGGAAGTACACTTGCAGCTTGTTCTTTAAAATATACTAAGAAACATAGAAATTTCATGTCGTTCGAGGTAGATTTTATAAAATTCAATTGTTTAAATGATTTAAAGAAAATAGATAAAAACACAGCTTGTGTAATCATTGAACCAATACAAGGAGAAGCAGGTTACATACCAGCTACACTCGAATTTTTAAGTGAATTAAAAGAAATATGTGATAGAAATAAAATACTGTTGATTTTTGATGAAATTCAAACAGCACTTGGTAGAACAGGTAAATTTTATGCTTATCAACATTATAATGTAGTCCCCGATATACTTTTACTTGCTAAAGCTTTAGGAGGCGGACTGCCATTAGGAGCAGTTTTGTCAAGTAAAAAAATTTTTGCAACAATAAGTAGCAAATATCCTTTATCGCATTTAACAACTTTTGGAGGTAATCCTCTATCATGTGCAAGCGCTAATGCAGCAATCGATTTGATTGTAAATAAATACATAAAAACAGTTCCCTTGAAAGAAAAAATTGTTAGAAGCTTACTAACACATCCATTAATAAAAAAGGTTAATGGTATAGGATTAATGCTGGGAATTGAACTTCAAAGGTCAGATGTTGTTGAAAAGGTAATAAAATATTGTTACAATGATAAAATATTGCTTGATTGGTTTTTATTGAATAATAAAAGCATAAGATTTGCACCACCATTAATTATTAAAGAAGACGAGTTAAAAAAGATATGTCTTTCAATATTAAATGCATTAAATAACTGTTGTTAGAAAGTAAAAAAATTTTTTTGTGTAGTTTATCTGATTTTTCTTTATTATTCTATCATCTCGTATAAGGCAAAATAAAAAGTATTCAACTTCCCTTGAAATTCCTTTTATATTATTACGCTTATTCTTTCTGGTTTTGCAATATTTTTTGAGGTTGTAATTCGAGCGAAACGATGTCGAGGCCAGTAAGGTCCGATAAGAGGAGTTTAGCAACTTTGTTGTTTTCCATTAAATACTTAAAAACGACGTCGTAAATGGGGTTTGCAATGAGAGTCATATGAAATTTTTTGGTAAAGATAATGTAAAATGAGGGAATAAAAAAATGTATGGAGAGAAGTTACCTGTATAGGAGATTATTTAGTTTCGAGTAATTTGTTGATTGTGTCTA
>JAOAFV010000044.1 GCA_026416095.1 Bacteroidales bacterium | reverse complement strand
CCTACTGTTGCTGTTCCGTTACACAAGGAATAACATGTAACATTTGTCGACGATATTATAGAAGCTACAAGCTGTGGCGGTTGATTTATTACAGCAGTTGCCGTAGAAGTACAATTATAATAATCTGTAACAGTAACGATGTATGTTCCTGCTTGTAAATTAATTGCAGTTGGAGTTGTTTGATTACCAGCTAATGGCGGCCATTGGAATGTATAGGGAGGGGTTCCCCCTGTACCACTTGCAGTTGCTGTACCATTGCTACCTCCATAACACGAAACATTTGTAATTGAGCTTATAGAAGCAGTTACCCCTGCTAAATTCCCCACAGTTGCCGTTGCAGTTTTTGTACAACCATTAGCGTCTGTTACTGTAACGGTATATGTTCCTGGGAATAAGTTGTTAGCTGTTTGGGTCGTTTGATTGCCTGCTGCCGAATTCCATTGGTAGCTATATCCAGGTGTACCTCCAGTTGGTGTTACGGTAGCAGATCCATCGTTCTGATTGCAATGAGCACTTACAGTCGAAGTTGTTGCATTTAATTGTGGTGGTTGCGATAAACTCACATTTGCAGTGGCACTACAGCCTAAATTGTCGGTAATAGTAACCGTTACAGTACCAGCACATGCATTATTTATAGTATTAGTTGTTGAAGTAGTTCCTGTTGTAGACGATCCTGTCGACCATTGATAATTGAAAGGCGGGTTTAAAGTTCCTCCCAATGATACTGTAACACTTCCATTACACTGGCCATAGCAAGTTGGCTGTATAGAATTTGTAATTGTAGCAGTTGGAGCACCACTGCTATTCACATTTACAACAGCAGTTTTTGTACAACCAGTAGCATCGGTAACAGTTACAGTATAAGTTCCAGCACCAATATTACTTATTGTATTAGTTGTTGAAGGAGTATTATTAGTACTTGATCCATTAGACCATGAGTAACTGAAATTTGGCGAACCTCCAGAAGTAATTGTTACAGTTGCAGAACCGTTATTTATACCACATGTTGCATTAACACTTGATATAGATAAAGTCATTGAAGGAGGATTAGTTAAAGATACAGATGCAGAAGAAGTACACCCTGTCGAAGCATTATCGGTAACTGTTACAGTATAAGTACCAGCACATAATCCACTTATATTTTGCGTAGTTGAACCATTACTCCATAGGTAACTAAAAGGGCCTATTCCGCCAGATACAGTAACACTTGCAGTACCATTACATAGTCCTGCACAAGTTGGATTTGTTCTTGTTGTAATAAGATTAAGAGGCGAAGGCTGTGTAATAGTTACCGATTGTGTATTAGTACAACCATAAGAATTAGTTACCGTTACTGTATATATTCCTGCACAAAGACCATTGATGGTTTGAGATGTTGACCCATTGCTCCAGTTATATGTAAATGAACTACCACCACTCGCACTTGCTGTAGCAGATCCATTGCATTGACCATAACACGTTGTATTCGTTGAATTTATTGTTACTGTTGGATTTGGATAAACAGTAATAGTTTGAGTATAAGTTGCTGTACAAGAACCTTGTGTAACAGTTTGAGTTACTTGATAAGAACCAGCAGCACTCCACGTTATTCCTGTTGGATTTTGTGCAGTAGATGACGAAGGAGTACCATTCTGAAATGTCCAATAATAAGTCGCTCCAGAGCTAGTACCAGTATTAGTAAAATTAAAACTATTACCTTGCAAGCATTGATTGTTGTTATATGTAAAGCCTGCCGTTGGATTAACAAAATTTATAATAACTTGATCGCTACATGTTACCCCAGAAGTCGTTGTTACATTCCATGTTAGCGTGTAGGAACCGGGTGCTGTTGCTGTAATGCTTGTTGTTGGTGAACCAATATTGCCAAAAGAAATACCTGACATTGGCGACCATTGATACGATTGTGTATTTGATCCATAGCTTGCATTCAATGAAGTTACAAGCCCACAAACTGTTTGATCGGGTCCAGCATTAGCATTACATGTATTACATGCAGCGGGTGCAGTGTAGTTAATGGTTAAACTACAAGTAGGAGCTGCAGTAAAGTAAGCTGTAATAGTATGTGGTACCCCATTAGAATTTAAGTTACTCAAAGTGTAATTAATTGGACTATTGAAAGGTGGATTAAAAGTTTGTGAAACTCCAGAATTGTCAGTTACAATTAGCTGTCCTGTTGTTGGTGCTCCAGAAAAAGTAATACTTCCACTTACAGAATAATAATTATTAGAAGGATTGCACGCCGATGGAGTGGCCGTCAGATTTTGCATATTACAAGTAACGATATTACAATTTGTTGTTGCATTTCCACCACTTTTAGTAAAAGTTAAAGTTCCTGGCTGATTAGAGTAATTAGTTATACATAGTAAATAATATTGCCCTGTTTGAGCATTGTTAATGTGTAAATATTCATATGAAGCTGGATCGTAACTACAATCTACCATTTGTCCAGAAGGATAAAAATTAGGATTACTTGTATTATTAGGGCAACCACTTAAACAGCCACTACAATTTCCTGTTAACTGAGAATAGCAAATATTATTTAATGAAGAAAATGGCCCCCATGCAACAAAGTCTACATCATTTCCTGTAGGTGATTGAATATAAATAGTCATATTGCCTGGCTGATCGATTAACATATAATACCACACAGGGTTAGGTTGTGTACATAAGCAGCCATAATTTGGTCCAGATGGAGCTGTTATTCCTGTATTCATTGGGAATGAATATGTTGTACCAGTACAAAACGGACATGCAGTGCTACAATAATCATTATTGCAATTCTGAGAACCGCCACCTCCTCCACCTCCACTACTACTACACGACCAAATAACAGTCATACATGCAGATGTGTAAGTTTGACAATTGTATCTACTAACAAGCACTACCACAGTGCCAGTAAAAGTAGCAGTCCACGTAATTGTTGATTGTAGACCACAGCCACTTGCATCGTCATTGTATGCAAGCACAGTACCACCGCATGTTCCTTGAAACAAAGTTAATTGTGTATCGAAATCGCTATCGCCACACGTTGACCACGTATATGTATTACCTGCCACAACTGAATAATAAGCATAATCGCCCCCCCATGCACATGTAGTTACTGTATTTGTTTGACCTGGACTTATTGAAAAAGTTCCAGAAGGGTAATTGCTGTTACAATTAGTACATTGCGAAAATGCTAAAAAAGCATTAATAAAATTTATAAAAATAAATATTAGTACAAGAACTTTTTTCATTTTTATTGATTTTTTATTTGATTTTTCATCTCCATTAGTTTTAAATCTTCAGGAGTAATTTGCTGAGGTGTTTGTAATTGCTTATATTCTTCTGGGTAAAGCTTAATCCAAGTATCTTTCGCTATTTTATAAAGAGCATTAGACAATTCATTTTTAGGGCCAAGTTGAATGAACTCTGGCTTTTCGTTTATTTTCTTCTTTCCTCTTATCTGATAAATCTTTAAAAATTCTTCATCATTTAATTCAACTTTTTGTATAGAATTAACTCGAAAGTTATAACTACAATTTTCTAAATATTTTTTACATTCATGTAAATAAAAATCTTTTTCGATTATAATATATCCATTTCCAATTGTATCAAAGGCAGCAAAAATGGCAGTATTATTCTTTTCTAATAAACGAGCTGCATAATCGGCAACATTATAATTATTTATAGGAGATATGTTAAGCTTATAACAAATTAAATTATCTAAGTTTAAATCAGATTGACCACATAAAACTTTAACATAAACACTTAAACAAAGCACTAAAAATAATTTTTTCATATTTTTCATTTTTTTATTGATTTAACAATTTTACTTTTCCTTTAAATTCGTTTTTATTTCCTTTATCATCAGTTGCAATAATAATGTAATTATAAAAATCTTGAGGATATTGAAGACCAGTTTCTTGGTTAATCCCATTCCATTTAACTTGTGGTCCTGAATCTTCATAAATTTTTCGCCAAAGTTTATCAAATATCTGCATAGTAAAGTTATATTGAGACGAATCTTGCACTATTGGTAAGAAAACATCGTTTATATTATCATTATTAGGACTAAAAGCTGTAGGTATAAATATAGGGAAATTATAAGTTAATGATACTGATTTATAATTAGTATCGCGGCAACCGTTATTGTTTTCGACAATTTGTATTATATCGTACTTGCCAGTTTTATAATAATTAAATGAAACCTCTAAACCTTCTTTTAATTGATTATTAAAACTGTATATACACCTAAAAATTTTTTCTGTTTCCTTTTTAACTGTCACCAACTTAATAATATTGTTTTCTGCAAAATAATTAAACGATACATTAGGTTTATCGTAAACAACTATAGGTATTGATGTTTGTGAAATAATTTTGTTATCTTTAATTATTTTCAAAGTTACATTATACATTCCTCCCTTATTATAAACATGGTTTGCTATTGGAGAAGTAACTATTGCTCCATCACCAAAATCCCAAGTATAACTATAAGTATTGTTAATAACCTCTGGCTCAACAGTAACATGAAAAGGAACACAACCTCGTGTTTGTGAAATTTTGAAAGAAAAACTCTCTAAAACCTCTTGCCGCTCTTCTTGTAATGGCTTAACTTCAGTCAAATTCGATTCATTTTCTTTTAAAATGTCTTTCTCACTTATTGTATTTTGATCTTCTTTCAGCTTTATTTTAACTATTTCTTCCTTATCTGTTACTATATTGTTAGACAAATCATTTACAATAGGTTTATTATGAACTTGAGTATAAACCTGAGAATATTGGTTACTTTTGTTTAAAGGTAAATTTTCTGAAAAATTTTTATTATTGTCATTATAAGTTAAATTATTAATTAAAAAATAAACTAACAATAAAATTAACGATGTACTAAATATTGTAAAAGGGAAAAAATATTTTTTAAACCAAAGTCTTTTCCTATAATAATTTTTGAATTCTTCCCATTTACCTTCTTCGTAATGAAATTCTAAATTATTGAGCTTTTGCTTTAATATTTCTTCAAATGATTTCATATTCATGTTGTTTTTTATATTCAATTATTAATTTTTTTAATTTTTCTTTAGCTTTAAAATAATTCGATTTTGATGTACCTTCTTTAATTCCTAAAAGTTGTGCAATTTCGGCATGTGTCAAGTTTTCGAATACGTATAAATTAAGTACCATTCGGTATGCTGGTGGTAACTGTTGAATAAGATTTAAAATAATTTCACCTTTTAATTCTTCTATCATTTTTTCTTCTTCGTCGTTCAAATATATTTCTTCTATACTATTATCAGAAATAGGTTCGGTTAACAAAGTACTACTTTTACTTTTTCTGAACATATCAATAGCAGTGTTAACCATAATTCTTCGAATCCAACCTTCAAATGAACCCTTAAAATTAAAGCTACTCAAATTATTAAAAACTTTAACAAATCCTTCTTGTAAGATATCATAAGATTCCTCTTTATTTTTAGAATATCTCATACATACCGGTAGCATTTTACCGTAAAAGCTTTTATATATTAATTCTTGACTCATTAAATCTCCTTTTTTACATTTTTCAATAATTACTTTTACCTCATCGTTATTGTTCCAATTAATTTTCATTAACCCTTCAAAATAAAGACGAAAATTACTAATTTTGGTTGCTAATTTTTCAAAACCATTTACAAATATATAAAAAGAATGGTTAATTATCAACAAAAGATAGTGAATATATGCAACTTAATTATTTTTATCGAATAAGATTTTTTATTACCTTTGCAAGAAAATTTTTTCAGTGGCAAAAAAAGTTGTAAAGAAAAATAACAAAGGAGTAAAAAGGTTAAAAGAAAAAAAGGATATACTTAAATTAATTACCGAAGCAGCCGAAGAAAAGAAAGCTGAAAATATTTTAACTCTTGATTTAAGAAAATTTGAAAACAGAATTTGCGACTATTTTGTTATATGTAGTGGAAAAAATCGTATTCACATAGAAACAATAGTTGATCATATAAAACAAAAGATAAAAACAGAAATTAATGAGAACCCACATCATATTGAAGGGCTACAAAATGCATATTGGGTAATTCTTGATTATATAAGAGTTGTTATTCATGTTATGCAAAATTCTGCTCGTGAATATTATAGACTTGAAGATTTATGGAAAGATGCCAAAGTTATAGAGTATGAAAGAAAATAAGAGAAAGGTAAAAGTTAAGTTCAATATTTACTGGATATACTTGATAATTATAATAGGATTTATTTTTCTTCAGTTTTATAGCTTTACTCCAAAACCAAAAGAAATAAACATTGGTCCACTCAAAGAAATGATAAGAAATGGAGAGATCCAGAAAATTGTAATAGTAAACAAAGAAATTGCAGAAATCTATTTAAAAAAAGAAGTTTTTGAGAAAAAGAAACTAAAAGACGAAGGTTATATTATTACAAAGCCTCAGTTTTATCACACAATACTTTCGCCCGATGGTTTTTATCAAGATGTAAACAAAATACTGGAAGAAACAAACAATAAGGACCTACAAATAATAAATGAAACAAGAAAAGATTACTGGGGAGATATTTTAAGCTGGGTAATTCCTATTGCGTTATTGTTTTTACTTTGGGTATATATAATGAGAAAAATGGCAGCCGGAGGCGGGAATCAGATTTTTAACGTTGGTAAATCCAGAGCTAAACTTTTCGATAAGGAATCAAGGATAAAGGTAAATTTTAACGATGTTGCAGGTTTAGAGGAAGCTAAAATAGAACTACAAGAAATAGTAGATTTTCTAAAAAACCCAAAAAAATATTCAGAACTTGGTGGTAAAATTCCTAAAGGGGCATTACTTATAGGTCCACCTGGTACTGGTAAAACTTTACTTGCTAAAGCAATAGCTGGCGAAGCAAATGTTCCTTTCTTTTCAATATCTGGCTCTGAATTTGTTGAGCTTTTCGTTGGAGTTGGTGCTTCAAGAGTTAGAGATTTATTTCAACAAGCAAAAGAAAAAGCTCCTTGTATAGTTTTTATTGACGAAATAGATGCAGTGGGTAGAGCAAGAGGAAAAAATCCGGGTTGGGGAGCCAACGATGAAAGAGAAAATACCCTTAATCAATTGCTTACTGAAATGGATGGATTCGACAGCTCAAGTGGAGTAATAATACTTGCAGCAACTAACCGCCCCGATATTCTCGATAGAGCTCTTGTTAGATCCGGAAGATTCGACCGACAAATTCATATAGAATTGCCCGATCTAAAAGAAAGAGAAGAAATTTTTAAAGTTCATTTACGACCAATTAAATACGACAAAAGTATCGATTTGTCATTCTTAGCAAAACAAACACCAGGATTTAGTGGAGCCGATATAGCAAATGTATGTAACGAAGCAGCTCTAATTGCTGCAAGAAAAAATAAAAAAGTAGTAGAAAAACAAGATTTTTTAGACGCAATAGACAGAATTGTTGCAGGGCTTGAAAGAAAAAATAAAGTAATAACATTGAGAGAAAAGAAAATTATTGCTTATCATGAAGCAGGGCATGCAGTTGTTAGCTGGTTTCTTGAATATGCAAACCCACTTGTAAAGGTAACAATTATACCACGCGGTAAAAGTTTAGGTGCAGCATGGTATTTACCCGAAGAACGACAAATATCTACAAAAGAACAAATCCTTGACGAAATTTGTGCAACGCTGGGCGGACGAGCTTCTGAAGAAATTATATTTAATAAAGTTTCTACAGGGGCTCTTAACGACTTAGAAAGAGTTACAAAACAAGCATATGCCTTAGTAGCATATTATGGAATGAGTAATAATTTGAATAATATTAGTTATTACGATAGTTCTTCGCAATATGAAGTTTATTTTTCAAAACCATATAGCGAAAAAACTGCAGAACTAATTGATAAAGAAGTAAAAGAAATTATCGATACTCAATACGAAAGAGCAAAAAATATTCTAATAGAACATAGAGAAGAGCTCGATAAACTTTCTTCTTTATTACTCGAAAAAGAAGTAATTTTTTCTGAAGACATAGAAAAAATTCTTGGTAAAAGACCTTTTAGTTCTTATCATGAAGAAATTGAAGAAGAAAAACGGAAAAGGCAAGAAAATAAAGAAACCAACAAAAATGAAGAAGAATAAATGGGTTTTATTTTACAAAACTTACGATGAAATTAAATTAAATAAAATAAAGTGTGAACTCGAAGAAATAGGAATAGCTTATTCTGTAGTTAATAAAAAAGACACCTTGCTAAATATAGGTGAATATCAAATTTTTATCCCAGTTGAACATTTAATAAAAGCAAAATATATTATCAAAGGTATAGATACAGATGCTATCTTTAACTAATCTCTTAATAAGAACTATAAGCGCTATTGTTTTCGGATTAATTATGATAGGTTTGCCTTTGCTTGGTTGCATACCTTTCATAATTTTATTTAATATAATAATTATCCTTGCTTTAATTGAATACTGTAAATTAATTAAAATTATAAGAGTTAATGCTAACTTATTTTTACTCATAATTACAGGGTTGTTGCTGTTTAATTCTTACTTCTTAATAAAAATTGATTTACTAAAAAAAGAAATTTTATTTATTTTATTAGTACCATTATTATTCTTTATTTTCATTGAAGAGATATACAAAGCAAGTAAAAAGCCTATACATAACATAGCTTTTAGCATTCTTGCAATTGTTTATATTGTGTTACCTTTAAGCTTATTGAATGAATTTGTTTTTTTTAAAACCTCGTATTTCTATAATGAAGATTTTAAAAATGTAGAAAACATTAATTTTTCAGATATTTTACTTTTTGTACCTAATGGGAGTATTACTTATAATCCTTCCATTTTATTTGCATTTTATTCAATCATATGGATTTACGATACTTTTGCTTATTTAATTGGTGTTAGTTTCGGGAAGCATAGATTGTTCGAAAGAATTTCACCAAAAAAATCATGGGAAGGAGCCATTGGTGGATTTATAGTTACTATTGCAATTTCATATTTTTATTCAAATTTTTTTGGTTTTTTCCCTCGCACAACTTGGGTTATATGGGCTGCTATAATCATGTTCTTTGCAACATATGGCGATTTGACTGAATCGATGTTTAAACGTTTCTTAAATGTTAAAGATTCAAGTAAATTAATCCCAGGACATGGTGGCATTCTCGATCGATTTGATAGTATATTTTTTGCAGCTCCATTTGCTTATCTCTATTTGGAAATATTCTTTATGTAATATAAATTTGTATTAAAACTTAATCATATAATATGTACGAAAAAAGAATTATTTTTTTTAGAATACACAAAGAAGGGCTTAAAATTGTTTCGTTTGTCTTCTTATTGTTCTTGATTTTAAACTTTTTATTAAGATATTTTTTCCCTTCTTTTTTTTGGTTTAATACATTGTTTCTGATTTTTTCTATATTATTTTGCTTATGGATTGTGTATTTTTTTAGGGTACCTCAAAGAGCCGTTATATTACAAGAAAATAAAATTCTAGCACCTGCCGATGGTAAGATTGTAGTCATAGAAAAAACTTTCGAAAAAGAGTATTTCAACGACGAAAGAATTTTAATCTCCATATTCATGTCACCTTTAAATGTTCATGTGAACTGGATCCCTATAAGTGGGAAAATAGTATATTCACAGTATCATCCTGGTAAATATAAATTCGCCTGGAAACCAAAAGCATCTGAAGAAAATGAAAGATTTACAGTTGTAATTAAATGCAACGACGATAAAGAGATAATGGTCAGACAAATAGCAGGCAAAATTGCCCGTAGAATTGTTGCTTACCTTATTCCTGATATGACCTGTACCCAAGGCCAACAATTTGGAATGATTAAATTCGGTTCACGAGTCGACATTTTTTTACCATTAGGGTCTAAAATCTTTGTGTCTCTAAACCAAAAGGTAAAAGGAAATAAAACTATTATTGCCGAAATCTAACTAACTATTACAAACAATGAGATTAAGTTTTATTAACTTTTCTTATAAATTCATTTTATTATTGATTTCGTTATTCCTTTATATAGAATAGAAAGATTAATATGAAATAATTCAGAGCAAAGTTTTATCATAACCCTGCAATAAGTTAGGTAAATATTGCAGATTACAGTTTTTGTTAAAAAATTTTTTCAGGAAATAAAGACTTAGTTTTTAACTGTAAATTCAAAAAAGTTAAATAGTTAGATTGTTTTCATCAATTTCTGTATACTTCTATATAACAAGTTGAAAGAAATGTTGGTATTTATACAACAAAACTACGTTTTATGGATTGATAAATGCTAATATTAAAGTCAAACAACTACTATGTATTTGCAATTAGAAATTTTTACAATAACGACAAATCTCACTATTGCTATAGTAGATCAATACTTTTTAAAAGTGTCTACAGTTTCTTGGAGTCATTTGTAAATCTGGCATTCTAATTTGTTTTAATAGATAAGTATACACTCCTCAAAAGAAACTTTGTTGCTCGTGAAAAAATAGAATATTAAATTTAAATTATTTTTTTATTTCATTTTGTTTTTCTAAGATTTCTTTTTCAATTGATTCGCTATTAGTTTTTAAAAAAATTGTTTTCATTACTTGCTTATCAGGAAAATAAATATGAGGATTTTCTGTATCTTCGGGAATCGGAGGAATATTAGACTCAACTTCAATAGGTACTTCTATTTTTTTAATTCCTTCTTTTTCTGGTTCTTCTTTCCAATATATTTTTTTTGTTTCATCATACTTCCACCCTCCTTCTTCAAAATCTATAGGTTTTGTGTAACTGTAAAAATTATTTAGAGTCTTACCAGGAGAAATATTATTTTTAACATTTTCTATTAAATAGTCGAATTTAACATTTCCTTTTACTTTCTGCGAAAATTTTAGAATAAACCTTCCATTATCTTTTTCTTTAATCCAAAAACGCCCTTGTGGATCATCAAGCATTGTGATAAACAATTTAGAATTTTTACTAATTCTATCATCATATACAACAACTTCATCATAATTATCAGGAACAAAAAATTCACCAGATGCTAAGGTCGTATTATTACAATTGTACCAACCTGGTTGAACTAAGCATAAAATTTTTCCTTCTTTATTTGTGTTTTCATACGGTTCCAATGCCATACCAACAACGAAACATGGTTTATCGGCCTTCATAGCAACACCAGGGATATCGGATGCTGTCAAATAATCTCCTACCTTAATTGCTCCATTTTTGGCTGTTACTAAAACTGGAACTCTTCCAGCCAATGCAACTGGAATGCCAGAATTAGGATTATTTAATGTTAAAGTTGGACTTTCAGAATAAATTCCAATTACTTGATCACTATAAGCATTTTTTGATATAATATATGAATTACTTCTATGCGGATTCACAGCTATCAACATTCCTTTTTTAGGATTCCCTTCTACATTAAAATGTTCTGCTAAATCACCAAGTAATACATTAGACCCAGCATAAACATTTTTTTCTGCATAAATATTACCTGCAGAAAATGAGCCACCAAAGGTTGGATTATAAATCCAAACAGAAAAACCAAAAAATCTAAATTCACCACTAGAAATGGCAACATCTTCAACACCTACTAATCGAAAACGTATCCATGTTCCATTAGTTATAGAAATATTATCAGAAAGAGGTCCATACGCCCCTGTATTAGACCATGCAGGTTGAGGGTTTGATGAACTACATGTTGAATTTGAACCAGTCACATTAGTATTGTAATCACCATAAATCCAATTCGTTACTTTAATCCAATTTACATTGTCTGTTGTATATTCTAAATACACACCATCATAACCGTGTTCTAACGAACTATTAAAACTTAATCCTACTCTAATTGTTGAATTCGATGGGATCCACATCCATGGCGACAACAATGGTTGGTAAGATCTGCTTCCAACATTATCAAAACAAATATATGAATTTAATCCATCTATTATGTACGACCAATTTCCTGAACCACAACCGCCCGATGTATACCAGCCAAATAGTCCATTTTGATTATTCCATTGATAAATTGGCAATGTTGCGCCCGATGAAATAGATTGTGGTACCGACGGGTTACCAACCACTAAATACCCTCTTATTGCAGCATTAGCTGGTGTAAAAACTCCCCATCTATTAGATCCTTCTTCACATCCTAATCCTCCCCAAATTGTAGATGACCACGCTCCTATTACACCTGCACCATTTGAGCCAACAGAAAATCTGTAACCAAATACACCAGCAGTATAATTGGCTCCTGTTGAACTAATACCTTGTATGGCAGAAACATTGGAAGATCCATATGACCAGCTAGTTCCCGAACTTGATATAGATGAGTTGTCGGCATATACTGCACTAATAGAATTTGTAGTATTAACTACATGCAAACGATGTGCTGGCGTAGTGGTATTAATTCCCACATTTCCATTATTCGAAATTCTCATTCTTTCCAATAAAGAAGAAGCCCCATCTTGTGTATTCGAAAAAATGATGGCAGTGGGATAATCATTTGAGCCCCCAGCAGCTTCTCGCAATATGCTTATTTGTGCTTGTGGGCTTGTAGTATGATTATCACCAAAATTTATGTGTGCTAATGTTCTTCCACTAATAGTTTCCGATGTCGTTTGCCGCATAGAGAGGGTTACTGGATTCCCACTTCCAGCAGTCGTATTACGTATTTCCAAATCAACGCCTAATGGTGAAGTAGGAGCACTCTCACTACTTATTACAGCACGTCCTTGAATAAATGCTGCCCACGTATTTGCATCGCCAGAATTATATGAGCTAGTTGTCCCTGTTATGCCGTACAAACCATAGCTGTTGCCAGATCCTGTTCTATACCCTAAATATCCAGAAACAATTCTTGTGCTACTTAACACTCCTCCAATTGCATAAAACGATGAGCTCGTAGAACTACTTCCATGTGTCATTAAAATTCCATTAACATTAGCATTACTTGTAGTAATATTAATTCCATAAGCAGTAGATGTTGCATTAGTTAGTGTCATATCTATTCCACTACGAATAGCATTTGTATTAGGAGTTATAGTTACTAAAAATTCTGATGTTGGAGTTGTTGTATTAATACCTATGTTGCCAGCAGGCGTTATTCTCATACGTTCTGCAACAGTATTATTATTATTAGTAAAGAATCTTAAATCGCCAGAAGCATTACCTCCCGAATATGCAGTTAAATAACTTTGGATATTAGCTGTTATTCTATTATTCGTTGCTTGTGTTGCTGCAAAATATAATCCACCTGCTCTTGCTCCAGGTGTAGTTGAGTGTGTACTTAAAATTAGTTGCGAACCAACACTATTTCCCCCATCATGCACATGTAACACCGCCGAACTACCATCTAAGTTGATTACAGGGAATATTGTACCTATACCAATTGTTGGATAACTGCTATATGCTGAACTCATAATTCGCATTCTATTTATGTTATTAGTTTTAAATTGCAAATCTTTATCGTTAGTTGTGCCTAAAAAATGAGTAGCAGGATCAGTATTATCGTTACCATCTATCATCCACGCCTGTTTACTTTCTAAAAACCTTACCCAATTAGGTGAAGTAGGTGTTCCTGCATTGTAATAGAAACCTGCCGGAGTTAGCCCCCCTGTTCCTGTATTATATACTAAAAGACCTTTAGCAGGTGTAGCAATAGTAGTAGCATCGTTAGTACCAGTTAATGCAACTTGCGGAATTAGTAAACCCTTATTTGTATATTTAATATGTAATGCTGCCGATACATCAGGATCTTCTCCATCTGGATTAGGACTAATACAAATTTGTGAATTAATTGTATTAAAAACAATTAAAAGTAAAAATGTAAACTTAATTACTTTCATGGTTTTTATTGTTTTTATTTATCTACGCAATTCAAATAAAAAATGTTTCAAAATATATGTTAAAAAATATTAAAAAATACATTTGATAGAATACAAAATTCAAAGTATAAGTTAATAAATTTATTTTGCAATATGAGACCTTTGCAAAACTACCAAAAATAAGTTTTTTACAATTAAATATAATTGAAAATCAACATTTTCCAAAATATTTAATGACCTTTATAAAAGGTTTTGCAAAGTTCTCAATATATAAATGTAAAAATATTCCTTTGCTCAATTAAATAATATTAGGCATGCTTATATTCAATGTATAAAATTTATGTTAACTTTGCAAAAATTATAGTGAGTGATAAGTGCATACAACATACATAAATCATATGGGATTATAAAGGTACTTAAAGGAATAAATCTGCATATAAAGCGAAAAGAAATAGTTTCTATTGTTGGAGCGAGTGGAGCAGGAAAAACAACACTTTTACAAATTCTTGGCACCTTGCTTCGCCCCGACGAAGGTGAAGTCTTTATCGAAGACGTAAATGTTTTTAAATTACCCGAAAAACACCTAGCTATATTTAGAAATAAAAAAACAGGTTTTGTATTTCAATATCATCACTTACTACCAGAATTTACTGCATTAGAAAATATTTGTTTACCTGGTTATATATCAGGATTACCTCAAAAAGAAGTAGAAAATAGAGCAAAAGAATTGCTTAAATTTTTGGGAATGTACGATAGAGCTCATCACAAGCCTTCTGAATTGTCGGGTGGCGAAAACCAACGAATTGCATTTGCAAGAGCTTTAATAAACAATCCTGATGTAATCTTTGCAGATGAACCTACAGGAAATTTAGATTCTACCACTTCGCAAGAGCTATTTTCGCTGATCCTTTCTCTTAGAGAACATTACGATACTACATTTGTAATTGTTACTCACAACGAGGCACTTGCTAATATTTCCGATAGAATATTATTAATTTCCGATGGTAAAATAATCGAAGAAAAACAATTTGTTTAAATTTTAATACCTTTGCTAAAACAATAATTAATGGGCAATAATAATGAAATTTTAAAGAAAATTATCGAAGAACCTTTTTTTAACTCACCTGTTGAACTTTTAAACTATAAGGTTTTAATTGGAGCAAACTATTTTAGTGGCGATAAAGTTATTCTATTCCGCATTAAATTAAACGAATACGACGAAGTTTTTACAACTCAAATTCCTGGCTTTAATGAAAAACTTAAACAATTAATACCTTCTTTAGAAGAACATTACTGTTCACTAAAGCAAAAAGGTGGATTTTATATAAGGCTTAACGAAGGAACTCTTCTTGGACACGTAATGGAACATATTGCCATTGAATTGCAAAATCTTGCAAAAATGAATATTGGTTTTGGCAAAACTCGCGAAACTAAAGAAAAAGGAGTTTATAATGTAGTTTTTAGATTTGCCGATGAATATGCTGGAATATATGCAGGAAAAATGGCAATTCACATTATAAATTCAATTTTAAGAAACGAAGAGTGCAATATAAGTAATATCATAGAAAAACTTGTAATTATAAGGGAAAACAGAATGTTTGGATATTCTACTCAACAAATAATCAACGAACTGAACAAACGAGATATACCTTTTATTCGTCTCGACAAGTATAACTTTGTTCAAATTGGTACAGGTTGTTATCGTAAACTTATAAGAGCCACACTTACACAAAATGCAGGGTACCTAGCAATAGAAAAAACCGATGATAAATATTATACACAACAATTATTACAAGAGTTAAGTATCCCTGTTCCCGACAGCATTTTGGCAAAAAATATTAACGATGTTTTAAATTTTTTTCATGAAAAACAGTGTGCTATTGTCATAAAACCATGCAAAGGATACAGGGGAAAAAAAGTAAGTGTTAATTTAAAAGACGAACATTCTATAATTAAAGCATACATATGGACTTATAGTTACGATCCTGAAGTGCTTGTGCAAGAGTATATAAAAGGAAACACATATAGAATTCTTGTTATAAATAATAAAGTTGTAGCAGCTTCTCAATTAATACCTCCTTTTATAATAGGCGATGGAAAATCAACTATACAGGAATTAATTGATAAATTAAATAACGATCCTTTAAGAGAATACGGCGATAAAGGAAAATTAACTAAAGTTGAAATCGATGAAGATACCTTGAAAATACTTGAGCTAAATAATTATAACTTATCAAGTATTCTACCAGAAAACGAGAAAATATTTCTTAAAAATACTGGAAACATGCGAAGTGGTGCAACTTCTATTGATGTTACTGAAAATGTACATCCTTTTAATTGTTTCATTGCCGAAAGAATAGCTGGGGTTTTTAATCTCGATGTTGCAGGCATAGATATTATTTCGGAAGATATTTCAAAACCTTTGTACGAAAACGATGCAAGAGTATTAGAAATTAATGCAGCTCCTGATTTTAGAATGCATATTAATCCTACAATTGGTGAGTCAAGACCTGTACAAAAATACTTCATAGACACACTTTTCAAAGACGATCAAAAATACGAGATACCTATTATTTCAATTACCGGGTCAAAAGGAAAAACTTTTTTAACTTATTTGTTGAATTTTGCCTTTACAAAGCGAAATATTAAGACAGGTGTTGTAAATAGTAAAGGTATTTTTATTAATAATTACTACGTTTCGAAAAATAATTGTTATGATAGCAATAATGTTAATATTATACTAAAAGACCCATACATTGAAATGGCAATTTTTGAAACTCCAATAGAAAGTATTTTAAATCATGGGTTGGGATATAAAAAAGCTTATATTGGCATATTCTTAAATGTTTATGATAAATCAGACTATTACCAATACGATCATATAAGAGATATTGATGATGCTACTTATGCAATGTCGGTTGTTGTTGAAGAGGTTAGAAAAGATGGTTATGCAATTATAAATGCAGACAATAATTATATTCTCAACTCTAGCGAAAGAATAGATTGCAAGATTGCATACTTTTCGACCTATAAAAACTCAAGTATTTTAGATAATTTAATAAATAATGGTGAAACATGCTGTTGTGTCGATGATTATAGGATTATATTATATCACAAAAAGAAAAGATTTGTAATGTGCTATCTCGACGAGATTTCAAAAAACTTATATAACGAGCAATATAAATTAGAGTGTCTACTTGCATTTTGTATTGTTGGATACATATTCAACTACGACGAGCTTGACATAAGAGATTTATTAAAGGAATTTTCTCTTAATGCTTCTGAGTTGTTCTAAACTTTAAACTTCGCAATTCGAAATTTTTTCCAAGGTATAATCGTCGTACTTGCTCATCGATACTTAAATCGTAAGCTGTACCTGATTTAAAAATTTGTCCATCTATAAGTAAGTATGCTCTATCTGTTATAGATAAAGTTTCGTGTACATTATGATCTGTAATAAGAATACCAATATTTTTTTCTCTTAATTTAATTATTATTTCTTGAATATCTTCTACAGCAATTGGGTCAACACCAACAAATGGTTCATCTAATAAGATAAATTTAGGATTTAATGCGAGAGCTCGAGCTATTTCGGTCCGACGTCGTTCACCACCTGAAAGTTGTATCCCAAGGTTTTTTCGCACTTTATGTAAATTAAATTCTGTTAATAGCTCTTCTAGCCTTTGTTTTTGATATTGCTGATCGAAATCAGACATTTCAAGTACACATTTAATGTTGTCTTCGACCGACATACGCCTAAATACCGAAGGCTCTTGCGATAAATATCCTATACCTAATCGGGCTCTTTTATAAATAGGATAATCTGTTATATTAATATCATCAATAAAAACCTTACCTGCATTAGGTTTTATAAGTCCAACTATCATGTAAAAAGTTGTTGTTTTCCCAGCTCCATTAGGCCCAAGAAGCCCAACAATTTCTCCTTGTTTAACTGTAATATTTACATTATTAACAACTGTTCTGAGCTTGTACCTTTTAACTAAATTTTCGGCTTTTAAAACAGAACAATCAATCATAAAAATCTTATTATACAATTCCTGCTCGTAAAATATCATGTAAATGAATCATACCTGAGTATTCGTTTTTTTCATTAAGCACTATTAGCTGAGTAATTTTATGTTTTTCCATTATATAAAACGCATTAACTGCATGCTCGTCAGCAAATATTGTTTTAGGCTCTTTTGTCATTATATCTTTAGCTTTTAAGTTCAGAAAATTATCATGTTTTTCTAACATTCGCCTTAAATCGCCATCGGTTATAATACCCACAACTTTGTTATTTTCAATAACTGCTGTTGCTCCAAGTCGTTTCGAAGATATTTCAATAATAACATTTTTTATGTTTTCTTCTGGCATAACTTGTGGGTAATCTCTTTTTTCAATGATATCTACAACTCTCATATAAAGTTTTCTGCCAAGTGTTCCGCCAGGGTGATAACGAGCAAAATCTTCGGCAGTAAAACCACGCAATTTTAACAATGTCATTGCAATTGCGTCACAAACTACAAGTTGTACAGTTGTACTTGCTGTTGGGGCAAGATTTAATGGACATGCTTCTCTTTCAACTGGCGTATAAATTATGTAATCGGCATGTTGTGCTAAATACGAACTACTATCGCCAACAATAGCAACTAAACAATTACCAGCATGTTTTATAAGAGGCACCAATACTTTTATTTCTGGAGTATTACCACTTTTCGACAAACAAAAAACAATATCATCGGGCAATATAACGCCAAGGTCACCATGTATAGCATCGGCTGCATGTAAAAAAATAGCTGAGGTTCCGGTACTATTTAATGTTGCTACAAACTTCTGTGCAATTATTGCACTTTTTCCTATTCCTGTTACAATAATCCTTCCTTTGCTTTTTAATATTTTGTCAACAATTTTTTCTATTATTGGTGTATTAATAGATTTTATTTTTAATATTGCTTGCGCCTCAATTTCTAAAACACTTTCAAAAAATAATTTAATTTCGTTCATCAATTTTTTATTTTATTTTGTCAAAAGCAAAACAAAAATTTTTTGATTATTAAAATAAATGCTATAATTTTAACTACAAAAATAACGATAAAAAATTTAAAATGGCAACAATAAGAACCGAAGATATTAGAATGCACGAATTGCTAAAGAAATATTTTGGTTTCGATAATTTCAAACTAAAGCAGGAAGAAATTATTAAAAACTTGCTCAAAGGCAGAAATACATTTGTTTTAATGCCTACGGGTGGCGGAAAATCGCTCTGTTATCAGCTTCCTGCTATAGCTCAAGAAGGTACAGCAGTAGTTATATCACCATTAATTGCCCTAATGAAGAACCAAGTTGATATGATGAGAGCATTTAGCGTAGATGAAAGGGTTGCTCATTTTCTTAACTCTTCACTCACAAAAGCTCAAATTAATAAAGTAAAAAGCGATGTTTTAAATGGTAAAACTAAAATATTATATCTTGCACCAGAATCACTTGCAAAAGAAGAAAACATTGAATTTTTAAAAAAGGTAAATATTTCATTTTATGCTATTGATGAAGCACATTGCATTTCGGAATGGGGTCACGATTTTCGTCCTGAATATAGAAGAATAAGACCAATGATAAACGAAGTTGGGCTGAAACCTATTATAGCTCTTACTGCTACAGCAACACCAAAAGTTCAACACGATATTCTTAAAACCCTCGATATAATGGACGCCGATGTATTTAAAACCTCTTTTAATAGGCCAAACTTATATTATGAAGTTAGACCAAAAATTGGTGCAACAAAAGAAATAATAAAATATATAAAATCCAACCCTGGAAAATCAGGTATTATTTACTGTTTAACACGTAAAAAGGTTGAAGAAATGGCTGCTCGTCTTGTTGCTAATGGTATTAGAGCTTTACCATACCATGCCGGACTCGATACAGCAACCCGTAATCGTAATCAAGACGCATTTTTAATGGAAGAAGTTGAAGTAATGGTTGCAACAATTGCTTTTGGAATGGGTATCGACAAACCCGATATTAGATTCATTATCCATTACGATATGCCTAAAAGCTTAGAATCGTATTATCAAGAAACAGGTAGAGCCGGCAGAGATGGTGGTGAAGGTCATTGCATTGCTTTCTATAATTACGACGATGTAATAAAAATTGAAAAATATATTCAAGGTAAACCTGTTTCTGAACTTGAAATAGCTAAACATCTTTTATTAGAAACCATTGCTTATGCCGAATCATCGGTATGCCGTAGAAAAGTTTTATTAAATTACTTTGGAGAGGACTTCGAAGAAGATAACTGTGGAAACTGCGACAATTGTCTTAATCCAAAAACCGAATTCGATGGCAAAGAAACTACTTTAACTTTACTTGAATGTATTCAAGAAGTAAACGAAAAATTCAAAGCTGAACATATAGCTGAAATCTTAATCGGTAATGCAACCTCGACCATTAAAAGCTATAATCACCATTTACTTGAATCATTTGGTGCTGGATCAGACGAAAGTAAAAGATTCTGGTTAGGTATTATAAGACAACTACTAATTAAAAAGTTAATAGAAAAAGATTTAGAAAACTATGGTGTATTAAAGTTAACCCCTGAGGGCAAAAAATTTTTAAAGGAACCTTACGAAATCAAACTACTAAAAGATCACGAATATGAAGAAGGCGATGACGAAGATTTTATTACAAGACAAATTGGAGATAATGCTGCCGATTCTACTTTGTTTGCAATGCTAAAAGATTTAAGAAAAAGTATTGCAAAAAAACTAAATTTGCCTCCTTTTGTTATTTTTCAGGATAATTCACTTGAAGAAATGGCTACTCATTACCCAATTACAATGGACGAATTAAAAAATATAGTTGGTGTTGGAGCAGGTAAAGCTCAAAAATATGGGCAACCATTTCTTGATTTAATTAAAAAATATGTTGAAGAAAACGAAATAGAGCGCCCGCAAGATATGGTTATTAAATCTGCTCCTCCCAAAAGTAGTTTAAAAATCTTTTTAATTCAATCTATTGACAGAAAAATATCGTTCGAAGACATTTGCAACGCTAAGCAAGTCGATTTTAATGAATTACTTGATGAACTTGAGGCTATTGTATATAGCGGTACTAAATTAGATATTAAATATGCTGTTGAAGAATTAATCGAACCCGAAAAAATTGAAGAAGCATACGAATATTTTAAAAAAGCCGAAACCGATAGTATTTCAGATGCTTTAAAAGAACTTGGACCTGATTATACAGAAGAAGAACTTAGATTAATAAGATTAAAATTTATATCAGAACTTGGTAATTAATACATCAAGATTACCACTTTAGAATGAAAAAAAGTATTTTATTGCACTCTCAGGGGGTTTGGTATGTTTGAAACATTAATAATTTTAATTTTCACTTTCTGAATTATACCACCCGCTGGTTAATTCATAAGGTTTGTAATGTTTGAAACATTTATACATAATGCATACAAAAAGCTTTCTTTTACAAACTCAAAGAATAGCATACAAAACCTTATAAGTGAATAGCTTCATTATTTGCATGTGCAGCAGCTTCCATAAGAGCTTCACTTATTGTTGGGTGAGGATGTATACTCTTTATTAAACTATGAATGTTAATATTGTTATTTATAGCAAGGGTAGCTTCGGCAATTATTTCTGTAACATTGTATCCAATTGCATGAACACCAAGAATTTCATTCGTATGAGTATTTAAAATAACTTTTACAAAACCATCGTAATTCCCTACTGCTTTTGCTTTACCCGAAGCTGTAAAAGGAAATTTTCCAACTTTAATGTTATAATTACTTTCTGTTGCTTGTTTTTCAGTCAATCCTACACAACTAACTTCTGGATTAGTATAAACACACCAAGGTATAGCATTATAGTTAATCGATTTTGGTTTTTTTCCTGCAAGATATTCTACACAATATATTCCTTCTGCAGAAGCAACATGAGCAAGGGCAGGAGTATTTATAACATCGCCAATTGCATAAATATTTTTTACATTTGTCTCATAATGCTCGTTAACTATTATCTTATTATTTTGAGTTTTTATTTTAAGTTCGTCTAATCCCAAATTCTCAATGTTAGATGTAACCCCAACTGCTAATAATATTTTATCTACTTCTAATATTTTTACTTCTTGATCGGTTTGAATTTCTACAATAATTTTATTGTTTTCTATTCTATAACCTTTAACAAATGATGATGTGAAAACATTTATATTATTTCTTTTGAAAGATCTTTCCAAAGATTTACTTATTTCTATATCGGCCATTGGAAGAATTTCTGGCATATATTCAACAAGAGTAACTTGCGAACCCATTGTATTATAAAAATAAGCAAATTCGCATCCAATTGCACCCGCTCCAACTATTAAAATTCTTTTTGGTAATTCGGTACTACTTAAAGCCTCTCGATAAGATATTACATATTTACTATCTACTTGTAAATTGGGTAAATCTTTAGCGCGCGAACCGGTTGCAATTATTATATGTTTTGACTTTAATTGTGTCTCCTCATCTTTTTCTATGTTTCTCACTATAACTTGATTTTCATCTGTTAATTTAGCTGTACCTCTAATTATATCTACTTTATTTTTCCTAAATAAATATTCAATTCCTTTACTCATTGTTTGAGCAATGTTACGACTCCTTTTTATGACGTCATTATAATTAACAGAATAATTATCTACATGTATCCCAAATTCTTTTGCTTTCTTTATATTTTCATAAACTTGAGCACTTTTTAATAATGCTTTAGTAGGAATACAACCCCAATTTAAACACACTCCTCCTAACTCTGCTTTCTCTACAACAGCTGTTTTAAATCCCAATTGAGAAGCTCTGATAGCAGCAACATACCCACCTGGCCCACTTCCAATAACTACAATATCGTACATATTTTTTTTCTGCAATTTTTATTATTTTTATTAAAACTTCCAATGATTATTTTTTTACTTGATTAGTTCTACTACATAAACACCTTTGAGCTTAACATTTATTTGAAAATAATTTAATCGTGTCTAAGGTCTAAAAATAAAGAAAAAGCATTTATAAGTTACAAAAATTGCAATTTTCAATGTTTCTTTTTAACCGATTATATCCAACTCTTTTAAAAACAGTATATTTCATAATATTATTGAAAGTTATTTTGTTCAAATTTTGCCATTCTCTATCTTCCCAGAAAACATACTTGTTCGGATTGAAAAAGATATTTAAGTGTTTTCTTTCTTCTTTATTAAATGGGCATACTTTCTGACATATATCACAACCTGCAATGTAAGCCGAATTGTTGTAGTAATTTTTAGTTTTGTTTTCAATTGTTTGATAAGAAACACACTTCGAAGCATCTAAAACATATGGCTCTTTTATTGCTTTAGACGGACAACTTTGAATACAAAGGTTACAATTTTCAGGGCACGATAACTTTTTATTACTATCATAAATTAACTCAACATCGGTAATTAATCCACCAATAAAAACAAAAGAACCTAAATCTTTATTTATAAGCAAAGTATTTTTTCCAATCCATCCTAAACCTGCATCGACAGCATAACTTTTCTCGAAAATAGGGGAAGTATCGCAAAAGATTTTAACTTTAGCATTGTTTTTTTCTTGTTTAATATAATTCGCTAACAATAAAAGTAATCTCTTTACAATTATGTGATAGTCGTTTCCGTATACATAATACGAAATTTTATACTTAGAACTATTGTCGGTTGTTTTGGGGTAATAGGATAATAAACAAACAATTATAGACTTAACCCATGGATATTGCAATTTAATATTTTCACGAACATCAGTGTTTTTGGAAAGAAATTGCATTTGACCGTGATAGTTGTTTTGTAAATATTTGTAAAGAAAAATTTTTTCGTTTTTTTTTATTTTGGGTTCTGTAAATCCTACTGCATTAAAACCTAATTCAAGTGCTTTATTTTTTATTACTAAAGAGAAATCGTTAATACTCATAATTTTGCGCTATGCGCATTGAGTTAAAACCCTTTATTATTCCACGTGTCGAATTTCTTATAAATAATAAAATATCGTCGCGTTCTTTCGATGCAGGAATTTCTCTCTCTATATATTCAAGTGCATTTGAAATATTCATATTTTTTAGAAAAATGTACCGATATATTTCTTGTATTTGTTGTATTTGTTCGTTTGTAAAGTTTTTTCTTCGCAAGCCAATTGAGTTAACTCCCATATAAGAAAGTGGTTCGCGAGCTACTTTAATGTATGGTGGTACATCTTTTCTTACTAAGCTACCACCTGCAATATAACAATAAGCACCAATCCTTACAAATTGTTGCACTGCCACAAGGCCACCAATATTTGCATGGTCTTCAATTACAACATGACCTGCTAGATTTGTTGCATTAGCTAAAATACAATGATTCCCAATTACACAATCATGAGCAATATGAACATAAGCCATTATAAGGCAATTACTTCCAACTATTGTTTTATAACTAGCTTTTGTGCCTCTATTAATAGTAACATATTCTCTAATTGTTGTGTTATCTCCAATGTAAACATAAGTTTCTTCGCCTGCAAACTTTAAATCTTGCGGAATAGCTGATATAACAGCACCTGGAAATATCTTACAATTCTTACCTATCTTTGCACCTTCCATTATAACTGCATTAGATCCTATCCAGGTGTTATCGCCTATTTCAACATTTTTTTCGATAGTTACAAAAGGATCTATTATAACATTATTTCCAATTTTTGCATCGGGATGAATATATGCAAGCGGCTGTTTCATATTTTAACACTAATTATTTTTTTTCTTTTTTGGCAATTTGAGCAGTTATTATTCCTTCGGCAACAATTGTATCGCCAACAAAAGCTATACCTTTCATTGTGGCAATGCCTCTTCTAAGGGGACTCATTAAATCTAGTTTAAAAACTAAAGTATCGCCAGGTACTACTTTCTTTTTAAAACGGAATTGTTCTATTTTTAAGAAATAAGTTGAATAATTTTCTGGATCGGGTAAAGTTTTCAAAACAAGAAGTCCACCCACTTGAGCCATTGCTTCAACAATAAGAACTCCAGGCATTATAGGTTCGTCTGGAAAATGCCCAGCAAAAAACGCCTCATTATAGGTAACATTCTTAAGCCCAATAATGCTATTTTCGTCAATTTTTAAAATTTTATCGACCAACAAAAATGGATAACGATGCGGTAGTAACTGCTGTATTTGTAAAATATCTAATACAGGTTTAGCAAAAATATCGGTGATTGGAAAAGTGGGTTTAGCTTTTTCTTTTTTAATCAGATTAAGTAAATATTTAGCAAATTCTACGTTGGGTTTATGACCTGGTTTTTTTGCTATTATTTTGCCTTTTATATTTATTCCTGTCAGACACAAATCGCCTAATAAATCGAGCAATTTATGCCGTGCCATTTCATTTGGGAAAAAAAGTTCAGTATTATTTAAAAGCCCAAGTTCTGGTTCGTAGTCGACATGAGGTTTGTTCAAAATATCGGCAATTCTGTTTATTTCGTTTTTGTTTAGTTTTTTGTTAACAATAACAATTGCATTATTTAAGTCACCTCCTTTTACAAGGCCATTTCGTGCTAAACATTCTAACTCCTCTAAAAAAACAAATGTTCTGGCACTTGCTATTTCTTCTGAAAAATTAGATAAAGAGTTAAGAGTAGCATATTGATTTTTTACAATACTATCTGAATAATCAATAAGAACCGTAACAGTAAATTCATCGTCGGGCATTAAAATATACTCGCTATCGGTCTCTTTATGGTAAAAAGTAATTGCAGATTTTACTTCAAAATATGATTTTGGTTCATCCTGTTCATAAACTCCAATTGTTTTAATTGCTTCGGTAAAATCTTTTGCACTACCATCAAGTATTGGTATTTCTTCACCATCTACTTCGATAAGTAAATTATCTATTTCGAAAGAAAAAATTGAAGCAAGCAAATGTTCAACTGTGTGAACAGTAACATTATTTTCTGAAAGAGATGTACCTCGTGCTGTGCTTGAAACATTATCGCTTGTAGCATGCACTATAGGGTTACCTTCTACATCAACCCGCTGAAATATTATTCCATGATTCACTGGAGCAGGTTTTAATGTGACTCTAGCAAATTTGCCCGTATGTAAGCCCATTCCAGAAAAGCTAACAGGCATCTTGATTGTTCTTTGCATCTTGCCTATCATTAGTGAATGTTTTGCTAATTAAAAATTATCGCAAAGTTACAATTTTAACATTATTTTAAAAAATAATTTTTATTCTAGTAATGTCTCTTTTCGCAAAATAAATATTGAAACCTCTGTAAAAATATTCTAACTTGGTGGGTTTATAAATTAGGTTAAAACTTTATAAGTATTTTAATAGAAGTTTGCATTTATGTTATTAAAATAAAGCAAAGTATACAAATAAATTTTCTTTATATAATGAATTTTTTTGATATTTACGAAGCACGTATTACAAGTCGAAACGTTTTTTTGAGACTGTGAGTAGAGCAATAAAATTGAGATTATTTGCGAAATATAGATAGAAAAGATATAAAAGATGTGTAGAACAACAGAAGGTCGAACAACATACAGAAAGATAACATGTTTAAGATTTTATTAATAGGGCAATAATATAGTACGAGCAATGTGAAATGTAAAAAGTTTGTAAAAGATAGGTTAAGGCTTGTTGAAATGTAGTGATGTGTTATTTGCACATTAGATAAATATTAATCAAAAATAACAAAATTGAGAAGATTAATGTAATGAGCAATTTTTGTTATTTAATAAGGCAAGTTTTTTGAATTTTAATATAGAAAATTTAAAATATTTAAATTGTTTAAATGGGTAAAAATTATTAATTAGGCAGTTTTGTAAAGGTCTCAATTTTTAGTTTACCTTTTTTTGATAAATTTATTTTGTAAAAGAAACGTAAGTGCTTTTTGAATAAACTATTAAAAAATTTTTTATAAAAATACAAAAACTTTAGCATAATACGCACAAAATATAGCCTTACAAGCAAGTAGTATTAATAAACATACCGTTTTGGGGTTTATACTTTATTCTATTTGAAAAAGCTTTATTAAAGAACTACTCAGAGTAATTTAAAAATACCTTATCAAAGAACATAATATAAAAAGTAAAAAATTAAAATTTGATAAGCTTTATTTCATCTATGTTATAAGAGAGAACTATACCAGCTGAGTTTTTTATATTAATAAAGCCAAATTCATCGACAGAAATAATTTTACCTTTAAGAATTTTTTCATCATTGGTTTTATACTCAATTGTCTTACTTCTACCTGTTAGGTATTTAAAATATGTTTTATCTATAATTGCATAACCATTATGATCTTCGTTTTTTAGGATGGTATACCATTTTACAAATTTTCTTATAATTTTGTATAAAGTATTTTCTAAATTTATAAGCTGAGAATTATCGCCTGTTATTTGAAGCAAGGAAATGGGGTTTGGTAATTCTGACGGAAAATTTGTTTGATTTACATTTATACCAATACCAACAATTGAATAAGTAATTTTATCGTTCTCAAAACAATTTTCAATTAATATACCACCTAGTTTCTTATTGTTGAAATAAATATCGTTTGGCCACTTAATTTTTATTTTATGCGAAAAATTTTGTAATGCTTCTACAACGGCAATAGATGTTAACTTTGAAATATAAAAAGATAATTGAGAATTTAAAAACCTTGGGTAAACAATAATTGAAAAAGTTAAACTTTTCCCTAATTCCGAAAACCATTTATTCGTGCCTCTACCTTTTCCTTTGGTTTGATTTAAAAGATTAACAACAGTAAATTCTGGAGTGTCATCATAATTTGCTAATTCATGTGCTATTTCGTTCGAAGATATACCTTCTTTAATTGTTATTATGTTATATTTTTTCATATTTTCTTTTATATTTTAATTCAATGTAAAAAGTTGTACCTTTATTAATTTGAGTTTCAAAATAAATTTTACCGTTTAATAAATCAATCATGTTCTTTGTGATTGCTAGCCCTAACCCCATACCCGAAGTTTTTGTAGAAAAGGAAGGAGTAAATATTTTATCTTTTATTTCTTCTGGAATTCCTATTCCATTATCGGCAATTTCAATTTTTAAAATGTCGTTGACTGTTGTTAATGAAATAGTTATATTTTTTTCTCTATCTTCAGGAATCGCTTGTATAGCATTTGTTATAAGGTTATTAAAAATTTGTTTTATGTATTGAGTATCGGCATCTACATATATTTCACTTATTTTGCCTGAATTTAATTTAATAATCTCCTTTTCTGTATTGTAAATGGTTACAATTTTATTTAAGTACGACACTATTTCTATTTCTTCTATATAAGGAGTTAAAACTTTTGAGAAAATTGAAAAAGATTCAGCAATACTCGCTAACGAATCTATTTGTTCAAGCAGGGATTTTAATGTTTTAACAATATCGTCGGTATTATATTTTTTTTCTTGCACAATTTTAAGCGTATGCTGAATATGTAATTTCATAGGAGTAAGTGGATTTTTAATTTCGTGTGCAACTTGACGTGCAATATCTTTCCAAGTCGATTCTCTTTCAGATTGAATAAGTTTTTTTGTTTTTTCCTTTAGTTCATCTAAAACTCTGTTATACTCTTTAACAAGGGTTAATATTTCATCTTTTTCTTTGTATTCAAGTGGTCGATACATTAAATCGGGATTAATATTTTTAAAATATTTTTCCAGAGTAGTAAGAGAAAAGAAAATTTTTCTGACCATAATAGCCGACACATTCAAAAAAATTGTTATTAGAAGAAAATAAAAATTTATTAACCACAAAAAGGCCGAAATAATCTTATCGTTAAAATCTTCTTGCTCTGTAAAATACGGTATCTGCAGTATACCAATTATTTTTTTCCCATCTAAGAAGGGAATATAATGTGAAAAATATTCAAGTGTTCCTATTTTTTCTTTAATTACAATTTTCTGATTTATGTGAAAATTTTGTAATGCTTCATAATTTATGAGTTTACTTTTAATGCCATTAGTAAATAAAGATAATCGAGAAGAAGCAAATAATATTCCCACAGAATCGTAAAAATTTACATCTGAATAAAAAATGTTTGAAAGTGTTATTAAATCGGACGAAAGTTCATAAGGATTAGTTAAGTATATATTTGATAATTTACCATACTTTTCTTTTAGAAAATTTATTATTGAGTTTGTTTTGTCGTTCAATTCTTTAGTGTTAATGTCGGAAAAATTTTTCTTAATAAAATAAAATGAATACATTCCACTTAATAAGTACGCTATAAGTAGTATCGAAATAGTTGATAAAAGATATTTATAGCGAAATCCTTTATTTTGAAATCGACTACCTTTAATAAAATTGAAAAGATAAAATATTAATTGTATAAACATTAGAAGATTAAATAGTACTATTAAAATTAATGCAACAGTCTTTAATTTATCAAATTGAACACTTGCAACAAATACTGTATTGTTAGAAGTTTTATAAAAAACATTAATATAATTACCGAAATTTGATATGTTAGGTTTATCAGATGAATTTTGAGAATTGAGTATTATTGGAAAATTATATTTACCTATTTTTTTTATAAGATTATTTTTATAATATTTTGCAAGGTTATATTCACGATAAACATTATATTCCGATGAATACAAAACACTATGATAGCCTATTCTTTCGTTAACATTTTGAGGATAAATTTCTATTATTAATTTCTTTAATGGTTTTAGTGATTTATAAATGTCAAGAAACGCAATGTAATTTGTTATTCCTTCTTCGTTTTGAACAAAGTAAAAATTATCTGTTATTTTTATTGTTTTGCTATCATTTATTTGTTCTGTGAAAAATTTTATGCATGGAACTAAATTTTTAGCAGGTAATATTTTTAATGTAGTTTTTTCATCGCATTTTAAAATTCTTATCTCAAAATCGGGATACTTATAAAAATATTTCATCTTAAAATATCTTGTAATCTCGTATCTATTATCTTGTTCTCTGTCAACAAGAGTCTTAACTATAGAATCTTTACTGATGATACTTATAACATTTTTGAAATCGGTTTCAAAACTATAATTTCTTTCGATAGACTTGTTTTTTAAAAAAAGTAAGAGTAGTTCTCTTTCTTTTTTTTCAGTTAATTTGAGTAAAATAATAGATAAAACAACTGAAACAATGAAAAATAACAATGTTTGATGTAGTAATTTGTATTTATTAAACCATATAAATATACTTAATAAAATATTTGGCACAATAAACAACAAAACATAACAATTTTTTGTTAAAATATATCCTAAACACAAAAAAATTAAATTTAATATTATAATTATCTGAAAATATTTTCTTTTATTTAAATAACGGAGTACTTTTAAAACTATGAATAACCAATTGTAGTTAATTATTATTACAATTGCCAAAATTAGGAGTAACAGTAGCGAATAGTGATTCATTAAAGTATATGTGCGGTTAAAAGATAAACTCGAATTTGAGATAATTGATTCAGAGTAAAAAATAATAAAGAAAAAAGAGATAAAATAAAAAAACAAAGCAGTTATTATTTTATAAATATTGTAATTGAATGTTATAATTATATTTCTTTTGAAAATATAGGAAAGTCCTATAAAACATAAGAGTAAAACAATAAGTACCCCTAAAGAATTTATAATATTATTATACGAAAATATTTGGGGACTGAAGAGTTCTGAATCTCTAATAGTCGAGAAACTAACAAAAAAATACGAAAAAATTGTGAACATTATAAGGAATAATGACAATAAAAATGCATGTATAATTTTATTTTTTCTGTTTGATTTTGTTAAGTAAATAATAATTAGAAATATAGCAAAAAAATATAAAATAAAAGCATTTGAAATAGTATTGTTTTTAATTTTATTATTTGACAAGGCAACAGAAAAAAGATAATTATTGTTTATATCCTTTATTTCATAGGAGTTTTCTTGAGGAATATTCGAAAATGTATAATCGTATGTTAAGTTAAAATCAGTAAAGTATTCGTCTTTAATATACTTGTTATTTATATAGTATTGTTTTTTAATAGGTATAAAAAAGTAAACAGTGTAACAGTTGTATTTTTTATAAAATGAAAAAAACCATACGTTGTTAAAGTAAAGAATTTTCGGTGTTTTTATTAGGTTCAAGTACTCTATAGATATGTAATCATTATTTGTCCAAAATACAGGATTGTTATTTTTTATAATAAGTATACCAATGTTATAATTTTTTGAAAAACTACTAAATGTTTCATAATTACCTTCGCACGGTTTAATTTGAGATAAAAATTGCTCAGCACTACTAATTTTTGTATTTATTATATTTTGAAGCTTTTCTATATCGTCTCTAAGATTAAAACTAGCTGATTTCCAATAAAATATGGAAAATATTAAAGTACAAATAACTACAATTAATAATGTAAAAACTTTTTTGCTCATAGCATTAATAGTGATATGGAATGTTTTTGATTATACAGAAAGCTCTATATAATTGTTCCAAAAAAATAATTCTTACAAGTAAATGATTAAAAGTCATTTGAGATAGCGACAAACAAGGGAATTTTTTTTTGAAAGAATCGGAAAAACCATGTGGTCCACCAATAATAAAAACTAAGTTTTTTTTTCTAGTCAGTAACCATGCCGAAAGTTGTTGAGCAAATTTTTCCGAAGTGTACTCCTTACCTTTGCTATCAAGTACTATGTTATAATCACTTTCACTTATTTTCTTACTTATAAGTTCTTCATATTTCTTAATTTGATCGTGAATTGGTAACTTGTTTATTTTTGCAGGTTCTTCAATTTCAATTAAACTAAACTTATTAAAATGCTGAATTTTATTTATTAAATCTTTTTCTATAGCATAATAATTTTTATCCTTATGCACACCAATAGTATATAGCAGTATATTCATTGGCTATTCTTAATGAATTCGTTTAAGTTTGTATTGATAGTTATCATGTTAATTGCTTGGGCAATGTGATATTTAGATCTTGAAAAATGAATTTGTAATTTATAAATCTTAAGCCCCACTCCCCACGAAAAGCCAGTTAATCTTTTTTTGCCTTCTGTCGCTAATTCATATCTCCTTTTGAAATTATATCCTACTGAAAAGTAGAAATTTTTAGTGATAAGAACATCAGTACCTATAACCACATGATGTATAAATTCGGTGGCAAAACTTTCAATTTTATTTATTCTTTTAAAAGAAGTATCGCTAAACAATTTTTCAGGTTTCTTTTGCTTGTCTATTAAGTTCTTGTAATTCGAAAGTTTAAAATTTTGGAGTTCAATTAAACTTGCATGTATGTAAAATGGAGAATAAACAAACCTTTTCGATACTGAAAAATTAAGACTATATTTTACTGGTTCAAAATTACCTTTAGTGTATGGTATTATTTGAATACCAATATTATTAATGGCTAAACTTAAACTTATATTATTATTCGTATTATAATACAACATAGAAAAATCGAAACATGTACCAAACGAATAGGTACGATCGTATACAGAGATTAATGGTTTAAATGCAATTCCATAATTCAAATTACTTTTAACTATACTATTAGAAAAAGAAATATTTAAAACATAATCGCTTGCATAAAAATTCCCATAAATATTACCACATTCATCGGTTCTTATAAATTTGCCGTAATTTAAATAATTTATGCCTGTAAAAATATTGTATTTATTAAAGATTTTTGTAGCATAAGCAAAATTACCATAATATATATCAGAAAAATATTTATTAACAAATAGTGTTATATGATTTATAACAGAATCGTTTAATAAAGCAGGATTATGAAAAACAGTAGAAAGGTCGTTTGAAATAATACTTTGACAAGTACCTCCAATTGCAGAAATGTGCGATGATTTTGGCAATTGTAAAAAGGAATACACTCCAAGCCCTCCACTTTGACCTTTGCTTATAAATGGAATTATAATAAATAGTACAATTAAACTGATTTGGTTTTTCACTTTTGTAAAAATACAGAATAATAACGATAAAACAATAGAAAAATTTTATATGTTGTCGTTTTATTTGTATTGTGTTTTAAAAATTTTTTGTGTATATTGTTAATGTTAAATTTTGAAAAAATTAATTTTTTAAGAAACCTTTTTGATCTTATTTTGAGAGTACATAAATATGAAAAAAAATACAAAAATCAAGCATTTTGCGAAAAAGTTATTAACAATTTTGGCAATTTATCAACAAAAAAACACTTTTTTTCGTTATATGCTTTGCTAAATAATGAATTTAAATTATATTTGTAACGACTTAACTTTAAACTTAAAACTTTTAGAGTATGAACAAGAGTGAATTAATTGATGCAATTGCAAAAGAAGCCAAGTTAACAAAGGCCGATGCAAAGAAAGCATTAGATGCTTTCATAGAAGTAACAAAGAAGTCTTTAAAAAAGGGTGAACGTATTTCTTTAGTTGGTTGGGGAACTTTTGTTGTTGCAAAAAGAAATGCTCGTAAAGGTCGTAATCCCCAAACCGGTAAAGAAATACAGATACCTGCTAAGAAGGTTGTTCGTTTCCGTCCAGGTAGCGAACTTAGCGACGCTGTAAAATAAGACTGTCGCTAAAACACTAATCCAGTAGAAAGGGGAGTAGCAATACTCCCTTTTTTATTTTTTATAAAGTTTAGAGATAATAATGGATTATAAAAAGGTAATAAATATTTTGAGTCATTATGTTACTAAAGAACGACTAAATTGCCTTATTAATGTTTTAAATAATAGAATAGCTACACTACGAGTTTTTATAGAAAATATTTATCAATCACATAATGCAAGTGCTATAATTCGAAGTTGCGATGCTTTTGGTATACAATATATTTATGTACTAGAAAAAAATAACTTATTCCGACCAAATCCTGAGATTTCTCTGGGATCTGAAAAATGGTTATCTATTACTAAATTCAGTTACGATAGTATAAATATAAAGGAGCTTTTTAACGACTTTAAAAAAAGAGGATTTAAAATTATAGCAACCGATTTAGGTAATGATGTTATTTATTTAAATGATTTTAAGTATGTTAATGAAAAACTTCTTGTAATGTTTGGTTCAGAAAAAACTGGAATTTCTGACGAGTTATTAACTTATGCAGATGTGAAATTAAAGATTCCTCTTTATGGTTTTGCTCAAAGCGTTAATGTATCGGTTGCTACTGGAATAATTATCTACTCTCTTGCTAACAAAATAAGAACAACTTCCGGTAATTTCTCTCTAACCGAAGAAGAAAAAGATAAAATTCTTGCCGAATGGCTAATAAAAACAGTACCTTTTTCCGATAAAATTCTATCTCGCTATTCTATTTACATAAATCCACTATTGTTATAAATCTTAAAAATAAGTTTTAAGTATACAAGATTATATTTGATCTCTATCTTAAAATAAAAGATAGCAAGTTTTGTGTTAAAATTTTATTTTGAAAATTAATTATTTTACTGGTAAAGTAGCATTATGCCATAATTTTGTTGCCCTAGCTCGTTTAAAATTAACTAACATCATTTGGAATTTTTTTGTTTGAAGTATTAAACCATGTAACATATAGAATTACAAACTTTAGTTGTTTGATTTAAATTCTTATATAGCCACTTTGGTAAGATTTTAAAAATTAATTATTTTAAATAACTAGCGTAACAATTAAATTTAATGAATAACTTGCTTAAAATTATCAAAAATAAAAGTGTTTGAGGTTTATTATTCGACGTAAAAAAACTTTTTAAATGAGTTGGTTAATAAAATTATAAATTAAAGGAAAAATTCAAAAATAATCAACACTATTATTCTATAGAATTTGTAGATAAAAAAGCTTTGTATTAATTTTAATTTTGGTTTTACACAATAGCATCATAAACATGAAAATATTATCTACCAATAAGGAGTTAGAGGTCAAAGATTTGCTAAAATGGTATTTGGTTATAATTGTTATTATTTTTATTAGTAGTATTTTAGTTACTTTTTTATTTTACCATAAGGTAATAAAGATTTTCAATATTATTAATAGTACTTTTATTTTATATGCTCTAATAGGATTTATTGCTCAATTCATAGATGGAATGCTTGGTATGGCTTATGGTGTAACTTCAACAAGTTTTTTAATTGGCATTGGCTTATCTCCTGCTGTTGCAAGTTCAAGTGTACATTTCGCCGAGATTTTTACTACGGGCATTTCAGGTATTTCTCACTGGCGTTTTAAAAATATAGATAAGAAAATTTTTCTTCAGCTAACGATCCCAGGAATAATTGGTTCAGCTATAGGGGCATATGGATTATCTTCACTTAACGGAAATGTTATTAAACCTTTTATTACAATTTACTTATTTTTAATTGGAATAAAGATACTATACTCAGCATTCAAAAAAAAGAACTATGAAAATAAAAATTTCAGAACTTATAAGATACTTGGTGTGTTAGGTGGCTTTATCGATGCAATTGGCGGTGGAGGATGGGGCCCAATAGTTACTTCGACTTTAATAACAAATAACGAAAATCCAAAAAAAGTTATTGGAAGTGTAAATGCTTCAGAATTTTTTGTTACCTTAACCTCGTCTGGTATTTTTGCGCTTATGATTGGATTAAATAATTTATACATATCGATAGGACTATTGATTGGTGGAATAATAGCCGCTCCCTTAGCAGCATATATGTGTAACAAAATGAATAATAAAGTTATCCTAATTTTAGTGGGAATATTAATAATTGTTACATGTCTTATTACTCTTATAAAATTATTATTATAACGATTTATTTTTTGCTTTCAGAAAATTCAAATTAATATTTTTTATGTTTTCAATATACATTTTAATATCTTTCGCAAGAGGATGTTGTGGAAATTTGTTTAAAAACTCTTTATAAATTGCAATAGCTTTACTTGTATCGTTAAGTAATTCAAGATAGGTTTCAGCTTTTAAAATTAAACACATATCAATATTTTTGAAATTGGGGAAGCTTTTTTCAAGTTTAGTTAATAAATTTAAGGTTTCTTTAGGCTTATTGAGAGTAAAGTGTAAATTAGCCGATTTAAAAATTAAGTCGGCCGATAAACTATCGTTTGGATAAGAATAAATATACCTATTGTAATTCTTAACTAATTCATAATAATAAAACTTATTTATTTCTCCTGTAGTATCATTTTTTATTTTTTCTTCAATAATTTTAATATTTTCAAGTATTACTTTTTTCTCATCGCTACTTGAATTTTTATTACCCCCGCAACTCGATAATATTAGAATTACAACAATAAGAATTCTCATGGTGCTACGATTTTATACTTTGGTTGAATTCTTCCTTTAGCTATCATATTAAGTCGCGATTTTAAAAGCGTCTTTCTTAACGAAGACAATCTATCGATAAATAAAATACCTTCTATATGATCATACTCATGTTGAATAATTCTTGCAGCTATGCCATTATATGTTTCAGTATGCTTTAAAAAATTTTCGTCATAATACTCAATTGTTACAATGCTTTTTCTAAGTACATCTTCTCTTATACCTGGAATACTCAAACAACCTTCGTTGTAATACCATTCCGCTCCTTCTTCTTTTAAAATTCTTGCATTTATAAATATTTTCTTAAAATTACTTAATTCTGGATGTTCTTTTTTCATTGACGTTGCATCAACTATAAAAAGACGTATTGATAATCCTACTTGAGGGGCAGCAAGACCAACTCCTTCGGCCGAATATAATGTTTCAAACATGTTTTCAATAATATTTTTCAAATTTGGGTAATCTTTTTCAATATCCACAGCTTTTTTCCTTAAAAGCCTATGTCCATATGTATATATAGGTAAAATCATTTTTTATTTTGTTTAATGTAAAAAAGATAATCATTGAGGATTATTGCGGCACTTATTTTATCAATATTTTCTTTTTTACGCCTTTGCATTTTTTTTGAACCAGCTTCTATCATTGATTTTAAAGCCAATTTAGAAGTAAAGCGTTCATCATAATAAACAATTTCTTTTGTTGGAAATGTTTGTTTTAACTTATTGTAAACCTTTTCAATGTGTCGTTGAAATTGAGCAGGTGTATTATTACAATTTTTAGCGTAACCAAGTATTATTGTAGAAACATTTTCTTTTTTCATATATTCAGAAAGAAAGGAAAATAATTCTTCTGGTTTTATTGTTACAAAAGGTTGCCCAAACATATTAAGTGGATCTGAAACAGCGATACCTACTCTTTTTAAACCATAATCTATTGCAATAAATCTTCCCATTTTTCATTCAATAAAGATAAAGCAATATAGGCAAGTAAACCATGAGCAAAGTCAAATATTTTTTCATTTACCTTAAAATTTGGCGAATGAAGAGGGTATTCGGTATCTTTTGTACCTCCTGTTCCTAATCTTATAAACAGCGATTTGTATTTTTGAGAAAAATAAGCAAAGTCTTCAGAAGTAGTTCTTTTTTCAACATCTACAATATTTAATTCTCCTAAAAATTTCGAAGAAAGTTTTTTCACGACGTTATATAATTCAGGATTATTAATAAGCACCGGATAACCATTTTTTATAGTTATTTCACAACTACAATTAAAATTAGAACAAATATTAGTTACTGTTGAATGCAAATGCTTTAGGAATTTTGTTCTAAATTTTTCGTCGAAAGTTCTAAATGTACCTTCCATATAAACTTTATCGGGAATTATATTAGTTGCGCCATTTGCAATAATTTTACCAAACGAAATAATAGAAGGATTTATAGGATTAGATAATCTATTAATCAATTGATTAAGAGTTATTAATATATTAGCAGAGGCAAGTACGGTATCTCCAACCAGGTGGGGATTTGCTGCATGGCCACCTTCACCTTTAACAGTAATATATATTTCATCTGAAGAGGCAAGATAGTTGCCACAGTGTAACCCTATTTTACCAGCCGGTAAATATGGATAAACATGATAAGCCAACACAGCGTCAAGAGATAATTTTTCAAAGAATTTATCCTTTAAAATATTTATTGCACCTCCTGGTAATTTTTCTTCGGCTGGTTGGAAAATAGCATATATATTACCATTAATTTTTTTTTCTAAATTTTTAAGAATATATAATGCTCCGAGCAACAATGCTGTATGAACATCGTGACCACAAGCATGCATTATTCCTTTTTGCTTAGATTTATATGGTAATTTTGTTTCTTCACTTATTGGTAAAGCATCAATCTCGGCACGAAGTCCTATATTTTTTCCTTTGGCATTGCCTTCTAAAATTGCAACAACACTATTTGTGTTCCCAATATCTTTTACGTATCTTATTTTCCATTCATCAAGTACTCTACATATATATTTTTTTGTTTCAAATTCTTGAAAAGATAGTTCTGGATACATGTGTAAGTGTTGCATTATTTTAACAACTTCACTTTTAATTGCGTATGCACTTTTTTTAAAATATTCTATATTTTCCATTACTTAGAGAAAAAAAGTTTAATTCCTACAACAATAATAAACAAAGCAAAAATTTTTCTTAGTGTTTCAACTGGCATTTTAATAGCCCATAATGAGCCAAAATATGCTCCTACAAAGAAAGCTATAGATAAAATTATAGCATATTTTACATTAACATAACCTGCTTTATAGTAATTGATTACAGCAAGCAGGCCAGTAGGAGCCAGCATAAAAGCTAAACTTGTTGCATTAGCTTGTTTTTGCGTTAATCCAAGGAAAAACACTAAAGCAGGAATAACAATTATGCCACCTCCTACTCCAAGCATTCCACCAAGTATTCCAGCAACAAAACCTATAATAATAAGAATTAATATTTCGTTTATCATAGTTATAAATTCAAAAATCTAAACTCAAAGATAAATAAAATATTGGTTTCAGCACAATATTATTTTCTATACCCCACGCATAATCGGCTCTAACAAAATATCCGAAAAGTTTACTTCTTACACCAAAGCCATATCCCCAAACGATCGGATCTCTCTGTTTATCGATAACAATAGTAATTGGCCCAGAAATTATAGTTTCGGTGTTGTATGCATTTTCTTTACTAAAAGGCGATTTGCCAGTCCATGCTGTTCCACAATCAAAAAAACCAACCAACTGAAAATTTTCTAAAAATTCATTTTGTAAAGGCCTATTAAATAAATATCTAAAAATAGGCAAGCGAAGCTCATTATTAAAAACTATAAAATTAGTGCCATTGCGAATATTTTGTGAAAATCCTCTCATGTTTGTAGCAATTGCTTGAAACGCATAAGGTTGAGAATAATTTATGTTAACACTTCTATCGAACACAGGGACATTAGGGCTAAGATTAATCCAATTGTCAACACTACCAAGATAATATAATAATTTTGCAGAACCAAAAGACGAGCTTCCTGCAAGTCGAGTGGCAAAAATAAAATTCCGATGCAAAGGCTGATAATAGCGAACATCAAAACCTGTAACATTAAGATTTCTATAATTTGTGGTAGTACGATAATAGAATTCATAAAAAACCTTCATTCTAAGCCCATTATAAATATTAAGCTGCTTAAAAAACGTGTTATCAAATATATACTCTGTTTTAAAACCAAACCATAAATTTTGAGTATTTTTCTTGTATAACGATTGTATATCTGTAGCAAGATACACATTATTATCGTGACGAAGATTTATTGTAAATTTAACACATTGAATTTCTGAAAAAGGGTATTTTAGTATATAAAATCCTTCGTGAGTATGAGTTTTTACCAAAAAATTTTCATCAATTTTATTTATTGCTAGTCTATGAAATGCAATTTGTTTATCTAAACGATTTTTCAAATTTTCAAGGCTCAATAAGTATTCGTTACTATTTAAATTACCCGAAAGGCGTATCCCTCCAACTATTTTATAATCTTCAAAAAGATCATTAACTCCCATTTTTATAAAGAAATTCATGCCTGGGTTATAATAAAAAGGACCACCTGTAAATTGCTGATATGAATTATTTAAAAAGCCAAAATCGACTTGACTTACTATTTTATTTATATAAAAATTCATTAAATAAATATTAGGCTTAAAGGCTAAAAGAGAAGAATCGCTTTTGTCGATAATTTTTTTTGATTCGTGCATAAAAGGTTTCTTATAAATTTCGAAATTGAATACATAATGTCGGTAATCTATATTATTTGTATCAATTTTTATAGTAGTTTTAAAAGTGTCGATTTTTAAAGATTGTTTTTGTTTTAAAGTTGTATCGATATTTCTATATTTTTTTTGCATTAATTTTTTTAAAGGAGATTCATTATAAGAAACAGAAGAATTAAAATTATAATTACCTTTAGCTATTATTTCTTTTTTCTTCCGATAAGTAACATAATAAAAGGTATTATCATCTAACAAGCTGTATTTTTGTATATTTGCAGAAAGATTATTTGTAAGTGGCTTAACATTCGAATAATAACGATAATGAACAATTGTATCAATGAAATCGATTGTGCTATCGTATTCAGCTTTATAAAGATTAAAAATGTTGGTTTGGTTACTTAGGAAAATATATTTATTTACATCGTATTGGGTAGGTGAAAAATTTAAACCTTCTATGTTAGTTATTCGGGTTAAAGAATCAGTTGAAGTATTATATATATACAAATTATAGTTATTAGAAAGTGAATCTGATAATAAGATATTTGGTCTATTAGAGATAAATAATATTTTTTGCGAATTATCAATTAATACAGGATTTATATCATCGGCTAAATCGGAAGTAATTTTTTCCATAGTATTAGACGCAAAGTTATAAGAATACAAATCTGTAACACCATTTCTTACACCTGAAAAAATAATATTATATCCCATTTCAGAATATGATGCATCAACTATTTTATCAATATTAAATAATTCTCTTTCAAATATTTCATTTGTTTCTACATCGTAGGTGTACATAAATTTTGAGCCTTTCTTTTCTGTTATAAATAATAATACCTTACTACTTGGGTGCCAGGCTATAACAGGATAGCTATAATCGTGTATCTGATCTATTTTATAACCCTGTTTATAAATGCATATTTTTTTATTAGAATTTTTATTGTAAAGATATATTTTAATTTTACCTTTGTTATTAATAGAAAAGGCAATAAATTTTTTATCAGGAGATATAGCCAAATTATTTATCTTTGCACCTTTTTTAGAGACATATAGAACAGAATCGGTAATGTTGTCGGAATTTTCTAGTAAATTTTTATAAAACTGTCTCCATTCAAGCGAAAGTTCTTTTATAGAAAGACCTATTGTATAAAGAAACCCTGTTTCTATATTTTTCGAAATTCTAGTGAGGTATAAAATATTAGGAATAACTTGTTTACTATATTTGTAAGCAATAAAAAACCATAAAGAATGCCCAAGGTAGGTTGCCATTTCTCCTTCCAGATTATTAATTTTCTTCAAGTAATTATATTTAATACCATCGCGAATAAATGTTTCTATTACATCGTTCCACTCTTCTGAAATGTAAGATATTAACCCTTCGTAATACCATTTTGGTATTGAAAGCAAAAGCGAATTTGCAATTTTACTTTTTAATTCTGCACCATATAAAGCTTCGTTCAAAACAATTTGAGCAATAGCTTTTCTTATTTGAATATCAAATTTATAATGAACCCCTTCGTAAAACAAAAAAACTTTATTATCTATTATTTGCGTAGTACCACCAATATTGTATTGCTCATTTCCTGTAATAAGGCCTATGTTACTTTGCTTGAATTCGTTAATATTATGATAAACTATAAAAATTATTCTTTTATTAAGAGTTGTACCAAGTATAGATTCAATTTCGGGTAAATATTTATTAACTTTTTCTGCTACGTATTTTGCAAGGTTTTCGCCGCGTTCAGAAAAATACACATCAAATCTTTTAAATCTGTAATACTGCCATATGAAATTCCGATACTGAATACGACTTTTCCCAAATTCATTTTGCAAACCATTATAAAATTGTGAATTCACATTTACAAAAAAGAAAAGCGTAAAAAGTAGAAAAAAAAATAACCTACTATAAATAACTAGACTCATTTCCAATTTTTTCAAGTTCTTTTTTTAAACGTTCTATTTGTGTTTGTTTATTTACTTCTCGTAACTTATTTGCAGTTTCAGTAAAATACTGATGTTCTGATAAAAAAGCAATTTGTAATTCGTACCATTGCTTAAGTGAAGTTACGATATTTTGTTCTTTTAATTCTTTATATAGAGTATTGGAAACTTCTATAAAATCTTGTCTTCCAAGATAATCAAGGTCAGCATCACATATAATCTTTTCCAAGAGAGATTTAGGTTTAGGTGGCAATTTAGTTGCAAGAATAATTTCACATATTTTATTTATTTGTTCTTCGGTATAGTTAAAGCTTGGAAGAATTTCGCGTGCAATTTGTACACTTATCTCTTCGTGACCTTTTGACTGAATAATTTGTCCTGCATCGTGAAACAAGGCAGCTGTTTTTAAAAGAAGTAACTCTTCGGATGTAACCCCCTCGCTTTTACCAATTAATTCGGATTGAATAATAACATCAATTGTGTGCTTTATATTATGATAGTAAAGATATTTAGGTAATTCTCGTTCGAGTTTATCTAACATAAAAGCTTCTAGATCATCGTATCGGATAAGCTGAAGTCGAGTATTAAATTTACTATTAGGAGCAATACCTTTTGAGTCGCTGCTATATTCAGGTGAAAAACCAAGAATTTCGTACAATGCAAGATCACCAACATATTTTACTGGTAATTTAGAAAAAAAACGATATCTAAAATAAGGAGCTACATATTCTAAAGTACTTTCCGATATTATTATTTTACCTTTAACTGCCACAGACTCAATTCGACTTGCAATATTTACAGTTTCGCCTTTAATATCGTATATTTCTTTTTTCTTACCAGTAATATTAACATTAATAGCACCAGTATGTATTCCAATATTTAACTCCCATAAATGATTTTCCCCAAATAAATTGTTCTGAAATTCTATAAATGCCCGTCTTATATCAATTGCAGCTAACACCATTTCTATTGGATTCGTTCTATTTTTTTTTGGAATGCCTCCCACAACTATTATTGTATCGCCTATTGATGGTACTTTTTGTATGTTATACTTTGCTAAAATATCGTTCATTATAAGATAAAACTTATCGAGCTCATCAATTAACTGTTCTTTATCATGAATAGTAGCAATATTCGTAAAACCATGTAAACTTGCATATAATACGGTAGCTATTTTAAATCTCAAAGTTTTTTTATTGTGCAATTCATTATCTAATCGGGTTTTTAATTTTTCAATCTGTGCATTTAGTTGGCGATTCTGTTCGATAAGCTCTTTATTACGAAGCAAAAGCTCGTTATTTAGCTTTTTTAATTCTTCTATTTCTTTCTTTAAGGTAGCAATATCTTTCAATTGGCTCATGTACATAAATGGAAATACAAAAATATAAAAAAACAAGAAAACTTATTACAATTAAGAATGTTTTTACATATTAGATATCCTAATAAAATTTTTATAACATAAACCAAAAATTTTATAGACTTTTAAAATACTAATAAGCTATTTAATATTCTCTCCGTGAGTATAAAAATTCTTATAGAAAGTTTTATATATATTTGCTAAAAAAATGAAAACTTATACAGAAATTACCCTTCCTGAACTAAAAGAAAAAATAAAACTATGCGATAACATATTTTTACTTGGTTCTTGTTTTATATTACATGTAGGTGAAAAATTAAAAAAAAATAAATTTAATATTTGCGTAAATCCATTAGGTACTATTTACAATCCTGCTTCTATCTTAAATACAATAAAAATAATTTGTGGAAAATTAAAATTATACGATGATGATTTTTTTAAAGAAGGTGAAATTTATAAAAGTTTTTACTTACATTCAAGCATTGCAAGTCCAAACATAGACTACTTAAAAAAACATTTAGACGAAAAAATAAAAAAGGCATTTTATTTTATAAAAAACTCTAAATGGATATTTATAACATTTGGTTCAGCTTTTGTTTACAAACATAAAATATTAAACATTATTGTAACAAATTGTCACAAACAACCTGCTAAAATTTTCGAAAATTATTTGTTGAGTTTAGAAGAAACTTCCAAGTACATTGAAAATATTATAGAAGAAATAAGATGTCACAACATAAACAGTAAAATTGTTTTCACTATTAGTCCTGTTCGATACCTTAAATACGGCGCTTTCGAAAATAATTTAAGCAAAGCAACATTATTTTTATCGGTGAAAAGATCATTAGACAAATTCAACAATATAATATATTTCCCTTCGTACGAGATTTTTATGGACGAATTACGAGATTATCGATATTATGATATTGACCTTATACACCCTAACAACATTGGTATAGAATATTTATGGGAAAAATTTTGCAAGGTTTTTTTTGATAACAAGACCTTAGAAGAAATGAAAGAAATAAAAAATGTTTTACAGATTTTAGAACATGATCCTTTTTTTAAAGAAACTAACGAATATAAAAAATTAATGAAGGAAACATTACAAAAAATTTTAAAACTCAAGGAAAAACATCCTTACCTTGACTTTATTGAAGAAATCAATACAATAAACAAGTTTCTTGCAAAATAATTTTAAACATATTTTACTTTTATTGCTTTATAGCATAGTTATCTCTTAACTTATAATTGTACATTATACTTCCACAAAAAAATTAAGAAGTATACAACAAGTTAATACTTTAGTTAAAACTTTTTCAGAAAATTAATAATTTCGTTTGTAACCTTGGCATCGTATCATACTCCAAATTTATCCTTACTTGTTTAACATCAAGCAATATATGTCTATAATCAACCGAGCCCCCCTCCAGAAACCGCGAATATAAGTTTAACATCAAGCAATATATGTCTATAATGCCTTCGATATTAATTCTTCTTCGTTTAAAATCTTATACATCTCATAATACCATTGTAAAACCATATGAGAAATAAAAACTTAGTATTCTTCCGCTTCTTCACTTTGCACATATGTTCTATCGTCTTCAAATATGCTCTTCTACACACCAAACATCTGTTTTATTTTGTTTCGATTCTTGTATGTCTTACAATGTCACAAATATCGCAAAATTCCTTCAATTTGTAATAATTCCTATTGCCTCAAAATCATGTTGTTTCTTGTTATTTACTTCTTCACTATAACACTCTGGTTGCTAAAATATATGCTCTAAATATTCTTACTCCTCTTTCCCCATTAGTTACTTATAAAGATATAAAAACATCTCAAACTTTTTTATCCTTATTTTCTTACCAAACACAGTTTGTAACCGATATTAAAAAAATTCCAACCTTTACTCAAACATGTTGTCCCAAAGCTCACAGTTATCTATTAGCTTATTATCTTTCTTTATCGAATTATGTATTTCTACTATAATTGCTTTATATTCTCATATGAATAAAAAACCTTGTTCATTATTACCATCTTTTACCTTTTACTGCTCTCCTTCCTAATTCATTTTCTTCTTTACACCTCTTATGCTACTCGCTTAATAGCTTGCAATATACCTACAATTTTTGCGTTCTCTACATCACGTATAGCAAATTTACTTGTGAAATATATTTACAAACCTCATTTATGCCTACTTTCGCTGAATAGGTAAACAAATGTGCAATATACATAATTAACCTATAGCTTGGTTTACAAATTATTTTATGAAATTACTTAGTGTTAGTCTTTTGCTGCTTAACTTCCTTAATAGTTCCATTGCTTTATTATCACTTACATCACCCCCCCACTTATATCTTCGATAGGTAACTCTGTTGGTATAGAAATTCCACATTATTTAATGGACTTTTATAAGCAAACCTCACATATGCACTGGCTAATGTACCTAAATTCTTATGAAAAATATTGCTTAAATTCCAACCGATAACTTATTATTCAAAACTTACACCATAGAAATGATGTTAACTTTCTTTATTTAACACTGAAAACCTTATTTTTAAAATTTTATTTTATCATTTAAAGTTTGAAATTAAGAATTTTAGTAACATAAAAATAGATGTAGCATTTTTTTTCAATAAGTTCAATTTTTTTATGTATATTTGAAAAAACGAAATGCACGAATTTTCACCAATAGGAGTTTTTGATTCGGGTTATGGTGGATTAACAGTATTAAAAGCAATAAGACAAAAATTACCACAATACGATTATATATATTTAGGAGATAATGCTCGTACCCCTTATGGTACCCGTTCATACGAAACAGTATTAGAATATACTCTTGAAGCTGTTAAATGGCTATTTAATCAAAATTGTCATCTTATAATTCTTGCATGTAACACTGCCTCTTCTAAGGCTTTGCGAACAATTCAACAAGAATATTTGCCACGCTTCGACCCATCACGAAGAGTTCTTGGGGTAATAAGACCAACAGTTGAAGTTATAAATCAGTTTACTAAGACAAAAAAGGTAGGTGTTTTGGGGACTATTGGAACAATAAAGTCGAATTCATACGTAATTGAAATAAATAAACTTTATCCTGATATTAAGGTTTACCAACATGCATGTCCAATGTGGGTACCACTTGTAGAATATAACGAATTTAACAACATTGGTGGTGAATATTTTATTCAAAAAGACTTGAACGCACTTTTAGAAAAAGATAAAGACATAGATTCTATAATACTCGGTTGTACTCATTATCCTTTGTTATTACATATTATTAAAAAATTCATACCCCCAGAAATAAAAATAATAACTCAAAACGAGATTGTGGCAAATAGCTTGGCTGAGTATTTGATACGCCATCCTGAGATAGAAAAAAAATGCACGAAAAATGGCACTTTAAAATTCTATACCACCGACGACCCTAACGATTTCGATGAAAAATCACTAATTTTTTTTGGGCAGAAAATAAATTCAGAAAAAATATTATACAAAAATAAATTTTTCTATAAAAAAACCATTTAAAAAAATAAATTTTTTTTTTTAAAAGAATATGATTAAATTTGCAATAACAAAACTAAAAACTTTTTGATATGAGAAAACTTTTATTCTTAAGTGTAATTTTAGGAGTATTTTTAAGTGGTAATGCTCAAAAGTATGCAGCAAAAAAGCTTAACAAAACAAAACCTGTTACTATCCACAAGGATAGAAAAATTGAATTAGGTAAGGATGTTCCAATTTTACCAATTCTTAAGCCATCAAGAGCTCATTCAAAGTCGATTCAAACAATTCTAATAGGTACAAGTGTAAACGCCTATACATTCATTTACGAACCTAATTACCAGTTAGATGCTAACCCTCAGTTAAATGCTATTGCTTATACTCATCGTGGTGGTGGTGCATGGGCTGGTACTACGGGTAACGACCTCATTGTGAAACTAAGTACCGATTTCGGTTATAACTGGAACGATTCAGTTGTGTTTACCATGCAAGGAACTCACCGTTATCGTTATCCAAATGGAATTATCCATAATCCACAAGGAAATACTAATCTCAACGAAGCTTACTTTATTGTAAACGGACCTATAACCGATGGTAGTGGTTGGATTGCTAACTATTATGATTCGAAGAAGAAAACTGGAGAAAATCTTACAATTAATCACCTCACTCCTCCTGTAAGCAGCGGAGGAAGCAATGTTCTTGAACGCTTGAACTTAAGCGGTGGAACAACAGGGGGGAATAATGGTAGATATTACACAATGTGGCAAGACGATGATGGAAACTATTACTTAGGCAAAGCTTATGTTAGAAAAATGATATTCGATGGAAATGTTAAGGGAGTAGTAGTCGACACTAACTTAACAGGTCCGTTATCAAAAGCATGGAAATTAAGAGAATTTAGTAATGCAAGTGTAGAGTGGGCATTTTCGTGGAATAATCAATTCGACGCCTATAAAGGTTTTGTATGGACACCAAGTGGCTGCGATTCAACTTCCGATTGGTATGTTAAAACTGGTTTACCTCATATTTGGGAAACCTGGGATGGCGCACAAACTTTTGCCACTTATCCAGCTTACGGGTGTTGGCATAAGTTAAGTAACCTTACCGATCAAATTTGGCCTGTACGTCAATCCTTAATCGATCATCCAGATAATCCTGAATTATGGGAATATAGAGTTAACTTTCCTAATGGTTCTGTTGCAGATGAAAACTTTAATCCTGGTGTAATTGACTATCAGGGTAATTTGCATATGCTTGCAATTGTTGAAGGAATGTATTCAAATCATCCCGATTCTTTAAATTATGTTTATGCTAATCAACCATTGTTTTTATTTGATGTTTATACTACCGGTTGGAATTGGGATGGTAGTGTTCGCACATGGGATGTACAATTTATTGATACATTAAGAACTAAAGTTGTACAAGACGAGCATTCTCCTTTTGGCGACGATCAAGGAAAATTTGGATGGGGTCATGCTTTAGGTATTGCTACAAGTCCCGATAAAAAAGTAATTTTTGCTATATGGACCGATACCGATCCACAGTTTGATACAGTAAATACAATGCCCGAAATTAAATGCCGTGCCTGGAATGTAGAAACATTTATGGCTACCCCAGTAATTAACTTCACACCAGGCGAAGGTGGTATGTTTTTCTTCTGTAATTATCCTCATTATGTTCTTGAAGATGGCAACGATTACGTAATACCAATGACATTTATTGATATTTATTCTGAGCCTAATGCAATAAATCCACAACAACATTATTTTGCTGCCGGGCTACGAGTAAGTAAAAATGCTTTTACAATACAATTATCACCCTCTGATCCAACAATACTTGCAAGCTGCGAAAATTCAAAGTTAACTAACAATATCTACAGTTTCAATGTTTCTCAGAACACCCCTAACCCAGCTAAACAATCCACTAATTTAACCATTACTCTTAAAGAATCTGCAAATGTTAATATTGTTATTACAAATATTGTAGGACAAAAGGTAATGTTAATTGATAAAGGTAAATTAAATGCTGGCAAACACACTATTACAATTAATACTAATAATTTGCCAAGTGGAATTTATTTCTACACTGTTAATGCTAACGGTGAAAGTATAACAAAGAAAATGATTGTTGAATAACAGTTTTTTAGATCATATTGCCAAAAAAGGGGAGATTTTCTCCCCTTTTTTATTTTCAAACATATAGGTTAATAATTAAATTATTAACATGTATTAAAAAGTAATTGTTTTTATTTTCACTTTTTTTAAACTTTGCAAAAAAAAATATGAGAGGGGTAGTTTTCAGCTTAATTGTATTATTTTTAACCGCTTGCCAAAGCGAAAAAAGTACAGTAAATATGAACGAAGAAGCAAAGAAAGTTATTGATTCGTACGTCGAAAAATTAAAACCACTTTTAAAGAAAATGAACGAGGCCTATTGGAACGCTTCAATATCAGGGAAAGATAGTGATTATCAGGTAGCTCTTAAATACGAAATGGAATATAATAAGATACTTTCCGATACAGCTTTGTTCGCAAAGATTAAATATTACTTAAACAATACCGAAGTAAACGATACACTTATCAAAAGGCAACTGCTAAGTATTCATAATACAATGTTACCAAAGCAATTAGACACAGCTTTACTAAACAAAATTTCAAAAATCCAAAACGATATTGAAAAAAAATTCTCAACTTTTAGAGCAGTTATAGACAATAAAAAATATACCGATAATGATATTGAAGAAATACTTAAAACATCAACAGATAACAAGTTACTTGAAAAAGCGTGGGTTGCTGTTAAGGAAGTAGGTCCAATTGTAGCAGAAGACATAAAAAGCTTAGTTAAATTACGCAATCAGGTAGCACAAAAGATGGGCTACAAAAATTATCATCAAATGATGCTTGCTTTATCTGAACAAGATCCTGAAGAAATAGCACAATTGTTCGATAAACTCGATAGTTTAACAAGCAATGCATTCCACAATTTAAAATCTGAAATGGACAAAATACTTGCAAAGCGATATGGAGTTAAACCTGAAGAGCTGTGTCCATGGCATTATCAAAACCGTTTTTTCCAAGAAGCACCAAATATTTATAATTTTAATGTAGATAAATTTTATAAAGACAAAAATATAGAAGAAATTACAAAACAGTTTTTTGAAAGCATTGGATTAGATATAAATGATATTTTAAGTAGAAGTGATTTGTACGAAAAAGAAGGGAAAAACCAGCATGCATATTGCATAGATATAGATAATGAAGGCGACATACGCATACTTTGCAATATTAAACCTAACGAAAACTGGATGAGTACAATGTTACATGAATTTGGCCACGGCGTTTACGACAAATATATTGATAAGAATTTACCTTTTGTACTTCGTGAGCCTGCTCATACGTTTACCACCGAAGCCATAGCTATGATTTTTGGTCGTTTGACTAAAAATGCAGAATGGAATAAAGAAATGCTAAAATTAAATGAAAACGATTATAAAATGATTAAAGAAACAGGATTTAAAACATTAAGATTAGAACAGCTTGTATTTAGCAGATGGTCGCAAGTAATGTACAGATTCGAAAAATCTATGTATGAAAACCCCGATCAAGATTTAAATAAATTATGGTGGGATTTAGTTGAAAAATATCAACTGATAAAGCGTCCGAAAAACAGAAATATGCCCGACTGGGCAACAAAAATTCATATTGCAACCTCTCCTTGTTATTATCATAATTACTTACTGGGAGAATTACTTGCTTCACAACTTAATGCATATATTGTAAATAACATCATAAAAGGTAACGATTTCAAAAATCCTTCTTATGTTAATAATAAAGAGATTGGTAAATATCTTGTAGAAAAGGTATTTAAACCTGGTGCTAAATATCATTGGAACGAAATGATTGAAAAAGCAACTGGAGAAAAACTTACACCAAAATATTATGCACAACAATTTTTAGAAAACTAATTTATGTTTCTTTACATTATTTGGCATCCCGATCCTACGTTTATTACAATTTTTGATTTAGAGATAAGGTGGTATGGAGTTTTATTTGCTTTGGGTTTTTTATTTGGTTATTTTATTCTAAAAAAAATAGTAAAAAAAGAAAACATAAATGTAAACATTTTAGATCGTTTAAGTATATACATGTTACTTGGAACTATTATTGGTGCCCGATTAGGGCATTGTTTGTTTTATGAACCTGGCTATTATTTAGAAAACCCATGGCAAATTTTGAATATTAGACAGGGGGGATTAGCAAGTCATGGAGGTGCAATTGGAATATTAGTTGCTTTATGGTTATTTTCGCGCAAGGAAAAAAAGCCTTTTTACTGGATTCTTGATAGAATTGTTATTCCTGTTGCCCTTGGAGGGTCATTAATAAGGTTAGGGAATTTAATGAATTCTGAAATTTACGGCAAACCAACAAATGTGCCATGGGCTTTTGTGTTTGAATTGTCCGACGCTCAAAAATTACCTCGCCATCCTACACAAATTTATGAATCGGTTTTTTATTTATTATTATTCTTTTTTCTTTACTATCTATATTTTAGAAAAAATGCACAGAATAAGCCATATTATATATTTTCAATTTTTCTTATTGGTTGTTTCGGATTTCGGTTTTTCATAGAATTTTTAAAGGATATACAGGTCGATTTCGAAAATTATATGATAATTAATATGGGACAACTCTTAAGTATTCCATTTGTTTTAGCCGGCATATATTTGTTTTACAGAAGTAGAAAAATTAAGGGTTTTCAAACATAGTACCCAATACTACAAGATTTGCTCCGTTCTCAAGATAATTGTTTGCTTGGTTTATTGTTTTTATACCACCACCTACAATTAAAGGCATGTCAACATTTTTTTTAATTAATTTGATTACATCAATAGGTATAGGAATTTTAGCTCCACTTCCAGCCTCCAGATACAAAGCCTTGAAGCCAATGATTTCTGCTGCATAGCAAGTAGCAAGAATAATATCAGTTTTATCGGCAGGTATTGGTTTTGTATTGCTAATGTATTCAACGCTCGATGTTTTATCACCATCAATTAAAATATAGGCTGTGCTTATTACTTCGAGTTTCAGTCTTTTTATTATAGGAGCTGCTTGAACTTGTTGAGATATAATAAATTCCGGATTACGGCCAGAAATTAAAGAAGTAAATAAAATTCCATCGGCAAATTTAGATATTTGAAAAAAACTTCCTGGAAATAAAAATATTGGCAAGTTAGTTTTCGATTTTATAAATTTTACAGCTTCATCTACATCGTTATAAATTAAACTCCCACCTACAAGAATTACTGAAAAGTTTAAATTTTTTATAATTTCTAAATTTCTTACAATTAACTTTTTATTGAACTTATCAGGATCTATAAGAATTGCTAAAGATGCTTTGTTTTTTAAAATATCATAAAACATTATACATCATATTTCATCTACGCACCAAGTTAAAAAGAATTTATGGTTTTTAAAAAAGCATAAACTAACTATTTGATTTTTAGGTTCGATTATTTCTACATAAATATTATTATCTTTATTAAAGTCGATCTTTTTTGTAATGTAATACTTACTAAAACTAAATTTTGGTTTATCTATCATTTTATAACAACTTTCTTTAGCACACCATATTGCTTTGTAATGGTCATTAATTAATGCCCATGTTTTTTCGTAAGGATGTAAAAACTTTTGAGCAGCTTTTGAAAAATCTCTATCATTTTCTTCCATGTCAATACCTACACGTTTATCGAATCCAAAAATTAAAGAAATGTAATTATCGGTATGAGTAATACTTATTTTACCTACACCAGGTATGAAAGGTTTATTTTGGTCATCGTAAGTATATATAAAGTAATTCCCTAATATTTTATATATTAAATAATGAGAATTTAAAATTTCAAGACGTCGTTTTACATTTTTTATGTTGTTAAGTTTTTTAATAAGTTCGTCTGCTTTAATGTAATCGGACAATAATTTTTCATCTTGAATTATTTCAGAAAAAACGATTATTATGTCGTTTTGGTGAATTATTTCCATCGTAGTGTTTCTATTAGGTGCTTTATATCGACACTTATAAATTCAATGACTGGTGCTAAACTGTCTTTATTTGGCTTTGTATTAAAATAAAGCGAACCTCTTAGAAAATGTCTAACGCTATCTGTCATAAAAAACTGAACAGGCGATGCAGCATTCCCCTTAATTTCGTAAACTATGCCATATATTTTATTAAGTGTATCTGAATATAAAATCTCTCGAATTGCATCGGCTTTAATGTTATGCTTATAAGCAAGTGTACGGCTCTCTTCTGATAATTTAACAAAATTGTTTGTTATTTGATAGTAAGTTAAATATATTGTGGCATTAAAATAAGGAAAAATAATATTTTTCCAACAAGGATTTTTGATACTATCTGAACTATCATTTATAACTTTTGAATAATAAGGATATTCAAATTCAAAATTGCAGTTTTTATTGCTGAACTTTAAATATTTTTTTTCAGGGAAATCTATTCTAAAATACTCCGATGGTTTTGGTATTGGGTTTGAACAGGAAAAAAATAAACAAAAAAAAATAGTGACTTTAATTATTTTCATCTGCGTTGAGTATTTTTATTTTTACTTTTTTAATTTTGCGTTGATCGGCTTGTAAAATAGTAAATTCAAAATTTTCAATTTTAATTTTATGTCCGGGTTCCGGTATTACTTTACAATGCTCAAGAATTAAACCTGCAATGGTATCGACATTCATTTCACTTAATTTTAGATTACTTAGATTCACATAGTTCAAAAAATCGTTTATTAATAGTTTACCTTCTACTTCGTAAGTGTTTTCGTTAATTTTTACTATTTTATTTTGTTCCTCATCGAATTCATCGTCAATGTTTCCTATAATTTCTTCAATTATATCTTCGAGAGTAATTATTCCAGTTACTCCACCATATTCATTAACTACTATTGCCAAGTGTATTTTTTCTTGCTGAAACTTTTCTAGTAAATCGAGAATATACATAGTTTCAGGTACAAAATAGGGTTTTCTTATTAAACTCTGCCATTTAAAGTTGTCTTTATTATAATGTTCTATGAAATCTTTAATGTATAATACACCAACAATATTATCAATTGTTTTATTAATTACAGGCATTCTACTATATCCATGTTCTTTAATTTTGTTAGTAACAGTTTTAAAGCTATCGTTGATATCGATTGTTTTTACATCTATTCGTGGGACACAAATATTTTTAACCCTGATTTTAATAACGTTAATTATACCTTTTAACAATCTTTTTTCTTCAAACCCCGTATCATTTATTTCTTCGATGTATTGCAACAGGTCTTCTAATTCAACTTGTTCAGTTGAAATAAAATTTTTACTTAGATAAATATTAAACTTTTTTAATAAACTCACTAATGGTTTAAAAAGAAATTTAGAAAATAAAATAAAATTGATAGTAAAGCAAGACATTTTAAATGAATAAACAGTAGCAATTGCTTTTGGTATAATTTCTCCAAAAAGCAAAATTATAAACGAGGCCACAATTGTTTGCAGAATAAATAAAGTTAAGCCACTAATATTTTTAACAATAGAATTTGTAATATACACAAACAAAATAATAAAGCATAAATTAACAAAGTTATTTCCTATTAATATTGTTGCTAGTAATGAATCGGGTTCTGAAATAACTTTGTATATTTTATTTTCTAAGTTAGTTTTTTTCTTTTTAGTTAAGGTAAAATAAGATTTTTTTAACGAAAAAAGGGCAACTTCACTTGCCGAATATAAAAAACTCATAAATAATGAAACTAAAAGAATAACTATACCTAAAATTAACCAATTATTGTGGAATTGAACAGTCACTACTACTATAAAAAATTAAAAAGGTAAATCGTCAGATTCAATTCCGCTATTTATAACGCTATTGATATTCTTAAGTTCTGTTACATTCTCAGTATTTTCCATTGTAGAGTTTTTAGTTTCAGAAGCATTTATTGTTTCTACGTTTGTTGATTGCGAGTTAATGTTATTATTATTTGTTTCGCCCACATCTTCTTTCTTGCCTAATAATTGTATGTTATCTGCAATAACTTCAACAACTACTTTTTGTACCTGATTTACGTCTGTATAAGTTCTTGTTCTTAATCTACCTTCAACATATATTTGACTTCCCTTTCTAATATGTTTTTCTGCTAATTCTGCCAAATTTCGCCAAGCAACAATAGTATGCCACTCAGTAATTCTTTGTAAATTACCAGAATTATCTTTGTAATATTCATTTGTGGCCAACGAAAAACTTGCCACAGGTACATTATCGGCAGTATACCTTATTATAGGATCTCTGCCTACATTTCCTAAGAGTATAACTTTGTTTACCGACATAATTTTTTAGATTTATTGCTTAATTTTATTAAAAAACATTAATATAGCTAGCCAATACTCTTTACTTGATGGATTAGACGCCCATAAGCATTTTGAACCATGTTCTCCTTGATGTTCTGCCGGTTTAAAGATTGTTTTCAAATTTTCTGGAACATTAGATAACAAAGTTACAACATAAGAATATTCACGCTGTGAGCATGCTGCAAAAACTGGTTTGTCGAAATTCTTTAAAGAATTTTGAACATTTAAGGCCTTTCCAAAATATTCACCTGGCGAAAAAGCAACAACTGCTTTCACTTTTGGATTATTCTTTGCAACAATCAAAGACAACGATGCAGAATATGAACTACCAACTACAACAACTGGTTTTTTCGATTTTTTATATGCAAAATCGATTGCAGCTTCAATATCTTGTTTTGCATCTAAATACTCTGTTGGTAATTTTTTATCTTTTGCTCTTTTGGCTGTTTCATTATAAACAGAATTCACATGTTCGCCTGAACGCAAATCTACAGCCAAACAATTATACCCGAGGTTTGTAAACTTTGGAGCAGTTTCTTTATATTCTCCACGGCTAAAACCTGCCTGATGAAATAAAACAATGTAAGGATACGAAGGATCCTCTTCATATAAAGTAGCTGTTATAATTAAACTATCTTTCGAAGGAAATGTTATTATTTCCTGTCCTTTTAAATTAAGCAATAATGCAAAAAGCCCACTTAAAGTTATTATTATATTCATAACAAAAAATTTTATTGTTCTGCTAATATTTTTATATAATTATCGGAAGATTCAAGTAATCCTTTTTTAACGAAAAATTCTTGTGTTTTATTTTCCATGTCTTTAATTCTAATAATACCTTCTTTTAGTATTGAAATTATAGGTGCATGGTTTTTTAATATCTGAAACTGGCCACAATAGCCTGGCACAGTTACAGCATTAACTTCATTTTCGTAAAGTTTACCAACAGGTGTAAGAATTATTAACTTCATATTGCAAAAGATTTTGATTCGGCTAGCATTTTTTCGCCTTTTGCAATAGCATCTTCTATTGTTCCGCAAAGGTTAAATGCTGCTTCAGGAAGGTGGTCTACTTCTCCGTTAAGTATCATGTTAAAACCACGAATAGTATCTTCTATTGAAACCATAACTCCTTTAACACCAGTAAATTGTTCGGCTACATGAAATGGTTGCGATAAAAATCTTTGTATTCTTCGAGCTCTATGAACAATTAATTTATCTTCATCAGATAATTCTTCAATACCGAGAATAGCTATAATGTCTTGGAGATCTTTATATCGCTGTAATACTTGTTTTACACGTTGAGCACAATTGTAATGTTCCCAGCCAACAATTTCGGGAGTAAGAATTCTTGATGTTGATTCAAGCGGATCGACAGCTGGATAAATACCAAGTTCAGCAATTTTACGGCTTAAAACAGTAGTAGCATCGAGATGACTAAAAGTTGTGGCAGGAGCAGGATCGGTAAGATCATCTGCAGGAACATATACGGCCTGTACCGAAGTTATTGAGCCATGTTTAGTAGAAGTAATTCTTTCTTGCATTATTCCCATTTCTGTTGCGAGCGTTGGCTGATATCCTACAGCACTTGGCATACGACCTAATAAGGCCGACACTTCAGAACCAGCTTGTGTGAAACGAAAAACATTATCCATAAAAAAGAGTATATCTCTACCACCTGTTCCTTCTTCAGGATCGCCATCACGAAAATATTCAGCAATAGTCAATCCTGCAAGAGCTACATTAGCACGTGCGCCAGGTGGTTCATTCATTTGACCAAATACCATTGTCAAACTTGATTCTTGTAATTCTTTTTCATCTACCTTCGAAAGATCCCAACCACCAGCGTTTAAACTTTTTAAAAATTCATCGCCATACCTTACAATTTTTGCAAGAATCATTTCCCGTAACAAATCGTTTCCTTCGCGTGTTCTTTCTCCAACACCCGCAAATACAGATAAGCCCTTATATCCTTTTGCAATATTGTTAATCAACTCTTGAATTATGACAGTTTTCCCTACTCCAGCTCCACCAAAAAGACCAATTTTACCGCCTTTAAGATATGGTTCAAGTAAATCAATAACTTTTATGCCTGTATATAAAACCTCTATTTCAGTAGAAAGTTCTTCAAATTTAGGAGGTTTAGTATGAATAGGCCTTCCTTTCGATTTATCAAGTGGTCTTAATCCATCAATTACATCGCCCATTACATTAAAGAGTCTACCTCTTATTTCTTTACCTACTGGCATTCTAATATTGTCGTTTAGTGCCTTTACTTTCATTCCCCTTCTTAATCCATCGGTACTATCCATTGCGATTGTGCGTATTGTATGTTCTCCAATATGTTGCTCACATTGTATAATAAGCTTACTACCATCTTCTCTTTCAATTTCTAATGCTTCTTTTATTTTAGGTAATTCAACTCCTTCTTCAAATGCAACATCAACTACTGGGCCTATAATTTGAGTTATTCTTCCATATTTCTCCATATAAGAGAATTAGTAAATGTTAAATACAAATTTACACATTATTTTTATCGTAAAAAAAGATAATTATTAATTTTTTATGAAAGGCTTTATATAATGCGAATTTAAATCACTAACTTTCAAGAAATAAACACCTTTTTTTAATAATGCTAAGGGGACAAATATTATTTCATTGGAATTCTTTTCAATAGTAATTTTTTCTGAATAAACAATTATGCCCGATGAGTTATATATATGCAAAAAAATGAAATTGCTTGAAGAGTTAACTTTTAAAGTTAAATAATTCTCAACAGGATTTTGTAAAATGAGTATAGCGTCATGCTCTTTATAAAAATTGCTTTTTACGTTGATAGTGATCGTATCTTTTTGTATAACAAATTTAACGAAATTTTGCGAAGTTGTATTAGAAGTAAACACGGCCGAATTTATTCCATGCCTTTCTAATTTTACTTTAAAGATATCGGAAGGTAGATTTTTTAAAGTAAAATAACCATTTAAATCAGTAAGTGCAAAATTTAATAATTTATTGTATTTATCGTACAATAAAATAACTTGGTGTGGTGCTTTGTGTAATTCATAATAATCTATATTTACCTTATCTCCAAACAGATTAAAATATACATTATACTCAAAATTAAGAGTATCTTCAACGTAAACATAACCATAAATTGAATCGTTTCCAGCATAAAAGCTATAGTCGGCATATAACTGAATATTACATATAACAGAAACATTAGTATCGTTAAAAGTTATGTTGCTTGCATTTGCCCAGTAAGTTACATTTCCTGAATATGTTGGCAAATAATGTGGAAAATAGTTGCAGGTAACATTGAAACGTGGTATTGCATACAAAAAGTATTTACCTAAAGGTATATTATTAAAAAAATAATGTCCATTAACTATTTTAGTAGCTGCAATTGCTTTGTATTTATCATTTACTATAGAAATTAAAATTACAGCTCCCTCAGGTAATAAATTATTTCCAACATATATATGACCGTGAATTTTATTGCCAGTTCTACTTAACGAAATAGCATCGGTAATGAAAATAGAATCGCAGCTTGTAGCAATACAACCATCGCTATAAGTAACAGTTAAACAAACATAATAAGTATCGCTTTTTAAGTAAAGATGGTAAGGTGATTGAAGAGAAGAACTTGTACCGTCGCCAAAGTCCCATAAGTATCTTATTATATTATTACTATTTTCACTTTGAGCACTAAAAGATATTAAAAAATTACCGTATAAATTAGCTGAATACGTAATACTACATTTTTCACTTTGAGAATAAATATAAAATAAGTTGAATAAAATTAAAATTATAGGTATAATAAACTTCACTTTATTCTATATTTTAAACCCATAACAAAGGTAAAACTGTTTTTATTAAATTCAAAATATCTTTCATTGTAACTTTTGCATAATAAATTATTTTCATAATTTATTGCTGAATAAAGGTTTATTTTATTATTTAAAAGACATGAAATACCGAAACCTGTAATAATACTAAGCATAACATTTTTTTGAAATTTATTATAGGAAATGTTTTTAAGCGAAAAATATGAAATCGAAATTCCTCCTTTAATGCCCACTGAAAATATTCCAAACGGAATAAAATATTCCGAAATAAATGGAATTTTTATATTTGTTATATTAAACCTGTTGGATGTGTAATTATAATGTTGTTTTTCGGTATAGTTAATAGTAACTGTTGTATCGTATGTTGTATATAGGTAAGTTGAATCGATTAGTGTAATCCAAACTGTATCGCCATTAGCTATTAAACTATCAATATTTAAAACTTGATAACTATTGTATGTATAAACATCGTAAGGAATAATATGATAAACGGTATTTATTTCGGTTTTATTAATTTTATTATAAAAACTTAAAATTTGTAAATGCTTACCAAAATATAGCCCCGTTTGAAGTGAAAAATTATAGTATTGCTTTTCAATGCCCACAAAAAATAACGATGGAATTATATTGTTTAAAACATATAAGTTTGCATCGTCATTAGTTTTATTTAAAAGTCGAAAAAAATTTATTCCTATGCCTGTTATAAAATTTAAATGTGATCTCAAAGGTATAGCATTTATGTTGTTATAATTTATATCATATTCTTTTATTTTTATGTTTTGTATTGATGCTATATTTTTTGGATATAGAGTGGCAAAACAATCTTCAGTAAACATAAAATCTTCGTTGTGCGATTCGACAGCAAAAGTTTTAAAAGATGTTAAATTTATAGTATCTTTTGTTTCATTATTTTGTTTGTTGTCATTAATATTTTTATCTCTGAAATTATAAAGTAGTGAAATTGCTTTATCCTCGTGCCTCTTAGCTTTCGGGAACAATATTTTTGCTTCATTTACACTTAATTGCTTGTGTATAAAGAATGACAACAATAAAACAAAAGAAACTGTATAAAAATTTATTCTGTTTAAAGAAAAACTAAAAAAATTTATAAATTGCAACTTCAATGCAATTTTATACCATACGTATTTCGAAGGGTTTAAACTTATTTCCTTAACATTATTTTTAATTTTTTCTACAAATAAATATTCTTGAATATTATTCCATACTTTTTTGCTTGGAGTTTCGTTGTAATCATCGAACAGATTGCGTATGTTATCTTCGAAGTTATTCATACTTGCCTTAATGACGCTTTTTTTTGTATAATTTGTTGCAAACGTATTTGCAAAATTTTCTTTGCCCTTGAATACTGCGATTTAGATGTAGATATATTAATATTTAACATTTCGGCTATTTCTTTATGAGAATATCCTTCAATTGCATATAGGTTAAAAACAATGCGATATCCTGGCGATAAACTTTGTATTACCTTAAGTATTTCTTCAGTTGTTAATTCGTAATCATCGATATTAAAAGAAAAATTACTTTGTTCTTCGTTTATTATTGAATCGTTTATTTCTACATTATACCATTTGTGATTTTTTCTGTAATAAGAAATTGCTGTATTTATTATTATTCTTTTCATCCACCCTTCAAACGATCCTTCAAAGTTGAATTGACTTATCTTTTTATATATTTTAATAAAACTGTCTTGCAATATATCTTCTGCTTCGTGCTTGTTTTTAGCAAACCGCATACAAATTCCGAGAAATTTTGAACAGTATTTTTTGTACAAAAGTTTTTGAGCTTTAAAATCCTGCTTTTTAAGCTTTTCTATAAGCTCTCTCTCGTCGCACATTTAATTCAATAATAACACAAATATAATGTATTTATTGTTAGCTTATATTAACTTATAATAATTTTAAGTCAAAAATTTATTACTTTCAATTCGCATGATAAAAACACAAATTATTATAGTATCTTTTTATTACAATATTCTGTAACTTTATTTGCCTTTTTACGTTTTAAGAATAACTATGAATTATAAAGAATATAATTCCGCTGTTGATTTATATTCAGACAAACTTTACAGATTTGTATTGAAAATCACAAAAGACAAGTATATTTCTGAAGATATTGTTCAGTATGCTTACGAAAAATTATGGTTAAAATTAGATAGTGTTAACTTTGAAAAGGCAAAATCATATCTATTTACAGTAGCATATAATATGACAATTGATTATATCAGAAAAAACAAAAATATTATAAAAAACGAAGATTTACCTGAATTAAGCTATAATGAAAACTTAAACGATTTTGAACTACAAAAAATTTTACATAATGCAATAAATAAACTACCACCTGATCAACGTGCAGTTTTACTATTAAGGGATTACGAAGGATACTCATACAAAGAAATTGAAGAAATAACAGGACTTAACGAATCGCAAGTGAAGGTTTATATTTTTAGAGCCAGAAAATTTTTAAAAGAAATTCTAACGCCTTTTTATATTGAAAATAAACAATGAATAAAAAGTTAAATATTGAGTTTTACATTAATAAAATTAAGAATAACAATTTAACTGAAGAAGAAAAGTATATTCTCTTAAAATATTTAAAAGAAAACATTCATCTAATTATTCAATACGACGATACTTTACATAATTTTCTGATTGATAACGGATTTTATAATGATGTTTTTATATCTCCCATATCAAATAATACAATAATCTTTAAAAACAAAGATGCACTCAAACAAATACCCCATGTAACAATAGCCGAATATGAAGATCTTATAATAAAACATTACGAAGGTATTACGCTTCCTGAAGAAGAAAAAAAATTAGAAAAAATATTAAGAAAGGATAAATTTTTTTTAAGAGAATACCATATCTATTCCAAAGTTTATATAAAGCCTGATAATACGGAAAAATTCAACAACAAAGAATTACTTTACAAAAACTATAATAAAAAAGGCAAAATATTAACCTTATTACTTTCTTTTGCCGCTTCTGTTTTACTGTTTTTATATTTACTTTTTTCTGATTTGTCTTATAATAAAACTTACCTTGCCCAGACTATACATAATAAAGAAAAAACCGCCTTATTACCCATCTCTCAGAAAATAAATAAACCTCATAACCTACCTATGTGCTTTAAAAACAACACAAAAAAGGCAATTCAAAACGAAATCTCAATTATAAATCATGCGTCAGATACTACTAATTTTTACTTTGTAAATAAAAATTTTGAATTATTAGATAATAAGGCTATTTCTCAGGATACAACATTAATTCACTTTCAAAATGCCAATATAACTTTTATCAATAAAGAATACTTCCCCCTTGACAGTAATAAAACAAACATTAAAGGAATCGCGTGCAACGAAATAAAATTTACAGATTTTCTTATTGAAAAAGTAAAACTCTTTTTTAAAAATAAAGCAAATATTAACATAGAAATTATTGATGTAAAAAGTGAAAGTCGTAACAAAAAAGGGATACTAATTAATGACTTTGGATTTATTGCATCAAAAGGAAATTGAATTGTAACAAATTTATATACATAAACGTTACATTAACAAAGTAATTATTAAAATTAAAAAGTTATGAAAAGGTTAGTTTTAATGTTGGCAATTTTTTCAGGGGTTATTAAATTAAATGCCCAAGAAGATACAACAATAATAAAACTGGGTAAAGATTTAAAAATTCTTATAGTAAAACCAAAAGCATCTGATACAATTAAAGAAGTTGTAATTTCTGGAGACATAGCAACAGGAAAAGATACAACGACAACAAAGAAAAAAAAGAAAATGTTTAAAGGACATTTTTCGGGAATTGAGTTTGGTGTAAATGGTTTTATGTATAATTATGAGTTTAATTTACCTGTTCAATATTCTTTGCTTGATTTGAATTATAATTATTCAAAAAATTTTAATCTTAATATTATTGAAGAATCAATTAATCTTTGTAATAATAAATTAGGTATTGTGACTGGTCTTGGGTTAAATTACAAAAATTTCAGATTTAAAAACAATGTAAATATTTATGATACTTCACATACCTTAACTTATGTGTTAGATACAATAAACAAATATTCAGTTAATAAGTTAACAATTTTTAGCATATCTGTTCCGTTATTGTTAGAAATTAATATACCTGTTGGCAAGAAAACCGATAAATTTTATCTCAATGCTGGAGTGGGTGGTGAATTAAAAGTAAAATCACATACACGCCAAACCTTTAGCGGAGACCACAGAACAATAAAGGAAAAACGTAATTATTACTTATTGCCTTTACAGGCAAACTTTCAGTTACGATTTGGCTTCAACGATTTTGGACTATATTTTAATTATTACCCATTTTATCTATTCCAAAAAAATAAAGGTCCTGAATTCAATGTATGGAGTGCAGGAATAGGGCTTTATTTCTAAGTATTAAACAATCATTATCAAAGAATTCTGGTAGATTAATTATATTTGACAAAATAAACATAATCAAAAGTGTTACATTAACATAATTAAATTTTCTTATGGGCCTTAACAATAAGGCATTAGTTTTTAAACATGAAAGAATTTAATCCACAAAATAATAACCTTGCACTCTAATATTAGTTAAATTATGCTGCTTAGCCCATTCAATTACCTGATGATATTCATTATAAGTTATTCTTCTGTTGATTTCAGGATAATTTTTTGCTTTAAATACAGGTGAATACTGAGACATGATATTTACATATGTATTTTTAGGTAAATTTTCAGCTATCCATTTTATTACTTTATCGGAACATGAAGTATTATTAGGCATTACAAGATGTCTTATCATTAAACCTCTTTCCATTATTCCGGTTTTAGGATTTGGTTTAGCAACTCCTACTTGTCTATGCATTTCAAGTATAGCTTTTTGAGCAACATCGAAATAGTCGTAAGCTCCAATAGAGAACTTCCCTGCAAGATCATTACATCCATATTTAAAATCAGGTAAATAAATATCTACAATTCCATCTAAATATTTTAGAATCTCAACTTTTTCATAGCCACTGGTGTTATAAACCAACGGTAGTCTTAATCCTTTATCGACTGCTTTATCTAATGCAAGAATTATATGAGGTAAATAATGAGTAGGTGTAACAAGATTAATATTATGGCAACCGATTTTTTGTAAGTATAACATCATATTAGCTAAATCGTCAATTTCGGTATTTTTTCCAACACCTAACTGACTTATGTCATAATTAATACAAAATACACAAAGTAAAGGACAATTTGTAAAAAAAATTGTTCCAGAACCACCATTACCCACAAGTTCATCTTCTTCACCATAATGTGGACCATACGAAGCTATTTGCAAAGTGGCTGTAGCTTTGCATGTACCTTTTTCGCCTGCTATTCTATTTACCCCACAATTCCGAGGGCATAAATCACAATGTTTTAAACGTTCCCATAATTCTTCTCCTCTTTTTTTGAGTTCATTTTTCTCCTTCAATTTTAAATAAGAAGGAACAAATATATTACCAACATTACTACTATCTTTATGCTTATCTGACATTTTTTTATCTTTTATTTGCGAATTACATTTATTAAAGAAAAAACTCAAAACAATATATAAAGTTATAGCAAACATTTTTATAAATAAACTTCTTTACCCTTTACAAATTGCAAATTTAAATTTTTTTTTGTTGTTTTAAAATCTTTATTAATTTTAACTATGTCTCTTAGTTTCAAAACATAAACACCTAAAATTAATTAGCTTAAAACTGAAACTATTTTTAATTTTTGTTAGAATTAAGAATTGTTGTTATCAAAACTTACTTCTTTTTATTTATTTTACCTTTACAAAATTCTACTCTATTTACAAAACTTTTTTTATTATGTCCTATAAAATACAAATTTTCTAAAATTAAATATATTTCACTTTCGTAAGCGTAAAATAAAATCATACCAGAAGAAGCTTTTATCATATTGAAATCGTATATTAATTCTGGTAAATCTTCATTTGTTATTTCATTCAATCGACCTTCACCAAAAAATACTTGTATATTATAAATACTACTATCAAGAGAAACAGCTTGGTAATAGTGATAAAAATTTTCTATATAAAGAATTCTGCCATATATAAACTGATATGGAGATAATTTTTTTAAAAAAAACAAAGTATCGTTACTTAAAAATAATAAAAAGTTAGCAGGACTATTGCAACTATCAATAATGCTAAGTGGTTTAATATTTTGAATTTTTTCATCAATAACCTTGTTTATACTATCTTTGTTATAATAGAGAACTTTATCTATACTTTTCTTTCTCATATAATTCTTTTTGTGTTTACAATACCATTTAATTTCTTTATAGATAGAATAAATATTAAAGCCAAAACCCACAGAAAGTGAAAAGTGCCAGTTTTTATCGTAGAATGGATGAGATTTTTTGTTATAAATTAGCTTTCCATTTTCGGCGGCTATACCTACATGCAAATTTACAAATTCATCTTTAATGCAAACACCTGTAATATAGGCAAGACCATATACTATTGGATTGTAGGTTTTATTGTACAATTCGGGTTCATAGTAATTATTGAGCCAGCCTGCATATAACGAATTAAACCATTGCCATTCATTGCGTTTAAAAAAATAATAATATGTAAGCTCTGCACCAAAATTATAAGAAGCAGGAATATAATATTCGAAACCCGACTGTACTGGCTTGTAGCCGCCACAGAAAGATAATCCTAAATGCTTTAAACGGTATTCACACCCAAACCCATAACCTCCATAGTTAATTCCACTTCCAAACTTTACAAGAATATAATTATTATGAATAACCTGACATTTAAGAGTAAAAGATATTATTAAGATTGTTATGATTATTTTACTTTTCATTTCTCTAACAATGGTATGTTAACTTTAAAAAAATAGTCTTGATTAAGTTTCTTAAATTTATATGTGCCTTTGTTTAGATTAATTTGGCTGATAATATTTATAAGTCCTTGTTTATCTGATTTTGTGGCTTTACTCAGTTTTTCATCTAAATCAAAACCAATTCCATTCTCAAAATAAGTAAAATTTATTTCATCTTCTTTATCAACAATGTTAATTTCAATATAATCGGCTTCTGAGTGTTTAATACTGTTATTTAACAATTCAATACAAATTCTATAAGTAGCATTTTCAATATTTTCGTCGTATCTTTTATCTTTTAAATTAATCTCGTATTTAATGTTTTTGATGTATTCTCTTTTAACTTCAATAATTCTAATTAATGCTATTGTTAGACCTTTATTCACATGTGTTTTAATTGATAGTTCGTTAGCAATTTCGCAAATTTTTTTATAAATTAAATTAAACAACATAATTATTTGATCCTTATTTTCGCAATTACAATCGTTTTGAATCTTTAAATTTACAGAAGCAAATAATGGTGATATTTCATCGTGTAAATAATCTGCAACTTTTTCCATAACACTTTTATAAACATCGATATTCTGTTGAATAAATTCTTTTGAAGCCCCTGGAAAATCATATATAATTAAAATATAAATATTTTCGTTGTTTAAGTGAAAAACATCAACATAGCAAAATATATTTTTAGTATTTTTGGGGCTTCTTAAAGAGAATTCAAATGCGTTTATCTCATTGCTTTCTTTTAATAATTCTATTAAACTACGAGCATTAGTTGTATTTTTAAAAAAATAACTAAATTTTTTGTTAATAATTTCATTTTTTTCTAAGTCAATAAATTTTATGTAAGTATTTGAAATATCAAGAATATAGCCATTACTATCGATAATAGCCACAAAAAAATTCGAAAATTTTCCTGCAACTTTTGAAATAGAATCGTACAAAATATTGAAAATTTTTAACTTTATTTCATTACTATAGCCTTTTATTATTCTTTTTACAAAAGCTTTTAAAATATCACAGCTAACGACAATGTATATATTTTTTTCTATTAAAAGATTCTTAAATCTTTCATAATCTTGAATTTTTGTAATTAAAATAATTGGCAACCAACGATTTTTTTTCCTTATCTCTTTTACAATAGCTTCCTTATGGGTTTTCATCGTAATTTACTATTAATAAAAAACTTGTTGCGTATAAAACTTTATCTTCATTTGTTGCTATGTTATGTTGCATTTTTTGGGTAGTTCGTTGATAAGGTTTTTTATTTTTCTCGCGTATTCGGTATCTTTGCTTAAAATAATTATTTTATATATAGAAAAAAAATTTTTAATCGGTCTTTTTCCATACATATACTTTATCGTTTTTTCTTACTAATTTATTTATAAAAATGCTGCATATTGTTTTTTTTTCGACACGTTCAACTTCAATACCCTTTTCATTGCGAAGTTCAGTTATTATTGATTCAACAATTCCTGTTGTTGGGCCTGTTATTAAAATTTCATCGTTAATTTTCAAAGGATAAGATTCTACTAAAATTTCAGCAACATTTATTTTTTTAAAATAATTAATTACTTTACCTGCATATATTTTAGTACGAGTTGCCACACTGCCATAAGCATTTGACCATTCTATATGTTTTTGTCCCAAGTAATGTCCAACCCAGAATCCACGATTGTAAACTTGCTTAAGAGTATTTAGCCAATTTTCTATTTTTTCGTTATTATAAGTTTTTTCTTTAATAGCTTGAATTGCCTCTTTATAACACTTTGTAACATAATAAACATACTCAGGAGAGCGAGCTCTACCTTCAATTTTAAGTACTTTTACTCCTGAATTAACAATTTTATCTAAAATATGTATTGTGCACAAATCTTTCGGCGACAATATATAATCATTATCAATTTCTAATTCGTACCCTGTTTCAATATCAATAATTTTATATCTACGACGACAATTTTGTAAACACTCTCCACGATTTGCTGAATGTGAGTTTTCATGGAGGCTAATATAACATTTACCACTTATAGACATACATAATGCACCATGAACAAACACTTCTATTTTAACCTCGTTACCAGACGGTCCTTTAATTTGTTGCTCTTTAATTTGATTAACAATATATTTAATCTGTTCAAGGGTTAGCTCACGAGCAAGCACCATAACATCACAATACGGAGAAAAAAACTTAACAGCCTCTATATTTGAAATGTTCAACTGAGTTGAAGCATGAGCAGGTATTCCAATTGTTTTACAATACTGAAGAACAGCAAAATCTGTTGCAATAATGGCATCTATATTATTTTGCTTAGCTGCATCTATTAACTCTTTCATATAATTCATTTCATCGTCGTAAATAATTGAGTTTACTGTAAGATAAGTTTTGACATTATGATCGCGGCATATTTTAACAATTTCTCTTAAATCAGATAGAGTAAAATTTTGAATAGAAGCAGCACGCAAATTAAGTTTTCCGACTCCAAAGTATACCGAATCGGCGCCCGCATGAATTGCAGCCATTAATGTTTCATAAGATCCAACAGGAGCTGTTATTTCTATATCATTATTCATTATAAAATTCTATAATTTTTTTTACGATAAATTTTTCATCTTGTTGCATCATACAATTGAAATGTACTTTATAACACTTATCAAATCCAAGCTTACTACACGGACGACAAGGTAATTTTACTTCGGAAATAATATAATTGTTTTTATTAGTATATGGGTACATTCCAAATTCAGGTACAGTATTTCCCCAAATGCTTATTATTTTTTTATTCAAGGCTGCTGCTATATGCATTAGTCCGGTATCGGATGTAACAACTACTTTTGCTTGTTCTATTAATGAAGCACTTTGCAAAATAGAATATTTCCCACATGCATTGTAAACTTTTTTATTTTTACATATTTCAGATATTTTTTCGGCTTTTTTGAAGTCGCTACTATCGCCCAATAATATAAAGGGTAAATTAGTTTTATCGATTATTGATACAGCTAATTCTACTGGTATTTGTTTAGTAAAATGCTTTGCCCCTATTACAAGAGCAATATATTCTTTATGTAAAAATTCAGGCAATTTATAAATATTTACTTTATTTGTCTCGTCTACGAAGAAGTCTAATCCTTTATTATCGTTGAAAACTTTAAATTTTTTAACAGATTTAAAATACCTATCAACGATGTGTATATTTGGTAATAGATTAATTTTAAAATTAACTATTAACCATTTTTTAAAATTTAATTTAGGAAAAGAATATGTTTTTTTTAATAGCAGCAACCTAAATAAATAACTTCTTAAACTTTTATGTAAGTCGATAATGTAGTCGATATTATAATTTTTTATTTCACGCATTGTATCTTTAATGTTACCATTGAAAATTATTAGTTTATCTATATATGGGTTATTTTTAAGTATATCGACATATTGTTTTTTAGTTAAGTAATAAACCTCAGAATTTTTAAATTGTATTTTTAAACATCTTACAATAGGTGTGGTAAGTACAATATCGCCAATAGAGCTAAATCTTATAATTAAAAATCTTTTTTTCATTAATCGTAAAAACGCCAATTTATTCCAAATTTAAAGTTTCGTGGGGGTAAAGGATAATTTGGTATTAAACAAAAATTTCCATGAGTTATTCCATAATTTAAATGTTCTACTAATATAAAAAATTTTGCACGTTTTAGACTAAAATTCACAAAAAAACTTAATAGCGGATAACTACCAGAGTTTTGCTTTTTATAAATAAAAGTACTTAGTGCTGGGACATATTGAGGAGAATAAAACTTTGTGAAGTAATATACATCGATGCCTATTTGAAAAGTAAGAGTTTTATTAAAACTTTTATTTTGGTAATATAAAGCTGAATAAGTTACCAACAAAGGAGTCTCTATGGCTTTGGTATTATTTGTTTGTGTTATAGCTTTCAAATATAAGTAAAAGTTATTAAAAGCAAATAATTTCGATAGCTGTAAACCTATATTATAAAAATTATGAGCATTAATGTTATAGTGTTCATTTAGGTAGTAAAAATTTTTAAAATAATGATAAAACAAAGAAATGCTATTTTCTTTCGAACTATCCGTTAGTGCGACATTTACATTATAGTAATACTGTTTATCTAATACATTACACCATTGAAAATTATTAAGAAAAATTTGTTCATAAAACATATCGGGTTCTTTACACAAGATGCTTGATACAAGGTTAATGTTAAATTTTCTGTATTGTTTTAATAACTTTAAAGAACCAGAATAATTATTTGAATAATAACCATCGAAAAAGTAAAGCATTTCGGTTAACAAGGTTAAATTAGAATAAGAATAATCATAAAAAAAACCTAAACCATTTGCTTCCACATTATACTTGTAAGCATTATTAAACCATCTTGTATTCTTAATTACAAAATTAATTGCGGCTTTAACATTCTTTTTAATGAATGAAGGACCGATTTTATAAGTTGAGTTATCGTAATACAGCGAATCATAAGTTTTTGTGCTATCGTTAAAAAAATTAAGATAGTAAGTAGAAGGAACATCAGTATAAATTTTTCTAAAATAATTGGTAGCATATTCGAAATGAAGTGAGAGGCGCGGTTTAAGTTGTAAAGTATCTTTTTTAAAAAAAACGAAAGATTTTATTCTTGAATTATGACCCTGTAATTTGTTTAAAGCACGCGTTAAAAAAGGAATAGAGTTTTGTAAAGGGAAAAGAGAATCAACAATTTCAGTAGTATTGGAAACACCACCACTTTCCTTTGTTTTATTGAGAGAATAAATATAAAAGGCATTTAATTTCAATAATGGCAAATTAATATTTGTGGAACCATATAAATAATGCATTCTTGATTCTTGATGTGGTATCATTCCCTTGTGCTGCGAGGTAAGACCTTCGAAATAAAGATTTATAAAAGGATTAATATTTTGCGAATGAATTGCCTTTAAAAATTCTTCGTTATAAAGTTTTGTTGTATTCGAGATAAACGAAATAGAAGTATATGGTTTATAAGTTTTACAATATGTATTGTAAGCATCAGCGATATATTGACTTATTGAACTGAACCAAAAAGGTTCAATAATGTTAAAGTTACTTAAAGAGTATATTGGCGAAAGGCCAATTCCATTGTATAAGAAAAAACCTTTATACACAGGTTTATATTGATGAAAAAAAGATAAAGTTGTATCATTATAGAATACTTTATAAAAAGCAGTTTCTTCTTTATACAAAAAAACAGCATTTGTTGAGTCGCCACCTAAAAGAGAATAACAATACATAGGCAATGATATAAGAAACACAATTATCATAATAGAACACTAAAGTAACAAAAAGTAGTAAAAATAATGATATTAAAAATTAAATAGATTATCAGAAAATAATACCTACCCTTATTTCTAGAGAATTAAGAATTACTTTGTAATCTGATTTTTTTCCGCCTACAAGCATTTCAACTTTTTCGATATCTCCTAGCCCATTTCTAAAGACGATTTCGCCCAGTAACTTTGTGTTTCCCTTTAATGTGTATAAAATTCCACCCCCTACGTGATAACCAAAAGTAAGAGATCTTATTTCTTTTTTTACATTATCGCCAGAATCGACAGTAACATCGGCAAGTGCTTTAAATTGTATGAGTGGACTAATGCCAAACTTTAAGAAAAAAGATGTGTATCCTATTTCAGGTGTTTTTCCCTTTATAGAAACAGGAAGTTCAATAAATTGTAATTTATATTTTATTGTAGAATTCTTTTTTAAAGAATATGTTGTATCAATAGCTTCAAATTCAGGTATTGTATCAGTATATTTTAAACTACCTCCGTTATTGATAAAATTTAAACCAATATTAAATGCAAAAGTTTTTGTTAATTTAATATCGCTTGTTAAACCAAATCCATAGCTAAACCTACCTTTTTCGGCCGTTATTTTTTTATTCTCTGGTTTAAACCAGCTTATTACTGGAGAAAAATATATTCCTCCACTGAATTTTTCGTCTTGAGAGTACGCATTAGTAATAACATATAAAAAAATAACTAAACTAATTAAATGTTTTTTCATAAGTTTTTTTTGCAAATTTAATAAGAAATATTTACATTCACTATTTTCATAAAATTGAGATTAATTTTTCTAAATTTTCTTTTTTCAGCAAGTATGTTTCAATAGACTTCTTAAAATCTTCTGAATTTAAAGATTCAACTAAACAAATATTTAAAGTTTTGTTAGTAAGGTAAATAAATTTAAGTAACATAATAACCAAAAGAATTATATCTTCTTTTTCGACTAATTTTTTTATTGGAATGTCGTAAAAATAATTTAAACGAGGGTTTATAAGTATTATATTGTCTAATGTGCTAACATTTATTGAATTAATAAGATTGCAGTTCATAAACAATTCAATAAGATAAAAAACATAATAATTTAAAATTTGATAAATATGAGACAAATCATCTTCCTTAGCTATTTTTAACTCAATTATTGAATTTTTTGTCAAAAAATCTATCTCTTTCTTACTTAGAGGTTTTTCTAAAAATGTATCCCTAAAAAAAGTTGAAGTTGATATAATAGATTTGAAATCGATTATATTAAATCTTTTTGCTAAACACAACTCTAACTCAAGAAAATTCTGGAATAAATTATTGATATCGTAACATAATAAATTTTTGTAAGTTTCATAATCATTTAAATATTTATCAAAATAATGAAAGTTATAAACATAACAAAAAAAGATAGATAAATAGAAGCAAATATCGATTAATTCATAAGTAATTTCAAATTCTTTTTGAAATAATTCAAAAAATTTTTTGCAATAATAATTGTAATATTTTAAACTATTGTTGTCGTTCAATTGTTTTTTCTTTAATTCTAAGATATTTTTAAAATTAGTTATTGTATATTCATTATAATTTTTTCTTACTAAATAATAAAAAACCACAACTTCAAATGTATTGGATAAATAATTTAAATACGATTTATCTTTCACATTGCTTAAATCTATTACTCTACTTTTTTCAATTTTATATTTCTTCAAATTAACCTTTTTTAACCCAAAATAATCGTAAAATAATTTTCCAAGACCAAACTCTTTTCTATAATATTCATTAATTTTACATAAACTTAACATTAAAAAATCTTTTTTTTCTTAATTGAAAACTTATAAACTGTAAAATATTACTTAAATACTTATCAATTTCTAAGTAATGTTCAATTAAAAAAAATTTATTTTGCTGAATGATGTAATTTCTATTTATTTTTTCTAAAAAATCATATTTATTTTTAAAAAAAGTCGAAAAGTTAATATCATGTGTAAAATCACATAAAAATAATCTAGCACATTAAATAAAGATAATAATGTTTTTTGCTTTCTAATAATACTATCTTCAAGGGATTTCAGTATTCTTTATAAAAATTTTTTTAATAAATTACAGTAACGCTACCGGTTTTTGTTCTCATTATTCCATTTAAATCTCTAAAAGTAGCCATCCAGTTGTATGAACCAACAGGTACTTTTTGGTTACTATCTTTAAAACAGCCATTCCATTCTTTATTTATATCGGTAGTTTCGAATAATACAGCTCCCCATCTATCGTAAACCTTTAAGTTGAAGGTTTCAAATTTAATATTACTTGCATAAACCCGCCATGTTTCATTTACGCCATCATCGTCTGGAGTAAATGCAGTTGGTGCATAGAATGTATAAGCACCTATAACATCTAATTTCATATAAGCGGTATCTCTACAACCTTTGTCACTAATTGCAATTAAGGTAACATTGTAAGAAGCAGGAACCATAGGATATTCATGATAAGGACTTTCGTGTAACGACGAATCACCATCACCAAAACTCCAATAAAATTGATTTGCTCCCGTCGATAGGTTTATAAAATGTACGTTAGTATTGATCATATTTATTACTATTGGATCGGTAGTGAACCTTGCAATTGGTTTAGGATAAACTTTTATTAAATTAGGTATAGTTTGAATATTCTTGCAACCGTTTGGACTAATAGTTGTAAGTGTTACACTGTAAGTTCCTTCGTGTGTATAAGTATAAACTGGGTTACGCGAGTTACTATAACTTATTGAGTAAGGATCTCCAAAATTCCATTCAAATTGTAAATTTTCTTCGTTTGTTGTTTCTACAAAATGTACAGTAAGCGGTGCGCAACCTTCGGTAATGTCTGGTAAAAAGCCATTAGGGGGTAAATCTTCAACTTCTATTTCTTGATTAATTATATAAGGAGGCGTATTACAATTATCTTCTATGTGAATTGTGTATGTATTAGTTGTTGTGGGATAGAATGTGTAAGGCAAGGTAATTACAGAATCGTTTATCATTACAATATAGTTGCCATTACCACCAATAATATTGGCATTAATAATCACTGCATTACCTTTACAAACAATTGTATCGCTGAATACAATATTTGCATTAATAGGAGGATACACATAAACTGTTGTTGCATTAGAAACAGTACAGCCGTGAGCATCGGTTACTGTAGCAACATATACTGTTGTTACAGATGGAGTAACGTAAATATGCTCAGTATTTGAGCCCGTATTCCACATATAGCTATAAGGAGGTACTCCGCCTGTAGCCGATACGTATAGATGAGCTGTATCGTTTATACATATGTACTGATTTTGACTTACATCGGCATATAATTTACCAGGTTCGTTAACATAGGCTGAATCTGTAATAGTGCACCCATGGCTATCAGTTACAGTTACGGAATACCAGCCAGCTGTAAGTGAACTAATATCTTCAACACCAGCATTATTGCTCCAGTGTACACTATATGGAGGAACACCACCTGTTATTGTTAAATCGATAAACCCATTTACTTCGCCATAGCATCTTATATCGTGTACATTCATAGTAATGCTTACATATGAAGAAGGCTCACTTACACTCATAGAATATGTTTCAGAACATCCATTAAAGTCGACTATCGTAACAGAATAATTACCTGCTGGAACTCCTGTATTATCTTGTGTAGTAACACCGTTACTCCAATAGTAAGAGTAAGGAGGTGTGCCTCCCGATGGAGTTAGGTCGATGATGCCTGTTGAAAAGCCATGACATAAAACATCGGTTACAGAATAAGTTGCAGAGAGTGGCGCTTGTGGTTGTGTAATTACGGTTTGAGTAGTTATAGTACAACCATGCGAATCGGTAATAGTCACAGAATAAGTGCCAGCAGGAAGATTGCTTATATCTTCAGTTGTAGCTCCCGTATTCCATTGATATTGATAAGGAGGTGTACCCCCTGCTACAATTAGATTAGCTGAACCATTAGAAAAGCCATAACATGTAACATTTGTTGGCATAATAAAAGCAGCAAGCATAGGTGGCTGATTAACTGTTTCGGTTATTGTTAAAGTACAATGATTGGCATCGCTTATAGTAACAGTATAAGTGTTAGCAGGTACATTAATTAAATCTTGTTGATTAGAGCCATTTGGCCACAAATAAGTATAAGGAGGAGTTCCTCCCCATACAGAAATATAGATAGCTCCAGTACTTTGCCCATAGCATAAAATATGTTTAACAGAATCAACAGTTCCTTGGACTTCTGTTGCTGGTTCAGTAATAGTTGTTGTTGCAGTTTTTGTACAACCAACAGCATCAGTTACGATTAAAGTGTACTGACCTGCTGGTAAATTTGTTGCATTAGCATTATTTCCACCCATTGGAAGCCAAGTATAACTATAAGGAGGAGTTCCACCTGTAACTTGAGAATATATTATACCAGTACTGTCGCCATGACACAAAACATTAACTGGAATAAGGGTAATTGAAATAGGAGGATTTGTTTCTATTATGGTAACATTAGCAGTGTGAGAACACCCATTTATATCGCTTACAGTAACAGAATAAGTACCAGCCACTAATCCGGTAAAAGTATAAGTTGTTGAATTTACGGTATCGGTTATGCCAGTAGAAATTGAATAAACATAAGGAGGAGTACCATTAGCCACATTAATAGTAATAGTACCAATGCTATCTCCTGCACAAATATTGTTGGTATGAGTAACAGAAACAATTTGAAATTCTGGATTAGGTATCATTACAAAACCAGGGAAAATGGTATCATGGAATCCAGCAAGTTCCCATGTATTTTCATACCAAGTAAAAGGTATATAACCCAAAGGTAAAGAAATATTAATAAGAGGCCCGAAATGAAATGTCCAGTCGAACAATTGCATTGGTGGTTGTCCTCCGCTTGTGTCGTGATATTGATTGCCAGTACTATCAAGCAATTGTTTTAAATCGGCAATCACATCGCCTGTAATTGCAGGAATGCAAATATTTTGTTGTGGTACAGATTGTATAGTATCGTTTATATCTTTTATAGGCTCTAAAGGCAAACAAAATTCAGGCACTACAATAGCATTTTTGAAAGGTAGATCAATAATAATCGTAAATTCAAGTGCCTGTACAATAAAATCGAAAGCAATGCTATCCCACACATGATTTGTAAACTCATTGTCGAGATGAGCAGCAAGACCAATTGGCATTTGGGGCCAGTTAAAGCATGGATACTTATAAGAAAAATCCATACATGTAACAACAGGAATACTGTCGGAAATACCGTGTTCAACCAACTGATTACCATTTTGAGGATCGTGTATCCAGTATTCAACTGGTAAAGGAAATGTAAAGATTGATAATACTGTAGGATTAAAAGTTAAATCTTGCTGAAGAGTATTGGTCATTTGCAAATATGCAGAAAGTAAATTCCATTGAATAGTAATTATTCCAAAGTTATAACTTCCGTTAAGCATCTGTAAAAATTGCTGAATAACTGGACCTTGCGGTGGAGGAATAAAACCGGCAAGAAAATATAAAAACTGAATAATATCAAGGGTAATTTGAGCATAAGTGCTATCGCCATTAGCTCCGAGAATTTGATGACAAGGATCAGAAGTATTAAGCCAATCTTCGGTTGGTATATATGGTAAAGTAATCCATCCGCTTAAACCAATACCAAAAAGATTATTAAAAGTTATTGGTAATATATCATCGTGGCATATAGTAAATGGGGGGAACAAACTTGGGTCGTAACATGGATAAGCAACTTCGCCTGTTTGTCCGTTTAAATAGAAAATATAGAAAGAATCGGGAGGAACATTTAGATTAATAAGTTGAATATTTGCACAATTGTACACGCAAATATCAACATTTATGTCTATTCCAAAACCATAATCTAGATCGAGAGAGATAACTCCTGCCTGAGGAAATTGACTATTAAGTTCCCATCCTGGTAAAACTTGGTAGCTAGTGCGTATTGTAACAATTTCACCGGGATTAAAAGTATAGTTATTTGGTATTTCGTATTTTAAACGTACAGGATATTTTACATCTACCCAGCCAGTTGTCCATCCGTACATATCGAAATCGGAACCTAACAATAACCATAAATTAAAGTTTACCATAGCACCCCAATCGCCAAACCAGCCAAAATCTGCTATGTAACCAAGAGAAAAGCTATCGGCAAAATTGATATTAAACAATTCATAATGAAAGTCAATGGAGAAAGGGGATCCATTAGGACCCCACATATTTTGATAATATGTTGCCCATGGCACATCGTGTGTTATAATATAAGTTTGTTCTTTCGATCTAACAAAAAGAAATACAAAACATATATATAAAATAAGACGTTTCATTTTTTTATTCTTTAAATTTTACCGATAAAATACTTTTTTTTATAATTTTTTCAACAAAGATTTTTACATTCAAAGGATAAGTAGCATTAACCCAAATAGTATTATTTATATCACCTGTGAAAAGCATAAGTCGCTCAAAAGGAATATCTTTTTTTAAGGAGTCGGCAGATTGAATGTTAAAACGAAGCGTATAAAGTTTTCCTGGCATGCCACTACTTGTTGTAATATTCTCTACCGAAATGAGCTTTGCATTTTGACTTGCAATATATTCATCGGTTAAATTGGCTGTTACTAATTCGTAATTGTACCCTTTTATTTCCTTAATATTTATAGCTGCAGTAGTTGGCAAGTGAATAAAACCACTAATTTTACTGTTATAAATAAAGTATTTAGGTGGTGCTATCATAATATTTGTATTTTCTATGTTTACATAAGGTTCAAGTGTCATTAATTTTGCTGTATCGGGCTTTCTTTTTTCAAATTCTTCCTTACTCAAAATAGGTTTTACACTATGAACTCTTATGTTTCTACCCTTGACACTTTTTATAATATATGTTGTATCTTTTCTTTGTCCGAAATTATAGTTAATGCAAATAATTAAAAATAAAGAAACACTAAATATTTTAATTGAAACACTCATAGCATTTTTAATATTAAAGACGAATTTTTTATTCATTAGTTGCCTTATTTTGTTTTACATATTCTTCAACTTTGTTTTTTATTAACAATGCACAGTCTAAATATGCTTCTGCAACCTGGTTACAACAAGCATTTTTAAATTTTTTTTCTAGCTCCTTTATTATTTCTATAGAAAACTTTTTGATTTCTTCCATAATTTTTACAAATTTACTCAAAAATATTTACTCGCACAAAAATAGTAGTTTAACAAAAAGTTTCAGTAGTTTAAAAGGCATTTATAAAGTTTACATTTTTTATTTGTAAAGTTAATAAAATAAAGTTAACTTAAATTAGGCTTTAATAATAAAAATTGTTATAAACTTATGCCAGATAAATCTATCAAAATATCGTTATAATGACTTTTAAATACATAATTAATTCTCTGGTTCTATCGCCTTTATATATATCGCCCATTAAATAATTATTTACATAAAAACGTCTCTGATACCAAAGAATATTCAATTACTGTATAAATTGAAAAACCATTTTGGGATCTTTACTTCTTGAACCTAAATCTGTTATACTTTAAAAAATTAATTAATTTTTCTATTAGTTTAATTGCAATGTTACCTTTGCTATCTTTGTAGCTATATAAACCATTTTATTCAAACGCTACAAAAGAAGATTTTTCTTCATCTTCACTTTATTTTTTAACCGCCGATTCGTCAACTTTTTCGCCTTTGGTGTTAATGTAAAACTTTTCAGAAGCCA
>JAOAFV010000008.1 GCA_026416095.1 Bacteroidales bacterium | reverse complement strand
GCATTAGCACCACCCATAATGTCAAGTAATTCTTTTGTTATATTTGCTTGACGAACTTTGTTGTAATACAATCGTAATTCTCGTATCATATCGTTAGCATTGTCGGTGGCTTTATGCATTGCTGTCATTCGTGCTGCATGTTCGGCTGTGGTGCTATCTAATAATATTTTATATGATTGCGATTTTAAAATAACTGGTATAATTTGGTTTAGTAATTCATCGGCTTGTGGTTCAAAAATATAAATTTTATTATAACCTATTGTTTTTGTTTCAGTAATTTTTGGCTCAAAAGGCAAAAATTTTTCGCTTTTTGGTATTTGAGTTGCTGCATTTTTAAAAGAATTATAAAAGAAAATTATTTCATCGTATTTTTTTTCAACAAAAAAAGAGATAAGCCTGTCGGTTAATTCGGCCACATCTTCGTATTTTAATTTATTTACTAGTTGTTGATTATATTCTACGATTTTAAATTTTTGTTTTTTTAAATAATCGTAACATTTTTTGCCAATACATATAAAGTCGACGTTACAATTTTTGAGTTGTTGAGAATAATTGTTTTGGATAAAGTTAATTGCATAGCGAATAATATTATTGTTGAAAGAACCACAAAGACCTTTATTAGAGGTAATAAGAATAGCAAGAATTTTAGATGGTATTGGTTCTTTTCTGAAGAAAGGTGATTCAATTTCGCCAGATATGTTTGCAGAGAGGTTGTTTAATATATCTTGGAGTGTGTTTACATAAGGTCGAAATTTTATTACTAAGTCTTGAGTTTTACGCAGGCGGGCAGCCGAAACCATTTTCATTGCACTTGTTACCTGCTTAGTAGAAATTACAGAATAGATCCGATTTCTAATGTCTTTTAGTGCTGGCATAGTTATAATGTACTTTTAATTCTATCGCAAATAATTGCAGCAACTTTTTCGAGTGTTTGCATAATTTCTTCGGTAATTTCACCTTGTTTTAAAGTAGCAAGCAAGTCTTTATGGTTTAGTTTTAGATATTCAATAAAATCTTTCTGAAAAGTTTTAACTTTATTAATAGGAATATCTTTTAGCAAAGCTTTTGTTCCGCAGTAAATTAAAGCAATTTGTTCTTCCACAGGCATTGGTGAATACTGATCTTGTTTAAGTAGTTCAACATTTTTAGCGCCTTTATCAAGAATTGCTAAAGTAGCTGGATCGAGGTCGCTTCCGAATTTAGCAAATACTTCGAGTTCGCGATATTGGGCTTGATCTATTTTTAATGTACCAGCCACTTTTTTCATTGCTTTTATTTGAGCGTGTCCACCAACTCTCGAAACAGAAATTCCCACATTTATAGCAGGTCTTATACCGGCATTAAATAGGTTTGCTTCTAAATAAATTTGACCATCTGTAATTGAGATTACGTTTGTAGGAATATATGCCGACACATCGCCAGCTTGTGTTTCTATGATAGGAAGCGCAGTAAGAGAGCCTCCTCCTTTAACAAGGTGGCGGATAGATGGGGGTATGTCGTTCATTTTTTTAGCAACATCGTCGGCCTCAATTATTTTTGCAGCTCTTTCTAAAAGTCGTGAATGTAAATAAAAAATATCGCCTGGGTATGCTTCACGTCCTGGTGGGCGACGTAGTAATAACGAAACTTCGCGATATGCAACAGCCTGCTTCGATAAATCGTCGTAAATAACTAATGCATGGCGACCTGTGTCGCGAAAGTACTCTCCAATAGCACAGCCAGCATATGGGGCGTAAAATTGAAGTGCTGCAGGATCGCTTGCTGTGGCTTCTACTATAATAGTATATTTCATGGCCCCATACTTTTCTAAAATTTTGGCTATGGTAGCAACGGTTGAACCTTTTTGTCCTACTGCCACATAAATGCAGTAAACTGGATCACCTTTTTCAAAGTTTTCTCGTTGATTAATTATGGTGTCAATTGCAATAGCAGTTTTACCTGTTTGTCTATCGCCGATAATCAATTCGCGTTGTCCTCTACCTATTGGTATCATAGCATCGATAGCTATAATGCCTGTTTGTAGGGGTTCTTTTACAGGTTGCCGAAAAATTACACCAGGAGCTTTTCTTTCGAGAGGCATTTCATAAAGTTGACCTGTTATTGGCCCTTTACCGTCGAGAGGTTCGCCTATAGGATTAATAACTCTTCCTAACAAACCTTCGCCCGCTTTTATCGATGCTATTGTTTTTAACCTTTTTACTTTATCGCCTTCTTTAACTTTTTCTGAGGAGCCAAGTAATACCACTCCAACATTATCTTCTTCTAAATTTAAAGCAATGCCTTTAATGCCACTTTCGAACTCAACCATTTCGTTTGCTTGAACATTATTCAAACCATAAACACGTGCTATACCGTCGCCTGCTTGAAGTACAAAGCCTATTTCATTATAGTCAATATCGCTGGTTATACCTAAAAGTTCTTTTTTTATTAATTCTGAAATTTCACTTGGTTTTATTTCTGTCATAATTTTATGTATTTATATATTAATTTTTTCTTTTATTTTGTTTAGTTGATTTAATATGCTTGCGTTATATTCTTTATCTTCTATTTGAATTATAAACCCTCCTATTATTTTTTCATCGATTTTTGTTTTTATATTTACTTTTTTATTTAATTTTTTTTCCAAAGTATTTTGAATTTCTTCTAATGTTTTAGTTGAAATGTTATATGGAATTATTAATGTTACTTCTACAATATTTTTATGATCATTATATAGTTTATAAAAGTTATAAATTATGTTTAAAAGTATAGTTTCTCTTTTGTTTTCAATTAGTTTAATGAGAAAATTAATTGTAATTTGGTTAAATATTGGATTAAATACTTTATAAATTATTTCTTTTTTCTTGGAAATTGGTATATGGGGCGAAGCTATCATTTTAATGAATTCTTTATCTTCATGTATAACATTTTCTAATAATTTTAAATTGGAAAAAACCTCGTCAGTTGAATTATTTTCGATAGTAGTGGCTAAAAGAGCTTTGGCATATCTTATGCTTACTTTAGAAATATTCATTTTAGTTTAAGTTTAGTTCGTTCATTAGTTTTTTAATGTATTCTTCTTTTTTGTTTTGTTCTGAAAGTTCGGCTTTTAAAATTTTTTCAGCAATTAAAACTGAATATTCAATAATTTGTGATTTAATTTCTTTTATTGCATTTTTTTTATCGGTTTCAATTGCAAGTTTTGTTGCTTCCATTATTTTATTGGCTTCTTCTATTGCTTTTTGCTTTGCTTCGGTTATAATGTTTTCTTTTGTTTTTTTGGCTTCTTCTATTATTTCCTCAGCTTTTTTGTAAGCATCTTGAATAAGTTTTTGATTATTTTTTTTAATTTCTTCTACTTCTTTTTTTGCTATTTGCGACTCTTCGATTGCCTTTGCTATTGCTTCTTCGCGTTCTTTTAAAGATTTTAGTAAAGGTTTCCAGGCAAATTTGTATAATATTAACATAACTATAGAAAACGATAGTGTTGTCCAAAATACTAATCCAATACCTGGTGTAACCAGATTCATATTTTTAAATTTTAATACAAATAATAATAAAAAAAGGAAAAATTAAATTCCTTTTTTTAAAAAAATAAAATAAGTAAGCAAACAACAATGGCAAAAAAAGCAACACCTTCAATTAAAGCAGCAGCAACAATCATATTAGCACGAATATCACCTGCTGCTTCGGGTTGGCGCGCAATTGCTTGCATAGCATTGCTACCAATGTTACCAATGCCAATTCCTGCACCAATTACAGCAATTCCAGCTCCTAGGCCAGCACCCATTTTTGCTATTGCTGTATTAACTAATGCTTGTAATAAAATTGTTAATGTAATCATAATATGTTATAATTAAAAATTCTATTCATGGTGAGGCTTTTCAATTGCCATGCCAAAATATAAGGCAGAAAGTAATGTAAAAACGTATGCCTGAATAAATGCCACCAGTAATTCTAGCAAGGTCATGAATACAGTAAAAGCAATAGATATAATAGAAATACTATAACCAAATGCCCAATGCTTGGCTCCAAAAATAAATATTAAACTAAAAAAGCCCAAAGCTATTATGTGTCCTGCCATTATATTTGCAAAAAGTCGTACCATTAATACAAAGGGTTTAGTAAAAACACCAACAAGTTCAATTATTGGAATTAAAGGTATAGGTATTTTAAGCCACCAGGGTACACCGGGAGCATTAAATATATGTAACCAATAAAATTTGTTTGCCGTTAGAAAAGTAATAAAAAGTGTAAATAAAGCAAGCGACATTGTAACAGCTATGTTACCTGTTACATTAGCTCCAAAAGGGAAAAAAGGAATTAATCCAAATAAATTTGAAAAAAATATAAAGAAGAACACAGAGAGAAGATATGGCATGTATTTATGATAATTTTCACCAATCGATGATTTTGCTATGTCGTCTCTAATAAAAAGAATTAATGGTTCTAGAAAAGAAGCAATTTTTTTGGGTGGGCGGTGAGGATCTTTTTTATAGTATCTAGCAACAGAAGTAAAAACAATAATAAGAATTATAGAAATAATAAAAATTTCTAGTACATTCTTGGTTATAGAAAGATCTAATGGTAATGGAGCCTCTTTATCAATGTTACCGTATTTATCTACTTCAACTATCTTACCTTTTAATTTGCCTTCAGTGACTAATCTTAGGTTGTTGTATGTTGATTCACCACGATGAAATTTATTTGATAGAAAAAAATATAGTTTTTTTTGTTTATAACTATAAACAATGACAGGCAATGGTATAGAAATATGAGTGTTGTTAATGGTTGCAATATGCCACTCATGGGCATCTAAGATATGGTCAATAATAAAATCGCCAGGATTAAAATTAGTGGTGTGTTTATTGTGAGTTTCTGAAGAAAAAATTGTTAAACACCTTGAAAAACAAACTAATATAAAGCAAATTATTAACCGCATGATTATGCCGCAAAAATAATTAAATTTGTAAAATTATAAAAATTATTTTCTTGAATAGAAAATAGGTATAATAATCTTAACTTTTTTTATTGTATCGGGTATAGTGCTAAAGTTAAATTTATACCTTTTAAGAAGTTCAGCAATTTGAGTGTCAATTTCAACATCAACACCTTTTATTATTTTAATATTGTTTATCAACGAGTCGTTTATTATGTCTGCAATAAAAATAATATTATTTTCAATTGTTTTCCCCTTTAAATTTCTGCTCCAATGTATGTTTTCATAAATGTATTTTATTAAAAAGCTATCGTCTTTTATTATGTTAAAAATAGTATCGTTTTGAGCGTTATTTGAAATAAAATTTAATATCATTATGAATGTAATAAAATGTTTTTTCATATTCTTAAAGATATAATTAAAAATTCAATTTGTAAATAAAAGTCAAATAAAGTTTTCAATAACTAATTGTTAAATATTAAATTTAATTTTTATTAGATAAGCATGCGAATTAATAAATATTATAAACCAAATATCATATTCATGTCCATTAATTTTATAAAATTATATCCTGGCAAAAACCATTTAAATGCTTTTTTAACAGCATAACTTACATAAAAAACTTTGAATAGTTGAATCATTTATTTTAGTAATTTGTTGATTTTCGATTAAATTTTTTATAAAACAAAGAAAAATTTTGTTTTTATATTTTTATTTTAAGGCTATTTATCGGTGTATTTGCCTTTGGGTACATTACCACCCTATCAGACAGATATAAGCTGCAGGCTTCACTTGATGTTGTAATATATAGTTAAGAATATATGTTGTGCATAAACCTTGGCAATACCTTTATATCTTGCAGCCTGACCATGAAACCATCGTTTATAGCTATCAAAAGTGTATTCGACAACATACCAATATCTACTAATAAGTTTATTCCGCAAACGTTGCCGATAAGTTAATGGTTTGTTACGAACTGCTTTGTCCATAACGCGATTGATTACGTCTTTTTTTTCTAATAATTCAACAATTGAAGGCGTCTTAAAACCTTTACCGAATGAAAATTCTACTTTACGATACAAAAGCAACATCGATAACAATACAGCCAACATACGACTATCATGAACATTGACAAAAGATTTAACAACAGCGACAACTAAATCGCGTTCATCTACCGATATCGTCAGTTTATAGCCATAGTATGAGTTATTGCTTTTTTAACCATTAAGCCTCCGTATCCACTTTCGGTTACTTTTTCTTTATCAATCCCTGTTAATGTTCTTCTTACAGCATATGGTCATCATCTCTATCATCTTCGTTCCTGTCTTCGACAATTTCATATACAAGCTTTTCATTCGGAAGAAGCGGACTGATTGTTATCGTAGCATCACAACCGTCTTTTCTTTATTAAATTTCGCATTATGGGGTTTTAAATTGTTTATTCTCTTTACGCAATAATCGATCAAAAGCGCGTTAAGCTGATAACTCACTGCGAAAGCGACTCAACGTGCTATGATCGGGAACACTATTCTCTAAACTAATATTAAAAAAACGCATTGCGCTCAGACTATCTTTCACGAAATCTTTGCATTCTACATCGCTCATGCCATATTACTCCTCTATTAGCAACATTTTAAATAACAACAAACCGCTATATGCACGACGAACGTCTACCAACTGACCTTTTTGGATATCTTATCTAACGCTTTCTCTATCGGACACCAATCCATTAACCTTGTTTACAGAATTAAAAAACTTGCTATGGAGTGTTTTAAGCTCCATATAAACATCAAAAAAGCCCATATACAAATGGTTTAAACGTTTCATAATGTAAAGATACTAAATTAACAAGCATTTTAGAAATATATTCTAAATAAGTTAATAATAATCATATAGTTTATTAACAGTCTTGTAAAGGACTCTTGTTTTAAAAATTTGTCAAAATTATTATACCAATTATTTACCTAAACAAAATAATAACAGGTATTTTTAATTTATCTAGTGGTAAAATGTGCTAAGGATCAAATTTTTAATATTGTAAAAAACTTTTAATTTAATTTTACTTATGTTATTGATTATCAAATACAAGTAATAAATATTTTTATAAAATTAACAGAAAATTATTTATAAATTTGCAACAAACTTTAAAACAGATTGATGTATGAAACAATTAGTCAATTTTTTCGTTTTCATTTTTATTTTTGTTAAAATTTTTGGGCAGAATGAGCAAAAACCCAGCATTAAATTCTCAGGTTTTATAAAAACCGATGTATTTTACGATACTCGACAAACTTCGGCAGCTAATGGTTTGCGCGAAGGTCATTTTTATCTTTTTCCCGACAGTATATTGCTTAGCAAAGATTCGATAGACATTAACGATAAGGATGTGTTTCATATACTTAGCATTCAAACGCGCTTGAGTGCAAACATTACAGGACCCGATGCATTAGGGGCAAAAACAAGTGGATTAATAGAAACCGAATTTTTTGGTACTAGTGAAGCTGATTTAAATGGTTTGCGGTTACGACATGCCTATTTAAAGCTGAATTGGGAAAAGACTGAACTGTTGATTGGGCAAAACTGGCATCCGATGTTTCCAATATATGCCATTCCAGGAACTATTTCATTTAACACAGGTGCTCCATTTATCGCATTTTCAAGAAATCCACAAGTGAGAGTAAGCCATAAAATAATTCCTTTATTATCCATTAACTTAACAGCTTTTTCCGAACGTGATTTTACAAGCACAGGGCCTGATGGATCTTCTAATAAATATTTTCGCAATGCAAACATGCCTGGCTTAAATGCTGAAATAGTTATTAAAGCCGATAGTATTCAGCTTATTTTTGTAAGTGGAGCCAACTATTTTAAACTAGTTCCAGAAATTAAAACCAACAAAAACTATTATACTAGTCAATCGATAAGTTCTTTATCGTATTATGGGTATGTTCAGAAAAAATTTAAAAATTTTATAGCAAAGGCTGGTGGCAATTATGTTCAAAATGGGAACAACATTATGATGATTGGGGGGTATGCTGTTGCCAATATTACCGATACAGCCAAAGGATATAAAATATATACCAACTTAACAACAGCAACTACTTGGCTCGATCTTCAACTAAATATAAAAAAATGGCAAGTAGGCATATATAGTGGTTATGCAAAAAATTTAGGATCCGATAAAGAGATCAATGGTAATCGCTACGCTCGCGGAGCAAATATTGATCAGTTGTATCGAATTTCGCCCCGTATTTCGTATGTTTACAACAAAGTTACTTTGTCAACCGAAGTAGAAATGACCACTGCAAGCTATGGACGTCCACAAAAAGATGGTACAGTTGTAAAAACTCATAATGCTCAAAATGTTCGGTTTTTATTTGCTGTATACTACAATTTTTAAACTATATTTAAAATTTTTGTTAATTTTATCACAAGTTTTTTGTTAATGAAGCTTGCAATAATTTCTGATATACATGAGGATTTACCTTATCTCGAGTGTGCACTTCGAAAAATTGAAAAATTAAAATGTAATGAAATAGCTTGTATAGGCGATATTGTAGGATTTAGTGTCCCCCATTATAAGCATTTCGAACAAAGAAATGCCAATGCTTGTGTTGAACTTATTGCAAAATATTGTCGCTATGTCGTAGCGGGCAATCACGATCATTATGCAGTAAAAAAAATTCCTACTCATAATCCAATCTCTAAAATACCTACCAATTGGTATCAACTATCTTATCCAGAACGTAAGCAAATTTCGCAAGGGGAAGTATGGTTATATGAAGAAAACGAGTTACCGACACTTCTTTCTACATCGGCAATAGAATGGCTTACCCAGTTACCTGAATTTTTAATTTTAGAATTCTCGACCATAAAATTATTTTTAAGCCATTTTATTTTCCCCGATATAACTGGATTTACTACACAATATATGCACTACATTCAACAAAGTCAAGAGCATTTTAATTTTATTCGTAATAAACAAGTTTATTTAAGTATTTTCGGTCACGTGCATAGTCCTAAAATTCTTATTCTTAACGAGCAAGATAATAAAATTAGGTTTTCTAAAAGATTAACACTCACCACTCATTCTACTGCAATTGGTATTCCTGCTATTGTAAGAAACAGTGCACGTTCGGGGTTTATTGTTGTCAACCTTAATAAAATGATTATTGAGACACATTACTTATAAATTCTAAATTTTATGAAAAAACATTTGATAAACTTTTTTTTAAAAATAGTATTACCATCTTTTATTGCCATTGCGTTATTTATTGGTTTTTTGTTTCTTCTGGTAAAACCCCAATTTGAAGAAGCACTCCTTGATAAAAAACGCGAAATGATTAAAGAACTGGTCAATTCTGCAAAAAGCATATTACAAAAATACTATAACGACGAAAAAGAAGGTATACTGACAACAGAGGAAGCCCAACGAACGGCCATTTCTCGCATTAAATATTTACGTTATGGTAGCGACAATAAAGATTATTTTTGGATTACCGACATGAAACCTAAAATGATTATGCACCCATACGTTCACGACTTGGTTGGAAAAGATTTAACAAATTATACTGACCCAAACGGAAAACGATTGTTTGTTGAATGTGTGGAAGTTGTAAAAAAACAAAAAAGTGGTTATGTCGAATACATGTGGCAGTTTAAAGATGACTCTTTACATATTCTTCCTAAAATATCATATGTTTCGCTTTTCGAACCATGGCAATGGATTATTGGGACAGGCGTTTATATCGATGATGTAAAAAAAGAAATTTCTAAGTTAACCAATCGACTTATCAAGATTAGTTTGATAATTACGATTATTATTGTTTTAATACTAATTTTTATCGCATTTCAGTCGTATAAAATTGAAAAGAAACGATTAGATGCTGAAAATAAGCTACAACTTTCGTACGAAAAATATCGTTCCTTAGTTGAAGCTTCTACCGAGGCATTAGTTATGACTAAAGATTTTAAAATTGTTCAGGCAAATGATATATTTAAAAAGCTTATACAACTTGAATCTGTTATTGAAAAATCAATCGAAAATTACTTACAAATACCTAAAACAGTTGTAGAACAAATAAAAAATTATGTTAATCAAATAACACCATTCGAGACAACACTAATTACATCATCAGATAATAAAGTAAGTGTTATTGTAAATATTTCAGCAGTTAATATTTCTAATGAAATATTTTATGTTTTTACTATTCGTGACATTCGACCTCTGAAAACCTTAAATGAAAAGCTTGAGGCAACTTACACAAGACTAAAAGCTTTACTAGACAATATAAATATTGGATATATTCGTACAACCTTAGATAACAAGGGAAAAATTTTAGATGCTAACCAAACTACGTTAAAATTAATGGGTTATAACAATATTGAACATTTAACTCATGCATATATCATAGATTTATATGCGAATAATAGCGATAAACGCACGATAAGACAACAACTTTTACAAAACGGCTATATTAAAAACATGCAATTGCAAATAAAAAAAAGAGATGGAACTTCACAAACTATAATCATATCGCTTAGCATTGTAAAAGATGAAAACCAAGAACTTTTATATTGCGAAGGATTACTTAAATCGATTGAAACAAACATCTTATCTGAACCAAACGCTTGTGTTTCAGAATTTGAAAATTCGGAAAAAATGTTAACATTATCCGAATGTTTTTTACCTTTACAAGTCACTCATTGGCAAACACCAATCGAAAATATTTTAAAAAAATTAAGCGAAAACGAGTATAAATATTTAATAGTAGAAAACGAAAAGCATGAATATCTCGGATATATTACTGCGGAAGAAATTATCTCATCTTTAGCTTTTTCAACAGATAAACTTAATGCAAAAGCAAGCTCCATAATGAAATCCCCCATTTTTACCATCAATACCCAATCAACCGTTAGTTATGCTTTATCAATATTGCAACAAAATTATATGCAACTTTTGTTGGTTGAAGATAATTTTAACCAGAAACACGTATTTTATTTACCTGAATATTACAGAAAACAATCAAGTATTATTGAATTTAAATTAAAACAAATTGGAGAAATTCATTCTTTTGAAAAATTGAAACAAATAAAAGATGAATTAACAAAAAGTATTGCAAAACGAATCTTATATTCCAATAACATTCTTTATTATTTAACTTTACTAAGCGAAGTACACGATTCAATAGTGAATTCAATCATTAAAAATGCTTTAAACGAGCTTGGTACACCACCTTGCGATTTTGCATTTATTGTTATGGGAAGCGAAGCACGACACGAACAAACATTTTCTACCGATCAGGACAATGCAATAATTATTGAGCATGAGGGTTTTAACGATTATTTTATTAGACTCGGACAATATGTATCGTATAAACTTCATGAACTTGGATACAGCTTTTGCAAAGGGAATAACATGGCATCAAATCCTAGCTGGGTGCAACCTTTAAATGTGTGGAAAAAATATTTCACAGAGTGGATTCATCAAGGTAATGCTCAAGATTTGCTAGATATTAAAATTTTCTTCGATACACGAACTATATACGGTAACGAACTGCTTAGAAAAAATTTAATATCACATGTTCAAACTGAATCTTTAAGCAATAAGGCTTATATTTTACTATTAGTTCAAGATGCTATTAAAACAAAAATATCCCTTTCGTCTATCATAAGAATAAAAGACATTATAAGCTTATTCGTAAACATTATACGCATTTATGCTTTAAACAACAACATAAGCGAAGCATCAACTATATCAAGAATTAAGCAAATGTTACAAAAAAAGATCATTAATCTTTCTACATATCAAGATCTTTTGTTTTGTTTCAATTTTTTATATGGGTTAAGAATGAAGCATCAAGCAATCCAAGTCATACAAGGTAAACAGCCCGACAATAATATCGAAAGTAAAACATTATCAGATATTGAGCAGAATAACTTAAAATATTCAGTTTTTGTTATACAGGCACTACAAAGTAAGTTGTCTAATGATTTTAAATTATATTAAAACAAAAAAAGATTGTCAAATAAGACAGATTTTTTATACATTTTTTTACTATCGTCAAAAATATTTTTTTAAAATAATAAATGGCTGATATTCAATTGATTAAATTTTTATAATTTCTACTTTTTACAATATACCCCCCCTATTTATTTTTTACCACAATCTTAATTGCATTTCTTAGCATTAATCTCACTTATACTTTAGATCTCTATCTCTTTTATCTCTCTTATCGTAAACATTAATAACGATACCTAACTATGCATTCCAACACAAATAAAATTTACTAGACCGCTAGTTACAATCTTTTATTTCGCTTCTTTATATTATTGTGTAATACCGTTATCAGTAAATTCGCTATCAAACAACACCATATCTGTATTCTTATTGCGTTTTCATTATCTCCTAAAAAATATCTTAACTGAAAATTTTGTTTCATCTGTCTGAAAACAATTTCTATCTCCCATCGGCTCTTGTATAGTAGAGGAATGTAATCTACTTCTATCTCTAATAAATTCGTAATAAATACAAATAAACGTTGATGAACATCGTCCCAGTATGCCACTCGCCTTAACGCTATTTTTTTTCCTTCATCCAAATGTTTTTCTATGATCTCGTCTTTTAATATACCAGCTTCGCTCTTATCTGGAACATCTTTCTCTTCTATGCTTTTATACACACTATTATCTTTCATCCGTCTAACAAAATATATCCCTTCTTCATTCATCGCTAAAAACTTAGTGTAATTCAGATATCCTCTGTCCATTACATAAATATCTCCTTTCTGTAAACTCATCTGTTGCCATCCGCCTTGATCGTGCTCAATGGCTTGACTAATGTAATGAACCTGCGGAACACGACTACCTTCTTCTAATGTGCAATGTAGTTTTATTCCTCCTTTCCTCTTACCATCCAAACGATAACGTCCAACGTTTCTAAACAAACTATCTACTAACCCTACAATAGTGCTATCTATGGCTATTCTTTTCTTTCCACTTATTATCGGCCTTCTTGTGCTGTCCAAAATATCGTAACGATAGTTTTGATAAAGACGATGATAAATTTTTTCAAAGACAGAATAATGTCTCCTTTTATTTACATAACTTAATGTACTTCTTTTAGGAAGTGTGTATATCCCAAAATGATGGATAATAGAGCGATGAGCAAGAAACATCGCACAAAGATCACGAATGGACTGCACACGGGTAATTACGGCTACTAACATAGTTAAAATGTGATCTTTTGATTTAAACTTCTTGTAATGCTTATCAGATGCAGATACCTGGATGATTTGTTCTATATTGGCTTGTTTAACAAAAGATGCAAGCTGTCCAAAAACAGGAAGTGGAGAAAAAAATTTTTGATTATTTTTGCATGACAGATTAATTTTTTTCATAAAAATTAGGTTTAAATTTTCAGCAAAAAAACAAAAAAGGGAAGAATTTTCTTCCCTTTATTTTTTTCTACCTTTAAAATTATTTTGGACAACAATGATTCAATTTTCAAAAGCTCGAATTAAATTCTTAATAATATTTGATTTTATCACATCCTTGCTTTTTTATCAATATATCCACTT